>NZ_JRPL02000009.1 GCF_000765905.2 Helicobacter trogontum | reverse complement strand
CACTATGCTTACTAGAATCTTTGATGTGTAGAAGCTCATTGACATTTAAAGCATTGGCAACTATTTTAGTGTTAGATGCGATTGCTGTTTGTCCTTTTTGCGAAACTATTGTATTAAAGATACCATTATGGAGATTGACTTCAGCTTCCTTAATATTCATAATATTTGTATTTACATAGTTAATCTTTTTTGCTTTATCACCACTCATATGAATAAATGAAGTTGGTCTAGCATCAATTACATTAAAATTTAGAATCTCACCCCCACCAGTAAATCTAATATCTGCTCCATCAGCCGTATCACTCGTACCAAGCTCCATTGAAAGATAATTAATAAAGCTTTTACCGATATTTTGATCTACAACAGAATAAGAGTTGCCTTTATACACTACAAAATTATTGATATGAAAATCACTTGCTTTTAGTGTACCTGAACGTATTGAGAAAATATCGATGAATTTTGTGCCCATAACACCAGTTAAATCAAGTGTAGAATTACTTCCAGCTGTTGTTAAACCTATAGCTTCTATGTTGCCACCATAAAAATTTTTACCTGATATCTTCAATATATTAAGAGGGCGGATACCTAAACCACCTGTGCATGACCCATTGCAACCAACCACATTTCTAACCACAACATCACCATTTGAAGAATTAAGCTCCACACGCCCATTGCTCCCAGAGATACCATCTGTGGAGAAAGAAATATTTTCTACTACAAGCTTATTTTCTGTATTGACACGTATTGTGCTGCCACTTGTATAATTTTGATGATTTATAGTTCCTATATTCACTTCACTCGCCTCTTTTACATCTAACTCAGATGTAAAACCCACCCCAGCCCAATGGTAAGGGTTTGTTAATGTTGTAATATTTAATTTTCCACTAATGGTTGCAGTTAGCTTTTTTGTCGCACCACTTAATGCTGCCCCCTTGAAACTTAGCTCTCCAATTGTGGCATTAACTGCTTTTAACGTGCTGTTATTATCATCTATTACTACAGAATCTGCAGTAAAATCTTGTCCACTATTTCCTAGATTCTGAAGAGGATCTGCCCCATATGCTGGAGTTTGTGTCGGCACAAATCTACCATTTACAATATCACCTAGCATGTTGAGTTCATTTGAGCGAAAACTAGAATTAGTCATATTGATAGAATGTGTTGTTAGCTCTGTATAATTGGCTTGTGTTAAATCAAGTGTGCCATTTACAATATTAATCGCTCCAAAATTTAGCTTTGAATTTTTTGCAATAACATTTATTTGTCCGCCATCCATTTTTATATGCGTATTATCAAGAATTATGTTGTTTGTGTTTGCACTACCAATGTTAATGCCACCGCCATTGATATTTTCTATATTAAATTCTGAATTTTTTATATTGATTGTTTGTCCATTCAAGGAAGTAGTCGAATTTTGCGTACCTGCACGATTTATATGTATATATGCATTGTCTAATGTAAGATTGCTGTTTGCATTAAATGTAAGATTTGCACCACCACCTGTTCTCAAACTATTCCCAGAACCAAGCGTGCCTGTGATATAGACTTCTTTTGCATTAAAAGTAGCATTAATAAAACCTATATCGCCACCTCGACCAAACCAATGCATATTATTTGCATTTGGATCTTTTGAGATATTTCCAATAATTAAAGTGCCATTTTCATAAGTTTGTGTAAAATCTTTACCCCATGCCCAACCAGTATATGTTGTCCCCATATTGTTGCTATAGAATATTTCGTTTGAAGCGTTATTTCGGTTATTAAGGTTATAAATATCATTTTGAATATCCCCAGCATACATGATATGACTTATGCCAAGCAAAACCCCACTCAATACATATGATTTTATTTTCATAGTCATAACCCTTTTATACTTACTAGTTTATTTTGTATTTTAACAATTGGGGTATATATTTGCAGTTGCAAATATATCATTGTCAGATTCTAACAAAAAAGAGAAAATATTTGAACACAATAAGATACATGGCGTAATTCTCATGCAATTATCGTTTAACTTGCATCTCTATATGCTTTGTATGATTTGCAAACTTCATGTTAAACTATAATAGAGCATAAAAAGATTTCTTTACTTAAAAACACGTTTTCTTAAGCAGTACTCTTGCTATACAAAGAAATTTCTATTAAACAATATGCAAAACATTAAATTATATCTGCTGAAATAATATTGTATCAATCTGCTTGGACTTTAATATGCAGCGAGTATATGACCCCAATCACGTTAAAATTCACTCTATCAAATACAAGCAAACAATAAACGCGACCAAGGTAAATGAGAAGATAAATCAAAAAACTTGCGATTCTAAAATCTATCTTATTAGGCAATTTATAAACTACAACTCCATTAAAAATAGATAGATTAACTCGCCAAGTGTCTATTATAACTTTGCTTCTTCCCTTCTTTGCAATAATTCCCATCTTGCATCAACATCTTTTTGGAATTGCTCGATTATATGCTCATTTTCTGGTTTAAACAAATGCTTAAATCTACCTTGAGCAGCCAAGTAATCTCTAACAGGGATAACATTTTTAGGGCGGTAGGTGATGCGCAACTCATGTCCATCAATAATCTCATAAAGTGGAAACACAAGGCTATCTACGGCTAAATCACTCATTTCAACAGTGTGATTTGAATTAAATTTCCATTCGGTCGTACAAGCACTCATAGCATTAATAAAAGTTGGTCCCTCTGTATCAATTGCTCTTTTGATTTTAGCATTCATATCTTTCCATTTATTTGGTGCAACCTGTGCTACATATGGGCTTCCATGTGCTGCCATAATACTTAATAAATCTTTTTTCTTTTGTTTTTTACCATAACTTACCTTTCCTGCTGGTGTTGTAGAAGTACTAGCACCAAGAGGGGTAGAGCCGCTTCTTTGGCCACCTGTGTTTGCATATACTTCGTTATCGAGGCAAATATATGTAAAATCATGTCCTCTTTCAAAACAACCACTAATCCATTGGAATCCAATATCATAAGTCGCACCATCACCACCAAATGCTACAAATTTAGGTTTTTGCCCCTTATATCTACCCTTACGCTCAAGTGCCTTATACATAGCTTCAACACCACAAATTGCAGTTGAACCATTTTCAAAACCAATATGAATCCATGGCACATTCCATGATGTATGTGGATACACTGCTGTAGAAACTTCTAAACACCCTGTAGAATTTCCAAGAGCTATTGGACCATCCACTGCATTTAAAACCTCTCTCACAATCATGCCGTGGGCACAACCAGGACATAACAAATGTGCACCTTCAAATCTTTCAGCACTCTTACTAAATTGTTTTAGATTTTTTATCTCTTTTGTCATTATCTTTCCTTTTAACATATCTCTTCAAAGTTAAGAATCTTAATTGAAACCCATTTCCTTGCCACGCAAACAAATCCATCTTTGTGCATTGTGTGTAAGCTTTCCTGCTTTAACATTCTCTGCAAGCTCACTATAAATCTTTCTAATGTCTTTTTGTGTTAAATCTCGTTCCCCCAAACCATACACATAATTGGAAAGTATAGGACGATTATTTGTAGCAGCTTGATAAATAGCCGCACTCACTTCATTAAACATCGCACCCATAGCACCTGCAGGTGAAGACTTATCCATAATAGCAACTGCTTTTGCATTTTTCAATGCCTCACCTACTTGCTTATAAGGGAATGGGCGTAACACATGGATAGTTACAACACCAGCTTTTATGCCCTGCTCTCTCATAGCTTTTGCTGCAACCCGTGCAGATTCTGCGGTCGTACCGATAGCAAAAATTGCTACTTCTGCATCATCCATGTCATAACTCATCACAGGCTTATATGCTCGACCTGTTTTTTCTTTAAACTCCTCAAATACTCGTTCAATAACTGGCATAGATTCCATAATTGCAGCATGTAATTGTGCCTTATGCTCATAATGCCAATCTTCTTCTGCTTGCACACCGTAAGTAACAGGCTTACTAAAATCTAGAAGCGCATTCTTTGCCTTATACTCACCAATAAACTTATATGCTTTCTCATCACTTAAAGGACGCACATTTTGTGCTGTATGAGAGCTTAAAAAACCATCTTGATTGACTATTGTAGGCACCCTTACGTCATAATCTTCTGCAATTTTAAATGCCATGAGATTAAAGTCATAAGCTTCTTGTGGATTGCAAGTACAAAGCTGAATCCAACCTGCATCACGACAAAGATACATATCTGAATGATCTCCATGAATATTTAATGGTGATGCCAATGCACGATTGACTAGATTTAATACAATAGGCAGTCTCATACCACTTGCTTGATATAATACCTCAACCATCAATGCCAACCCTTGTGAGCTTGTGGCAGTAGCTACCCTACCACCCGCAGCAGCTGCACCAACACAACCGCTCATTGCCGCATGTTCAGATTCTACAAGCACAAATTCACCATCAATATAACCATTTCCAACAAATGTACCATAATCTTGCACAATGGGTGTTGATGGCGTAATGGGATATGCCGCCATCACATCAATCTGTGCTTGTCTTAATGCGTGACTCGCAGCAACATTGCCATCCCATACTTCAACTTCTTGTAAATCATATACTTTTGCCATTATTTAACTCCTTATGCCTTCTTCTCTTTCTTCTCTTTTGCTGGCCATTGGCTAATTGCATCTTCTTTTGTCACAAAATCTTGAAACATAATTAAAGATTTAGGGTTTGTTGGGCACACATCAGCACACACGCCACAACCCTTACAATGTTGATAATCCACACCAGTCATTTTTTCATCTCTCACCAAAATGGAGCTATCTGGGCAATATACCCAGCAAAAATAGCAGTTAATACAATGTTCAACATTATGCACTGGCTTTTCTGTTCTCCAGTGTGCTACGCTTAGTGTATAAGAGCTATTATCTGTATATTTTCTATCCTCTTGGTGTAATTCTAGACTTTTTTCACCCTCTGTTTCAAGCGGAAATACAACTGCACCAGGTAATAAGTCATTCCAACCTTTATTTGCATTTTGCATATTCTATCCTTTCATGATTTTATTTTAATGCACTTCGTCATAAGCACGCTGAATCGCCACCATATTAGCATCGATAATTTTTTGTGGCAACTTTTTACCTAAAACTTTCTTAAATGCTTCTTTGAACTCTTCAATTGGCAAAAGACCAGATTCCTTAATGAAAGCACCAAGCATAGGTGCATTTGGTATAGGCTTTCCTAATGCTTCTAGAGAAATCTTAATGCAATCTACTATATAAAACTCTCTATCTTTTAACTCTGGTTTTTTCTCTTGTAGTTCTTCTTTACTTAGATGTGTTGTGATGATGTATTTTGTTGTAGGTTTTTCGTTTTCAAAAATATCTGCGATAAAAGTAAGACCTGGATCAATCACTAATACATAATCTGGTTCCATATACTTCTCATGATTGAGAATAGGAGTATCATCAAACCTATCAAATGCCGCCATTGTAGCACCACGTTTTGCAGAACCATAAGTTGCAAAAGCCTGCACCTCTTTGCCCGTGCCAGCAATCACATCTGCCAGCCCCTTAGCACCAGTTACAGCACCCTGACCAGCTCTACTATGCCATCTGATTTCTAACATTATCTTCTCCTTATTATTGGGCTATTGTTTCAAATGGAAACATAAACACTCTCTTTAAACTTTTTTTTGTATCGTAAATGAAGCATAATATAAAATCATGGTTGAATATCCTAGACTGCTATGTCATTAGCTTATGCTGCATGGTGTAAAGAGTTTGTTACCCAATAATTGTAACAAATATTTTGTAAATTCTTTTGATTTTCATTTTACCTATGAGATATATACGGATTTACATGTGTTAAAAGGAAACACATGTAAATAAGACCTTTTACTTTCAATAACACTTTTATTACTTTTTTACTACAAATTTTAGCTCACAAGATGATTTAATATCTATATTAAGCAATGTTATATTTCTATAGTTATAATTGATGTCTCTCATATAAATTTAAACTGAACATTTTAATAGGACAATAATATGAAAATGATATCTTGGAATGTGAATGGATTGCGTGCGTGCATGACAAAAGGTTTTATGGATTTTTTCAATACAATAGATGCTGATGTATTTTGTATTCAAGAATCTAAAATGCACAGAAATCAAAGTGATTTTACTTTTGATGGATATTATCAATTTTGGAATGAAGCGGAAAAAAAGGGGTATTCTGGTACAATTATTCTAAGTAAAACAGAGCCATTAAGCGTTTGTAATGACATGGGTATAGCACATCATGATAAAGAAGGTCGCATTATTGTTGCAGAATATGCAACTTTTTTTCTTGTAAATGTCTATACACCAAACTCCAAAAGAGAACTCGAAAGACTTGCATATAGACAAGAATGGGAGGATGACTTTCGTGCATTCTTAAAAGGACTGGAGCAGTATAAACCTGTTATTGTATGTGGTGATTTGAATGTAGCACATAAAGAAATAGATCTAAAAAATCCAAAAACAAATCGTAGAAATGCGGGCTTCACCGATGAAGAGCGAGAAAAGATGAGCATACTTTTAGAAAGTGGTTTTATTGATTCTTATCGTTATTTTTATCCAGACAAGGAACATATGTATACATGGTGGAGCTATATGGGAAAAGCAAGACAAAATAATACGGGTTGGAGAATCGATTATTTTTTACTATCAAGATGCCTTACTAAGAATCTCAAAGAGGCACATATTTATCCGGAAATAATGGGAAGCGATCATTGTCCTGTTGGTATTGTGTTTGATGAAAATACCATTGAATAATAATATGCACAAATATGGCTTGGATAGATAGCCTACACTTTAACTACCCAAATTTACTTAATATAATATCACAGAGCATTTCGAGCTTCTTGGGCATCTGAATGAAAATGCATGTAAAATTATCACAAATTATAATAAAACTATATCCTTACAAACTTTATGTCATATCTCCTATTCTACTGTAACGAATATGTTTAATCATTGTAGAATCATAAAATGACAGTTTTCTAGCATTAACGCTACATGAAATTTAACATCTTGCAATTTATAATGTTATAATGGCGGTTTTTTACATTATATTCATTCGCGAGGAAGTTGATATGCAAGAACTTATACTTGATAAAGATGTATTAATTACTTCAAAAACAGATTTAAAAGGCAATGTATTATATTGCAATAAACCATTCTTAGATTACGCAGAGTATAATGAGGACGAAGTATTATTTAAATCACACAATATTGTACGCCACGAAGATATGCCAAAGTGTGTTTTTAAAATCTTATGGGAACATATCAAACAGGGTCAAGAAGCCTTTGCATTTGTTAAGAACAAAACAAAGTACAATAATTTCTATTGGGTATTTGCAAATGTTACACCAAACTACAATCAACATAATCAAATCATAGGCTACTATTCGGTGCGTAGAAAAGCAAATGAAGCGGCAATAGCAGTCATTGACAAGATATATAAACAAACCCTGCAAATTGAAAAAACACAGGGTGTCAATAAGTCATATAACTTTATCCTTGAGTATGTAAAAAATGCAAATTTAACCTACAATAATCTTATACTAAACCTCCAAAGGAATGGATATGTTGCTTAGAATCCTTTTAATAGTTGGGGCATTATTTTCTTTTATTGCAAGTGTATTGAGCTTTTTAGGTAGTAGTGTTGTGGTTGGCTGTATTGCTTTTGTTGTGTGTATCACACAAGCAATATGTCTATTTCTTAATATAAGATATACAAAATTTTTGGATCGCATCATTTCAGTAACAGAACATGCAAAAGATGGTGATTTTGAAAATCGTGTTATACACTTGCGTGGGGATCCTAAACTTGTAACACTTGGTGGGAATCTCAATATTTTACTCGATAATCTTGAAGCTTTTTTACGTGAGGTGAATACTTCTGTGAGTGCTTCGCAAAATCATGAGTTTTATAGGAGAGCATTGGGCGATGGCTTGAAAGGCACATTTGTAAAAAATATAGATAGTATCAATTTTTGTCTAAATAGCATTGAAATCAACGCCAAAGAGAGTATTCAAAATTCACTTGCAAAATCTCTCATGAATATGAGTTTGGATAATCAAAATTATGACTTAAACAATATTAGCACAGACTTAACGCGTGAAATGAGTAAAATGCATGGTGTCAATAATAATATCCAGTCTCTTACTCAAATTGCAGAGGAGAATAAAACAAATATTATGACAATAGCCGAAAATACAACTCATCTCTTAGCGCTTATCACCCAAAGCAATGATGCTATTAATAATTTTGCACAACGTTCAAATGACATTGGGAACGTCATTCAACTTATCATTAATATTGCAGCACAAACTAATCTCTTAGCCTTAAATGCAAGCATTGAGGCTGCAAGAGCTGGTGAGCATGGTAGAGGTTTTGCAGTAGTTGCTAATGAAGTAAGGAAACTTGCTGAAAATACACATAAAGCAACCGATGAAATCTCACTTGTCATTCAAACCATGCAGCAAGAAATTGCAACCATTCAAGCAGGAAGCGAAGAGGTCTGTCACATTATCAACGAAATTCAAAGCAAAATCTCTTCTTTTACGGGTGTATTTGAAAATCTTGGCAATGAAAGCATTGCGTTGCATCATGCATTTAATATACTGCAAAAAAGCCTTATTATTAATGTAGCAAAAATCGAGCATATCTTATACAAATCCAATGCATATCTAAGTTTTAAGCTTTTTAAACCAGCACAAGATTTTACCAAACATGCTATATCACATCTCTTTGAAGATCCAATTTGTCAAAATGTCCTTTTTGATCTCGTAAGCTATCAAGAAGTCGATAAAAGTAGAAAGATTATTACGCAAAATGTGCTTGATGCACTACAAAAAATAGATAAAAAATTGGATAACACAGATATCGATCATATCGTTACACACCTAAATGCTATGGAAGAAGAAAGTAGACATTTTATACAAAAATTAGATGGAGCAATTAGTCATTCTTAGAAGATACTATTATAGCAATTCATGTGAAGTTGCTTGTAATCTTAGAATCTTGTGACTATTAAAAATAACCTGTGTTTGTATAACAATAAATTAGTAGTAATTCTATATAATCAATACAGAGATTCTTAGGATATGGGATCTTTGGAATCTATCTCTGCGTATATAAGAGCCTTTATATACGTAAAGATAGCATACCAACGAACTTAAAGAGTTTTGATATAATGCTCACACAAAGTGTCACCTCCCATACAAAAGAAGAGGCTTATACCCAAACTTACAAGGAAAGATATGCAAACCCAAAACAAAGCTGTTGTGTTACTCAATATGGGTGGACCAAATAACTTAGATGAAGTCGCTGTGTTTCTTAAAAACATGTTTGATGATCCATGTATTCTTAGTATTAAGAATAATTTTTTTCGTTCCATGTTAGGCAATATCATAGTGAATTCACGTGTTGAAAAAAGCAAACATATGTATGAAAAAATTGGCGGTTGTAGTCCGTTAACAGAGATTACCTTTAAACTTATACAAAAATTACAAAAAAGAAACCCAAACACATTTTATACTTATGCAATGCGTTATGTACCGCCTTATTCTTTGGCGGTTATGCAAGAAATCATGCAAAAAAACATTCATGACATCACGCTTTTTAGTATGTATCCGCAATATAGTTCAACTACCACATACTCTTCTTTCAGCGATGTCTTACTTGCACTTAAGACGCTAAATTTCAACCCACACATAAAGACAATTGATCGCTACGCAACAAATCCTTTGTTTATCAAGGCAGTTGCACAAAGCATTAAAAACACCTTAAAAGATAGAAATGCCAATGATTTTGTGCTACTTTTATCTGCACACTCTGTGCCTGTAAGTCGCATCAAAAAAGGCGACCCTTATGAGCGAGAATGTCAAGAATGTCAAGCATTATTGCAACGTGAGTTAGAAAAAAATAATATTATATTTAAAGATATAAGGCTTTGTTATCAATCAAAAGTGGGTCCAGTTAAGTGGATTGGTCCTTATACAGATGCTACCATTCAATCCCTTGCACCAAACAACATAATTGTGTATCCTTTAAGCTTTACAATTGATAACTCCGAAACAAAATATGAACTTGTTATACAAAATGGTGAGCTTGCAAAATCGCTTGGCATAAAGGAATATCTTGTATGCGAATGTCTTAACGACAGCGATACATTTGTAGAAATTATAGAATCTATGACCGCTTATCAAGAACCTCAAACGCAGGAAGAATATTCCCCTCTAATAATTCAAGACTCGCACCACCACCCGTAGATATAAAGCTCATATTGTCACGTTGTCCAGCCTTATCGATCGCATCCGCAGTATCCCCACCACCAATAAAACTGAATGCATAGGTATTTGCAATCGCATGTGCTAGGTTAAAAGTACCACGGGAAAACTGATGAATTTCATACACACCAAGCGGACCATTCCAAATAATAGTTTGAGAATCTGCAACCACTTCGCTAAAAAGCTTAACACTTGCTGGACCAATATCAACTGCGATAAGATTCTGCGGTATGTCTTGAGATGGCGTGATTTTAATCTCACTTGGATTCTCAATATTATTTGTACTCACAATATCTACAGGCAAGTATACCTTTACTTTTTTTTCTTTCGCACTCTCTAGTATTGTTATCGCATCTTTTATTAAATCATCTTCTACAAGACTTGCTTGCATGTCATAACCCAATGCTTTTAGGAAAGTATTACTCATTGCCCCACCAATAATGATCTTATCAACCACATCAAGCACTCTTTGCAAGAGACTAAGTTTTGAGCTCACTTTACTTCCACCAACAATTAATAAAAGTGGTCGTAGTGGATTCTTAATAACTTTTGCAAAGGAATCTATCTCTTTCTTTAATAATATACCAGCAACTTTATGATCTACAAACTTTGCAATACCATAGGTGCTTGCATGTGCCCTATGACTTGTCCCAAATGCATCATTCACATAAACATCACAAAGACTTGCAAGGTTCTTGCTTAGTGTCTCATCATTTTTTGTCTCACCTTCATAGAATCTAATATTCTCAAGTAAAATAATTTGACATCTGCCCTCATGTTGAGCTGCTTTTGCAGATTCTATTGTATCAGCAAGAAAAACATCTTTATTCAATAATCTTTCCAATCGTTTTACAACATGCTTTAATGAAAATTCACTGCTGCGCCCCTTTGGTCTGCCAAGATGGCTAACTAAAACAATGCTTTTTGCTTCATTATCAATACAATAGTTAATTGTTGGTAGTGCTTCACGCATGCGCGTATCATCGCTAATATTGAAATCTTTATCCATAGGCACATTGAAATCAACACGAATTAACACTCTTTGATTTTTAATAGTAATGTCTCGTATGCTTTTTGCTTCTTGCATTAAAGTGATGCTTGTAGTTTTTGGCATAATTACTCCTTGAAATACACTATATGATCTATAACTAATATTGTAGCACAAGGAATTTAACTATGCCAAGATGGCCAAATCAAAAAATAAGAATTGCCAACTTTTGTTTGAAGAGAAATAACGATTTTAAAGATTAAAACATATAATTTTTTCTTGACTCTATTTTTTTAACTTAATATTTGCAACCTCATCTTTTAGAGCTTTTCCTGGTTTAAATTTCGGTACCATTTTATCCGCTGTCTTATAAGTCTTATCGCTGCCAGGTATTTTACCTTCTTTGCCTTTCTGAACAGCATTTTCAAATTTACCAAATCCTACAAGCTCCACTGTATCATTTGACTTCAACGCTTGTGTGATTGCGTCTATAACAGAATCAAGTGCTTTTTCTGCATCCTCTTTTTTTGCATAACCACCAATTTCTTTGATAGTTTTTACAAAATCATTCTTTTTCATAACAAAAACTCCTCATATAAAATCATCGTTTATCTTTCAGCATAACTCCAAAAAGATAGACCAACATTTTATTTGATTTTTGTATGAAAATCAAGTTATTTTATATCTAAATTATAAAAAATTGCAAGTTTTTGCTACAATGTAGCCCTTAAACACTTAATATCTTAAGGAAAAAAGGATACGAATTATGGCAATTAAACTTGCAATCAATGGCACGGGACGCATTGGTCTGTGTGCAGCTAGAATTATTGGGGAACGCAATGATGTGGAGCTTGTAGCATTAAATACCACTGCGAGTGTGGATACTTTGGTGCATTTATTACGCTATGATTCTGTGCATAGGTTCTATGACGTCGAAAAACTAGATGAAAATACGCTTCGCATTGGCAAAAGCACAAATGTAAAAATCTTAAGCGATAGAGATCCTCTTAATCTTGATTTTGGTGAAGCGGTAGCAGTACTTGAATGCACAGGTAAATTTAATGCTCTTGAAAAAGCAAAGGTGCATATAAAAGGTAATGTCAAACGTGTAATAATCTCTGCTCCAGCTGACAATGCACCAACTTTTGTCTATGGTGTCAATCATACACAATACAATAATGAAAGCGTTATCTCAAATGCATCATGTACCACAAATTGCCTTGCTCCCATTGTAAAAATACTAGATTCTACATTTGGTATTGAAAATGGGCTTATGAGTACCATTCATAGCTACACAAATGATCAAAACCTCCTTGATGTCAAACATAAAGATTTGCGTCGAGCACGTGCAGCTGCTCTTTCTATGATTCCCACAAGTACAGGTGCAGCAAAGGCTATTGGGCTTGTATTACCACATCTATCAGGTAAGCTAAATGGTATTGCAGTGCGAGTGCCAACGCCAGATGTAAGCTTGGTAGATCTAAGCGTAAATCTCAAAAATGAAGTAAGTAAAGATTCTATTAATGAAGCATTCTATAAAGCTCAAGATGGAAAGAGTTTTGATGGAGCATTTAAAGGTCTTGTCATAGTAGATGATGAGATGCGTGTGTCAAGTGATTTTAT
The DNA here is from genome assembly GCF_000765905.2 of Helicobacter trogontum. Taxonomy (GTDB): domain Bacteria; phylum Campylobacterota; class Campylobacteria; order Campylobacterales; family Helicobacteraceae; genus Helicobacter_A; species Helicobacter_A trogontum. Next base: position 74,206 of record NZ_JRPL02000009.1, on the reverse strand, counting down.
CGGCAGCAATGCAAGTGCTGTGATTATACCAGATAAAACTCTTGCTGTTGGCAAAAGTGCAAAGGTCCTTGCGTGGTATGATAACGAGATGGGTTATACGCATAGACTTGTAGATATGAGTGTATATGCATGCAAAGACTTAAAATAACCTCTTAACACCAAGTTAAATTAGATTGCTATCCAGGATAGTTTGGAAATCATGGAGTGCAAATATTGCAACCTTACTCCATCCAAGTCAATTACTTACCTAAGGGTAAGTAATCTTGCTTGAGCCATTGTATCATGTTGTCTCCCACAGCTTGTTCTTACTACATGCTTAAAATTAGGGAGTAGCTTTCTATGCGATTTTACCTCACACAATATACCAACTAACCAACTCTAATTAATTAACACAACCAAATAATCATTCTTTCTTATGAAACATTATTAACAATAAGTAGTGGCTAAGTAATTTATGTCTTACTTTTTTAGATAAACACCTTAAAAAACAGAATCTTGCAAGTACAGACACAGCAAGAAACAAGCACAAATAGAATCTAAAAATATCCAAGCGTTGTGAGCCCATACACAAGTAAGAAGCCTCCAACACAAAGTAGAATAAAAAGAATAAAGGCAAGCATAAAAGCACCACCACCTGCAGATTTGAACTTCTTAAAGTCAATCTGTAAGCCCAAGGCACTCATAGCCATAGTCAAACAAAATGCTGATACAAACTTACAAGCCATAACAATATTATCTGAAAAATCTATATAAGAATGCAAAATCACTACGCCTAAGAATCCAAAGGCAAACCATGGAATATGAAGTTTTTTGCCACCTGTACCCTGAGTTCTACTGCACAACAAAGGAATGATTAAAAGTAATGGAATAAGCAATATTACACGTATCATTTTTGTAATAAGAGCAAAATTTGCACACTCTGGGCTAATAGCCCCACCCGCACCAACAACATTTGCAACTTCATGTAACGTCAAGCCAATATATAATCCCTCTTGTGCATGTGTAAAGGGAATAATACCACTTGCATAAAGAATAGGATAAAGAAACATAGCAATTAAACCAAAGATGACCACTGTCCCCACAGCAATAACACCTTTGTAAGCTTCCGAACGCAAAGAAGATTCTAAAGCAAGGACTGCTGCAGCTCCACAAATCGCACTCCCACCACTAACCAAAATTGCAATATCTCTATCAAGCTTCAACCATTTTACCCCAATCCATACACCAAGCCCCATAACAATAGCCACGACAAATATACATGCAACTATGCCAATAAAGCCTACTTGTCCAATTTCTGCTATTGAGACATTAAAACCATACAATATGATTCCAAAACGAAGTATCTTTTTTGCACTAAAAGTTACGCCAAGCCCAACCACATCTTGCTTCTTGTGATAAACAAATGACAATAAAACCCCAAGTAAAATTCCAACAATAAGCGGAGAAAGAGAAAGAGCGGCAACCGCTGGAATCTTGGCAATACCAATACTCAAGGCAGCAAGTATAGCTACTATTGCAATGCCTAGCATATAATTTATATTTATTTGCATAAAAAATCCTGAATATGAAAATCAACTACAGATATTATCGCAACAAGCCCCACATAAACTGCTCCAAATGGCAGCAAACACTTGCAGTGCAGTATTATACAAAATTAATGTGACTAAGAATAAAATATTTTGTATGAGATAGTTGCACACCAAACCATACAACCTATATGTTTCCAAAATACACAAATATCTCTATGCAATTAAGACTTCTTAGAATCTAAGACATACTTGACATATTCAAACAACATATAAAAATATTATAAAAGCTCCCTGAAATATAAAGAAAGACTACAATTAGTTAAAAACTTTTTTGATATTTACATAAAGTTTTCTTGACTCAATAATCCACCTTCAAAGAGAAAGACTGATGGTTTATATGAAGTTTTGTTGTCTTGCTTTGCATATGAAAGATAGAGATATTCTTTTGCTCTCGTTAAAGCTACATAAAACAGCCTTCTCTCTTCTTCAATACTTCCTCCTCTTGCTGCAAGTTTATGATTTGGGAATCTGCCCTCCATTAAATCTACAACAAATACACATGAGAACTCTAGCCCCTTACTTGCATGCACACTTAAAAGATTCACTCCATCTTCTTCATTTATCTCACTACCACCAAGCACCATTGCATTTAAAAACGTATGAATATTAGAGTAATTTTCGCTAATATTACACAAAATAGCAAGACGTGACAATAATCTTTTTTTCGAATCTTCATAGAGCGTTTCATCATGTTTTCCATCTTTAGTTTTTGAACGCTCTTTGAGTAAAGACTCCATATAGTTTTTATAGAGTGATGTTTGTATAAGATTTTGCAAGAGTATTTTTGGCGTATTAATTCCATTATTTTCTTTATATGTAGTAAAAAAATTATTAAAAAAATGTGCTGCTTCACGCTCAATTTTAGGATGTCCAAAAAGTGGGTGTGAGTGAAAATCTTTATGCAAGAATTCATTAAATCTGGAACACTCTTCATGCCGAAAAAAGTCATCAAATAAGCCTAAACCACTATTCATAGTTTTACGTGGATAACAATCCTTGCTTTTATCTGGTGCTAATAAACCTTTTTTGCAGTTGCCATGCCCAAGAATAATTAATGCTTCAAAAATATCTTTAGCAATACTATTACCAATACCTTTTGCATGACTGAATATATGAATATAGCTCATCATATCACGTTCATTTGTAAGCACACTACACAAACAAAGTAAAAACTCAATTTCTTTAGAATCAAAAAAGCTTCCACTACCCTTTCGCCTACTCCCAATATGTAATGCCCTTAATGCAGCTTGCAGTCCATCTGCACTTACATTGTTGCGATAAATGATTGCAAAGTCATTATAAGGCAATCTTTCTTTTTCATGTATCTCTTGTATCCGCTTTGCAATGCCATTATATTGCAAAAACATATCTTCATACTCTAGCACAGAGGGTAAATATGCCACTCCGCTTTTAATAACTTCAAGTTTTTTAGGATAGATTCTAGGGTTATGCGAGATAACCTTATTTGCAAGCTCTAATATATGTTTGCCTGAACGATAATTCTTGCTCAAAGAAAACACGTTGGCATTTGGATAATTTTCCACAAAGTTTGTAATGATACTGATATCTGCACCATTAAAAGCATAAATGCTCTGATCATAATCTCCTACGCAAAAAAGACTTCGAGGCGAAATGGCACGAATGATAGAATCTTGCAAAGGGTTTGTATCTTGATATTCATCACACAACACTTCAATATAAGGTATCTCTCCGTTGCGTTGCAGTCTCATAAGCTCATCTCGATATAAAAGCAATAAATCATTATAATCTGCATAGGCATATTCAGCTTTTAATTGTTGAAATTCATCAAAAATATCTTCATAAATATCTACAAAATCTAGCTGTTCTGCATTCTTATTTGTCAGCCATTCCCCATAACTTTGATTGATTGTGCTATTTTTATAAAGAGAATAAGAATCATAAAGATACTGGTATGAATATGGCGCCTTATCAAATCTAAATTGCCGTCTATCATAAATACTTTTAAAAAGAATCTTAAGCTCTCTTGGTTGTTTTAAAGTAATCTTTTTATGTTCTTTCAAATAACGATAAGCAACGCTATGAAATGTCCCAGCCTCAATTTTATCTGCCATTGTTCTATCAAAAATTTTCCCCACACGTTCAATCATCTCATGTGAAGCCTTATTGGTAAAAGTAAGTAGCAAAATCTCATGTGGCTTAATGCCGCGTTCAATTAAGGTTGCAATGCGTCCCACAATAGTCGAGGTTTTGCCTGTACCAGCACTCGCTATTACAAGATTATGCCCCAATTCAGCATGACATGCCCTATATTGCTCTTCATTCAGCTTCATAATACACCCTTACTACCTCATTATAAATTTTGGTTTTTCACCATTTAAAGTCAAATTAATAAATCAGTAAAATAATAAACCAAGCAATAAGAAAAAGTCAAGCAATAAGACAAGTTGTTTTTACGCACTTAATATGCAACCTTAGTATTATTGTAAGATAAGATAGATAGAATACTGCAAGAAAGATTACTATTTAAACTTAGATATGCTAGGATTGTTATGCTAAGGAAAATAAAAGGTTGTATTCTATCCTAGCTTATGATAGAAAATAAAACTAACTTTATCATACCCAAAAAACGCTATACTCAATTTAGAATCTATATAATGAATTTTAAATTATACTCTCATAAGATTAGGATTATAGCACAATTCAAAGATAAAGCTACGTATCCTCGTATCAATCTTAATAGAAAGAATTATGTTTTGAAAATAGCACGGCAAAATAACAACAAAAAGATTGAAATCTTTTGTGCATATAAAACACTTTAATATTAGAGTGCAATATCAAGTAAGTTTAAAAAGGATAGTTTATATAAGATAATAATACTTACAATATATTGTAGAGAGTTAGAATTACATTAATAATAGCTTAAAATCTGCCTTATTGTCTTTCTATCTGATTTTTACATGTAATTGATATATTGGTATTACCTTGTATTGTATATAACCCGATCGTATTGCTCATAAAAGCAAAATATGTTGATGAAACCTACACGCATAATTACAACTAGTGAGTTGGGGAAAAACCATCGAGAGTATGTATCTGTGTATAGCCAATCTCATCTAATTTGATTAATTCTTCATGTTGCTTATCTCTACAGAGCAAATATCGCCTCATTATGCCTGCATTCTTGGCTGCCATAATATCAGTCATTCTATCACCAACAAGATAAGATTCGCCTAAGTCTAAGTCCAAATCATTCATAGCTTGGATAATCATTCCACTTGCAGGTTTACGCCTTATTGAATCATGGAGTAGTGGGCAAAAATAGATTCTATCAAAGGTAAAACCTAATCGTGTTTGCATACAATCTTGCATATATGCACTTAATAGTAAAAAATCTTTTATTGTATAATAACCTCTTTCAATACCTGATTGATTTGTAACCACAACAAGCTTATAACCCTGTTCTTTAAAACGTGTAACACAAGCAAAAAAATCATCATAGAATCTAAAATCTTCTTGCTTATACACATATGATAAATCCACATTAATTACGCCATCTCTATCAAAAAATGCTGCCTTATTTTTTGCCATAACCTACTCCATAGTAATACGCTCGATCTAAAATTTATTTTACCACTTATAACCATCTTTGAACTATAAATTTTAAGTTTTATAAAAGCGATTCTACACTAAATCATAAACATATTATTAGACATTAAAGTCATATCATCTTTCTAAAGAAACCCTATATTAGGTTTAGGTTATGGATAAATATCTCTTCTATATACTTACACCAATGTTTCATTGTAATTAAGGGATAATTATCATATCTTCAAGATTTTATTCTCACGTTTAAAATAGACCGAGAGGAATACACAAGATAATAATGTTAGCCAGATTCTAGTCAGATTATTTCTGCTCAATAATTAATCAATGTGGCAAATCAAAATATTTTGCTTATCATATAACGCGTGATAAAAATACCAAAGATTTCAATCTAATACATGTGGATACAAAGATGAACTTTACAACGACTAGAATGTATCACTCTTGTAGGTGCACCCAAAGCAACAAAACACACAAGCCTAAACCTATAAAGACACTTATTGATTACGCGAACTTTAAAAAAAAAGAGAAACTCTGCCTAAAACCAACCCAAACATTGAGCTCCTAGATCAAGGACAAAAGACGTGCCCCAACTACAAGCCCAAAACACATAAAAGATGACCTCTTATTCTAGTTTGTATCAATACGAAACACTATTTGAAAAATATAAAGGAAGCTTTATATCCCCTCTACACAATACAATAACAACTAGTTATTTCTTAGGTTTTTCATGTAAATGAGATATAGCTTTCATATCCCTTGCATCAAGAGCAAAGTCAAAGATGTCAGCAAACTCCCTTACTTGTTCTATATTCTCTGCTTTTGGTAGCGTAATAAATCCGCTTTGCAAACTCCAACGCAAAGCAACTTGTGCGCCTGTCTTATTGTGCTTTTGTGCTATTTTTTGTAGGATAGGATTATGAGCATAACCCGCGTCTCCAAGCACCACTGCAGTGCTTACAACAATCTTTCTATTTTGTAGCTTCTCGATGAAAACTTTATTGGCATGATCTAGTGTAAATACACTGATGTCTAATTGACTTACCATAGGTTTAATTTCACACAATTCAAAAAACTCATCGAGTTGCTCTGCTTTAAGGTTTGCAATGCCAATTGCACGTACTCTTTTTTCTTTATATAGTTTCTCAACTGCATGCCACACTTCCATTGTAACCTCAAGCCATGAAGCCCTACCTTTTGCCTCTGCAATTTCAACAAGAACCAAATCGAGGTAATCTGTCTTCATTTTTGCAAGTCCATCATTAAAAGCCTCTAGCACTTCATCTTCTGTTGAAATTCCCTTTGGCAATTGCAATGACAAAAACACATCTTGTCTTGGAAGCTGGCTAAGCACATACGCATCTCCAGCCTCACTTGCTGCACCATGTGCCTCAATATATTTATAACCAGCTTTTAAAGATTCTAAAACAACCTGTGCTCCATCCTTTGCAGCATTCAAAATATGCTTACACGCACTCATTCCATAACGTGGAATCTCTACACCATTGGATAATTTTTGTGTGCTAAAAAAACCTTGTATATCAATACGAGGTGTTGCAAATGCGTAATTTAGTAGGCTTGATCCAAACAACATTGCACCACCAGTTATACCTGCAATCTTTACAAACTCTCGCCTTGTCATTGTGTTTTGCATGTGTTCTCCTTACTTCAGTAAAGTTAAAATTATACAACATAACATATATATTTTCAAGGATTTGCTAAGCTTTTACTTAAAAGATTCCCATTTTTTGATTAGAATCCTATCTTTTAATTTCACGAAAAATAAACCATATTTTAAAATTACTAAGGGGGTTTTATGCAGTTTCAAATCCAAGCAAAAGTTGGCAAAGCAAGAGCATGCAGCTTTACTCTAGCGCATGGTAATGTGGTGACGCCAATCTTTATGCCTGTGGGCACACAAGGTGTGATTAAGGGGCTAAATTCCCTTGATGTTAAGCATGTCCTACAGACAAATCTCATTCTTGCAAATACGTATCATCTATATCTTAGACCTGGTATAGAAACGTTAAAAAAAGCTGGTGGAATACACAACTTTGCAAACTTTCATGGCAATTATTTAACCGATAGTGGCGGATTCCAAGCATTTAGTTTAGGTGAAAATGTCAAACATGAAGATTGTGGTATTGCTTTTAAATCACATATTGATGGCAGTAAGCACTTTTTTACACCAGAAAAAGTGCTTGATATAGAATATGCAATAAATTCTGATATTATGATGATCTTAGATGATCTTACAGGTTTACCAGCAACAAAAGAACGACTCCTAGATTCTGTAAAACGCACAACAAAATGGGCAAAACAAAGCATTAGTTATCATAATATGCAGAAAGAAAAATATGATATAAAAAATAAAATCTTTGCAATTATGCAAGGTGGTACAGACTATGATATGCGTAAAAGAAGTGCAAGTGAGCTTATAGAACTTGCTTTTGATGGTTATGCAATAGGTGGATTGGCAGTTGGTGAAAGTAGTCAAGAAATGTATGAGTGTCTTGACTATGCGTGTGATTTTCTACCAGATTTAAAGCCACGTTACCTCATGGGGGTTGGTACACCAGAGAACTTGTTGGAAGGTATTGATCGAGGTGTTGATATGTTTGATTGTGTTATGCCTACACGCAATGCAAGAAATGCAACTATTTTCACAAATCATGGAAAGATAAATATCAAAAAGACTTGTTATAAAAACGACTTTACACCGCTTGATTCTCAATGCAATTGTCTTACATGCACAAACTATACACGTGCATATTTACATCATTTATTTCGTGCTAATGAAATCACATACCATAGCCTTGCAAGTATCCATAACTTGTATTTTTACATTACACTTTTAAAAGATTCTAGACAAGCAATTTTAGACCAAACTTGGCAGCAATTTAAGAAACAAAAGCTAGATGATTTGGCACAGATAAATTAAAGTTTGCCCTTTGTTTATACGCAAACAAAATTTTTATAAAATGGGAAAACCCATATTTCACCACTGGGATAATATAGCTGAAAGCTTTAGCGCTCTGTTTTAAGCTACAAGAATCTATTTCAATTCAATTGTATGCACATTATTTTTAGTGCTTTTTAATGTGTATTGATACATGCCATCAAGCTCTATACTTACGCGATAAAGGTTACTTTTTGCGTTCACTCCAACTTTTGCATAATATTGCTCACCCGTGCCGATATTGCCATCATAAGCTATGCCATTATCTCGACTAAAATCTACTACAATGGTTGTAGGACTTACAAGTAAAAAGTGGCGCAAGATTCTATGTTTTGGTGAACTTATTACCAAGGTTTTACCCTCCACATAAAACTCAAAATCATTGAGACTAAAATAGCGTTTAGCAATATTGCGTATGGCTTCTTGCTGTGTGATTTTGATAGGATAGTGCCAATCAATGGTTTTATCTATCTTTAATTGCTTACTCTCAAGAGTGCCATCAAGATTCTGAAATGTCAATGTAACGCTCTTTAACTCTCTAGCATTGCTTGGGAGTTGCACACTTTCAGTAGTTAAGTGCTTTTTGCCTTTATTATTTTGTTGTGCTTGAAAATCTCTTTGATTTGCATTAATCACGAATGGATTCTGACTAGCATACAAACTCACACAAAACAACAAACCTAGTCCAAACATAGTAATAAATTTGGCACGTATCATTTAATATCCCTTTTACTTGTGTATGATGCAATGTAGCAAAAAATAGTCCAAACACAAAAATGTGTGTTATCTCATCCCTAGAGTTTTAGTTTTGCATAAAATCGTTGCTCTAAAATTTCTAGAATCTTTTGCAAACTTTCTTGCATTTGAGATTCTGTAAGTGTCTCATTCATGGATTGAAAAACAAAGCGAATGCTTAAGGCTATATTGCCATCACTTTCATGATATATATCAAGTGACAAAATCTCTTTTATATCTTGCAATGATGCCTTTTCAATCTCTGATTTTATTGCACTAAAGCTCACATTTTTATCAAGCAGCAGTGTTAAATCTCTTTTGTTTGCTTGGTATTTTGAAAACTCTTTTGCAAGTTTATCATCTTGCTGTTGTGAAAGCAGTAGAGTAAAATCGATCTCGCAAAAATACACATTTTCTAAGTCATACATCTTTGCAATATTTGGATGTAATTTTGACATCACACCAATGATGACACCATTTTGCAGCATATTTGCACTTTGATACGGATGGATAAGATTTGATTTTTGAAACTTACTTGCAGTATTAATACATTCAAAATTACCAATAATCTCACTCACATTCTGTGCAAAACTGAAAAAATCAAGTCCTATTCCCTTTGGATTTGGATAGCCTGGCGTTTTAAAACAATCACTCATCGCAAAGGCAAGATTTTGTTTTGCATTTCTTTCTTTGTCATATACATATCCAATTTCAAAAAGTCGTATCCCCTCATACCCATAGCGTTTATTTTTTGAAAGACTTTCTAATATGTGTGGAATAAGTGATGGGCGAAGTGTGTCAAGCTCACTTGTAATGGGATTTAAAAGTCTTTTGTCTTCATTCAATGGCTCAAAACCTAATGTCTCCAACTTTTTAGAATCATCAAAGACATAATGCACACATTCAATATAGCCATGTGCTAGTGCCTTTGTGCGTAGCTTCTTTGTCTTTTGATGTGTAATATAGGCTTGTGTAGTTTGTGGTATTTGCTCAACGATATGCTTCTTTGAGCTTACATTATCAACACCATACAAACGCAACACTTCTTCAACAATATCTTGCTTAGTTTTAATATCATTCCTAAATGCAGGTGGTTGTGCGATAAAGAAATTTTCATCACAAGTTGCTTGGATTCTAAAATTCAATCGTTTAAGTAAAAGGGCTATCTCTTCTTTTTCTATTGTATTTCCAATACAATCTGAAATGTATTTAAAAGTCATTTGTATATTTGTTGGTGCATAAGTCCTTGCAATTTCTTGCACACCTGAATAAAGATTTGAATGAAGGGATTCTAAGCTTTTGCAAATAAAATTCATACCTAGTTCTAAATCTGGATTACTACCTCTTGTAGAACGATGTAAAACTTCCTGTGTCAAGGTTGCCTTATCCATACCATAGGTTTTATTGGCAATTAATACAGAATCTATAAAACTTGCTTCTAATATAAAGGTTCGTGGATAATCACGCTTTTCAATCTCATAGGAAGTCGCACCAATGCTTGTTAGCTTAGTATATTTTACATTTTCATCTTCATGAAACTCTGCATAGACAGATTCTAAGCCTTTTTCATCTGCCTTTACTAAAAGCTTTGCTTCTTTACCATTGTTAGATACATCACTAGAATCCATAGGATATATATTAAATAAAACACCTGTCATGTATGTTGTATATTCAGCAAAGTTACTCATAGCACACTGCTTATATCTACCACTTAATCCAAGTGTTAAAGCGATAGCAAGTGGGGTATAACCTTCTTTTATCTCAATAATCCTATACAACAACGAAGAATGCAAATCGCCATGCGGCACAACTTGCAAGAATCTGCCAACACCAAGTGCTATGTTTGGTTCATTGGCAATAATATTTTTGGGAATAAGATGAAATACACTTGCAATATCTCGTGCTACACCTAGCACAGATAGACAATCACCTCTATTTGGTGTAATACCAAGCTCTAACACACTTTGATGAAAGATTGGATAAGCATAAAGCTCTTTACCGAGCACAAGCTCACCAATACTTGAATCAAGCTCCAAGATTCCATCATTAAGTTTTGGTAGTCCAAGCTCTGTGCTTGAACACAGCATACCAAAACTCTCAACTCCTCTTATCTCACTTTTAGTAATTGTGGTGCTACCATCTTTACCAAATGGTAAGATAGAATCTATAAGTGCAAGGGCTACATACTGCCCTGCATATACATTTTTTGCTCCACACACAATCTGTAACACTTCGCTACCAATATCTACTTCACAAACACTAAGTTTATCGGCATTTGGATGTTGTGTCCTTTTTACCACTTTCGCCACGACAACCTTTTGTGGAATTGTGGTCTCGTATTCTCTCTCAACTTCCAAACCTATGCTACTCAAAACCCGTACAAGCTCTTTCCAATCAACACTACCCAATTGAATAAAATGGCTCAAACTCTCACTTGTAACTATCATTAGAACTGCTCCAAGATTCTCAAATCTGTTTCATAAAAACTGCGTAAATCATTAATACCCCATTTGAGCATGGCAAGTCGCTCAATCCCCATACCAAAGGCATAACCACTCACATCCTCATAGCCTACTGCACGAAATACATTATGATTTACTACACCACAACCTAGTATTTCTAAAAAGCCTGTATGTGAACATACCCTGCAACCCTCTCCCTTACAAAACATACAGCTCACATCAACCTCGGCGCTAGGCTCTGTGAAAGGGAAAAATGATGAGCGAAAACGCACCTTTACATCACTGCCAAAGATATGTTTCACAAAGTCCTCTAAAATGTATCTCAAGTGAGCAAAGCTTATGTGATCACCTTTTTCCACTACCAAACCTTCACATTGGTGAAACATAGGTGAATGTGTCATATCATAATCTCGTCTAAAAGTGGCACCTGTGCATATCATACGAATAGGCGGCTTATTGGTTTCCATTGTGCGTATTTGTGTTGGCGATGTATGTGTCCGCAAAAGCATAGAATCTTTAAAATAGAACGTATCTTGCATGTCTCTTGCAGGATGATATTTTGGCAAATTCAGAGCCTCAAAGTTGTGGAAATCATCCTCAATGAAAGGACCATCTTGCAAAGAAAAGTTTAATCCTACAAAATAATCAATAATAATATCACGCATCTGATATACTGGGTGTCCATTGCTTGCAAAATTACTCTTTTTAAACAAGCTTGTATCAATTTTTTCACTCTTTAGTTTTTGCTCTAAATCTTTTAAATCAATCTCTTCTTTTTTGATATGAAAAATATTTTCAAACTCTCGTTTAAGCATATTTAATTCTGCTGCTACTTCTTTTTTCTCTATACCTCCAAGCATACTTAGTTTACTGAATGCTTGTGTAATATAACCCTTTTTTCCGCTCATTTCAATGCGTAAAGATTCTAGACTTTCCTTACTATCTGCTTGTGCTATTTTTGCGAGTGTATCTTTGATACATTGTTTTAATTCCAACATGCAAAGCCCTTTTATCCTCTTGTTATATTTCATTGTATAGATATTACTACAAATACACTTATTTTATCAAAAGAAAGTGGATTTTTGTTACAAAGCATATATTTTTTGCTAGAATGGTATGCTTTGAAGTAAAACTTGAAAGGATATGTCATGGCAGAAAAAGGCATTTTTGAAAAAATAGTTGATAGGGAACTTCCTGCAAATATTGTGCTAGAAGACGATGATTTTATGGCATTTCACGACATTGCCCCAAAAGCTCCAATACATGTACTTATTATTCCAAAAAAATGGGTAAAGGATTTCAATGGAGTTACACCAGGTCTTATGGGAGATATGAGTGCGTTTATCTTGCGTGTTGTAGATGTGCTTGGTGTACGTGAAAGTGGTTATCGTTTAGTAACCAATATTGGTGCTGATGGTGGCCAAGAAGTCCCTCATTTACACTTTCATTTACTTGCAAAACGCAAGCTTGAAGCTCACTTTGGATAGTTTATAAGATTCTTAGAATCTAAACGGATTGCATTATCTATGCAAGTGGGAGTGGATTTTATTTGATCGTATCAAGTTATGCAGAAAAACCAGCATGCGAGATTTAAACTTTATAGATGTTCATATTTAAACATCAGGCAAATCAACAAAGAATAAAACACAAGATTTTGTTGGATTAACCACTGCTTATTTTAGAGTTTCATAGCTGTGGCGGCATTATTTATGAATCTTGCAATTGGGTTTATGTTGTAGAAACAACTATAATAATAACACGAGGCTACATGTCATTACAATTTTACTTATTTTCATTGCAGAGTAAAGAGCATTGTGGAGCAAAGAGGATGCAATATAAGGGCAAGACAATCTTTTGTAATGAAAATAAAGAGGCAAAAATACCTCCCAAAATTCCATTAAAAGAAGTTATAAAATACTATTGTAATTACCCAAAAGATGCAAAACCAAGATGCAAAATCCCATTTATAGATTCTGATTTTAAAGCTATTAAAGATACACCGCATATCGCATGGCTAGGACATTCTTCATTATTCTTCACATACAAGGACATAGCAATCTTAGTTGATCCCCTCTTTAGTATGTATGCCTCACCATTTGCATACATCAATCGTGCTTTTCCTCAAACAAAATGTTATAAAAGCAATGACTTTCCAAGCTCATTACTTGTAATCATTACGCACGCACATTTTGATCACCTAGATAAACCGAGTGTTCTTGCGCTTGATGCGCAGACAACATATTTTATCTGTCCATTACAGGTTGGTGTATATTTGCGTAAATGGGGGATTAAAGCAAGCAAAATTATTGAGCTTGATTGGTGGCAAGGGGTAAGCTTTGATAGCTGTGATATGCAAGAGTCTATCCTTTCAGAAACTAATGAGAGGTTAAGACATTTAGAAAGCAATCTGATATATGCTGAATCTAGAACACAAAATTATAAACATTTACAATCTAGTATCTTGAATAATGACAAAGATTCTAAAGATGTCGAAACTAATACACCGCTTACAACTCGCAATCATCAAACATCCATAAACAAGCAGAATGTAATCTTAAAAATAACTGCAACTCCAGCACAACATAATTCAGCACGGCTTGGCGACTTTAACAAAACATTGTGGGCTAGTTTTGTAGTTGAATTTTTACCAGATACACCACAACATAAAAAGGTTTTTTTAAGTGGTGATGGTGGCTATTACACACATTTTAAACGCATTGGAGATATGTTTCATAATTTTGATTTAGCGTGTTTGGAGAGCGGGCAGTTTAATCATGCTTGGCGTTTTTCACACTCTTTTCCGCATGAGATTTTACAAGAGGCAAAAGATTTGAATGCAAAAATGGTTTTACCTATACATTGGGCTAGATTTGTTGCGGGTAGTCACAAGTGGAACGAAGTAATAAAGTTTCTCCACAAGAATCTACATGACTTAAATATCCCTTGTGTGATGCCACAGATAGGAGAACTATATCCTATTGGAATGACCTATAATAATCAAATATGGTGGGAATAAGTAAAAAAGAAACATCAAGTGTAAACAAACCAATATATCAAAGCCATCTTAGCTGTTAAAGAACTTACATAGAAGTTACGTATAAATAATGACCATCCCCTACAAATCTAAAAAAGCTATAAGGAATCTAGAATGCTATAAATTCACGCGTAATCATTCTGCACTCTCATATTAATATTACCCTACATAAAACCTTTATGTGCAACAATTAGTTTTAGTAATCTTTGAATATTCAAAGTTTTATTAGCTATGATAAGGCTAGAAGCATGGTGCAAGAGAACAAACATAGATTGTATATGTATTGATAAAAATTTTAATTGTATGATTATAAGAGAAAGGGAAATATTTGTCAGCTTAAATCACAACAAAACAAAAAATGAAAGTGTCTATAATAGCCTACAACTTGCAAGAGATCTATAATAGAGTGCAACAAGGAGATAGGTGGAAACAAAAGCTAAGAGTGTGTCAGTCTTATCATAATGTAAATGAGTTTACATCAGATTTAAATGATATTATAAAACATGCAAAAGAGAGGGAGAAGCAGAGGTTTTTACGAAGTAATGCGAGTGTGCAGGATAAGATAGCCTATATTAGGACTTCTTTATAAAGATCATCAAGCTTTTTTGACTAATTACAACTTACTCCATCTCCATTGGTAAAATTATGCAGATCTGCACTTGTGAGCTTTTTGCCATTTGCACACTTCCCAGAGATTGCTGCACCATCTTTATATACGATTTCTAGCATCAGATCTCCATTTTCATCATAAGCTTTTGCAATACCATGTACTGTGTCATTTTGATATGGAAGTTCTGATTCTAAATTACCACTTTCATAATAAGTTTTTGAGATATCTTGTGCCTTGCCACTTTGATATGGCAGCTCTGCTCTTAACTTACCGTTTTCATAATAAAATTTTTCAATACCATGTCTCTTGCCATTTTGATATGGAGTTTCTGCTCTTAAATTACCATTTGCATCATAACCTTTTTCAACGCACCCACTTATTTTATCTTGATCATTTTGACATTCTTTGAGTGCATTTGCCTGCATAATCATAAAAGAGCTTAGACATAATACATAGACAAATCTTTTCATACATACCCCTTTCACACAACATCCCTTTTAGAATGAAATAATTATAACATGCTTTTAGGATATTTTAGATTGTGCTTATCTTAGTGAAAGCCTATTTTAATGGTATTGTTGTGAAATCTTTATAGAGATGACACAAAAATATTGTATTAATTTTTAGAAAATTAATAATCATTATTATTTTTAATCTATATTTAAGCTTTCTTTAGCTATACTTCTAATCGTAATCATATTACATGATTATGTGTTCTTACAAGAAAGGTTCTCCTTTGATAGTTTTGGGTTAAGTTAAGAACATTCTTTCACATTATCTTCCTTTAAAGAATAAGGTGGGTTCTACCATCTTATATACTCTTCATCTATTTGACACTTACAAATATTAGTTTTTATTGTTATAATTTTTTAATTCTAACTCGCATTGTTCTAAAATATCATATTTTTGTTGGTTTTTCTTTATCCATGACCGAATAATTTTATATTTTTCTTCATATACTTTTGTAAGATTTTGCTGAATTTGCCAAAGCGTCTTTTTGTATAAAGGGAAGTTTAGACTTAATTTTTCTTGATAAAGCAAATAATGCAAACCAAGGTTAATAAGATCTCGCACATTTTCCAACGTTGGATTATAAAGCGGAAGTGCATCTGGGTTTGTCCTGTGTTTTGTAAGGGCGTTTTCTACTTCAAAATGGAGTTTTTGCAAACAAAGCATGATTGTATTTTGAAAGTTTAGGTTAAGCAATTGCGCTAAATGCATCAACTCATTTTGCAAAGCCTGAACACAATGTGTCAATACATCTTTGTAATCATTTGCAATTTCACTATCTAATACTTCAATTCTAAAGTGCCGCTCTATTATACCATCACTCACTGCCATATCGCTTGAGTAAGCAAG
Source organism: Helicobacter trogontum (assembly GCF_000765905.2). Classification (GTDB taxonomy): domain Bacteria; phylum Campylobacterota; class Campylobacteria; order Campylobacterales; family Helicobacteraceae; genus Helicobacter_A; species Helicobacter_A trogontum. The sequence continues at coordinate 57,873 of NZ_JRPL02000009.1, read as the reverse complement.
AGCTAACGATTGCAAGGCATTCTCTCGCCAAAACTCCAAGGTATTACAAAACTCTGCTTTCTGTGTATCAATAAACGCACCAAATTCACTGCCAAATTCACTAAACATAAAGCCTAATTTTCGTATCTCTCGAGCATATATATTATCGTTATTACATAACTCACTCATGAGCTTTTCTTTTGGTAGGATATTCACTTCTTTTGTTTGTGTAATATGTGATTTCATACCAATAAAGTTCTTTGTCTCACGCACAATTTCAACAGGCTTTAACTCAAAACTATTAAAGATTTTTTGTGCTATAGAATCAAATTGTATTTCTAGGCTCCCAAAAAGCTTATGGAAGCTTTTTTCTAAATCGCTTTGCAGAGCATTAAAATTGAGTTTTTGCGTGAATACATTAAGTAGCGAATACAGCTCTTTATATGCTAGATTTATCTTGTGTAGCTTCCATTTCTCCCGCACGATAAGAGTGCGTAACTCACGTAAGATTCTATATTCTTTGGCCTGAATAGCTTTTGGACGGATAATATTATAAATAAAATCTAAAACTGCGCTGATATTAGAATCTTCAAAGAGCTCTTGTGCTACCTTATTGTCGGTTTGCAGATTATACCTCGTATGTTTATGTTGAGATTCTGCGTTGCAGTTTGATAAAATGCCTACATTAAAGAACGCATTATCTTTATTATCGTTTTGAGTGATATTGATAGAATCAAGTGCTTGTTTTGCTGAGATCGCAATCACTTCTTCAAAGAAGCCTTCAAATGCTCGTTTTGCATATTCTATGCTCGTTTTAATTTCTTCTGCATTTTTTAATCTATCTTTTTGATTCAATACGCAGAGGCTTTTGTGTGCATACCTTTTTACATGATTTTGTAATATTTCTTTTTCACTATTTTTACCAACATTATCAATAAGTGTAAGCCAAATAATACCATCAACAGATTCTAAAATCGCATTTGTAGTTTCTGTATCGCTTTCATTTTGTGAATTAAACCCTGGTGTATCAAGGAAACTAACCTCCTTTAAAAGTTCCAAAGGCACAAATAGCTTATAATATGAAATTTTTAAATTCTCCACCTCATCGACTTCGCTTAAATAATTGATAGGTTTATTTACAATTGTGTTGTTTTTATAATGAATCTCAAGCCCAACTTCTTCACCATAAGTAATCTCACACACTTTTGCAGTAACGGGTGTAATGCCACTAGGCAATATCTCTTTTCCCAAGAGAGCATTTAAAAAAGTGCTTTTTCCGCTGCTAAACTGCCCTATAATAGCTACTTTCATAGGCTTATCAATATCTTGCAAAAGACGATCTATAGTGTTTTTATTTTGTGAGCTTAAAGGTGCACTTTGTGTGAGTGCATATCGTGTTTGTATGACTAATGGATAGAGTGGGTTATTGCTTTGTGAATCTTGCATTTTTGCTTGTAAGCATTCTTGTATAAAACTCTCAAACAAAGAATCATCAAGGGCTATATTATTTATATTAAGATTTTTGTTATTTGGAATGTGCTGTGCGTCGCTCATAATCATGCCTTATGTCTAATTTCCATCTAAATTTCATTGCAATTTTATCAAAAGTTTTTGGTTTTTACTGGGTTTGCTTGTGTTTTATAACTCATTGAGAATCTACCTCATTGTATTTTGATATAATAGATCATTTATTTTTTAGGAGATGTAATGGATATGTTACCCTAGTATAGATAGTGTAGATCGAGAAGAATGTGTCATAACAAGAGATTATAGTGCCAAAAAGATCTCTTAATCTTTGGTGATACAAGATAGATTCTATATAGAAATTCGTTTTATCAGTTTATCTCAATGTTGATATCACAGAATCTGTTGTATCATATCTTGAGCATATGTGAGCCCAAAGCCAATAAGATCAAGCAATTACCTTTTAAAATTCTAATTATTTAGACATACAACTTCCATATATTTACTTTTAGCTAGAGCAAAAGTCTTACTTTTACTTCATTAGATTAGTGTGAAAAAGTTTATAATCATGTTAGAGTAGGTTTTATATTTTCTAATGATTGCTTCTTAATCTAAACCTTAAACTTTTAGGATAGAATAGGCTAATTAAAAACTTTTATGTGCCAAAGAGAGAAGGGAGACTATGCTACAAGACTATTATGACTATATCAAGGTATTTCATATAGCTTCTGTCATTACGTGGATGGCTATGCTGTTTTATTTGCCACGTTTGTTTGTCTATCATGCAGAGCAGTATAACAATGTTGCATTTAGAAATGTTGTGGAGTTGCAGGAGAAGAGGTTGTATTATGCTATTGGCTATCCAGCTATGATTGCTGTTTTAATCAGTGGCTCTTTGATTACATTGGCTGTGCCTGGGATTATGAAAAGTGGTGGTTGGATACATGCAAAGTTCACACTTGTTTTGTTGCTTTTAGTGTATCATTTTTGTTGTGGATTCTATCGTAAAAAGCTTTTAGAATCATGTTATAAAAGTGGGCGATTTTTCCGAATTTTCAATGAGATTCCAACATTATTTATGCTTATTATTGTATATCTTGTTGTGTTAAAACCTTTTTAGATTCTAAATTCCATTCTAATAAGTAATTTTTAAACAAGATTATTTAGGGATATGCCATAAATTATAAGCATATAAGCTTCCTTTATGGCTAATAGCTCATCTAGCTATATCTTCTATTTTTTAATAGATATTCAAACCCAATGTATAATATAAGAAAATATTGTTGGCCACGAGCATATGCAAAAAGTAAGAATTTTTTAGTAAGGCTGTGAGATAAGTAAAAACCAGCAACACACCTAAAAAATTATGTTATATAACACCAGATTCAATTTGATTCTTAAACTTAAAGCTCATGAGATTAAAGGCAAATATCAAGTTACAAGCCCATAAGTTACCATCATTTGATAAAGTGCTTTAAAAACTCATATTTTCATTTATGCTATAATTTAGCTCCGTAGCAATAAAGTCTTACATTATGAAGCATGGATTTACAATCATATGCATCATGATTTCACATTGCAATCTCATACAAAAGGAATGATATGCAAACCAATAATCTAGAAGTTATTCTTGTTGATACTTTTGGCTTCTTTTTTCGTAGCTATTATGCACTGCCACCATTGCATAATTCAAAGCATTTTCCAACTTCACTACTCACAGGTTTTGCAACACTTATTTTTAATCTCTATAAAGAACATAAAAATTCATGTATTATTTTTACACTTGAGGGCAGTGGGATAAATAGACGAAAAGAGTTTTATCCCCAATATAAAGCGAACAGAAAAGAAGCCCCACAAGATCTTTTATTGCAACTACCAGTCGCAATAACATGGCTAGAAAAAATGGGCTTACCCACACTCTCACTACAAGGTTATGAAGCTGATGACTGCATAGCAACCCTTGCTACACTTGCAAAAAAAGATGGCTTCAATGTGCAAATCATCAGCCATGATAAGGACTTATATCAGCTTATTAACGATGGAATCCACATCTTTGATTACGCCAAAAAGCAACCAATCACACAAAAAGAATGTTATGAAAAGTTTGGGGTTTTACCGCATGATTTTATTATGTATCAAAGTATTGTTGGGGATTCTAGTGATAATGTGCCTGGTATTAAGGGTATTGGTCCAAAAGGTGCACAAAATATTCTAACGCATTTTAAAAGCCTAGAAACTTTATATGATACCATAGAGCAAGACTATGAAAGAGTGGTATCACTGCTTGGCAAACGCACAGCAGGACTTATAAAAGAACATAAGGATGAAGCCTTTATAAGCAGGACACTTGTAACCTTATGCACAGATTTATTGCAAGATTATGATTTTTTAAGCAAGAAAAATGAGTTTGAATCTTCACCTTTACTTGCCATTAAAGACGAATTAGAGTCTTATGAGCTACAAAGAATTTTACAAAAAATATTACCAAAACACACGCAGCATAATAATACACAACATACAAACAACACACCTTCAATAATGGATACAAAGAATCTAGATTCTTTAAAAAATACTGACAAAAATACTGCGGCAACAATTACAGATAATTGCCTAGATTATAAAGACTTTGAAGCAAGGAATTATACTAAGAATAATCATGCAACTACAACAATAAATCTCCAAGCAAATGAGGTGGCACAAAATTTAGCAGAGCCAACTTTTCATTACACCCCACATTTAATCACAGATTCTAAAGAGCTTTTTGAATTATTAGAATCTATTCCACAAGAAGGTTTGGTTGCATTTGACTGCGAAACGAATGGATTGGATGTTAGAGTGGCAGACATGGTTGGATTTAGCTTTTGCTTTGATATGAAAAATGCCTATTATGTGCCATTTTTGCATGGTGGGATACAAAGAGAAAGAGGATTGCACACTGCAAAAGAACAAGCACAAAACCTCTTTAATATAACATCACAAACACAACTCTCACTATTTGATAATGTATGCACTGATGAAAACTCACAAGGCACCACACATGACAATTTAGATTCTAAAACATCCACACTCTCTACAAATTCACAACAAAATCTAACTTCTTGTGTTAGTCATGCTAAAGAGTGCAAACCATCTCATCTAGATTCCAATAAAGATTTCTCACTTTTTTCAGACACCCCATGTAAAAGTGATCTAGATTCCACACATACAAATAAGACAAAACAAATCTCACAAAGTGATGCAAAAAAAGCATTAGAAATACTCTTTAAACACCAACTTGTAGGTCATAATATTAAGTTTGATCTACATATAGCATGGCATAATTTTGGTATAAAACCCACGCATATTCCGCACGACTCCATGTTACTTGCATGGCTTGATGATCCAAGTCAAAGTGTAAGCTTAGACAATCTTATGAAAAAGCATTTCAATCACACCATGATAGCATTTAGCGATGTTGTTCCTAAGAAAGCAACCTTTGATTCTATTGATATTGAACTTGCTAGTCGCTATGCTGCAGAGGATGCTGCTGCTACATTGCAACTTTATTATTATCTAAAAAATACCCTTCATTCACAATTATTTCAATTGGCTAAAGATTTAGAGTTTCCTTTCATACATACACTCTGTGCTATGGAAGATTCTGGTATTGCTATAGATCATACATATTTTAAAAATCTAAAAACTACCTTTAGTCATACCCTGCAACAATTACAACAAACAATCTATGAAAAAGCTGGAGTATCCTTTAATCTTAATTCACCAAAACAGGTGGCAGAAATCTTATTTGATACATTAAAGCTTGATGCAAAACGCAAGGGAAAAAGCGGTTATAGCACCGATGAAACAACATTACTTGCTCTAAAAGATTCTCATCCAGTTATACCCTTATTACTTGAATACAGAGAGGTTTTCAAGCTTTTTAGCACCTATATTGAGCCTATATTGAAACTAGGCAAAAATGAGAATAGAATCTATACAACATTTTTGCAAACAGGGACCAACACAGGCAGACTAAGCTCAAAATCTCCAAATCTTCAAAACATCCCCGTGCGTAGCGAGATAGGAAGAAGTATTCGCAAAGGTTTTGTAAGTAGGGATGGTTATAAACTTTTAAGCCTTGATTACTCACAAATAGAGTTGCGATTATTGGCACATTTTAGTTGTGATAAAGTGCTTTTAGAATCTTTTCATCATAATGCGGATATCCATGCAGAAACCGCGAAATTGCTTTTCAAAGACACTCAAAATAAAGATTTTTCACTTTTACGAAGCATTGCAAAATCTATTAATTTCGGTTTAATTTATGGTATGGGTGCAAGAAAGCTATCACAAACTCTAAGTATCACACAAAATGAAGCAAAACACTATATTGAAAACTATTTTGCTACATTTCCAAGCGTAAAGCAATTTTTAGAATCACAAAAAGATGCTATTTTGACAAAGGGATATAGCATGACTTTACTAGGACGGAAAAGGTATTTTGATTTTTTTAATGCAACTGAATTTATGCGTGCAAATTTTTTACGCGAGGGTGTGAATACGATTTTTCAAGGCAGTGCTGCCGACTTAATAAAACTTAGCATGAATGAGATTTATAAGCAAATAGTCATGTTATATAATGGCAATTGTTCTATGCTTTTACAAGTGCATGATGAATTGATTTTTGAAGTCAAAGAGGATATTGCAGAATCTCTAGCCAAAAAAATTAAGGATATTATGGAAAATATCTACACCTTAAATGTGCCTCTTGTGTGTAATCTATCTATAGGAAACACTTGGGCAGAACTCAAATGATGATTTTTGTAAGATGCTTAAATTCTATGTGCAAATCACAAGCATTTAAATACGCAAGATTAAAACCTTCTCTTCATTCTTGAAAGATTCTTGCAACATATACGCATATAAACCTAACTTACAGCACTACTCTTTATATCAAGATTGTAAGGCAATGGCTTTATTTTTGATTTTTAGCAAAAACACTTATTTTTAAAAATTATGTATTATAATATGCGTTTTATTTGGGAGGATAGTATGATAGCACAACGATATAGCGATGTGGTGCAAGAAAAACCCCTTGTGCTTGGCACACGTGGCTCTCTCTTGGCTTTGTGGCAGGCAAATCACATCAAAGAAAAATTAGAACTGCTTGGCTTTCAAGTTGTGCTCAAAGCTATCAAAACAAAAGGTGATAAAATCCTTGATGCACCACTTGCAAAAATAGGTGGCAAAGGACTTTTTACAAAAGAACTAGAAGCTGAACTACTAAGTGGTGAGATTGACTTTGCTGTGCATTCACTAAAAGATGTTCCAATTGCTATTCCACCACAATTAATGCTTGTTTCCATTACACAAAGAGAAGATGCAAGAGATTGCTTTGTGAGTGAAAAATATGCTGATATCGCCTCATTACCGCAAGGTGCAAAAGTAGGGACAACATCGCTTCGTCGTAGTATGCAACTTAAACGTATAAGGCAAGACTTAGACACCCAAAGCTTGAGGGGTAATGTGCAAACAAGGCTAGAAAAATTACGTCAAGGTGAATTTGATGCAATTATTTTGGCTAGTGCAGGATTAAATCGTCTCGATTTAAAAGATGAAATTGGATTTATCTCGCATCTACAAACCGATCAATTTGTCCCTGCTATGGGACAAGGCTCTCTTGGCATTGAGTGTAGAGATCCTAAATATTCATCAGATTTTAGAGATCAGGCTATTATGAAGGTTTTAGAATCACTACATGATTCTAAAAGTGCATTATGTTGCAATATTGAAAGAGCTTTTATACAATTACTTAATGGCGGTTGTCAGTCCCCTATTGGCGTACATGCGCAAATTCTTGATTCAAAAGAAATTCAGATTCAATGCATCGTTGGCAACCTAGAGGCAACACAAGTCCTTACTGAAATGCGAATATGCAATAAAGGTGAGGTTGAATATGCGATTCAAGATATGATTAATACATTAAAGAAAAATGGTGTTATGGCTATTTTAGACGAAGTTCATACGAATTTAAGTTAGAGGGTTGGGGATATATATGGAGACAAAGCATTATGTAGATATTTGCGTTGTTATTATTGTTGCAGTGCTCGGTTTGCGTGGGCTTAAAAATGGGCTTATCCATGAAATTATGGGTGTTATTGGTATTGTGCTTGGAATCTACTTTGCCTCGCGATATTGTGTGGAAGGAGCACGTTATATTGAACTTGCAGGATTAAGCTTTGAGAACAAACATGTATTATTTATGCTTACTTTTATTCTCATTCTTGCATGTGTATGGATTGGCTTTCTTGTTCTTGGTGTGATTATTGCACGTTTTGTTGTGATTTTGCCAGAGATTGCGGTTATAAATTATTTTGGCGGTTATGTATTTTCGGCATTAAAGTATTTTGTGATTTTATGTGTTATTGTATATGGACTTACACAGGTTGGCTTCTTAAAAGAACCCATTAAAAACTTAACGGAAGGTTCAAAAAGCTATCCTATAATGTATGAAGTTGCCGAAAAGATTATGAATATAGAAACCTTAAAAGACTTGCAGAAGCAATATATGCAAGTTGAAGAAACAGCTACAGAAGCCGTGAAGAATATAATAAAATAGTTTTAAAAGGAGAATATATGTTTAATAATGTCTATATTCAACAAAGAATTGAAAAAGCACAAGCATTAAGAACTCAAGATCTCAATCCATACCGCAATGACTGCAAAGTAACCTGCGATAACAAAAGCTTTTTAGAGCAATTTGATACACTAAAAAATATAGAATCTGATGAGAAAAAAGATGAAAATTCTAAGGTATGGGTAAAAGGTAGAGTAAAGTTTCTACGTCTTATGGGTAAAGCAAGCTTTATAAAAATTGAAGATGAATATGCAATTTTGCAGATTTATTTTTCACAAAATGAATTAGGTGAGCTTTTTAAGATTCTAAAGAAAAATTTAGAGGTTGGTGACATTGTAAATGTATATGGGTTTCCTTTTGTTACAAAAACAGGGGAGCTTAGCCTACATGCACTCGAATTTAAGATTCTAACAAAATCTATTGTGCCATTACCAGAGAAATTTCATGGACTAAGTGACATAGAGTTGCGTTATAGGCAACGATATTTGGATTTAATCGTTAATCGTGAGGTAAGAGAGACTTTTCGTATGCGTAGTGCAATAGTTTCTCATGTGCGTAAATTCTTTGAGGGCAAGGGATTCTTAGAGGTTGAAACGCCTATGCTGCACCCAATTCCTGGTGGGGCGAATGCACGTCCCTTTATCACTCATCACAACGCTCTTGACGTGGAGAGATACTTACGCATTGCTCCAGAGTTATATTTAAAACGATTGGTTGTAGGTGGTTTTGAAGCAGTATTTGAGATTAATAGAAATTTCCGTAACGAGGGTATAGATCATAGTCATAATCCAGAATTTAGCATGATTGAATTTTACTGGGCATATCATACCTATGAAGATCTCATTATGCTCACTAAAGAGCTATTCTATTATTTATTGGAATCCTTAGGACTACCAAAGCAGCTACCTTTTGGCGATATGCTCATAGACTTTACACAATTTAATGTCATAACTTATAGAGAATCTTTAGTAAAAATAGGCAAGATTCCACAAGAAATTGTTGAAAATGCGGATAAACTATGTGAGTTTTTAAAACAAAATGATATTAAGATAGCACCAAATCTAAGCCATGATAAGTTGTTAAGCGAAGCGTTTGATAACTTCGTAGAATCCAAACTTATTAATCCAACGTTTATCACAGAATACCCCATTGAAATTAGTCCACTTGCAAGACGAAATGACATAAATGCAAATATTGCCGATAGATTTGAATTTTTTATTGGTGGTCGAGAGCTTGCCAATGGCTTTTCAGAACTCAATGATCCTCTCGATCAACTTGAGCGTTTTAAGGCACAGGTAGCCGAAAAAGAAAAGGGCGATGAAGAAGCGCAGTATATGGATGAAGATTATGTGTGGGCATTGGGGCATGGCATGCCACCCACTGCAGGTGAAGGTATTGGTATTGATAGGCTTGTTATGCTTTTGACAAACAATAAATCTATCAAAGATGTGCTTTTATTCCCTGCAATGAAACCAGTGAGTGAAAATTATAATTCTATTACAAAAGAGGAGCAAATATGAGTTACGCAATGCAGACAGCAGATTCCGAAGTTTTTTCTTTAATACAAAAAGAATTGCAACGACAAAATGAACATTTAGAAATGATTGCTAGTGAAAACTACACTTTTCCAAGTGTCATGGAGGCAATGGGTAGTATTTTGACAAATAAATATGCAGAGGGTTATCCAGGTAAAAGATATTATGGTGGTTGTGAGTTTGTAGATTCTATAGAATCTCTAGCGATTGAACGTGCAAAAAAACTTTTTGGCTGTAAATTCGCTAATGTACAACCACACTCAGGTAGTCAGGCAAATGCAGCAATTTATGGTGCACTACTGAAGCCTTATGACAAGATTTTAGGTATGGATTTAAGTCATGGTGGACATTTAACGCATGGTGCAAAAGTTAGCATGAGCGGCAAAATGTATCAAAGCTTTTTCTATGGTGTTGAACTCGATGGCTACATTAATTATGATAAAGTTATGGAATATGCAAAAGTTGTAAAACCAAATATTATCGTGTGTGGTTTTTCTGCTTATACTCGCACACTTGATTTTGCCAAGTTTAGAGAAATTGCAGATTCTGTAGGTGCTATTCTTATGGCTGACATTGCACATGTGGCAGGACTTGTTGTGGCAGGAGAATATCCAAACCCATTCCCATATTGCGATATTGTTAGCACAACAACACACAAAACATTACGTGGTCCTAGAGGTGGTGTAATTTTGACCAATAATGAAGAAATTGCACAAAAAATTGATAAAATGGTGTTTCCGGGTATGCAAGGTGGTCCACTTATGCATGTTATCGCAGGAAAAGCTATTGGTTTTGGTGAAAACTTAAAACCAGAGTGGAAAACATATGCAAAGCAGGTGAAAGCAAATATTAAAGTCCTAGCAGATGTTCTAGTTAATTCTGGTTTTGATTTAGTTAGTGGTGGTACAGATAATCACTTAGTGCTTATGAGTTTCCTAAATAAAAATTTTAGTGGTAAAGATGCAGATATTGCATTAGGTAATGCGGGTATCACTGTCAATAAAAACACAGTGCCAGGAGAAACTCGTTCACCATTTGTAACAAGTGGCGTTAGAATCGGATCACCCGCACTCACTGCAAGAGGCATGAAAGAAAAAGAGTTTGAATGGATAGCCAATAAGATTGCAGAGATATTAAACGATATCAATAATACTGCACTGCAGCAAAAGATAAAAGCTGAGATCGCAGAGCTTGGCAAGGAATTTCTTGTTTATGACAAGGCAATCTTTTAATTGCATCTAGTTGCAAGGAAAAATTTCGTTGTTATTGCAACTTTATAATGCAAAACTTGCTTAAAGCATGTTACAATTACATGCTTAGATGAAGTAGTTAAACGTAATGAGGAATAGCAAATGACCGAAATGGAACTTAAGTTAATAAAAATTGACACACGCTATTACTATACAAAAGCGAAGGGCTTAGGACAGAAATTCACTCATAATGGGCGCATATTCTATGATAAGTTCGAGCGGGTAGATTCTATGCTTACTTCTCAAGTGATACAAGCACATTTTCGCAAGGAGATTATTGTCGCACATTCCCTTATATTGCGTGGCAATAAGGTAGAAAATATTGTGTTTGATTATAACGGCAGAGATCCGCAGAGATTCTATCATAGAGCACAACTTATGTTGCGTGATGAAGGTTTTATCAACTTTACGGCTTATCATACAAAGACGCCTGGACATTTGCACTTGTACATACATAAGGGACATACAGATTTGGAAGAAGGGAAACGACTAGCAAAGAATCTTTCTATGAAACTTGCATCAAAATGTCCTATTGAATGGCGTATGTTTCCAACCAATGATGTCCCACCGCAGTTTAATATCCTAGCATTGCCTTACGAGGTTTATGCAAAAGAACGTGGTGCATGGGCAAGACATATGTAATATTATGGGATTTAGAATATAATTAAGGACTGGTAAAATGAAGGACAATAATAAACCTGTTAATGATATTTTTCAAAGCGATAGCGGAAATAAAAATAAAACAAAAACGCTACTACTTTTAACTATTGTGGCCATTATCTTAATATCTGTATTTTTGATCATTGCATGGGTGATGACTAGAGATAATCCATTGCAGGACATGCAAAATCAAAATAAGGGTGAATCTACACTGAATGAGCCAAAAAGTGCAACATTACCTTATGCACATAACTTAGATTCTCAAAACCCACTAAATCTAGGTACAAATAAAGCTTCACTACAGCTACAAGAAGATGAAAGTCAAATAAATAACCCAATGTCAAATGTTCCGCCACTAGGCGTACCTGCGACAAATTTTGCTTCTATGTCTGCAACTGATACAAAACCATCAGGAAACGATGATCTTGAAAATGATGCACGTTTTCAGGCAGCCATAAGAGATCTTGAAAAACAACACAACGATAAGAAAAATACAGAATCTAAAAAGCTCGAACCTACAAAACCAGATCCTCTAAAGCAAAAAGAGGGAGTGGCAACTAAGCCAAAGGATTCTGAAAAAACAGATAATAAGAAACAAAATGATAACATCATACCAAAACCTCAAAATAATATGCATCCTCAAGCACCATCAAAAGATCTTGAAAAACAACACAATGATAAGAAAAATACAGAATCTAAAAAGCTCGAACCTACAAAACCAGATCCTCTAAAGCAAAAAGAAGGAGTGTCAACTAAGCCAAAGGATTCTGAAAAAACAGATAATAAGAAACAAAATGATAACATCATACCAAAACCTCAAAATAATGTCATCAGTGCAAATCAAGGTAAAGCACCAGAGCAAGGATATTATTTACAAGTTGGTGTTTTCACCCAAACTCCAGCACAAAGTTTTTTAAATAAGATTGCAAAATATAATTATCGGGTGTTGAAAACAGAGGAAGATGGTGTTGCAAAATCAAAATACCTAATCGGTCCATATATATCAAAGAATAAAGCTAAAGAAGCTGAACAAAAAGTGCGAGAAGAAGTAGAATCAAAAGCTAATGTAATCTTTTATCAAAGACAGGCGAAATAAGAGGGAATCTATTTGCATGCTCTACTTTCTTATTGTTTAGAGAATATTCCAAAATCCTATGATACAACCTACCCTATCACTGAGCTTAAGCAGGGTGAGCGGGGTGTACTCGAAGTTATTATAGAACAGAAGCGGTTGCATAATAATATCCTTTTTATAGAATCTTTTTGCAAGGGTTTTGATTCTATTATACGCATCATTATCTTTAATGCACGTCCATATCACGCACAAATATTTCGAGAGAAAAAAACTCTTTTTGTGTTAGGCACACTTGAATTTCAGTACGATAGAGTGATGAATATACAAATCCCTACTCTTGTAAATCCAAAGATTCCAACAAAAACCCATGCAATTACCATGCAATTTAAAACACGCATGACAAAAAGCATAGAATTACAAAAGCATATCACAAAAGAAGCCCTTGCAAACACACACATACCAAAGCATTATAGTGATAAAATTTATAGTATTTTTCACCCTGATTACGAATTTTTCAAACAATATAATAAAGAAAAAGCTTTACCAAAAAGTTTTCAAGACGCTTTAAAGTTTATTGAGATCTTTGACTATACGCAAAGATTGCGTAAAAAGAAAACACAATTTCGCTCAAAATTTCGTTGTCATGGTGATTTAGAATCTTTCTTGTCTTCTCTACCCTTTACCCTGACAAATGCACAGATGCAAGCCATAAAAACCATACAAGAAGATCTAAAAAGCCAGATTGCATGTAGACGTATTGTCATGGGTGATGTGGGTTGTGGGAAAACAATGGTGATTCTAGCAAGTGTTGTTTTGGCTTATCCACAGAAGTCAATGCTTATGGCACCAACTACCATTCTTGCTAAGCAACTCTTTGAGGAAGCAAAAAAGTATCTGCCAAAACATATAAACATAAGCTATATTGCTTCAAGTAATCCAAAAGAGAGAAAAAACCCGTTACAAGGTGATTTTATCATAGGTACACATGCACTGTTGTATAGAGATGGGGATTTACGGGATTTTGCTTTAGTAATGACAGACGAACAACACAGATTTGGCACTAATGCAAGAAACAAGTTAGAGCAAATGCTAGAAGGAAAAGATGAGTATGGTCGCACAAAACCGCACAATATACAATTTTCAGCCACGCCAATTCCACGCACAATGGCAATGCTAAAAAACAATGTAATCTCCTTTTCATTTATCAAAGAATTGCCATTTAAAAAAGATATTGATACAAGAATTATTGATAAAAATGGCTTCAAGAAACTCTTAGAACACATACAAATAGAACTTACAAAGGGTCATCAAATCGCAATCATTTATCCACGCATTGAAGAAGCTGATGAAAGCAGCGAAAAACCCATAAAAGATTCTCGTTATGCACCTATTCCATACATGTCATTAAAAGATGCTGAAAGCTACTGGACAAAACACTTTCCACGCGTATTTAGTACGCATGGCAAAGATAAGGAAAAAGAAGAAGTGTTGGAACAATTTGCAAATACAGAGAGTGCGATACTTCTTGCTACAACCATGATTGAAGTTGGAATTTCTTTGCCAAAATTAAGCATTGTTGTCATTGTCGGAGCAGAGCGACTAGGACTTGCAAGTCTACATCAACTTCGCGGTCGTGTAAGTCGCAATGGCTTGAAGGGATATTGTTATCTCTACACACATCAAACACAAAATGAAAGGTTGATACGCTTTTCAAAAACTTTGAGTGGCTTTGATATTGCAGAACTTGACTTAAAATATCGCAATAGTGGGGATTTGCTCGATGGAATTTTACAAAGTGGAGCGCAATTTAGGTATTTTGACTTTTCAACAGATAGTAAGTTTTTAGAGGAGGCAAATACTCTGCTTAACACACTAGAATTAAAACGTAACTAGGATGAAATATTGGGCGTCATAGCATAATCTTTACCAGTAGAAAGCAGAAGAAAAGTTATGCCTAATTTTTATTAGCTATTGACTAGTTATTAAAATTATCCTAAAATTCATGCCTACTCTATGGAGTATTTTTTAAAAAAGGGTTAAGTTATGAAGAAAATTATGTTAACTACATTATATGCATGTTCGACTATACTTTTTGCAGCAGGCATTAATATAAACACAGCTAAACTAGAATTTGAAGGCTATAAAACACCTGATATGGTCGGAACCAAAGGTAGTTTTAAAAAGGTTAAGTATAATTTAGGAAAAAATAACAGCACTATTACTGGGCAACTGCAGGGTGCTAGAGCTATAATTTCTCCTAATGATATTGATATGGGGGATGATGTAATTACTACTAATATAATTGAGACATTTTTTAAGGTGTTAAACTCTAAACGTAACTTCAGCGTAGAATTTAAAAATATTACAGAAGGCAATAATATAGGAAGTATTAATGCGATTTTAACTATTGATAAAGAAAGCGTAACATTTCCTCTATTTTATTCTATAGAAGATACGAAAAATGGTAAATTTATTGCTAGAGGGAGATTAAGCTTAGATGGTTTTAGTAATGCACAAAAAGCTCTAAAAGCATTAAGTGAAGTCGCTCCTGGTCATATGAATTTGAGTTGGCCAATTGTTGATGTTGTTTTTAGTGCTGATATGAGCAAGTAATCTGAAAAGACAATAATTATCAATGTATTCATAATGGTGATCAAAACTAAGCGTTACAAAAAAGGCGAGTTTTGATCTCACCACAAAAGTTGTGATAAACAAGAAATCAAAATTTAACTGCAGTTTATGACAACAGACAATAAAAAACGAATTTTTTAGCTAATCTATATTTTAAATGAGTTTTGAATAAAGATTGAGAAATTAAGCATTGCGATATTCTCATGCATGAGGCCTATTTGGGTCATCAATAAATTGAATATGTGGTTATAATTAAAACCCTACCCTAAGATAGACAAGGAGTTTTTATGCACTATCCCCAATTACTTTTTATTTCCGATTGCTACAAATACACGCATGCGGCAATGTATCCGAAAAACGTAGATGAAGTATATAGTCTGCTTTATTGTAGGAAGCCTCGTTTATCTCTAGAATCTTTAAATGGACATATAGTAGCGTTTGGTATGCGACAAGCCATAAACAAACTCAAATCTTTATACAGTGAGTTTATACAATGGGATAAAAAAAAGTTAGAAGATGGGCTAAAGTTGCTCTATGCAGATTTTATGAAACTTAATCCTAATGACGATTCTTATAAATTTCTCATTGATAAATGGCTTGCATTACCAGAAGTTATGCCAATTACCTTTCGAGCAGTCCCAGAGGGAACATTTATAGCAAATGACACACCTATTATCTCAATTCATTGCACTGAAAGTGAGCATTGTTGGTTTGTAAATTTTATCGAAACCTATCTTAACTCTATGTTGTGGAAGACATGTTTTGTAGCGACACAAGCCGCTATCTTTAAACGCATTGAATATGATTGTTTGGGATGTTATCTTGATGAAAGCTTTAATTTCCATGATTTTTCCGCACGTGGGATGAATGGCATTATGGATTGTTATACTTCAGGTGTGGGACATCTTCTCTTTTTCTCAGGAACAGATTCTATAATGGCTTTACAAAATATATATGAAAACTATGGGGCTAACATCAGTATGTTAGGATCAATTCCTGCAAGTGAGCATAGCGTTATGTGTCTAGGCGGACAGGCAAATGAGCTTGAGACTTTCAAGCACATTATGAAGCAATTCCCAAATGATATGGTATCCATCGTTTCTGATACATGGAATCTGTGGGATATAATCGAACGTTTACGCACAGATAACGAAGCCTATAACCTCATCCTTTCACGTCCAAAACCTATCGTGTTACGACCAGATTCTGGTGATCCATTTTTGATCTTAACAGGCGATAAGAAATCACAAGATCCTAGAATACAAAAAGGTGTTATACAGCTTGTTAATGAATATTTTGGTTTTGATAGAGTGCGCATTATTTATGGTGATGCCATTAGCACAGATCGTGCACAAGAGATATATGAATGGTGTAAGCAAAATAACTATAATCCAACAGAGTTTTTATGCTTAGGCGTAGGGAGCTATGCGTACAATTCAGGTATTCGCGATGATGTAGGACTTGTTACAAAAATGACATGGGCAAAGATAGGTGGCAAACCAACACATTTAATAAAAAATCCAATCACAGGCAATGAAAAAATGTCATTATCAGGACAAGTAGCGGTCAATAAAGATACGCGAGAGGTAACTCAATTTCTTGATAGTACGCCAAGTAATGATTTGCTAAACACAGATTTAACATTGCCAGAATTTAGCGATATACGACAATACGCAAAGCAAGAATTTTTACGTGCTATTAATAATTAAAAAAAGGGGGTGATATGAAAAGTATATATATAGGCAATTTAGCTTACAACACAACGCAGCAGCAAGTAAACGACATATTTGCACAATTTGGTGATGTCATTTCAAGCAGAATAATTCTAGACAAAACAACCCGTAAATTTAAAGGGTATGCCTTTGTGGAAATGGATGATGAAAATGCAAAGACAGCGATAAGCATGCTAAATGGCGAAACCTTTAATGGAAGAATTATGCGTGTCAGTATGGCAAATTAACCCAATTGTAAACTATGGTTAAATTACTCCTTGCAATCTCTAGACATGTACACCTGCTTAAAATCTTCAACAACCTATCAAACTCTTTAATCATATAAACATCTGTTTATTTATATATTTTTGATTCTTTGCTAATATCAAAGGCTTAGCATGCCACTCATCACAAACATGCTAGATAAGTAATAAAAACCCTAAGATGATACTACATATCTTGATAAGCCTTGAGAATCTATAACATGCTCCATTCAATGCAAAGTTAAACAAAGTTTGAACTAAGTAAATCCAATGACATACTTATTACTAAGGAAAACACAGATACAAAATTAGCTAGATCATGAAAAAATGTGCTATATTACAATACATTAATTTTATAATTTAGGAATAATATATGATTATTTTTAGTAGTTTTGACAATGATGCAAAGTTTATTGAAGTAAATTGTCTTTCAGATTGTGATTACTTGGAGGCTGACTGCTATGCCTTAATATGCGTAGATAATGGGGCAAAATACTCCTTAGAATCATATTTCACACTTGCTAAAGAGCTACATAAACACAATATTCCTTATGCCGTATTGCTTGATGAATACGCTATATTAAGATACAACCACTATGGGTATCCCCCTAAATTAATCTTAGGCAGTAGTGCTCATCAATCTCAAGATAAGCATTGTCCTACATCTAGCCCCTTGCCACTCAACACATTGCTTTTCATGTTTGCAAAGCATGGTGCAAACTTTTTTATACTCGATAAAAGAAATTATGAATTTCTACCAATGACACAAACCTTAATCAATCATTATTTACTTGATATAAAACTTTTAGGACTTGTGGATTCTTATATAGAACTTGAAGACATTACTTCATGGATACCTCAATTGGAGGGCAATAACTATGGTCAATACATTGGTATTGATGGTATTGTAGAGAAAACCTTGCTTGTCTTTAAAAATAAGATTTAGGGTATATAGGATCTATAGAGTCAAACACATTGTAGAATCTGATTACAACTTTATGTACTTCATAACTTCTTAATTGCGCTTAGACATCAAGTTTTCGTTCTAAAATCTTTTATGTCACAACTCCTTGCAAATGCAATATATATTCTAAAACAAAGAGTTATGAATAAAAATTCGCTTTAAAACACTATAATATCACTATCTTAATAACACAGGACAATATGCTAACTACCTTAGAATCTTTTTTACAAGCCATCGTGCAATATAGCTTTTTACAAAATGCACTGCTTGCTATTGTGCTTATTAGCATTATTGCGGGCGTTATTGGGTCATTACTTGTATCAAATCGCATTGTTTTTGTTGGTGGCGGGGTTGCTCATTGTGCTTATGGCGGTATTGGTATTGCCTTATTTTGTGGTTTTTCTGTGTTACTTGGAGCAAGTCTTAGTGCAATTATTGTAGCATTTAGCCTTGCATTTGTGCAAAAAAAATGGCACACACACATTGATACTTTTAATGCGATATTATGGGCACTTGGCATGTCTGTAGGTGTGGTTTTTATAAATCTTAGTCCAAATGCAAATGCAGATATGGAATCATATCTCTTTGGCTCTCTTATTAGTGTAGATAT
Source organism: Helicobacter trogontum (assembly GCF_000765905.2). Classification (GTDB taxonomy): domain Bacteria; phylum Campylobacterota; class Campylobacteria; order Campylobacterales; family Helicobacteraceae; genus Helicobacter_A; species Helicobacter_A trogontum. The sequence goes on along the minus strand of NZ_JRPL02000009.1, from coordinate 39,114 downwards.
GGAATCTTTATGGTTTATGGGTGTATTTGATATTGTTTTGCTGCTTTTTGTTAGCACATATTATAGAGAGATTCTAAGTATTAGTTATGATTCTGTATTTTGCCAATTGCGTGGGCTTCATACAGGTATTTTTACGCAAAGCATTTTTGTCTTTATTGCAATTGGAATCATTCTTAGTATGCAAATATCAGGTTTAATCCTTGTATTAGCCATGCTTTCTATCCCTGCGTATATGGGAAATATTTTTGCAAAAACGCTTAAAACGCAAATGCTTTTTGCTGGGATTTTTGCATTATTGTTTATGATTATTGGCTTGTTTCTTGCTTATGCGTATAATATCATGCCTGGTGCAGCTATTACCTTTGTTGGCACAATCTGCATTATTTGTGTACATTTGTGTAAATGGCTTGTAAGATATATACAAAAAGGATAACAATGCAAGACAACTCTCATGAAACAACCTTACTTGAACGTGTGGAAGCCCTACAAAATGAATTGCAAGCACAGAAAAAAACTACAAAAAATGCGTTAAAACTTAGCTTTGGTGTTGGAATCTTGTGTTTTTTCTTTGTTGCCCTCAATCTTAGCATACTATTTACTATTGCAGGTGGCGTAGCAGGGAATGAACGCAAAGTGCAATCATTACAAACGCAAGTGGAAAAACTACAAAATTTTGAGAAATAATAATTCTTAGCAAGGTAATTGACTGCTATAAAAGGCTTATGTAAAAATAAGCAGGTCATAACTTTTTATAATTATATGTAAATTCACAATATGCTTTATTAATTACTTCAAAGATTGCTGCAAGGATTCTATTTCTTGCATACTATATCCTGCCTTTAGCCTTGCCTCTATGTTGGGAATCTTACCTATAACATTAAAGTCATACTCTTGCAAAATCTCACATAAACTACGATTATCATTGTAGAGCTCTTGTGCGTAGGTTAGCCATTTAACTCCCTTTGCAACATGCCCTATCTCATCATGCATAATTCTATCAAGGACTGCGAGAATCTCGTGTTTCAATGGCGTTTGTGCTTGCTCTATCTTTTTTTTCACAAAAGGATTTGCATCAAGCCCCATGGCTTCTAGTCCCTTATGCACAAGTGCCATGCGATCAATTAGCTTTTGTGTATTTTGCATAGCACAAAAAAGATTATCATGCACAGGAAAATCCCCATAACTATAACCAAGCATTTTTAACAAAGACTCTAAAAGCCTAAAATGCAAAACCTCTTCACTGGCAAGAGTAATAAAATCATTGTAATATTCAAGTGGTAGATTCCGAAAACGATAAGCTGCATCAAGCCCTAAATCAATTGCGTTATACTCTATGTGTGCTATTGAATGCAAGATTTTTGCTAGTGATTCTTTTGAGTTTCCACCCTTTGGTCGTTGCAGACGTGTAGGATGTATAACCTTGCAAAAAGAGGCATAAGATGGAGTCATAAGACTTTGAATCTCTGTATCATGTTGCATATCATATGTGTAGAAATTTGTCTGCAAATATTCAACTTTTTGCAGTTTTAGATCAATTTGTGTCGTAGTAAGTGCGTCAAAAACAGCGGTAAAAAATTCCATTTATTCTCCATTTCTATACTCTAAAATCTAGTTATAAGCTTCTATAAAAAATAGCAATGACTATAAATTTACTAGACATATGCCTTATATCTTTGGGTAGATGTGGAATGAAAAAGAATCATATTTTCCTCTTTTTACTCACATTCAATCTATACGCACTACTTATACTTATATTAGATTTCAGAATCCTTTGACTCCGCATTGCTCTCCTTGCCAATATCAGCTCGTTTCTTTGCATAAAAATGCAAAGCAATAGCAGCAAAGATTCCAAACATTATAAAAACAATGGCTTCTACAAGCATACTCTGCCATGCAACATGATACATAAAAGCTCCTATTGTAGATATATGTAATAAATTATTTTATCATGTTTTTATAGAATAGCCATTTGCTTGAATATCTTAATGCGACTCTAAACAAATGGAAATGTCTGGTTCTCACCAATCACATTAATCACTCCGTATTTAACTCAAGTCTTAGTGCATGGCAAATCAAATAGCTTTTGACATTTATGACATAACATTATTTTTGTCAAAAACTACATCAAGTAGCCTTTATACTGATGCAATGAAATATTAAAAACTCTAGATATATAAATCAAGTAAATGCAATACACATCAATAACCTAAAAACACATAAAACCTCATTGTGATTCTATATAAAAGAAACACAACACAAGTGCATTTTGTTCACTGTTTATAGTGTAACTGCTTGTATCTCATGCTCATAGTCTTTATGTATCTCAATAAATGGGAGATGATAACTTTTACATTGTTCTTTCAAGATACTATGCTCTTTTATCATTTGCTCTTTAGAAATACTATCAGTTTCTTTGCGTTTTTCTATAATGTTTTCTTTAGCAATGATTGTATCATAATGTTTTAGAATATATTGCTTTGAAAAGATGAGAAAAAATACCTTTATAGGTGAGAAAGGGTGAGAATCAAGCAAGATTCTCACATCTTTTGGCTTTATATATATGCCCTCCAATATTAGATTTTGTTCATTTTCATTGCAAGTCTCAATAATCCCTAGCACAATATCCCACAAAAACGCAGCAATCTTAGAATCTTCTTCTACGCTAAAGGGTGGATTTTTTAACCCTTTGATAAAACCCATTTTTAAGTGATCCAGACTCATATAAGGGTAATGATAGGTTTCAAGCAATCTTTGTGCTAAAAGTGTTTTGCCTGTGTGACTCTCCCCGCCGATTAAGACTATCATATCTTTCCTTATGTATTTTTTATATTATAATATTAAAAATACATACAAAGGGATGGAAAAATGCTTATTAAGCTCATACTTGTTGGCTTAGGTGGCAGTATAGGTGCGATACTACGATTTTCCTTAGGATATGGTTTTTCTCTTATTCTACCAAGTCAATATCTGCATTATAGCTTTATAGCAACTTTTTGTATCAATATGTTGGCATGTTTTTGCATAGGAATATGTGTCGCAACAATAAAAGAACATGATTCACTTTTGCTTGTATTCCTTACTATCGGAGTGCTTGGAGGATTTAGCACATTTTCTACTTTTAGCCTAGAGGTATTAAAACTCTTACAAACTCATTTTTTTCTCACAGCATTCCTTTATGTTCTACTCTCTAATATATGTGGAATCTTATGCGTATATATGGGCTATTCTCTTAAAGGTTAATGCAGGTTATGCCTTTTAAGGTATGGGCATGTTATTAAATTTTGTAATTCTACATCAAAACAACTTTTCAATAAATCATGTGCAAAATACCATAGATTACACACTTTTAAATTTATTGTTTTTTATTGCCTCCTTATTGACATATTAACATTGCTTATCTTTTGAATGGAGGGGGAGGCAGAATCACAAAAATACCTTTGAAACAATCCATATTATGCAATAAATAGCACTTAATATAACACACTCTTTTAGTTACATTTGCAAACAAGAAGCTCACAAACCTCATCTTATCATAAGTTTTACACAAGATTAACTCCATCTTGCAGATGTTTTTAACAAAATGCAAATTAATTCCAAATCATAAAAACTCTAAGAAGCATATAATTGAAATAAGAATAGATGCAAGCCTATGAGCTGATTTGTTTGGAATCTAAGCTATGATTTTTACATAATTTTAGACATCTTACTTCTATCTCACCTTAATACATCAGTAGTCTCTGACACGAAATATTCCACAAACAACGACATCTCATTTTTTAGATTTATTTAAGATCATATTTATTCAACATTGCTTCACATACTATTTTAAATTATAACTTTATACATTGCAAAAGATGATGGTATTACGCAATCATTTGAGCCACAAACTTGGAGTATAATTATTGAGTAGAGTTAGGTGTCGCACTTACAAATACCTCCTATTCACACACATGCAGTTATATTATATATGGTTATTTAGAAACTTATAGGATTTTGTTATAATACCCAAAATTATGGCTTTACAAAAAGGGATTCTATGCAAAATACACGCCTTATAACCTTTATATTGCGACATTATCTTAAATTCGATAAAACACAACCTTTTATTTCCATCACTGCAATCTTAGCATTTCTTGGTGTGGGCGTGGGTGTTATGGTGCTTTTGGTAACGATGAGTATTATGAATGGCATGATAAAGGAGTTCGAGCACAAGCTCTTCATAATGAATTACCCAATTACAATTTTTTCAACTTCCAATAAGGGGCTCTCTAAGGAACTTTTAGAATACCTTGAAGAGAAATTTCCAAAATTAAAATTTAGTCCATATATGCAAACACAAGCAGTAATCCGCATGAACGCAGAAATCTATCCGCTTGTCGTATATGCCATAGACTTAGAACGAGAGAGGGAGGTTAATAAAGTATTATATGAAAGTCGCACAAAAGAATTTAGCAATACCTTTAATCTCATTATGGGTGAAACATTTTACTATTCACTTGGACTTCATAACGATGAGAAAGTAACATTGATTTTTACAGAACTTGCCCCAACAGGAATAGCTCTTACTCCAAAAATGAAAAAATTTGGTATCGATGGTACTTTTGCAAGTGGCTTAAGAAATTATGATAACTCCATTGTTTATACCACCTTTGAAGCATTACAAGCATTGCGTGGTAGTGTAGGAAATGAAACCTATGAAGGATTTCACATCTTTTCTAATGAACCTATGAAAGACATAGAATCTATTCGCCTTGCAATTGATGCCTACATGCAAGAAAGTGGTAAGATTGTCCATGCGGAGGCACAGGGTTGGTGGGAACAAAATGGTAATTTCTTTGCAGCCATGGAGTTAGAAAAAAAAGCTTTGTTTTTGGTGCTCATGCTTATTATTCTTATGGCAAGTTTAAACATTATTAGCTCATTACTCATGGTTGTTATGAATAGACGAAAAGAGATTGCTCTGCTTATTAGTCTTGGGGCAAGTAAGAAACATGTAAAGCAAATATTCTTTCGTTTAGGCGTAGTGATTGGTGGTAGTGGTATTATTTTTGGTATTATTGGATCATTTATTGTCATGTGGATTTTAAAAACCTTTGATATCATCTCAATTCCTGCTGATGTATACGGTGTATCTAGATTACCTATTGAACTACTTTGGACAGATCTGTTATGGACTGTAATTGGTGCATGTATTATTGTATGCTTATCATCATATTATCCTGCCAAAAAAGCAAGTCAAATAGATGTATTGCAGGTATTGCGTAACGAATAAAATGTATTTTAATATCGTTGTGTTTGAAAATACATGTTTTTGGATATAATATAAAGTTCTATGCTTTGTCATAGTTTTGTCATGATTAAGGAGCAATAATGCTAGAAGGACAAATTATCAGTTTAGATACCGCGAATAAAGAAGGTAAAATAGAGCAAACATTAAATAAACGCATTTATCCATTCACCTTTGATGTGTGGCAGGGCGAAGAAGAAGAATTAGCACCAAATATCGCAGTTGAGTTTGTAGTAGAAGATCGCATTGTTGTAAAAATGCAGTTAAAAATGTCATTAGAAGATGAAGAAGCAATACCTGTTACCAAATCCCCAGAAGATTGCATTAATGAATATTTTGCACGAGAAAAAAATATTTTAAGTCATCATCACGATTTTATAGAAGGTAGCAAAGAGCTTGATTTCATGCGTATGAAACGCTTTTTATTTACCGCCTACAATGATTTGTGTGATTTAGATTCTATGCTTGAAAATAAAGAGTTAAAGGCGGTTAAACATGAGGTTGCTTCATTGTATAGAGACTTTGAAGAGTATAATAAAAAAACACAATATCCATTACCATACGCTTTTGAGCGAATCTTTTTAGTGCGTCAAGTTGCATATACACATTTAGAGCAATATATTGAAGATGTGAAGATAGGTATGGCAGGTGCAAAGGCAGAATCTGAGCCACTTGGTAGAAGGCTGGAAGAAGAAGAGCGAACCCTAAGGCTTATGCCTGATAAGAAAAGTAAGGAATATTTGGAGTTTGAGAAAGAAGTTAAGGTCTTGCGTCGTAGGTTTGTGGATTTGATAGATTACATCGCAAAGCAAAAAGACATCATAACAAAAGAAAGTGCGCGTTTGCAGGTGTTTAAAGAAAAGCATTTCCAAACATTTGCTAATGTGTTTGCACCTATGACTGCCGAGATAAAAACACGTTTTATAAAGCTGCTCAACACAAAAGGATATGAGCTTGATAAGGCAATGTGGGCACGTGCAAAGACAAATCAATATGTAAAAAAATTCTTTCGTGATGCAGATATCCATGGGGGTTATAACTCAAAAACATATCTACGTTATTTCCTCAAAGGACTTGATAAAAATAAGGTTGTATCGACTAAAACAAAGGAGCTCTTTGGATTATTGAGAGATTTAGAAAAAATCAGTATACAAAATGTCATGGTAATACAAGAAAATGATACAAAGTCATTTAAATCCCAGCAGCTTATTGAACGTGTAGATTCTAGTCTTAAAGTGACTGTTGAACACAATCCTTTTGAAGCCCTCACAAAATTAGGCACAAAACCACAAGATATAGTTATACTTGATTATAAAAATATGGGACTATTAGCTTTTGACTTTATAAAAGAATACAAAGCAACACCAAATGCTAAAAATCCAGTATTTATCGTAGTTACACCCACACCTCTTGACTACAATACAATGGAAGAAGGAAGAGAAATAGGTGTGGAATACTATGTATTAGCAAATGATGCGGAGGGCTTCTCTGATGTCATACGAATGGTTATTTAATCTTTGATTCATAGATCCATTAATACAACCTAAAATTTCTAAGCATATACATATAGCTTAAGCAAATGATTTTGATACTTAAAGGTATACCTAGCCTATATCCACTAAATCCTATAGAATTAAAGATTGCTAGATTCTAAATAAGTATTTGCTGTAACAATACAATAACCATTATGTTAGTAATCTGATTGAAAACCTCGAAATACAATCAACAAGCAAAGATATAAGCACTTAGATTCTCACAAAATGGCTTTTAAACCCCAAATGTGTCAATGCCTAACTCTCCCAATGACTATTATATTAAAGAAGAGAGAAGGCCATCTCTATAGATTGAAAAACCCAAAACAATAAGAATCTAAAAGCGTGTTTGTGTCAAAAACTTGCTATAATCTAGGTATTTTATTTCAAAGGAAAGAGATGCGTGTTATAGAGAGCGAAAGTAAACAAGGTGCCTACATTATTATTATAATTGGGTTAATTACTGCATATTTTGGATTCTATATTCTTACAGGGATTGTATTGCTTGTTTTACTTGCATGGCTATTCTTTTGTAGCTCAAAACTTATCAATCCAACAATGCCAGATGCTATAGTATCGCCAATTAATGGCGTAATTGAGCATATTACGTGCAATCAAGATTGTGTCGAGTTTAGCATAAAAGCACAAATGAATGGCAGAATCTATTCTCCAAGTGATTTATACAATATAAGCATAAAAAAACATCATGGTTTTTACTTTTTACGAACAAGCGAGCTATCAAATCAACTTGGTGTGAGAGAGTTTATGAGTGCAGAAACAACGCTAGATGGCGAAAAGCTTTCCATAAAAATTGAAGTGTTGCCTAGAATGTTGCGTTTTTGCGGCTTATATGATGGTAAGTTAGAATCTTTATTTTTAGAAAAAATAGGTTTTTTAAATGTCGGTCTCTTGCGTATAAGTATCAAAGGACAAAATCTAAAAGTGCTTGCTAAAGAACATGAAAAGGTATTTGGTGGAAGCTCCTCGCTTGTTGCTATTGAAAAGATAAGTGAATAATTACTATTTAGCATAATCATTTATTGCGTACGCAGATATTCTTGTGCTCTATCACAAGATAATACCATGATCCCTCTATAGCCAATCACATAACTTTATTCCTAGAATTCTAAAGGGAAAATACCTAATCTACACCCTACTCACCATAACGCTCATAATGTATGAACAAGATATTAAACAGATTATTTATTAACAAAGATTCAAATTATTCTAACAAGATTAATCCCTGAAAATACATTATAGAATTAGTGCTACTACCAAAAAGTAGTCATGCAATTAAGCATAAATGAGTATAGAATCTAAATTTATAATTCCCAATACAATAAAAGGGGCAAATAAGCCAACATGTATTGTAGAAATGCAATCTAAATTTTATCTTTTTTGATCAAGGGGTTAAAGTGTGAGCATCCATTGGAAAGACTACGTTTGCAATGATTGCATGTCTGCATAGATTCTATAAGCATACCTAATACGATTGTCAATATATATCATCATAACAAAACGCAGCTAAATTACAGAATCAAAAAAGCCACATTCACCATATAGGCAAATGTGGCATGATTTATCGTTTTGAAATAGAGTTTAATAATATAAACTTGTTTATTTCAAAAGTTTTTACTATTGCAAAAGTCTTAAAACATTTTGTTGTACTGCGTTAGCTTGAGCCATAGCAAAGCTACCAGATTGTGCCAAAATATTATGCTTAGAAAATGTTGCAGACTCTTGTGCAAAATCCACATCTCTAATTTGACTTTCAGCTGCTTTAACATTAACTTGTGTAATAGAAATGTTATTAATCGTAGCAACAAGTTGCATTTGCACAGAACCCATATCTGCACGAATTTTATCAAGTTGTCGTATAGCAGATTCAGCCATATCCATAACAACCATCGCACCACGCAATGAAGTAACACCTGCACCAATACCATCAATATTTTGTTGTGCTTGAGCCGCATTCGCATTAGCACCACTTGCACTTGCAATATTGGCATCCATATTACCACGAACAGAGCGTAAATTCACAGTATATTGTGCAACACCTTGTGCAGAGTGGAATCCAACACTACTAAAGTTTGTCCCAGATACAATGATATCTCTTGCATCTGTTCTCACAAGACTAATACGACCAACAATAGCGTGGTTTGTACCAGATACTCCAGCAAAGCTACCGCCACCAAGCACTTCACCAGTTTTACCTTCGGTATGTACAGATATAGCACGTCCATCAAGACTTCTAAGGTTTAATCTACCTTCAATATCCACATATGCTTCCACACCTGTTCTTTCTTTAATTGAGTTAAAGGCATTAATCAATCTACCATCAGCATCATTTTTGCGCACATCATTGATCGTCCCAATAGTCGTTCCATTTACAACCAAGCCATGCACTGTTCCAGACTGCACTGGCACACCACCAGTCCCAAGCACTGTTGCATACGCACGCACACCTAAGGTATCAGAGAATTTATTGATAGTATCTGCTAATACACCAATACCTGTGCCAGCACTTGTAGAAATGACTGCAGTTTCAAGTTTGTAATCTTTCTTGCCATCAACTTGACGGAATTTCAATGCTACTTCTTTAAGATTTTTGGCACCAGCACTTGCAAGCATACCAATACCTGTTACAGACGAACTCTCAAGTCTTACATGTCCAATTTTATCTGAACTTGTCGGACCGATCGAAGCTTTTACTGTTGTATTAGAATACGCACCAATTTGGAACTCTTTATTTGAGAAAGCACCAGATAGCATTTGCTGTCCATTATAACTTGTTGTATTAGCAATGTTATCAAGCTCTTCTAAAAGTCGTACAATATCATTTTGCAACGCACGTCTTGATTCAGTAGTTTGTCCATCTTGGGCAGCTTGAATTGCCTTAACCTTTACGGTATCAAGAATCTTTAGCTGCTCATCCATTGCTTTATCAGCAATCTGAATCATACCAATCGCATCATTTGCATTGCCAATTGCTTGTCCTAGTGAGCTTGCCTGACTACGCAAACTATCTGCAATTGACATACCCGAAGCATCGTCTGCTGCCTTATTAATCCTCAAACCAGAACTTAACTTCTCTAACGAGTTAGCTATTGCCCTATTGTTTTGCACACCGATTGTATGTGCATTGAGTGCTGCGATATTTGTATTTATCCTAAAACTCATGTTTGCATCCTTTGCGAAAAATTTGAATACACACCCCTTTAAGCAAAATGTGTTCCCAAGAATAAACAAACAATTTAGATTATATAGAAAATTAACTTTTAATCCCCATAATCATTGCCGCACTCATAAATCTACAAGCTCTTACCTAAGACACTAAAGTTAATGCTAATCTACTTAAATTATTATAATAATCCTAAATACAAAGCAGATTCTATTGACTAAACGATATGCGAAGTAATGTAAAAGAAAAATTGCTTATCTAAGATTTTTATAACAAACAATTTGCCCAAATATATCTATAGTCATCACAGATATAAGCCAAGCAACCACTAAGCCTCAAAGAAATATGCAAAATCGCTCAACCTATCTGCAACCCCAAAATAAGAGTTTTATTTAAAGCTTAAGAATAAGTCACTTATAAACACATTATTATCGCTTATCTAAATTTTGCACTACACCAAATACTTGCTGATGCTGTGCAATGTGCAAATAAAGAAAAACTCCTCATTGTATAGAAATTGTTGTAATTATGCTTCCATTATAAATTATAAACCAAGAGAATATAATTAAAAATCCTGCTTACACTTTAGTTATAAAAAGTAATACAAAATTTGCCATAAGATAAGGATAGTCATAAGTTGTATGACAAATCATTGCAATACTAAAAACACCGTAGAAATACAATGTAAAAATGAAAATATGGCATTATATTTAAATGTTAGCAAAAACATAGATACTTGTTCTTTTTGTGCTATAATCCGAGTGAAGCAGTAACATTTATTGCGAAATTCATTTTTTGGAGTTTACTCATGGAAAAACGTGTAGAACATGACTTTATCGGAGAATTAGAGATCTCTAATGATGTGTATTATGGTGTGCAAACTTTTAGGGCGTTGCAAAACTTCAATATTACAGGCGATAAACTCAGTAGCTATCCAAGCTTTATTAAAGCATTTGCTCAAGTAAAAAAAGCAGCTGCTTTGGCAAACAATGAGCTTCAATTGCTTGATGATAAGAAGAAAGATGCTATCTGCAAAGCATGCGATAGAATCATTGATGGCGAACTAAGAGATCAATTTGTCGTAGATATGATTCAAGGCGGAGCTGGAACTAGCACAAATATGAACACCAACGAAGTAGTAGCAAACCTTGCACTAGAAATTATGGGATACAAAAAAGGTGAGTATCAATACTGCCATCCAAATGATCATGTTAATCTCTCACAATCCACTAATGACTCCTACCCTACCGCTATCCATGTAGCTCTTTATGATGAGCTTTCAGCTCTCGCAAAAGATATGGAAGTGCTTCAAAAATCTTTTGAGAAAAAGGCTCAAGAATTTAAAAATGTACTTAAAATGGGGCGTACACAGCTTCAAGATGCTGTGCCTATGACTCTAGGGCAAGAGTTTCACACATTTGCGGTAATGATGGGCGAAGACATTGCACGTGTGCTTGAAGCACGATCTCTTGTTACAGAAATTAATATGGGTGGTACAGCAATTGGTACAGGTATAAACTCTCATCCAGATTATCCAAAGATTGTACAAAAGAAGCTTTGTGAAGTAACAGGACATCCATTCAAGACAGCTGATGATTTGATAGAGGCAACACAAGACACTGGTGCATACGTGCAAGTAAGCGGTGTTTTAAAAAGAGTAGCAGTAAAACTCTCTAAGGTATGTAATGACTTGCGTCTTTTAAGCTCTGGACCGCGTGCAGGACTAAATGAGATTAATCTTCCCAAAATGCAACCTGGAAGTTCTATCATGCCTGGTAAAGTCAACCCTGTAATTCCAGAAGTAGTCAATCAAGTGTGCTATGCAGTTATTGGTAATGATGTAACCGTAAGTTTTGCGAGTGAAGGCGGACAACTACAGCTTAATGTATTTGAACCTGTAATTGCTTATGGATTATTTAACTCTATCTCTATGATGAGAAACGCAATGCTTACTTTAGCAAGCAAATGTGTCGATGGAATCACAGCAAATGAAAAAGTATGCAGTGATTTTGTATACAACAGCATAGGCATTGTTACTGCATTAAACCCTTATATTGGTTACGAAAACTCAGCTTCCATCGCCAAAGAATCTTTACAAACTGGCAAACCCGTTAAAGACATTGCACTTGAACGCAAACTCTTAAGCAAAGAGCAGCTTGATGAAATCTTTCAACCACAAAATATGCTTAATCCTCATATGAGTGCTGAAGATAAGGCAAAGTTCCAAAAAAATTCGCCTTTTGCATAAGGCTGTATTAGTCTTTTAGTGTTTTTTATGCGATTGTTTGGCGTGGCTTATTCTTGATCACTCAAGACATCGCCCTACCCCAAACATTCCAAAATAAACAAAAATCACCCAAAAGGCTTTTGTAAGTTAGATTGGTATTTTAGATTCAATAACACGAAATAATGCAGCAGTATCTTTAAAGCGATTTTATGTGGATCTCAAACACAGAGCAGAGAAATTGCTTAGAAACGTGATAGCAACCTACCTGCCCTTAGGCAACTCGTGGCAACAAGACCGCCCAATACCTGTAAATCCACTGAAATCACCAGAAGGATAGTGCAAATTTTAAAGGATTAATATGGAAATATTAGTGCTTATACTTCAAGTTGCCGTATTACTTGGAGCTATTTTTATCGGAATTCGGCTTGGTGGCATGGCGATTGGCTATGCTGGTGGATTTGGTGTAGTCGTGCTTTGTCTCTTATTGGGCATGAAGCCAGGTGCTATTCCTTGGGATGTTATTCTTATTATTATGTCTGTTATTGCAGCGATTGCAGCGATGCAACTTGCTGGTGGGCTAGACTATATGGTACAGGTAGCAGAAAAGATTCTAAGAAAAAATCCAAAATATATTAATTATCTTGCTCCAACTGTTACCTACTTCTTGACGTTTTTAGCAGGGACTGGACATACTGCATTCTCTATGATTCCTGTGATTGTAGAGGTAGCAAAGGAGCAAAATGTTAAGCCTTCAGCGCCTCTCTCAATTGCTGTTGTTTCAAGTCAAATTGCCATTACTGCAAGTCCAGTAAGTGCAGCTGTGGTATATATGACTGGAGTATTAGAACCATTTGGTTGGAGTTACCCCACTTTACTTTTAGTATGGCTTATCACAACTTTTAGTGCGTGTATGTTAACTGCTTTTGTGGTGAGCAAATTTTTTCCGCTTGATTTAAGCAAAGATCCTGTATATCAAGAGCGATTGAAAGCTGGGCTTGTTAAACCAACAAATGGAGCAGCACATATTGAGCTAAGAAAAGGAGCGAAATTAAGTGTTGGGATTTTCCTTGCAGGTGTGCTTTGCGTGGTTGTTTATGCAACTTCAATATCTGATGTTGTGCGACAACCAATGTTAAATTTTGTGAGCAAAAATATCCCTGTATATGTGGATAAAGAGCTAGATTTGATCACACGTGATGCCAATAATCTTCTTGCAATAACAGATGTTGAGCAACTCAAAGCAGAAAAGCAAAACCTTGCTGCACCACTAGAAATGGTAAAAAAAGTCTATATCGATTCTATCCCGGCAATTAAGGCAAATCCAAATGAAATACAAAAACTTCAGAGCGCCTTTACTACTGCAAAGGTCGAGATTGAGTCTATTGCTAAAAATGAGCAAAACAAAAAAGCCATTGAGCTAATAGAATCTCGACTAGATTCACTAAGCAAGAATCTTGTTAGCATCTTGCCCGATTTTGCAAAAAAAGATGGGGTCTTGGCTGATCTCTCCGTAATGGTAAAAAGCTACATTGACCCAGTGCGGTTACCACGCGATGGAGCAATTATGAGTTTTATGCTAATGATTGCAACTCTAATTGTGATTTTCTGTAAAGTAGAAACAGGCAAATTGCTTGATGCAAGCACTTTTAAGGCTGGTATGACAGCATGTGTGTGCGTTTTAGGCGTGGCTTGGCTTGGCAACACTTTTGTTGATGGTTACAAGGAAGAGATTGGGAATCTAGCTGGTAAGCTAGTAGGTGATTATCCTGCACTTTTAGCGGTAGCACTTTTCTTTGCAAGCATGCTGCTTTACTCTCAAGCAGCTACAGCTAAGGCAATTATGCCTGTCGTTATTGCTGCGCTTGGCATTAATGCTACAAATGCAGATTCTGCATATATATTGGTAGCGAGCTTTGCTGCTGTTTCAGCGTTATTTGTGCTTCCTACCTATCCAACACTTCTTGGTGCAGTGCAGATGGATGACACTGGTTCGACGCGTATTGGTAAGTTTGTTTTCAACCACAGCTTCATACTGCCTGGTATTATTGCAGTTGCATTTGCAGTTGCTTTGGGCTTTATTGTTGCACCAATGTTTGCTTAAAATGGACTATCTCCATAATAATACAGCATAATTTAATTTTTTGGGTTTATACAAAATAAACCCACTTAAAAGTGCTTTATTGCATTGCTTTTATTTGAACATGTAACCCAAACATTGATAACATACATCTTGTATGAGATATATCCGCTTCCATCATATATAGCGATTTATATTTATACTAAAAGCTAAGGACACATAATGATTGTAAGATTAAAGGGAAATATAGAGAAACTTTTACCAACAAGTGTAGAGTTAGAAGTCTCTGGTATTACTTATATGATTGAGATTTCATTGCTTACAAGTGTTGCACTACAAAATAAAACACATGTAACACTTGAAATTGCTGAAGTTATCCGAGAAGATTCCCATTTATTATATGGATTTGAAACGCGTAGTGAACGAGAGATATTTTTGCAGCTATTGAAAGTAAATGGCGTTGGTGCAAAGATTGCCCTAATGATTCTATCAAACTATTCTGCGGATCAATTTCTTGCTATTGTGCAAACAAACAATCTTGCTGCACTTAAAAGTGTAAAAGGCGTTGGTGCAAAAGTTGCTGGAAAAATTATGCTCGAATTGGCTAATTATACGCAAAATATACAAGCACCAAACAATGTAAATGTACAGTTGGCTCATGAAGCCTTAAATGCACTGGGTTTCAAAGATACACAAATTACACAAGCTTTACAGACACTAAGCGAAGATATATTGCAAATGCAGCCAAATGACATGGTAAAAGCCCTCTTGCAAACATTAGGTAAAAGTTAATTTTTAGCATGGCTACATAAAACTAAATAATGCAAATCATTTATGCCTCATATTTATCTATTATAAAAGATAACTCCTTAGGCCTACTCTGTCATTTGCATATATAAAAATTTAACTCACATTGCCTAAGCCCTTGACACAAATATAAAACATCATAAATGTCTATGTAATAAACCGCCAATGCAAGGGCTTATATATTATATCCTTGATGCAAATAAAATCTAAGCAAATTGTAATAAAATATCTGCGATACAGCTTTATTAACCTTCTAGAGTCACGGAAAAACAATAAACTATTTTTCACAAAGATCATAAATTAAAATAATGGCTTGTCCATTTCACTTGGGATAGGAATTTCCATAAGCTTTAATATAGTGGGAGCAATGTTACTTAATGCGCCATTATCTATTGAATCCACACCACTAGAATCTACAAAACAAAATACATCACCAATTGTATGATTTGTCAAAGGTTTGAGATTAGAATCTTTCATTTCTTCGCAATTACCATGATCACTTGTCATTATAATGCTATATCCCTTTTGCTTTGCAAGATTCCATATCTTTGCGATTTCACTATCCACTGCTTCAACGGCTTTAATTGCAGCTTCAAAATTACCTGTATGCCCCACCATATCGCCATTAGCAAAATTCACCACAATAAAATCATATCCTTGAGTGATAAACTCACATACACCATCACCCACTTCTCTAGCACTCATCTCTGGCTTCAAATCATAGGTTTTTACCTTTGGAGATTCTATTAGCAGCCGTGTTTCCCCTTCCCATTCTTCTTCTCTACCACCATTAAAAAAGAAGGTTACATGCGCATATTTCTCTGTTTCTGCAATATGAGCTTGTTTTAACCCTTGTTTACTTAGAATCTCAGCAATTGTATTTTGCACTTTATCTTTTGGAAAAAGAATAGGGAAAGGAAAACTTTCATCATACTCGCACATACATCCTACAAAAAGATTTGGGAAAAACTTCCTAGGAAATTCGCTAAAGCTTTTTAAACCCAAACTTGCAACAATCTCTCTTGCTCTATCACTGCGATAATTCACAAAGATAAATCCCTCTGTGCTTGAATCTAAGTTTGATACATTAATAAAATCTTGGTCATCTTGACTTTCATATGCCTTAAAACCAGTATAACCATTAAAGCTAGCAGGCTTTATAAACTCATCAAAGATTCCTTCATCATAATGCCTCTGTATATAAGACTCTATACTGCAAGTCTGTGGATTCTCTCCATAAGCAAGCACATCAAATGCACATTGCACCCTATCCCACCGCTTATCTCTATCCATAGCATAGAATCTCCCGCAAATACTGCCAATTTGGATATGATCACATAAAATATCTTGTAATGTTTCTAAATGAGAAAGAAAACTTTGGGGTTTTACATCTCTGCCATCCGTGATTAAATGCAACCATACTTTCTTTTGTCGCTCTTTTGCTAATAATGCTAAAGATTTCAAATGATTAATATGCGAATGCACACCGCCATCACTTGCCAATACACATAGATGTAATGTCTGCACAGAATCTATTATTGTATTAAATGCTTTATTAGATTTAATGCTTTGATCCTGCAAAGCGGTATTAATTTTTACCAAATCTTGATAGAGGATACGCCCACTTCCTAAACTCATATGCCCCACCTCAGAGTTTCCCATCTGCCCTTCTGGTAATCCAACACTTAACCCATAGGTGCTAATAAGTGAATGTGGAACGTGTTGAAAAAGATAATCATAATGTGGCTTTTTAGCATGAAAAAAAGCATTATATTCTGTCTTCTCGCTATATCCAATGCCATCTGTAATAATAAGGACAACTTTTTGCACTATTTTTCCTTTTTATATAATATAAATATCATTTCGAACAATAAAGTAAGATTATAACAAAAAATATAATATCTTATAGGCTTCTACTTTACATTATCTGATTTTTTACCTACAAAACACATAGAACAGATTACAAGCAAAAATATTTATAAAAAATAGTGTGTGATTATAAAAATAGAACATATAGATGAAAGTAGATTGTAAATTAAAGAGTTGCTAGGCACCCCCATATCCATTAAGATATGGGGAGAGCAAGGAGATGTAAACTTGGAATTACTGCCTATTGTAAATAGGCGACATCATTAAAACTTGTTACCAGTCAAGACTAGCTTAAAAGTCTCAAGATGTTTTGTTGCACAGCGTTTGCCTGACTCAATGCATAGCTACCAGATTGTGCAAGAATATTGAGTTTATTAAAGTTTGCAGATTCTTGAGCAAAATCTACCTCTCTAATATTGCTTTCAGCTGCTTTAACATTTACTTGTGTTACAGAAATGTTATTCACAGTTGAAATCATTTGTCCTTGAACAGAACCTAAATCCGCACGAATTCTATCTAGAATCTTAGTTGCAGATTCAGCAATATCCATAACAACCATAGCTCCTCTTAAAGTAGTAACACCAGCACCAAGCTCTGCACCACCACTTGCTACAACAGCATTGAAGTTCGCACCAGCAGCACTTTTAACATCTTTGTTAAACGCACCCATAGTATCACGCAAATTCACAACTGTTTTTGCAACGCTCTTGTTGTCAAAACCTAAAGCCTTATAAGTGTTTTTCGCATCAGCACCAGACATTACAATAATATCTCTAGAATCTAGTCTGCTAAGAGATAAGCGTCCATAGTTTTCAGAGCCCTTACCTTCAAGCTTTTGACCACCATTCATAGATTTCACTGCCACATCAGGCACTTTGCCACTTTGACCTTTTTCGTTTTTACCAATAGAAATCTTGATACCACGACCATCAGTGCTTCGCAATGTTAATCGCCCTCTCTCATCGGTAAAAGCCTCAACACCTGTTTGGTTTGTTGCTGCATTAAATGCTTGCACCAAACGACCATCGGAGTCACCAGCTTTAATGTCATTAATATCACCAAGTGTAATACCATTAATAATAACATTTGACATTGTTCCAGACTTTACCGCCTCATCAGAAGTTGAGATAACATTTGCTACTGCTCTGATACCTGTTTTATCTGAACTTTTATTGATAACTTCAGCTAATACACCAATACCTGTGCCAACGCTTGTAGAAATCTTAACAGATTGCAATTTCACATCATTCACACCATCCACGTTTTTGAAAACTGTGCTTACTGTTCCAGATGCTGTAATTAGCCCACCTGTCATAATTCTTACTTGCCCGATTTTATCACTTGTTGTTGCACCAATTGAAGCTTTAATAGATTCATTTGAATAAGCACCAACTTGGAATTCTTTGTTTGTAAAAGAACCAGATAGTAACTTCTGACCATTGAAAGAAGTAGTGTTTCCAATCATATCAAGACCTTGGATAAGGCGTACAATATCTGATTGAATCGCTCTTCTTGATTCAGTAGTCTGTCCATCTTGTGCTGCTTGTGTAGCTTTCACTTTCACAGTATCAAGAATTTTAAGTTGCTCATCCATTGCTTTATCAGCAATTTGAATAATCCCCATAGCATCATTTGTGTTTGCAATAGCTTGACCTAATGCACTTGCTTGACCTCTCAAGCTATCTGCAATGATCATGCCAGAAGCATCATCTGCTGCCTTGTTGATTCTCAAACCTGAACTTAACTTTTCCAAAGAATCTTTCAAACCTCTTTGGGTAACAACATTCTGCACATGCGCATTTAACGCATTAATATTAGTATTGACTTGAAAAGCCATTTTTCACTCCTTGTGAATAATATTGTAAAAATATCCCAAGCATCCTTGCTTGTTACTCTCATATCGACATAATTTTGAGTTTTTAAAATATTTTTTTAAAACTAATTTAAATCAAGAATAGATGTAATTTATTGCACATAAACCCTACTTTAAAATTACTTCAAACATACCTCACGCAGCCCTTCTATCCATTATTTTTACGCAGCTTCATGACACTTCTATATAGTTGTATACTTTCTTTGAGAGATAAAATCTTATGTATTCCCAAATAATTATTCTGGCGCACTAATATGCTTTTCATTTAAAAGATTATAGAGTTTATTTTGGCTTTGAAATATTTCATGTGTGGTCCAGGAGAAATGGGTGTGCTGTTTGCCTAGAAATACATTGTTTTCTTCGAAGTTAAAGTGAGTGGGTTTATTTGTTAAAAGATTCTCAATCATTAAAAATCTTTCTTGTAACACACAAATATCATTTGCATAGATCTCTTTCATATCTTTGTCATAGGTGCTTGATGAATAAATTTGTGCAATTTCATTCACTTTAATAATCAAGGATTCTAAAACATTAATCAAGTCAAAACCATATACAACAATTTGATTGCTAGCCTCTGCCCTCTCGGTCTTAGAATCTCTTAAATGATTTTTTAATTCCTCGACATTATGTAAAAATTCTGCATGCTTTGTTTGAATTGCATGACTATCAAGCGGCTTTATCTCTCTATTGGAATCTATTATAATCGTGCATATATCTTTTAATAGCCCAGCTTGTTTTACCAGTAAAGGTTTTAGAAGATTGTGTGCAAAACGTGGGAATACGACACGAAAAACAACCATTGCAAACACAACTCCAATGCCAATATCAACCAATCTATCAAACACATAAAGCAAAAAGTCTTCATACATAATAGAATACATCATGACAAAAAGACACATCATAAAGCCAGACCATAACCAAAATGGAAATACACGTAAATATACTACCAAGAAAACAAGTAGCCCAAAAAGCAAATAAAACACATATGTGTTTGAAAAAACAGAGATTGCAACCCCAACGCCAATACCTATAACAGCGCTAAAAAAATACTCAAAGCTTACCTTTTGCATACCACCAATCGATGGACGAACCACACTTACAACCCCCATACTAATCCAAATCCCGCGATTAATATGTAAAAGTGTAGCAAAGATAAGCGACATTCCAATCGCAATAGAATATTTGACACTAAATCGAAAAGTAACATTATTATAATCAAATGCTTTAAGAATATTTTTAAAGCTCTTTTTTGCAGGGGGATTAAACGCTGGATCAGGATTCTTCCCCACACGACAAAAAGATTCCATTTTATAATATAAAACCCTTAAAATATTTTGCAATGCTTTTTCAGTTTCATTTGCATTTTCTATATTAAGTATTTTATCTGCTTGTTGTCTTTCTATTTTTGGAATCTTACCGCTAAAGATTTTACTTAAGCTGTTAATATTCTCAATGATTTCATGCTGAAGCAATGGATATTTTTTTGCAATGTGATAATTTGGCAAAAGATTGACTATAAAATAAATATCCTCTATTCTATAAATATAAAATATAGCTCGTTTAATGTTTTTAATCATGTAGCTATCATTATAAAGATTTGATTTTGTATGCAATGTTTGTTTGATATTATGAATGAGTGAAAAGGTCAAATCTCTATAACGATTAAATTCATTTTGCAAATTAATATTTCTCACCATATTTTGTAAATGGCTTAGCACAGCAGGATAATACACCTGCGTATATTTACCATAATTTCCAGGGTTATTTAAAAGCAAAAAGCCTATCACAATGCCAATGATGGCTCCGCTAAATACCACAAACATGCTTTGGTAAATAGGTAAAATCACATGAGAATCTACATATACAGCTGCAACCAATGAATTCACTACAACTGGAATAAACATGCGATATAAGTCAATAGAGTGTGCCCTAGACATACCAACACCAAAACTTAAAAGCAACACAGGACAAGCAAGCCATAAAATATCAAGTAAGCTATGCTCACCATTTAATGCTTTTTCCGCAAGTATAGTAAAAAAACCAACTGCAATGGCAGAGCATACTGCAAAACCCAATAAATGCGTTTTTCTGTCGGCTTGTTGGCTTAGTGTTGCATTGAGCAAAAACACTTGAATTGGTGTCATGGTTGCCCAAATTAAAACTTGTTGTCCAAAAAGCATGTAATGTGTAAAGGCGCTTATACTAATAGCTACCATAGCTTTTAGAGCATACACAAAGCTAAGATAGCCAGGATCATATATTTGCATATACTTTTTTATATAATTACGGTAAAAATTCAATTTCTTTCCTTTTTACATAGTGTTTCATTTTAATAAAGAATCTTATTATACTAGTTTATTATTATGATAGATGAAGCAATTTATGCAAAATTACATATTGACGATGTGGCGTAATTATTTGGTAATGTGTCTTTGTGGGTCATAGAGTTTATATTACTCTGCATATTACACAATAAAATTTTGTCGCTCAAACCATAAAATAGCATATACAAAAGATTGTGTTGTGGGGCATTTAGAATCTTGCAAAAATTCATGTATAAGCTTTCTTGGTACAAATATAATATCAATATATTCTTGCTCATCTTTGTTTCCACCGCCATTACTCTTTTTGTCTTGTTCACACACCTCAGCATAAAATAAATACTGACGTGATCCATTCATACCCACGCTACTATAAAATTGGTTGATTAATTGCAATTTTTGCGCTTGTATATGATATCCGCACTCTTCTTGTATCTCTTGTGCTGCAATCTCTTGTGGACTTATATCCTTGTCGCATAATCCTGCACATAATTCATACATGTATCCATGCAATGGATTTTTTAAAAACACACTTACTCGAAATTGTCGCACAAGGATAAAGCCATCTTTATCTCTATTGTAGAGCAAAACTGCAACGCTATCATGAGCGTTTGCAATGTCCCATACTTTTATATCATCATTTTCTTTAAATCTTACCTGTTGCAATTGCAGATATTTAGAGGTTGTAAGTGGGCTTATGTCGATAATTTCGGGTGTTTTTGGGAGCGGAAGCGGTGTATTTTGCCCCTTATAGCAAAGCATATTGGTTAGCATAGCATTCCTTATATTACATATTATATATTATTATCGCCTGTGGTGTCACTATATTCAATCTCATCAGAATCTTCATTTATAAAATCATCATGGATGAGCGTTTTTTGCACAACAAAAGTGCTATTATCAAACACTGCATTTTTTATGAAAGAATCAAGTGTCCTTTTTGCATCTTGTGCGAACTCTATAAACGCCTTTTTGTCTTTTCCACTCAATTCGCTGCGTGCAGTTTTAATCTGTCCTAGCGGATTAATTGGTTTATTATTTTTATATACACCAAAATGTAAATGTGGTCCCGTACTAAGCCCTGTGCTGCCAACATTGCCAATATATGTGCCTTGTCTTACATAAGTACCAACACGACTGCTTCCAGCAATTTTACTCATATGTGCATATAAGGTTTTGACACCACCAGGATGACTAATCTCCACAACCTTACCATATCCACCTTTTATCCCAGAAAAAGTAATGCGTCCTTCACCTGCTGCATAAATTGGTGTGCCTGTAATAGCTGCATAATCAACTCCATAATGTGGACGAACATAACCTAAAACAGGGTGTCTTCGCCCAGATGAGAATCTAGAACTTATCCTACGATATTTAACTGGTGTAATCAAGAAAAAATTTGCCATTTCTTTCCCATCTAAATCATAGTAGCGGTTTTTATATCCAAATAGGTATTGAAAAGTTTTGTTAGATTCTACAGCGATGGATTTTATATCTGGTGAGCCAATTGGTTTTCCTAGCCTATACTGCCTTAGATATATTATTGCTATCCTATCGCCTTTTTGCACAACCTGACGTATTTTATATGCAGCAATAAATTCTTGGTTTAATTTTGGATCTTGTGTTGCTCCATATAATGCTTTTGATGGTCCACCACCATCTTGAATCTGCGCTACAACTTTTTGCTCTAATTGTATTGATATGATAGGAATAATTTCAAGACTATATTGCTCTTTTGCAAAATCATAGAAAATATGCACCTGTGTATCTGCGTTTAAAGAAAGAAAGGCTTGCAAAAGTGCCCCCAAAGAATCACGCACAACAAATACATCACTATCTGTTTTTACATCAGCAACAAGCTCTTTATCTTCTGGGCTAAGATTATAATATGTTTTTTCAGAAATATTATTTTTTGCCAAAAAACCTAAAAAGGTTGAACCATATTCCCATTTGTACTGCTCTGTATATGTCGCATGGAAACCATTTGTTTTAACTGGTTTTAAGGCTTTGGCTTCTGCTTCTTTTTTGTTGCTATCCATATTTTGTGAATGTGTTGTTTCTATGCCAAATACTGCTATACTCGCAATGATGCAATATAGAAATGTAATTTTATAAAAAATATTCATTGTTCTTTAACTTTCCTTTTCTAAAATACTTCACAAAAAAAGTAAAATATGTTAGAATTTTGGTATTATATTTGCTAACACTATTTTTGAAATACTCTCTGCGAGTGTTATAAGTGGAATTGAAGATTAGATTATATCTTTTTTTTGTATATAAATCTTAATTTCATAAGTTTAAAGGCTAGAATGTGAGAAATTGGATTTATCCTACCATAGTTTTTGTATGTTTTCTTTACGCAATGGCTTTTATTCTCTTTTATACATACAAGGGTGCAAGCTCATATAGTGGCGGAAAATCACAAGGTGTTACAACGGTAGAGAGCTTTCAGTCAGAAATGAATAAGAAAATTCAATAGGAAACTTGATTTTTTTGCATTTTAGTCGATTTTGTGAGAAAATCTTTTGTAAGGAGACAAATATGAGAATTGCTAGCAGCATAGCGGCTTCCGTTCAACAAACTCAAGCAAGAGAACGAAATGATATAAACCGCAATTATGAAAAGAGTGTTGAAAATAAGCAGCAAGGGAATGGGTTGTTTTCAAATGTTGATGATAGGAAGCATAGCGACAGAATAGCCCAGCTCAAAGAAGACATTAAAAATGGTAATTATAAAATTAATTTAGCTGCAACTTCAGAAAAAATGGCACAAAGTTTGCTTAACCTCTAGCATAAGGACAGATTCTACATTGTGCTAGACTACCTAAAGGATTTTATTACTTTATGGTCTCCTTGTTTGGGTCGCTTAGGGATCTAGGGGAATCTAGCAGATTAGGGAGTAGGCTTTTTGGCTTTACTAAAAGTTTTTGACATTCTGTTATCTTGGCTTTTTGCAAGTTTCTCTTTGCTTAAAGTTTTAGCAATGTTTGCAAACTTTGAACCCTGTAAATCTCTACAAAATCATTGAGTTTCTGTCTGTTTATTACTAGGGTTGAATCATGATAAAAACAGAAACACTACATACATATCTCCTTGACGCAATCACTAAATTGCAGTCACTCATTGCTTACACACAAAGCGATATTGAAGATGTAAAAGCAGCAAATCATGAAGTGGTTTTTGAGCGTGGTGCGTTAAAAGCCTCAACAATCAGAGAATTTGAACTCGCAAAAAGCATGATTGACCAGGAAATGCTGCAACTCACACAAAATAATCCACATTTGAAATTGACAGAAATTTTAGATGAAAAGGCAAATATGCTTCTAGCAGACATGCGTAAAACACTAGAAGAACTTAAAAGTATTAATACGCATTATGCACGTATGGTTTTTGCTGTAAGTGAATTTTATACTTCTATTGCTGACAAACTTATTCCACGCGAAAAAGCAGATTACAAAAGTCGCGTAGAACAAAGTCAGTTGCTTAAAATCCAAGCTTAAGGAGGGTATTATGGGTGGTATTTTATCGTCATTACATACAAGCACAACAGGCTTACATGCACATCAGCTTATGGTTGATGTAACAGGTAACAACATTGCAAATGCAAGTGATGAATTTTACACAAGACAAAGAGTCATAGTTCATCCAGAAACACCGCTCTACTTTCCTGATTATAATCTTGGACGCGGAGTTAATGTTGATTCTATACAGAGGTTGCATGATGAATTTGTGTTTTCTCGCTACTCAAAGGCTGCAACAGAACATAACTTTTTTGATACAGAGTTTGTTACTTTGCGTGAAGCAAGCACATTTTTTCCTGACGTAGAGGGTGTTGGAATCTATAATGATTTGGAGGAATATTTTAACTCGTGGAAGGATATCGCTCAAAATCCAAATGACACAGCACAAAAACAAGTATTAGCAAAAAATGCAATGATTCTTACACGCAATTTAAATGACACAAAGGAAAAGCTTTTAATTTTGCAACGCAAAAAAAGCGAAGAAATGGAAGCACAAATTAATGATGCCAATAAGCTTGGAGCACAAATTGCTGAGATCAATAAAAAAATGAAAGAGATGGAAGATAGTCTTACTCTAAAACAAGCCAACGAGTTACGTGATAGACGCGATGAGTTAGAATTTCGTTTAAAAGAAATTTTAGGCGGCAATGTTTTTAAAGGAAAGTTAAAAGCAAATAATCTTGTAGGCTCTCAAGCAGCAGACTTTGATGAGGATTATAATTTTAGCATAGGGCATGGCTTTAGCTTTATTGATGGGGCAAATTTCCACCCCATTGTGCTCAATAAAAGCAATAATGCAGCTGGATTAAACAGACTTTATATACGCGGATATGATTTTAAAGATGTGGATATCACTGATCGTATGGATGAGGGGAAGGTTGGCGCACTTATTGATCTGTATAATAATGGCTATGAGGGCACAAAAGTTGGTAAATTGCAATATTACATGAACCTATTAGATAGCTTTGCTAGAGGGCTTATAGAAGCTACAAATACAATATATGCACAAAGTGGTACAGATTCCATAAAAAGTGATATTTTGGAAATAGGCAAGAATGAAGCCTTGCGTGATACAAACTATAATATTAAAATGGGTAAATTTACGTTATATGCATATAATGCAAATGGTGAAGTATTAGCAAAAAAAGACATTCATATTGATGTGCCAACAACTATGCGCGACATAGTCAATCAAATAAATGCAAATACTGATGACAATAACAATAATAATGCTTTAGATGATTTTGATGACTATTTTCAAGCATATTACGATGATGATGCAAGACAATTTAAAATCACATCCAAATATCCCACAAAAGGACTTTATGTTGGTTTAAAGGATGAGGGTACAAATTTTACAGGTGCATTTGGGATAAATCGCTTTTTCTCTGGAAACGATGCTTCTAGTATTAATCTTGAAAGAGAATACAGGAAAGACCCAACAAAGATTCGTCCATGGCTTATGCCAGTTAGTGGTAACTTCGATATAGCAAACATGATGCAGCAACTTCAGTATGATGAAGTTGAATTTTATCAAAATAAGCTTGATAAAAAACACATGAAGCTCAATGAGTTTTATCAATATACAACAGGTGCAGTTGCTAATCAAACACAAGAAGTAAAAATTACACTTGACACAAAAAAAAGTGTAGTGGAAGCAGTCAAGAAGGAGCATTTGGCAATTTCACAGGTAAGTGTTGATGAAGAAATGGTAAATCTGATTAAATTTCAAGGTGGATATGCAGCAAATGCAAAGGTAATCACTACTATTGACAGAATGATTGAAACATTGCTTGGTATTAAGCAATAAGACTTACAATAATAACTAGGGTAGATATGCGAATTCTATTTACGCTTCATAATATTGCATGTAGAGGTGGAAGTGAAAGAGTTGTAATTAATCTTTGCAACGAGCTTTGCGAGATTGTAGATTATGAAGTAAGCATTGTGTCATATTATACAGACAAGAGTGCAAAGGAGCCCTATGCTTATCCTATCAATCCAAAAGTTAACATAGATTATTTATATAATTTTTATGATATACACACGCAATTCCGTGGACTAAAGCGAATTATATGGCGGTGGATAAAACCTTTGGTTATTAACTACCGCATGAATAAAGCTTATAAAGGTTATGATATTATCATAGAATCTGACTTTGCTTTTTTCTACCCAAGATTTCGGATTAAAAACACGAAATATATTAAAATCATACATTCTATTATCAATAAATGGAAAGCAAAAAATAGGTTTTTTGATTGTATTGTCTTTTTGAATGAAAAGGAACTCTCACGTTGGCAATCCCGCGGTAATCATGTTGTAAAAATACCAAACTTTATTCCAACACTCCCATTTGAAGATTTGTTGGCAAAAGCGTTACAACACTTTGATTCTACACCACATAAAGATGAGAATATGCAAACCATGTTGTATGAGTATCGCAAATCATGTTCTGATGCATCAGTGTATACAGACATAAAAACTTTCACACAAGCACACGCTATCTTAAAAACTTTTGTAGAAAGCTTTACACAACAACATAAAGCGACACATAAACTTATAGCAGTTGGACGCATGGATGCACTAAATAACCATAAGGGATTTCCACGATTAATTGCTGCTTACAGTAAAATTGCCACATTGTTTCCAAATTGGCAACTAGAGATTATTGGCGAAGATCAGGGGCAAAAAGCTTTATTGGAAAAACAGATTCTTGCCTTACAGATGCAAGATTTTATCCATTTGAAACCCTTTACAAGCAATATGGAATCCGTATACTTGGGTGCTGATATTTTTGTAATGAGTAGCCATTCAGAATCTCTACCTATGGTACTTATTGAAGCAGCAAGTTATGGTTTGCCCATTGTTGCATACGATATAGGAACAATTAGAGATTGTTTTGATAAAAATGGCATCTTAGTAAAAGATCATGATGAACAAGCATTTTGTGAAGCTCTTTGTAATCTTATGAATAATCGAGAAAAAAGAATATCCATGGGGCATAATGGTATAAAGTTGGCAAAAAATAAGTTTTCAAAAGACCAAGTTGTAAAACAATGGCTAGAGCTATTTCAAAACCTTACGCACACCTAAAAGAACAAAAAATAAAGGTGAAATATGAAAGTTGTTATGAGCATAAGAAATCTTGCTGCGACAAGCGGAGTTGAACGTGTAGTTATAAATCTTGCGAGTGCATTTTGTGATTTAGGGCATGAGGTAGAAATTGCATGTTATTATAAGGATGAATTAAACAGAATCTCTACTTTTCCTGTTGATGAGCGAGTAAAAATTAGCTATATTTATCCGCATGCAGATAATCATACGCAGGATAAAGGCTTAAGAAAGATATTGTGGAAATGGTTTCGACACCTCATTGTAAATTTAGCTATTAATGCCAAATACACTGATGCTGATATTTTTATAGAATCTGATTTTTTTCTTTTATTTCCATATTTTAAACGCAAGAATATGAAATATATTAGAATCATTCACGTAGAAATTGAAAAATGGAAAAGAAAAAATAGCCTGTTTGATAGCGTTGTTGTTTTAAGTTCAAGTGAATATGAGAAATGGCAACACAAAACAACTAAGCTTACTAAAATTTTTAATTTCATTCCCATGCCATTTGACATGAAATTACCACAGATTCTCCATACAGATTCTCTTGAGGCATGCGATCCTTACAAGAGTGTAGAAAATCTCATTCATGCAAAAAAGATTTTGCTATCACACAATATGCAAATACATGCAGCTTCAACGCAGACTATTCCCCAGCACAAGACACAAGATTTCAAAACAATTCAATCTTGCAAGATAATTGCAGTCGGACAAATGCAATCACATCAAAAAGGCTTTCCACGTATGGTGAGTGCATATAGTAAAATTGCTAGAGATTTTCCTCATTGCACACTTGAAATCACGGGCAAAGGACATAAAGAAAGCCCTATGAATGACACAATAAAAGAGCTTGGTTTACAGGATTTTATTAAACTCAACGCCTTTACAACAAATATAGAATCTGTATATTTACAAGGTGATATTTATGTAATGACAAGCTATTTTGAGGGCTTACCTATGGCTTTAATTGAGGCAATGAGCTATGGATTGCCCATTGTTGCATACGATATAGGGACAATTAGAGATTGTTTTGCTCTGAATCCAGAGATTAAAAATGGTATAGCTTATCATAAGAATGGAATCCTTGTGCCAAATGGTAATGAAGAGCTTTTATGTGAAGCAATGAGAGAGCTTTTAAGTAATGAAGCTATGCGATTAGAAATGGGTAGGCAAAGTCTTATTTTAGCACGAGATAAATTTAGCAAGGAAGTAATTATGCAAGAGTGGCAAAGTTTGCTTACCAAATTACAAAATTAACGTATTAAGTTGCCTTAAATATATGCGGAACAATTTGATTGATTGTTGAAAAACTTACTTATATGTTGCGAAATAATGTGTAAATAAAAAGATCTATTGATAAAGCAATTAGATGACATTTGGAATCTAAAATATTATACGATAATAATGGTGGAGCTGTGGGGAATTGAACCCCAGTCCGAAAATCCTATCCCACAGAGATTTCTACATACTTAGCAATGTTTTATTATCTTGATATATTCCTTAAAACATGCAAAATGGAATATATCAAAAGCCCATAATCTTTTTGAATGCCTCTAGGCACAAGCACCCAAGCAATCGGATTAATGACAGATTCTAAAACCTCCCGATAAAGATAAAAGAATCTGGCTCCAAAAGGAGGTTAAACTTACGCTACTTTTGCGTAAGCTGGAGCGTAATTCGCGTTGTTTGCGTTTATTGTTTGTTGATAGTTACAGATATCAGCTGGTATGCTTAAACTGCTATAAAACTTCCGTCGAAAGCCAAAACAGCCCCAAATGCAGACTGCAATTATAGCAAAATATTCTTAAATTATATATTTTTCTACATGTTGCCCATAAACCTAAAATTATATATCCCATATAAGTTCTAAAACTTAAATTACCTTTATAATCCTCATCATCATACAAACAAATATCTCTCAACAATCACTCATATATAAATTCAACTTTCTTACTCGCATTTGCATATTATTTATATACACCAACTACTCTGCTATTATACATACATTGGGCAACCTATTCATATTTATAATACACTTAATAATTTTTCTATCTTAATTGGATACAAACCTAAATATATTGCCTCATACAACTCTTATATTATCGCTTTAACCCTAACGCCATAATCAATATAGTTTTTGTAAAGCACAATTCAACAACGAGGCAATGTGTTTAATTGTGTAAAACTAACATAGCATTACATCTAAAACAAAGTTATATAACAAACTTATTTACCTTGAGAGAATAAAATATGGATTTTAATTGCGTATGCAAATAATTTTAAAAGGAGTTTGTGTGATTAAAAAAATTGCAATGAGTCTTTGCTGTATATTTGCATGCATACATGCAAAGCCTTTTGGGGACAACACATTTACTGCAACGCCACAAAATAATACACAGGAGAATGGGATTAGTTTGCGTTTGGAGAATATTTTACGCAGCAATTCTGATGGTTTAACACTCAAAGAACTATTAAATAGTGCAAATAATAACTATGCGTTACAAGCACAAGATTTACTTGCTAAACAGGCAGATAAAGATCATTTGGTGCAAATCATGGCACTAATCCCAACGCTTGATGCAAGATATAATTTTAACCACTCAAGTGCAAGTGTGCCAATAAGCTATACCACACAGAATGCACAACTTGCATTTAATATGAAGATTGATTATGCTGATTATAATGCAATTAAAGAAAAGGGTGCAACTGCAATAAAGGCAAATTATGATAGCAAATATACAAAACAAAACATTTATTTGCAGGTAGTGCAACAATACTATACCTACTTCAGTAACGAATCAAAGCTTCTGACGTTAAAGCAAAAGTTAGAACAAATAAATTCAGATGTGGATAGAGTGCAAAAACTTTACAATCAAGGTTTAAAAACAATTGCGGATCTAGAGTCACTCAAGTCACAAGCAGCATTAACGCAATATCAAATTGATGATGCAAAACTTGCTCTAGAACAAAGCAAACTTATGCTTGAGTATCTTACAAATACAAAGATAGAATCTCTTAAAAGAGTAAATATAGAATCTCCAAGCTTCAAACTCCAAGATAGGGATGATATCAAATCGCTTGAATATCAAGTGCAAGCACAAAAATATTTAAACAAACAACTACATTACTTCCCTGTATTAAACATTCAAGATAGTTATACATATAACATTCAGATTCCAGATTTTGCAAAGAGTTTAATGAATGGTGGACTGCCACCAAGCTTTCTTATGCAGTTTGCTGATCATCAAAACACACTAAGCGTTGTGGTGAGTTATGGTCTATTTGCAAAAATTGGACAAAGTATGCAAAAACAATCTTTCCGTCTAGCCCAACTCGCAACGGAAAAAAATCTTGCTTACAAAAAAAATGAGCA
Organism: Helicobacter trogontum; assembly: GCF_000765905.2. Taxonomy (GTDB): domain Bacteria; phylum Campylobacterota; class Campylobacteria; order Campylobacterales; family Helicobacteraceae; genus Helicobacter_A; species Helicobacter_A trogontum. The sequence goes on along the minus strand of NZ_JRPL02000009.1, from coordinate 7,930 downwards.
AAAAAAAGATGAAGAGCTATACAGAAAAGCTATTGAAGTAGCACAGAACCAAATAAAGAGTGCAAAGGCAAGTCTTATATCTGCTAATCTTTCATATGACAACATGAAAAAACGATATGATGCAAACTTGGTTACTTTTACAGAATATTTACAGGCTTTAAGCACAAAATATGATGCAGAATCTACCTTTATTCAAGCATTAAATAACTATGAGATTCAGAAGGCAAATTATATCTTTTATAGCGGTCAGGAATTAGAGCAATATGTTCAATAAATACTAAAGTAGTGCCATTGAAATAAGAATTAGATTGCAAAGATTGCCAATCTTAAAACTAATCCTAGTATTAACAAAATGATAAAAGATAGGTTTTTAGCACAAACCTATTTAGATAGGTGTAAAAATAAATTTTGACATCAAGCCGTTTAGAGGTTGCAAGATTGTTGAGACAAGATGGCAAAAGTAGTCTCTAAATGCATTTAGATAATATTTGTCTTTAGTCTTTTGAATAGCAAGTTGCTTCCATATCATACTATTATTATGTTGGGTCTTGCGATACACAACCCAACAATGCTTGGCTCTTATCAATATAGATTCACATCTTTTTTATGTGAAGCAAAGAGAATATAGAAAGCCAAATGAAGCTTAGAATTAGCCATAGAGTTTGCAATGCACAAGACAATATATTTTTGTCCTAACAATGGTTTTTAAGTTTGACTATAAGGCTATGATTTGTTGTATTATTGCATATATTTTTGTATCTACTTTATGATACGTGAAAGGAATGATATTGTCTTACAATGAAACTAAGGCATTAAAAGAGGCTTTTCCATATAGCCTTCCTATTATGGCAACCTATCTGTTAATGGGTGGTGTATTTGGTATTATGATGGCAAACGCTGGTTATAGTCCATGGATTAGTCTTTTTATCTCTATTATTATTTATGCTGGAGCATTACAATATCTTGCAGTAGCATGGCTTGCTGGTGGGGTTGGCTTTGTAAGCATTGCTTTAATTACCTTGAGTGTAAATGCACGTCAATTCTTTTATGCCATAGCTTGTCTTAGGCGATATAGCTTGGGTGGTTGGCGTAAATGGTATCTTATATTCAGCGTGACAGATGAAACCTTTGCAATACTTAACCTTAGAGAACAAAAAAGCATGCAAGGAAAAGTTGCATTAGATTCTATGCAACAAATTTATAATCAAAAAGTAATGTTTTATATCTCCTTACTTAATCATTGCTATTGGATTATTGGTTGCGTGTGTGGGACTATACTTGGCAATAAAATTGGTTTTATCCGTGATATACAGGGGCTTGACTTCATTGTAGTTGCAACTTTTTGTGTTCTTCTGTATGAAAATATGCGTGTGAAGGACAATAGAATACCTATTGCTGTTGGTATTTTTAGCACTCTGTTTTGCTTTATATTGGACAAAGAGCATTTTCTCTCTTATGCTTTAGTTATGATTGTATGCGTATTACTTGCCATTAGACACTATATTCAAAAGAGATGCATATAAGATTTATGTTGCTTATAGATAAGAATTAAAATGTCTAGATTCTACAACCATATCCTAGCCCTGCAATTTTACTGCGATTCGTATAAGAATCTATGAGCTTATATTTATTATATTAAAGTCTCATGTCTCACATGATTAAAAAAGACTTAGGTAGCACACTTTGTCATTTAGAAAAGTCTAATACAACGAGTATGACATCTTAATTCTAACTTAGATGGATATGAGGCTTAAAGATGTTGAAATTTGAAAGCTTATTTGCAGTTTAATAGAATTATGAAAAAGATATATAAGATTCCATGCAGCAAGAGATTAAACATGTGCCCATGAAGCAAGAATATCGCGTAATTTTTTTGGACGAAATGACAATCTTTCCGTGCTGGCATTAATGCAATAATCTTGGACACTATTTCTTGAATGTATATGCCCATGGATATTAACTTCGCATTTTGCTAGATGATAGGCATAGTCAATAATATCACGTGCTTTATGGTATTTATCATTTTTCTTTCTCTCTCCAACGGGAAAATGGCTAAACATGACACGCACATTATTGACATCAACGATTAAGCCCGTTGCATAAGGATTCTTTAGTTCATCGCCCCATTTTTTTTTCATTGCTTTTTTGAGCATATCTTTTTCTGGAATTTTGAATTTAATTTTTTTAACTACACGCCAATCTCTTAGCTTTTGATATTTTCCTATATCATTGTTGCCTACAATAAGCATTTTTTCACCATTGAGTTTTGATAGCACACTATCACCATCACCAAAGTATAGATCGCCCAAATGCAGCACACTATCACTCTCTCCAACTACTTCATTCCACCAACTCAGGCTCAAATCATCAAACGTTTTATAGTGTGTATTATTGAGTGTAATCGCCCTCAAAGGCTCTTTTACAAGCACATGTTTATGCCCAAAATGTGTATCAGAAATAATAAATGTATCAAGTGATATTTGCATATTTTACCCTTATTGTTCTTTCTCTAATCTTAACATATTTTAGAAACTAAGCCATAACTCCACACTACTATTTATCTTATAAAACGCACACCAATGCCTATCCTATGTCCCAATCTATCATACTCATAAAGATAATCACCATAGCCAATAAAATATTGCATATAAATACCATAATATGGATTAAGCTTATAGGTATAACTTAGTCTTAAACCACCATGTATCCTTTTATTAAGCCTTTCTCCAGGTTGAAGAACTCTCAACAAACCTGTTATGGTTGCATCGGCCAAATGCTTGTTGTAACGCATAAAGATTTTTACATCAAGGCTTCCCAAGTATTTATATATAAATGGATTTTCTGGATAGAATCTTGCAGGAAAAAACATCTCCATATCAACACCCCAATGCTTTGTTGTCCATCTTCCCTTAAAAATCCATCGATCGCTACCCCGACTTTTATCAGTTACTCCACCATGCTCTATATTTATCTCACCATTACTAATGTGTCTCCAACCAGTTGTAAGTTCTGTAAGTGTGCCACCCCAAAATGTTACATTCATAGGATAGGTAAAGAGAAATTCTGGTTGAAAGTCATTGTCTCTAACAGGTGAGCTTGCTGCCTCATTAAACACTTGAAAAAAGAAAGTATCTGTAAAAGCAAAATAAAAGATTCCCCCACTTTTAAAAATATTTCTCACGATAGGAACTCTAAAACTTATTTGTCCCTTAAGTTCATTTGGTATATAGTTTGGATTTTCCATAGGACTAAAGTTATAGATATACATAAAGTAGGTATCACGCCAATCTTCAACACTTAAAAGAGCCTTTGTGGTTAGCGGTGCTGGAATTGCATCAGGAACTTCTGCGGTGCTAATTGTGCCAAATAATTCATCCTTTGACTCTTTATGTAAAAGCGGGTATTCAGTAGTCTTTTCTGTTTTGATGTCAGTATTTTGCTTTGTGTTTGTGGGATCTAAATCGTTATTACTCTGAATATTTTTTGAGGCTAAAACATCTTGATTTGACTCCTTTTTAGAATCTGCATTATGCGTTTTGTATTGCTCAAAAGACCAACTATTAAGATCTATATTCTTATCATTTTTAGCAATAGTAAAGAATTTTTTTTTGCCAAAATTCATTTGAGATGCTTCATTGTATGCGACACAACAAGTTGTTGCATTAGAATCTAGATTTTGCTTAAAATCTGCCTTTGCATTTAAGGTGGTTGATACGTAAGCAGCAAAAAAAACAATATAAAACACCATATTTCTCATCACTTACCCTTCCTAAAATATTAATTATTTTGAGATTTAGTTTCTATCATAAAGATTATTAAATATGATAAATTACATAAAAAATAACATATGAAATATGATAAGATGTTACAGCATACTACCCTAAATACCTATTAATACAATTTCAGATTTTTAGCATTTTCAATGCTTTTTAACCTATAAAGCATACAAACAGATACACATTGTTGAGACTAGCACTTTTTGACATTTACTTTACATTTGCTTTAATGATACGATATGGTTGTATAATTCGTGCACTTGTGCATTCAAAGTTAAGTGTTGAATGAATTTTACACAATGTTGAAAGGACAAAACGATGAAGATCGGAAAATACGTAAAAACAGCAGTTTTAGCAAGCGTACTTATGGCAGGTAGTGCACAGGCACTACCATTTATATCACCAGAAGTTGGCGGTATCGTAGGAACTAGCATTGATGTGCTAAAAAGCGGAAAAATTGGCGATGATACAAATCTCACTTATGGTGCATATGGAAGATTATGGTTGAAACCTGGCTCATTCCGCATCGCACCTTTTGTGAAATGGGAAAATATTACCGGCTTCACTACAAACAACTTGGTTAATACAATAATTAGCGGTGGTGATAGAAATAATAATATTCAGTATGGTGCGGTAGTAGGGCTTGAATTTTTCTACATCACTCCTTACGTAGGTGTTGCGTATTCTCAATTCACAAATGAAACGATAGCAGATACTTGGGCGTTAAATTATGGTTTGAAATTTAAGATCCCGGTTCTTCCTTTAGCAATTGGTGTTGATGCTTCTTGGCAAAAACCAAAAGTGCTAAATAGCTTTGAAGTAGATATGCACAGAATAGGTGTTACATTGGGTCTTCATTTCTAATCTGATAACACCTTATTAATAACCAAATGTAGTCCCAATCTTGGGGCTACCCACACAAACTCCACAACTAAGATTATTAACATGAAAGAAGATATAGGTAATAAAAATAAACATTATAAAAAAAATCAGACTGCTCTCTTAGGGCTTGGTAAAAAATACACAAAAGATTCCTACACTCTTACACAAAAGCCACGCACAAAACAACAATATACAAAATACACAGAAACTGAAAAAAAGAATACACAAGATCCTATGCAAATAGATCTAAAGCCGATTGCAAACGTGGCAATCATGGGTAGACCAAATGTCGGCAAAAGTTCGCTTTTTAATAGATTAAATCAGAAAAATATTGCCATTACCTCACATATAAGTGGCAGCACAAGAGATATTAATAAGAGAGATTTGCGACTAAATAACTTTGATATTACACTCATTGATACAGGTGGGCTTGAAGTTTTAGCGCACAGGCTAAAAGAGTTTTATAAACAAAGTGCACGAATACAACACACAAAGAAATCTCGAGTAATTGAGCAAAACAAAATCGATTTGCACAGTATCAATCGCAGCAATAAAAGAGAACAAGCAGCAATTGCAGCACAACTAAAAGAGCATATTGCCTTTCACTCATACAAAGTGGTTGCAACAAGTGATATCATTTTGTATATGGTTGATGGGAGTAGCATTGTAGCTGATGAAGATATTAGAATCTTTAGAGAACTTAGCAAACAAAAGCCACTTTTGCTTGTGCTCAATAAGGTAGATAATGACAAAATTGCATTACAAACAAATGATTTTATGTCATTTGGTGTGCCCTACATAACAATCTCTGTCGCACATAATCGAGGCATTACAAAGCTTTTATCAAGTCTTGAAGACATGATACAAGAGCTTATAGATTCTAAAAAAATAAAAGTAAAAAAATCTATAAAAACACTTGATTTCTTAGACTACTTTGATGATACAGAAAGCATACTTACTTTTGATGATGATAAAAATATAGATTCGCCAACTCAAACAACAAAAGATTTTAAGCATCACAGCCACGCCAATCAACATGAAATGTCAGATTTAGATTCCACAAAAGATTTTCATCAAGAATCTCTAGAGGAAGTTCTCAATGCAACAGATATTCAGAACACAAAGCAAGACAACAATATCGCAATAGGTATTATTGGACGACCAAATGTCGGTAAAAGTTCGCTATTAAATGCACTAACAAATACAAACCGCTCTCTTGTGTCAGACATCGCAGGCACGACTATTGATCCAGTTGATGAGCATATTATGTATAATGGCTATAAACTTACATTCGTCGATACTGCAGGTATTCGCAAACGTAGTAAGATTGAAGGAATAGAAAAGTATGCTCTTGATAGAACACAAAAAATGTTGCAAGAGTGCGATATTGCCTTACTTGTGCTTGATTGCAGCACAGAATTTGTGGAGCTTGATGAAAAAATTAGCTCTGTTGCGAGCAATAACGGATTGGGTGTTATTGTAGTATTTCACAAGTGGGATATACGTAGCAAGGAGTTTGATAGCCGCCTTGAAGTCTATAAGCGAAAGTTTAAATTTTTGGAGTACGCTCCAATTATTACTGCATCAAGCACAACACATAGACACATCAAAGAGTTAAAACAAAAAATTATAGAAGTATATCAACACTTCAGTTTTAGAATCCCAACTGCAAAACTTAACGAATGCATACAAAATGCCCTCAAAAAACATCCAATACCAAGCGATCATGGTAAGATTGTGAGAATCTATTATGCAACACAATTTGATTCTAAACCACCAAAAATTGCACTTATTATGAATCGACCAAATGCTCTGCACTTTAGCTATAAACGTTACCTTATCAATACGCTGCGTCAAACTTTTGGTTTTCTTGGCACACCAATCATTATTGAAGCAAGGGGCAAAAAGACGAAAGATTTAAGTGAAACTACGGAAATACCAAGCAAAGAAGACAATGATTAAATCTTGATTGTTTTTTATAATATATATTCTAAACTCATCCTTTGTGAATCTTACTTAATCCGCTTACATAGGACTCATAAAGTATCTACATGTATGCCGCATACATTTATTCCGCACACCATTAAGGAGCATTTATGATAACAAGTATTAAAACGAAAATTGCGTGTTTAGTAGGTACGTTAATGATAATTTCGCTACTCATTATTGGATTAATTACCTTTATTGTTACCCGTAGAAACACTCTAGAATTAACCGCCCATACGCAAATAAATAATGTAAAAATAGCAGATACAATTATTGCTAATTTTATGATAACGCATCTCAAGGCTGCACAAGAATTTGGCAATATTATTTTAGAAATGCCTTATGAAAAGTTAGCTACACAAGAAGCAATAATGGAAAATGTAGGTCCCTTGCTCCGTTCCTTTCGTATTGGTGGCAATTTTACTAGTGCTGGTGTAGGCAGAGAAAATGGAGAACTTGTAGCCAGTGATACAGAATCAGATCAAGAAAAAATTGACTACTACTCCTATGGCAAAGCATATAATTATGATGTTCGGACACGTGATTGGTATATTAAGGCTAAACAACAAAATGGTGTATATATTAGCCCAGCTTATGAAGATGCTTTAACTCATCTTCCATGTTTTACTTTTGCATATCCGCTTTATAAAGATGGTAAGTTTATTGGTGTGCTCTCACTTGATCTTATGTTAGACCAATTGCAAGAATCTTTTGATGTTCTTCCTGTAAATGTGTTTGCCCTTGATACTGCGCAGATACCTTTTGCAGCCACAGATAAAGAGCTTTTGTTAAAAGAAAATGCAAACTTTAAAGTCCTTTATGCAGAATCTTTGAAACAAGGCAACTATAAAAATATTGTTTTTGACTATGTAAGCAACAATACGACAAAACGTAAAATGGCAACCTGTAGCCACACAAATATGCATGGGCAGACATATTCTGTATGCACACTCGAAGACTTGAGTGCACTGCAAAAACCAATTTGGGATATGGCAACACTACAAAGCATATTGGTTGCTTTGATGTCAATAATAAGTGTAATTATATTGTTTGTGGTGCTCTATTTTTATCTTAAGCCAATTGAAACTATCAAGAAAAGCCTATTAACATTTTTTGCATTTTTAAATCACGAAACAAAGATGGCACCAAAACCCCTCTATATTACAACTCGTGATGAGCTTGGAGAAATGGCACGAGCCATCAATGACAATATTGAAAAAACAAAGCTTGGATTAGAATCTGATAAAGCTCTTGTAGCAGAATCTCTTCAAGTCATAGATAGAGCA
>NZ_JRPL02000096.1 GCF_000765905.2 Helicobacter trogontum | reverse complement strand
ACACTAACATCACAAAACAGAATAATACCTTAAGACATAAACTCACACAAAACACAACATTATATATAACCCAAATTTGCTATAATACAAAGATGTATCATAACTGCATATAATAGATTATACAGAAACATATATAAGGAAATGCTATGCATAATACTACCATATACAACAACACTAATCAAACTACTATCACTTGCAATAATACAGCACAAATCCTACAAAACAAAAAAGTAGGTGTTGTAATACCTATCTATAATGTAGCTCAATATCTAAGAGAATGCCTAGATTCTGTAATAAATCAAACCTATAAGAATCTAAGCGTTCTTTTAGTGAATGATGGAAGTACAGACAATAATGAAAGTTTAAACATAGCAAAGGAATATGTAGCAAAGGATTCTAGGTTTATACTGATAGATAAAGAAAATGGGGGGCAAAGTACAGCCAGAAACGTAGGCATTGCATGGTTTAGTGAAAAATATAAAACAACACTAGATTCTAGCCATACTAAACAGAATGGTGACACTATAAATAATACACACAACAATACAACCAATAATAATGGGGGGGGGGGGGTAGCACTTTGCTCTTACGTTGTTATAAATGAGAATCCATATAATATTAATAGGATTTATTCTAACAACAATGCAACACAACAAGAACAAGAAACTACATATAATGCAAACAATAATAATATTGCACTACAACCACAAAAGATAGATTATATTATCTTTTTAGATTCTGATGACTTTTGGAAGCCTTATTGCATAGAAGAATGCATAAAGCATTCAGATGGTGTTGAGATTGTGTGGTTTGATTTCTTACCATTTTATGAAAATGATAACAAGAGGGAATGGGGAATAACTATGCAAGAATG
>NZ_JRPL02000095.1 GCF_000765905.2 Helicobacter trogontum | reverse complement strand
ATTTCAAATCCTTTTAAAAGTTGTTTTACCCTCCCACCCAACCAATTAATTTATTTTTAACTCTTTTTAAGCTAAAATAAACTAATTAGAGATATTATAATGTAATTTTTTACCTTTTGTCAAGTAAAAAGGTAAATTTTTACCTAAAAGATAGGATTTATTATGCAAGAGATTGGAGAACGAATTAAGGAGATTAGGAAATCAAACAACTTAACAAAAAAAGAGTTTGGGGATATGTTATCTGTCGCAGAGAAAACAATTTACAATTATGAAACAGGAAAAACTCCAGTTACCTTAGAATTCTTATATAAGGTGTCAAGTGTGTTTCATATAGATTATGATTATCTTATACATAAGCCAGAGTCCATAAGTCAAAGTTTGGAGTCCATAAGTGAAGTCCATAAGTCAAAGTTTGGAGTCCATAAGTCGTCCATAAGTCATGTCCCTTACTCTCAAAATATTGTCCCTAAGTCATCTCATAGTGATTCCTTAGTGTCTCCTAGTCAAGATGATTTGTCCATCAATCAAAAATCAAACAACCTTGTAAAAATTCCTGTGTTTGACGAAGTCTATGCAAGTGCAGGGCATGGGCTTATTAATGAAGAGCATATCTCAAGCCATATAGAACTTGATAAGGGCTTTTTACGCTCATATTTTAGGCTTACTTCCTTTGTGGATTTATCAATTATCGCCGCTAGAGGGGATTCTATGATGCCCACACTGCCAGAAAACTGCCAACTTTTAGTGCAAAAAGGCACACCAAAAGAAGGGCAAATATGCGTAACTCGCATAGATGATGAACTCTATGTTAAAAGATTGCAAAAACGCCCAAAATACAAGCTTATAAGCGATAATAAAAGCTATGATGATATAGAGCTAGAA
>NZ_JRPL02000094.1 GCF_000765905.2 Helicobacter trogontum | reverse complement strand
ATTCTTTTGTTTTCTTTTTTCTCCAAATAAAGTAGCAGAAAAGCCACTTTCAGTATTTGGCTGATGAATGAGTAAATCATATCAAGAAAAGAATCTTTTGGCTTGATTGGGAGTCATGTCGCCTTTGAGTTCATCATCAAATATTAGACCTGTATCTTTGACTTTATAGCCTTTGTAAGTTAAGTCTAAGATATCATAGAAAGTTATAGTTGGATTATTTTTTCGATTTGTGTTTTCAATATCTTCGCCTTTAAACTCTTTTCCTATAAAATGAAAATATCCATAGGCAGCTTGAGCTAATTCAGCATTATCCCTCATCTTGTTGATTAATATCTTATTATTCATTTCTTAGCCTCCAAGTTGTATTTTGTTATCTTGTCGCAATATAAATCTGCTTCACTCCAATAAAACCCACTTCCTTCATTTCCTGCTGGAAAATAGCGTCTTGTGTGCCATTTTCCAAGTATTATAGCCAAAGTGATATTACTTTTTTTAAAAATTTTTTCATTGCTATACAAACTTGCAGCAATAGAATATCTTGAGTTTTTTATTTCACCTATGAAAAATTTATATTCTACTTCATTAGGGGAGTAAAAATATGCTTGCTCACCCATTGCCTCTACTTTCTTATTCAACTCCTCCCAATCAAGTGTATCTAAACTTGTATCAAAATACCTTAGTATCTTATTATACTTCTCTTCATTATTAGGTAATTCATTAAGCTTACACATATTTCTAAATTGCCAATAACTAGGCTCTAAATAAAATGAATATGGTGTGTAATAAAAGATAATTAAACCTATACTTCCAAGCACTACAAGAAATTTAGATATATGCTTTTGTGATTTAAAGAGTTTTCTATATATAAGCCACCATATAATATATGAA
>NZ_JRPL02000093.1 GCF_000765905.2 Helicobacter trogontum | reverse complement strand
TCTTTAGCCTCCAAACTCAAGCATAGAGCCATAATTATTGCAATATTTTTTATATATTTATACATACTATTTTCCTCTTGTATTTCTATTTGGGCTTGTGTTGGAAGTGTAATGATTTTTAAGATAGTTATTAAAAATATCCTTATGCAAAGTAAAATCTTCTATTTTGCAATTACCAGAAACAAGAGTAATCATTTGTCCTTGCCTGATCACATCTATATTGCAAAAGTCATTATTATACTCCATAGAAAACACTTTTATAGTAGCTTTAGTGGGAGATTGAATAGCTATTATTCTTACTGTTGAATAATTCATATCATTTGGTTTTTCTGTATAAAAATTGATAGCAAAATCATTAAAGGCACTCTTGTTTTTAGAGTATCCAATCTCGCATACAAAACCGCCCATAGCCTCATCATCAAAGCAATTATCACTTATTTTGAAAGCTTGTTTGCCTGTCTTTTGTATAGATTCATAAATGCCTCGCCACTCTTTTACATAACTTGGAAACTCTTTAGTATAGGCAATATGCAGTACTACTAGCAATACAAGGATATATTTCATTTTTAAGTCCTTTAATTTTGCAGTTGCGGTATTATAATGTGATAACAGCCGTTTTCACCAAGAATTTGTGTGATTTTACCCTCACGTTGAAGTTTTTGTGCTTGAGATTTAAAATCAGTCTTGTTGACACCTAAAGAGGAATGCGGAATATCAACCACATTGACAATATTAAAATCTGCACAATGTCTTGAAACTTTAGAAGCTCCAAGCTCATTGATTTTATTTGTCATTGTTTGTATAATTTCCTCTTTGCTTTTACCAGCTTTTTTCTGTGTTTCATATACATCTAACATCCGTTGCCCGGGCTGTTTATAAGTATCTCTTTGTTT
>NZ_JRPL02000092.1 GCF_000765905.2 Helicobacter trogontum | reverse complement strand
TCATCTATTTATCTGTCCTATCCAACGCACAATATTACCTTTATCATCTATTTCTACTTCTAAATCTTTGTATTTTTCGTAGAATCTAGGGGATAGAATCTCGTTAAAATATTTTTCGCCTTTTGGGGTAGTCATTACCCAAAACATATATCTATCCCAATATTGTGGTGTGTCCCAATCAGCATTTCTATATTCATCATCGCTCATATTTGGATATTTCTCTTCAAGGTCTGTTATGCCTATCTCATAAGCACCTGTATAAAAGAAATTATCCCTAAAATATATCCACGCTTGATATTTATCAACCCCTTGATTAGCGAGTAGATTCTCCTCTTTATCTTGCAATCCACACATTCCAAATTCTATATATCCAGCCAAAAAGAGTTGTCCCACAATATTAATGTATTCGCTAATGTAGGTGGGATTTGGATTGTTATCATATAATTCTTTGGTTCTTAGCATAAAAAAACTATCAGCTTCACCATCACCATTTACAGCAAAATCCATAATGTGATACTCAAAATACTCCAAAATATCAGTTTTTATGATATTTGGAATTTGTTTTAAAATATCAAACTCTTCATATCCTTTTTTGGAAAAGATTTCTGCAAATTCTTGAAAAAGACATTCACCAATATTATTCAATCCTCTACCAATCGCCATCTTCTTTTGCCTTATTGTGGATTCTTATTTGGTCTGGTTTTTTAGCAGAGGCATCTATTTCTATTGTAGAACCTCCAGTTCCTCCTTTCCCCTCTTTTTTGCTTTTGCTCCACCAGATGATTTCTTCCTTAACTGAATTATCGTGCCATCACTAAGTCTTCGTCTTTTTATCATATATTCTCCTTTTCTATCAAGTTTTTCTTCTAATATCTCCGCTCCCTCTGTAATATCGTCCCAAATTTCTCTTATTTGCTTGTTGTCTTTAGTCATAAATACTTTTTCATTTTCAGAGAATTGCTACTCATCGATTGATTTGTCCTATCCAA
>NZ_JRPL02000091.1 GCF_000765905.2 Helicobacter trogontum | reverse complement strand
CAGTGTGAGATATTTTTTAATGATATTCATTGCACATTCTCAAACACACAATGCAACTCTGCATACGATGCATCAGCACACTCTGCCATATCTCTGAATGTCTTAATCATTATTTTATTTGTTGCCATTTTTACTCCTTTAGCATAATTGTTCTATCTTTTGAAAGAAAGTTTAATTTTTGCTTGATATTTAAGTTAAATCCAGCCCCCTCATCGCCTGTTAGGAATATACCATAGTCGGTATAACGAAATTTTTGTTCAAATGAAATAATATGTTCTACACCCATAGAATCTATATAGTATCTCTTATGTTGTTTGGAAGCTGTAATCGCACTACTTACTTGTTGAAAATCATATTGTTCATACTTATAAAATATTTCATAGCCATTGCTTGCGAAACCCAAAGAATATTCTCCATTAGATAGTAATCTAAATTCTCTATTTTTGGTTTCTCTATATAATTTTTCATCAAGTATATAAAATCCGCTCTGTGTATTCATTAAATATTGAAATTTATAGTATTGTGGATTTAAAAATTGGAATGAGCCTCCACTCAAGAATAGTATTAAAAATACTATCCCTCCAAAAAATATTACAATCCTTTTTAGTGTAAAATATTTTTTGATGACATTCATTGTAGGTTCTCAAATAAGAAAAATATAAAATCTACATTCTCAAATACATACTCCAAAAAAGCATAACTTGCATCAGCTGCATCTGCATAATCTACATTTTTAGATAATGGAGGTAGTATTATCTCTAGTGTATCATTTGGCGTATAAAAGCCACTTTGTGAAGAAATGTATTGTTCTTTAGATTCTCTATTTTCATAAGTGCTTGGTGTGAAGTAATATTCCTCTAAATCTCTATAGGGCGTAATAAGAGTTAAAGAAGGAATAGTTATATCTATTTGAGAGCTTAAAGCTTCTTTGCTTTGTGTATTAGCATTACTAGGAGCTGGAGCATTAATCTTAAAAGTATTTTCTTTAGGT
>NZ_JRPL02000090.1 GCF_000765905.2 Helicobacter trogontum | reverse complement strand
CAAAAGTATTTTTATAACCCTCTTGTAGAATCTCTAAAGGGTCAGCTATATCATTTCTTCTTTCAAAAATATTTCCTGCTATACTCAAAATATCTTTACCTCCTTTTTTAACATCTATTTTGCTACCATCTTTATACAATTCAAAATGGAGCATCATTACTTGTTTATGAGGAACGATACTTGGGTGAATACCATTCTTCAACATCAAACCAGCATAACCAATCACTTGCCCTTGCTTCACCTTATCTCCTATATTAACCAAGATTCTACTACTATCTAGTTCTCCATATCTTACAATAAATTTGCCATATTTAGAAGTTTCATGCAGAATTGTAACTTGTTTGGTGTCAAGATAAAAATCTCTTTTGTCTAAAACCTCTCCATCAGCAATTGCGACAATTTCTATATTAGATTTTGGGTTTTTAATATTTCTTTCAAAGAAATCTGTATATAAATCCCTTGCTGCATGTTTTCTTGCCCCGCCATTTCTATTTCGTCCATAAATAGTTTGGGTTGCATTTCACTCACAAGTTTCTAACTGTTTTGCTAAGTTTGTATCAAAGCGTAATGATGTTTCTAGATTAGCATCTTGCAGTTTTTGCATTTGTCTATCATATTTTACAAAGCCTATTGTCCCTGTGCCTTGAAATTCATCACTACTAGAATCTTGCCAATCAAAGAATAGTCTTACTAAAATCTTGTCATTATCCCAAGTATCAAATTCAAATGAGATATGCTCTTTTGCCCACTCCACACTTTTATCTCCACGCCAAGCTTTGAAATCAAAATCACTGCTTCTTACAAGATTGACAAAAATCTTGACGCACTGAAAATTGGTAAGATTCTCATCAAAATATACCCGTGTTAGCTTGGCTTCTTGTGTGTATCCTAAACTTATAAATAAAATAAAGATTATAGATAGTTTTTTCATCGTGTGTCACCCCCCCCCCCCCTTTTTTTTTAATCTCATTAATTATGCGAGATTTAATGCAGGATTTAAAAAGTTTAATATTATAAGCAATAAAAGACATACAAAAACAAAAGTTTGTAAAAAAAAT
>NZ_JRPL02000008.1 GCF_000765905.2 Helicobacter trogontum | reverse complement strand
GACAAAATTTACATTTAAAATCAAAGTCAAAAAATGCAGGATTCAAGCACACTTTGATTTTAAATGTAAAATGACTTTGATTTTAAATGCGGTTATACACATAGTAAAAAATCTTGCTCCTTATTAAAATATCCAAGGGATTCCACAAAGGCAAATCTTTCAAATGATCTTTTAGATGTTGTGAAATACACTATACAATAAGTCTCAAGTAAATCAATCTTAAAATGATTCTATATATTACGCAAGAAATATGAAGAGGTCTTAAGGTAACTTTTTATTTTACTTTACATTATATACATATACGAAATGTAGGTAATGCAAATAAGTTTTTCCATGTAATCTCTTTAGATACGTCTAAGACTCTTAGAATAAGCAATTATATTTTTTATATAGGCAATATGTAAAAGCCCCTTGTTTTTATATTAATTCTTTAAGCTTGGAGCTGACATGTGGTGTCTGTTACTTTATTGTTGTAAATGGATATATAAAGATTTAAAATATTAAAAATTTCTTAACATTTGTGCTTGTTAATAGTAGGAGGTTTTAGTGATTCTATAGATATAGAGTTATGAAAAAATAAAGAAAAGGTTTCATCCTTTTAAAATATACTAAATTAGTAAAAAGGTGTGGCTATAACACAGAAACTAATAATCCACCTTAGTTTATAAAGCAAATGTCTTTAGAATTTAATGTAATTGTATATAGTTTTGTAAGAGGTATCAAAGAAACATAAAGCACATCACGAGCTAAAAACCTTGCAAATGTGGCTTAATTTGGTACGTGTTATTTTGGTAAGGCTTTAAGATTTAATAAATATAATAATCCTTGGTTTTCGTATAAGATATTGTAAAAATGAGATAAACTTATCCTATTACTTTTGGTACGATAAAATAATTATCTTTTGCTTTTGGAGCTTGTTTAAATATCTGTCCTTGTATCCCCGCATTTTCTGGTGTATCCGATCGCATAGGAGTTTTTTCATTCTTTTGCAATGTAATGTTATCTGTATTTACTCCTTGCAAACTATCCATCTTTGTAATAATCTGGCTTAGTTCTTCTTTGAAAGCACTGCGTTTTTCTGGTGCTATATGTATCATTGCCAATTTTTCAAGCTTATCAAGTAATGTATCATCTACAAACATCAAGTACACCTTTTTTACAAATAAAATCAAGGTATTCTAGCAAAATTTATTGTGGTTTTATCAAATGACATGTATATTGTTGATATTATATGTGTTTCCTAAAGAGATGAATTGCGCTCTTTAAAGATATTCATGAGAGCTCTATATTGTTTTGTTTTGTAGCATCATCTTATCAAAGAGGTTGTATTGTTTTGTAAAAGTTATCACGTGGTTTTGCTATGCTCTCCTGCTAACTTACTATTGGTATTTTAGAATCTGAGGAATACCTCCTATTTTACACAGCATAATAAGTGTTTTTAAAACCTACATATTATCTATTAATAGTCGCGTGTTGTATAGTGTTAAGCAATAGCCCCATGTTCATGTAATGCAATCTGCCTTAAATGCAAATGAAACTTTAAGGTTTTTTAAAAATCTTAAAACTACGTGCAGGTTTGCTAGATTGCTTATCTAGATCTTATTTGCACTTCCTAGAATCTCCATTCTTTCTGCGATGACATTACTCATAGCATCCATAGCTGGTGCAAAAAACTTGCGTAAATCAAACTGCGATTTATCTTTATTTGCAAGTTTTCTTACTTCAGCGATAAAGGCGATGCGTAAATCTGTGTCGGTATTTACCTTGTTTATACCCCCTTTTACCGCTTCTTGTAGGAACGAGAAAGGCACACCTTTGCTACTACCAATATCCCCACCACTCTCGCTAAAACTTGCCCTCACATACTCTGGTATAGCACTTGCTCCATGTAATACAAGGGGAATTTTTGTTAGTTCTTTCACAAGTTTTAATCGCTCAAAATCAAGTTTTGGTTCTCCTTTGAATTTAAACGCTCCATGGCTTGTACCAATAGCTGGTGCTAAATAATCCACTTTTGTTTCTCGCACAAACTGCTCTGCTTCTTTTGGATTTACGAGCACAGCATCTTTTTCATCAACAGATATATTATCTTCAATTCCCATCAGTCTGCCAAGCTCTGCTTCCACACCAACACCTTCTTTATGTGCCATTTCAACAACTTTTGCACTCTCTTCTAAGTTTTCTTCAAAAGGATGGTGTGAGGCATCAATCATGACAGATGTAAATCCCGCTTCTACTGCATTCTGACACGAAGAAAAGCTAGTACCATGATCAAGGTGCAATGCTACAGGAATGTGAGGATAACGTTTACACATTGTTTGTACCATGCCCACTGCCATGTCAATACCCATGTATTTAATTGCCCCTTCACTTGCTTGCACAAAAATTGGTGAGTTTGCCTTATTTGCTGCCACAAAGATAGCATTTAGCATTTCAAAATTGACAAAGTTAAATGCACCTACTCCATAACCTTCTTTATTTGCTTTGTTTAGAATCTCTTGTCCAGAAACTAGCATATTTGCTCCTTAAAACTATTAGTTAACCTCGCATTATTGTATCAAAAGTGTGTGAGTTTAAAGTTACAATAGCCTAGAAGTTAAACATTAAGAACACATGTATTTTATGCTATAATTTGCACTTAGTATAAACTCAATGCAAATCACATAAACTTAACATAATAAAAGAGGAAATAAGTGCAATATACAACACATTACAACAATATAGAATCTCTAAAATATCATCTTGATATGTTTCAACAAACAAAAAAGCTTCCCGCTCCACTACTCATACTTGCACCACTTGCGGGCTTCAGTGATGTACCATTTAGAAAAGTTGTGAAGGATTTTGGTGTTGATATTACAGTGAGTGAGATGATAAGTGCTCATGCTCTCGTTTATGAAAATGAAAAGACACTAAAAATGGCGCTGAAAAGTCCAAATGAAACGCCTTTTTCTTTGCAGATTTCAGGGAGCAAAGATGAGATTCTGAAGAGAGCAGTTGAAAAGATAAATGAATTAGCTTGGGTAGATATCATTGATTTTAACTGCGGTTGTCCCGCGCCAAAGGTTGCAAATCATGGCAATGGCAGTGCACTTTTAAAAGATTTAGATAAATTTGTATCTTTATTGCAAAGTATCCGTAAATACGGAAACAAGCAGGTGTATAGCGTAAAGGTTAGATTGGGTTTTGATAAAAAGATTCCGCTAGATTTAGCTCATGCTATCAATGCAAGTGGAGTTGATTATTGTGTAGTGCATGCTAGAACAAAAATGGATGCATATAAAAAAGATCGCATTGATTATGATAGCCTTGCCCTAATGAAGGAAAACCTAAAAATTCCAATGATTGCAAATGGAGAGATAGATAGTTTAGAATCTTTTCAAAAAGTTATGCAAATCACAAATGCTGATGGTGCAATGATAGGACGGGCTGCTCTCAAATCTCCATGGATTTTCTGGCAAATACAGGCTAAAACAACTGATTTTCCATTGACTTTAAAGAAAGATTTAGTGTTAAAACATTTAGATTCTATGTTTGAGTTTTATGGTGAGCGAGGTGTTGTTATGTTTAGAAAAAACTTACATGCCTATGCAAAAGGACAAAAGGATTCGAGTAAGTATAGAGAGTTTGTCAATAATGAAAAAGATTATTATCGCATTAGAGAATCTGTTGAAGATTTTTTTGATACTACAAAATTGGAATCAAGCGGTATTAGTCCAATTTTCAATAAAAAGAGTGTATAGGGGAGTGAAATGAGTGGTTTAAAAAGAGGGGTTTTTTATATTATTGTGGGGGTTTTTTGCTGTATAGAATCTGCATGGGCAGTTCGCTATCAATTTTTTCTTGGAATTGGGCAAAGCATAGGCGAGGGGACGCTACATACAAGCGCTACAAATCAAATGACAAAAAACACCTCGAGCGTAAATGCAAGTGGCGGTTATTATTATTCGCAAACACAACTTGGAGAGTATAATGGCAGTATCAAAGATATTACAAGCGGCTATGTTGGGGTTGAAGCAACGTTTGATAAGATGGGGATTTTTACACTACGGGGTTATATTAGTGCGAGTTATTCAAATAAAGTAAATCTTGGATCTGTATCAAATGTACGCGATGGAAATCTGCGTCAATGTAATCAAAATGAAATGCCCAATCTTACAAATATTTGTTATCGTGATGAATTTTATATTTCTGCACCCACTAGTGGTCAATACCAACCAGTTAAATTCAATGCAAATCCAAACTTTGCAAAAGATATATCTAATAACGCATTTATGCTAGACTATTCCATTGGATTTGACTTTGGTGCAAACATACCCATACATATTTTGGTAGGAACTTTTAGTAATTATAAAAAGATGATTCCATTGCGTGTTGGAGTTTATGGTGGTATGGGTTATGAATTTATTACTTATAGCTTAGGACATTATGACACAAGAACATTTAATAATACAACGATGGATAATATAGTGATAAAAGCTGATGATACGCTTTATTTAGCTGGTGCTGGTGCATTCGCACGACTTGGTGCAAGTATTTATGTGTATAATAATATGCGACTTGACATAGGGGTAAAAATGCCAATACAGCTTGCTGGTGATCCGAGTGCAAAAAGTCAAAAATGGTATCAAATGGATTCCACTGACTCAAGTATAACAGGAGATATGAAGGTTTTTGCACAACAACTTCTACGGCAAGAATACAACACGACTTTAGGCATGTATTGGCAGTTTGCAGTTAATGTCTTATTTTAGTTCCAAGCTTACTTTTACAACCTTTATTTGTGCTCTTTAAATACAAACTCTAGTTATATAAGAACTCATAGTATTAGATGATTTTATTGCACTTTTTTCGTAATTTTTATGTATTTTTGAAGGCTTCTGAAATTACTTATATGCAATTTTTTAATCTATTGATATTGTAAAAAGTATTCATATTTTTTACAATGTATATTAAGAAAAACTAAAAATTAGAATCAAACCAACTGGCAATTTCGCTACGTATAGTATGTTTTAGTTGCAAACCAAATATAAAGTCATCTTTTTGTGCTTTTAGTAATAAACTTAAAGCTCCATTGCGTAAGCGATTAAGATAGGGGTGATCAATTTGATTATAATCACCAAGAAATACAATGCGACTTTTTTCACCCATACGTGTGCCTATAAGTTTAATAGTCGCATCAGAAGCATTTTGCACTTCATCAAAAATTACAAATTTATTATGCAATGTAATACCCCTTGCATGTGCTATATCCATAACCTCAATGCGGTGTTTGTCAAGAAAATATTGAGTCGCATACTCCTTATCAAAGCCTTTACTCTCGCCTTTATACTCAATACGCTTTGCAAGAGAGTGCTCTTTTAAACGCTCAATAATAAAATTGATACTGCTAAATAAAGGATACATAAAATAATGTAGCTTTTGATCTTCATCACCCTTTCTAAATCCAAGCTCTGCTTCTTTATCATTGGCTGTAATGGTATTCCGTAGATATACAATACCATCTACAACGCCCATTTTTTGCAAAGCAATACCTGCTTGAAGTGCTGTTAAAGTCTTGCCGCTCCCTGTGCTCCCAGTAATAATACTGACATAATTATTTGTATGTAAAAGGATAGCATACGCAAGTTTTTGTTCGACATTTAGTGGCAATATATAGGGCTTTTGTGATTCTATGATGGAATCTAAATCTAATATCTCCAACTTGTCATTATATTTAATACCGAAGAATTTTCTTCCTGTTTCATAACGCATACTATCAGTTGTATCAACTTCATTGATTTCAAAAATATGCCAGTTACTAAGTTTTTTAAAAGTATCACTTTGGCTAAATTCTATTGTGTCACTACCATCTCGCAATAATGCTATTTTGTGGATAAAATTAATATCTCTTGGGCTAGTAATGCTTGATTGATTAAGCGAAGAAGATTCTATATTTTCGATCATAGAACGCACACGTAAAGCAATATCGTTTGTTAGCAACAATAACTTATAATCTTTTGCAACTTCTCGAATGCGTGCATCATTGAAGCCATAATCGCTATATGCTGTGCGATATATTGTGCGTGTGATAACAAAGAGAGGCACACAAATATCTTGTGTCTGAAATACTATACATGTAATATAATCAGTGGCAAGCTTTGGAGTTATTGTCGTGCTAACATGTTCTGAGACATTATGGATGCGACGAAAAAACTCCCGTGCAAAATAACCACTCTCGCTTTGCTGATCCTTTTTCCTATCAAGCTCTTCTAAAACAATATCTGTAATAAAAAGCTCAACATTTTTATGGTGCAGATCAATAAGATTTTGTGTATTATCAAGAATAATTGAAGTATCAAGTAATACTTGCTGCATTATGCCCCTTATGATAAAGTGTGTCGGCGGTAATTGTAGCATAAAATGCAATGAATAAATAAGAGATAAAAAAAGATGCAAGTGAATAACCATATTGTTTTAAAATCAATGGGATTTTTTAGTTTTTCAATTAGTGTTGTATTAAGCTTTGATATAATTACCTCTTATTAAGGTTAATAATCATTACATTAAGGATAAAAATGCGGATTACAATTATAGGGAGCGGCTATGTAGGACTTGTGGCTGGGGCATGTTTTGCCCAAATGGGCAATGAAGTGACCTGTCTTGATGTAGATTCTAAAAAAATAGAATCTTTAAAGCAATGCAAGATTCCCATATATGAGCCTGGATTAGAGGAGATGGTGTGTGAAAATATGAAGCTTAATACCTTACATTTTAGCACAGACAAGAAAGAAGCCATTTCAAATGCTGAAGTGATTTTTATTGCTGTTGGCACGCCCATGGGCGAAGATGGTAGTGCAGACTTATCCTTTGTTAAGGCGGTAGCACAAGATATTGGTGAGTACATGACACATGATTATGTTGTGGTTGTAGATAAAAGCACTGTGCCAGTTGGTACGGCAAGACAAGTGCGTAAAATTATAGAAAACACACTAATTAAGAGGGGTAAATTTGTAGATAATGATAATCTAGCTTGCAATAATAATTCTAAAGATTTAGAATCAGCAATAAATTATTGGTTTGCAGGTTATAAACCATGCTTAGGTGAAAAAATAGAGGATAGAGACAAGAAGGGCTGGGAATGGGATAAATACAACGACAACGGCAATATGATGAAAAATAAAAAGTGTATAGAAGAAATGAAAATAGGCGATAAGGTTCTAACCTATGCCTTTGGTCAAAAAAAGTTTGATGGTGTTTTTACAATAATAGATAGCACAGAAGAATCATTTTTTTTGCAATATGAACACGACTTAAATTTGGATATGAATGATATAAGTCTAGAAATCAAGCAATATTATAAAGAAAGTTATAGTATTTTTGATAAAAATGGAAACGCTAATGAAGGCACATACTTTAAAACAAATAAAAAGCAGTTTGATGCGCTTATAACTTTAAATTCTATGATGACAAATTCTAATCATTCTGAGAATGTAAGTGAAAAATATGAGCTACAAGAAAAATCGCAAAATATAAACTTTGATGTGGTAAGTAATCCTGAGTTTCTTAAAGAGGGCGTCGCCATAAAAGATTTCATGAGTCCAGATAGAGTGGTTATTGGTACAGATTCTAAGAGAGCTTTAGATGTAATGAGAGCATTATATACACCTTTCTTACTAAAAAGTGATAGGCTGATTGCGATGAGTATAGAATCTGCAGAAATGACAAAATATGCGGCAAATGCGATGCTTGCCACAAAGATTAGCTTTATTAATGAGATGAGCCAGATTTGTGAGCGAGTGGGAGCAAATATTAATGATGTGCGTCAAGGGATTGGCTCGGATTCTCGTATTGGGTACAGCTTTATTTATCCAGGTTGTGGATATGGTGGAAGTTGCTTTCCTAAAGATGTAAGGGCATTGGAAAAAAGTGCAAAAGATGTTGGCTATGAAGCAAAGATTCTAAAAGCTGTGCAGGAGGTTAATGAGAAGCAAAAAATGCTTTTGGTAGAAAAGATTCTTAGACATTTTGGAGAGAATCTGCACGGGCTTAGTTTTTGCGTATGGGGGCTTAGTTTCAAGCCAGAAACTGATGATATGCGAGAGGCTAGTTCTTTAGTGCTTATTAATGAGCTTATTAAGCGTGGAGCAAAGATACAAGCTTATGATCCAAAAGCATATGAACAAGCAAGATTCTATCTCAAAGACAAGTTAGATTCCATTGCATTGATGGAGAGTAAGTATAGTGCATTGCAAGGTTGTGCAGCACTGGTATTATTGACTGAATGGAGGGAGTTTAGAAGTCCAGACTTTGATGAGATAGCAAAACTTTTAAAAGAACCTATTATTTTTGATGGACGAAATATTTATCAACATTGTGGGCTAGAATCTAAAGGTTTTAGATATTATCAAATTGGCGTTGGGAATTTATAGATTTATAAAGATCATGTATATATGAGTAAAGACTCAAGTAATATTTTGATATAGAATATTTTATAACTTTTAATTATATTGTTAATGAAGCTCAACTTTTGACAAGTTGAGCTAAGGAACTACCTAGATAAGATTTTTATACCCTATCACACATTAAACTTTTAAATTATTTTTTATGAAGTCCATTGATATAGAATTTAATAGATTCTACACCATTCTCTTTTGCCCATTTATATGCACTAGAGACAAATGCCCAATGGATATGTGAGAAAAACTTCTCCAAATATGCAGGACGTGCATTTTTATGATCAACATAATAAGCATGTTCCCACACATCAACAACAAGTAAAGGAATTTTGTCATCAGTGATAGGTGTTGCCGCATTGCTTGTTTGCACGATTTCTAATTTTTTTGTTTGCAAATCATAAACAAGCCAACACCAACCAGCACCAAATAAAGTTGTCGCAGCTTGTATAAATTTCTCTTTAAAACCATCAAATGAGCCAAAGGTTTCATTGATTGCTGCACTTAAATCAGCACTTACCTCTGTTTTATTTGGCGTAATACAATCCCAATAAAAATCATGATTATATACTTGAGCAGCATTATTAAAAAGACCACCACTTGATTTTTTAATAATGTCATACAATTCTGCATTCTCAAATTCACCACCTTTAATAAGGTTATTTAGATTTGTTACATAGGTTTGATGATGTTTGCCATAATGATATTCAAAAGTCGTTGGGGTAAGGAAGTCTCCAAACGCATTAGTCTCATAAGGTAATTTTCTTAATTCAAACATATTATCTCCTTAAAATTAAAATGAAGCCACATTATAATATACTTTACTTAATAATATTCTATCAAGATCTAAATTATAGATACACATGAATTCGGTTGTAATTTACTCTAACAACAATAAGATATTATTAAATCTTACCTATATTACAGGGAAAACTAATTTAAATCAACCAATCCCAATATGCTTTAATAACTCTCTTTTTTTGCAAAATATACCCCAATTAATATAATGCAAATGCCACATACCTCAAGAATACCAAGTTTTTCATCAAGTATAAAAAAGCCCATTAATGCAGCGATTATAGGCGAAAAAAGGAGAACAAGTGAGGAAGTTTGCGTATTGACTTTTCCCATAATATAGTTAAAAAAACCTTGTCCAATCACCTGCCCACATAAGGAAATAAGCATGATTATACCAAAGTCTTTCATATCTTTTGGCACTTCAAAACCTTCAAACATTAAAGCAAGGACTAAAAGCACAAGGCTTGATCCAATACACGCAAAAAACATAATTTCTAAAGTTCCATATCGCTTTCTTAGTGAGTAAATCACACCCAAAAAGCAACTAAAGCACAATACACTTAGAAACGCCATAAAATCTCCAAATGGCGTTGCGACACTTAACTTCCCTTTACCACCAACTAGGATCAAAATGCCAAAAAATGCTATAATAGCTCCAATTATAAGACTTTTTCTGAATCTCTCCTTAAAGAAAAAAATACCAATAGGAATGAGGATAAAGCATACTAGAGAAGCAAATAGATTCACATTTGCGACACTTGTATGTCTTAGTGCAATGTTAAAAAACAACAAGTCAAAAGCAAAAAATATCCCTGCAACCATCATATATGTAATATCCCTTAAAGGTATTTTAAAGACATTTCTGCGTGTATTTGCCATAAGCCAAAAAATTGGTAATGCCAGTGCTATGCGATAGAATCCTAAGTTAATGGGAGACATATCTGTGAGTTTTACAAGCACACTTGCATAAATAATAAAACTCTCTGCAAGGATTGCAAGGATGATGAAAAAGACAGAATTTTTAGGGAAATTTGGGATTTTAAACAACTTTTGTTTATCACGAGATTCTGTATGTATTTGATTTAATGTATGGTATTTGATACCAGAGTCTTTAGAATTGCATTTAGAATCTATTGTGGTAGAAATTTTATTATTAGTCGCAATATTATTGCAAGTTGTAGTGTAAGCCATAAAGAAAGTCCTAGAGATTTAAATTTTAGAATTATAAAATAAAATATAAGGATATGTAATCTCTTAGAGAAATTAATTTCATACTATGCTTAAGGCTTTAATTCTGTGTAATTTTATGTTAGTGTTTTCATGAAATTTTATAAAGTTTTCAGACTTGCATGGATACAGAAAACTGCTTTTGCTTGATTGCCTTGTGCATTACTTATTAATGCTGTATTGAGTAGTTTTTGTAAATTTTAATCAAGATGAGATCATATAAGAGGCATTTATAGAGTGTTGGAGAGTGAGAATTAAAAAAGAAACTAAATTCTTATAAAAGACAAAATGAAATCGACTTTTTTATTCACAAAAATGCAAGAGCCTTTTTGCAAGAGCAGTTTAGTTTATGGATGTTTAAATATGTGCTAGATGACATTACAGACTGGAGTAAAGCAAAGATTGATGAATTAAATCATCTTAAAAAGATAGCTTTTAATATCATTGATTTGATTGCAGATTTTGAAGATGAGCTAAAGGCTATTTGGTGTAAGCCAAAGTTTGCCAAAAACACGCGTTATATTTTTTAGTCTTGATGTAATTCACGCTCATGTGAAAATTCAGATGAGATTTTAAAATCTCCCCATGTCTAAAATATAATCTAGTAAAGATATATAGAGTCTATATAAATGAATAATATTAAACCTGTTATTTTGATCTATATACCAATATGAAGTCTGTATTATTCTTATAAAATCACTCATGGGGTTTTATAAGAATTATGGATTTTAAAATTAAAAGCGGTAAATGATCCCCCCCCCCCCCCCCATCAAAAAAATGCTTAAAAGGTGTTGTTGGGTAGTGCAAGTGTGTTATGTATGTAGGTGTTGATTATGCTGCAGAATCCAAGGATATAGAAACAAACAAGATGCAATTAATGGATGCTTGGTGATGATTAAAAACGAAGAGGGTTGTAAAATTCCTTATAAAAATGGAAGGCAAAATGGCATCATTGAGCAAGGTTTGTAATGTCATGAAGATTTATGATTTTGGGTTTACAAACATCTTTTATGAATGATAAAAGAAAGGTGAGGCAAAGCTTTTATAGGTGATTTTGAAGAGAAAATCTGGTTACCACCAATAAAATGTATTAGTGGCAAAGCAGTTACCATGTAATGCACAAATGATACAACAACACAGACAATATCTTGAAAATATTTTAAAGGATGGTCGTAGTGTATGTGGTAGTTATTTGTATGTAATAGATGAATTGTTGGAAATACTGAATGAGTGATATCTTTTATCTATGCTTGTAGAATTGTGATGCAATGCGAATTATTGCAAGTTTATACTTCCACATAATAATGAGAATGTAGGGACATGTGATATAATTTTATCCTCCATAGATCTTTATATATAAAGCTATCTTTCATATTACTTTACAAACTTTGTAAAAAATAAAAGAAGATATTACTTCCATATTACTCCGCACAAGAAAGCATGAGTCCTCTTTTAATCTTATATCTAGTAATGTTAACAAAGCTAAAGTTTCATAGAATCTGCTGAATCCTGACTTTCAATAATCATGATCGAACATATAGTAGCTAGTTTATTTTAGAATCACAAGTAAGTAGCACTTCGATATCACTAAAACAAAGATAGCTAAGACTTACATTGTATTGTTGCATGGCTTTAAAGAGTTTGCTATTTGCTTCTTTTGCATTTTTTTCTATCGCATTAATATAAGAGTTTGGTACAGATATACCAAGCTTTTTTGCATGGATAGCATGTGCTTGTTTTGTATGTGATAGCGGGAGAAAACCACAATATATTTGTATTTTATTGTACAGCGAAGCAAATGAAGGCTTATTGTTTGTATATGTGTGTATGAGATTCTTATAAAAAGAAAGAAATGTTTCAAAATCTGTTGTTACTTGTGGGAGGAAATTGAGTGTACTGTGTGGTATTTGCGACATATTTTGTTTTTTTGATACTTGGTAAAAAGGCTGTGTAATGAAATTTTGCACACCATAATAAATCTTTTTACACAATCCATAGCTATTACGCAATGATATATCTGATTCTAATGCACAATACAATTGTAAGTCACTCAAAAAAGTAGATTTTTTTTGCATATGTTTTAAAATCTCTAAAGCATTATAAGTGGTCAGCGATTTAGATTGCGTTGTGTCACCGCTAATAATTGCTACATGCGATATGTTAAGATATTCTAATGATAAAAATATACTTTGCAAAGCCTCTTGAGTGTAGATGTTAGTTTTTATTGTTGGTATGAAGTGGATATGCCTTAGATGTTTAGATTGCCAGGTTAAATCCCGCAAGGTAGCAACAATATTAAGAGGATCTGGGTATGGTTTTGAAACTGGATTTGATGGGATAAGAACCTTTGTAATAGGTAATGCACTGCAAACTAAGTGTAAACGTTCAACATCTTGTGTGATATTTGTAGGAAGATATTCAAAAATCACAGCGTCTTATTTCTGTCCAAAGGATGCGATAAGCGCCTCAATATCACTTTCACTTGCCACCTCATCATGGCTGTCACCTGCAATGTATGTAGCCGATGCTACACGTTTAGAATCATCACCTCTACCTTCAAAAAGAGAGTTCATATATTGACTTAATGCACGCATTACATTTATAACACGCTCTATTTTTTGTCTATGGATATCTTGATATTGCATAATATCCATAGCCTGCATACACGCGTCATTGCAATCCATAGCAGAATTTCTAATATTATCATTTACTCGAGCAATCTCTTTTGTTTGCTCAAGTGATGCAGCAAACGCTTTGATTTTAGGAAAGCTTTCAACAAGTGTTATAAGCATCTCTTCTTGGGCTTTGAGATATTCTTTGATTTTCTTAGAATCTTTCTCTATCGTGGTTGCAAGAGCACCAATATTGTCAATCTGATCAAAAACTTCTGTCATTTTTACTTCAGAATCTCTTGTTACATCATCAAGTTGGTGAACAACTTTATGCTCCTCGGTTGGTGGTGGTGGTGGCCATTTTCTATCAGCCTCTGGCTTATATGAGTTTGGATCTATAAATTCTGCCTTGATTTCTTCTTTAGTATCTTCTGTTTTTATATCTTCAAAACTCTCATCTAAAGAATCCGCATCTTGTGTCATAAGAGAATCTAGCTCTTCTTGTGTCATCACGGCTCCTAACTAAATTAATATAATCTCTGCAAGTATAACATAATTTTTAATATTATTCGTATTCATGAATATTTTTCATTACTCTTTGTTCAAAAAATACTTTTAAGAATAATTAAACGAACGGACGAGATTCCATATAAGCAAGTTAAATCCATCGACGAGCACAAAAATAAGAATCTTAAATGGCAATGAAATCATAACGGGAGGTAACATCATCATACCCATGGCCATAAGGACTGATGCAATCACCATATCAATTACCAAAAATGGTAAGTATAACAAAAAACCAATTTGAAAAGCAGTCTTTAATTCACTAATCATGAAGGCTGGTAAGATAATGCTAAGCGAAACCTTATCAACCAAAGTATTAAGTTGTTCTTTTGTCGCAATGTTATCCATTTGCGGTGGCTCTTCATTGCGTATTTTATAGAATAAAGCAATATCACTGTGACGTGTATTCATGAGCATAAATTTTTTAAATGGGTGCATGGTTTCTTCAAATGCTTCTTCATAACCTATCTTTTCTTCCATGTATGGTTTTATACCTGCATTATAGGCGTCTTTTACAACAGGTTCCATGATAAAAAATGTAAGAATCATAGCAAGGCTAACCAATACTTGTGTGGGTGGAGACTGCTGTGTGCCTAATGCTGTGCGTAAAAAACCAAGCACGATTAAAATGCGTGTAAAGCTAGTCATCATGAGCACAAGGGATGGAGCAAGTATCAAAAGGGTGAGTAATACTACAATATTCAATGTGGTGACAAGCTGTGTTGGAGTATTTGGCGGATTGATACTTAAATCAACGGATGGGATGGGTACACCATTGAGTTTTAGTTGATTATCTGTTGGTGCAGCTATGGCAATATCTATAAAGCTAATCAATAAGAAAAACAAAAAGCAAGATTTCAGAATCCTAGATACTTTCACGCTACCCTCGTAATGCTTTGATTATTGTAGTTAAAAAAGCTAAATTGTAGCATAAAATCACAAATTTTACTCTCTGTCCTAATGACCACAAATTTTTATTTTTTATTACATTGTGTTTTGTGTATTACCACAGCTCTACGTCGTTTCTTTATGAGACTTATGCTATATAGTTAGTTTAGTGAAATTGTCCTTTTATTTAGAGTCTGAATTGCAGTTAAAATCAGTGCTACATATATTTTATCAAGCCATTGAGATGTTATGTAATTGTTCTTTTATCTTTATTTAATATTTTTATAAAAAAAGTTTAAGGTTAGATTAAATAATGCTATAATTACAGGACTTTTTGCCAGGAGACTTTCATGCGTATTTTAGTTGTATATAGTAAAAAAGATGTACTCGACTGCATATCAAAGGAATTGGATAAAAAAAATTATCAAGTTGATGTCGCGCAAAACGTAAAAGATGGAGAATATCATATTAGTGTGCGTAG
The DNA here is from genome assembly GCF_000765905.2 of Helicobacter trogontum. Classification (GTDB taxonomy): domain Bacteria; phylum Campylobacterota; class Campylobacteria; order Campylobacterales; family Helicobacteraceae; genus Helicobacter_A; species Helicobacter_A trogontum. The sequence goes on along the minus strand of NZ_JRPL02000008.1, from coordinate 88,110 downwards.
TTATGATGTCGTGCTTGGCGAATGGCAACTTTCAGATGGCGGAGCACAAGATATTATCTCCATTGTTAAAGGAAAGTATCCAAAAATCCCAGTTATCATACTTGGCGATAATGAGCCAAAGCATGAAGTCCAATCATTTAAGCATGGTGCGGATGATTATATATCTTATCCATTTGATAATGAAGTCTTGTTGGCACGTATACAAGCTAGACTAAGGCTTACAGATTCTAATCTTATAGAGATTGGCGATATAGTAATTATCCCAGATGAAGAGAGAATAACATTCAAGGGTAAAGATATCGAAGTAAAGGGTAAGCCATTTGAGGTACTCACTCACCTTGCACGCCAAAGAGATCAAATTGTTTCAAAAGATCAGTTATTAAATGCAATTTGGGATGAGCCAGAGCTTGTGACTCCAAATGTTATTGAGGTTGCAATTAATCAAATACGACAAAGAATGGATAAACCATTAAATATTAATACAATTGAGACGGTGAGAAGGCGTGGTTATCGTTTCTGCTATCCAAAGAAATAATACTTAAAGATATTCTAAAATTTGTTCATTTGCATTGTTTTTTGATGATTTTAGAGTATCCATGCAATCACTTTTCCTTAAGCAAATTTTTATCACCAATCCTTATCTCATAGGCTCTTTGCAGTGATTCTGCAATGTCCTTCTTTTGACTTTACATGAAGCCTAAATTTTATCATTAGATTCAGATGGACGCAAGATTTGCAAGTAATAAAAAATTAGAATCTTTTTTAAGAGTGCAGATTTAAACAGCAAATCAAAGAATGGCAAGAGCTAAAACTAATTGATGAGCATTTTGAAATTAAAAATATTAATGATGAGAAATTTAGATTCCTTCCCCTTGATACAAAATATTTAAGCAAAGAAAATTATTATAAGCTTTTGGGTGCATTTGATAATTTAGACGAGATTTTAAATGGAGAACTTATAAGGAGTGATAATTTTCAAGCCCTAAATTCTCTCATGCCAAAATATAAAAGCAAGATAGATTTAATCTACATTGATCCGCCTTATAATACAGGTAATGATGGTTTTGTCTATACTGATAAATTTAAACTCTTCATGGCTTGCTATGATGAATAATCGCCTAGAATTAGCAAAAGAATTTCTAAAGAATAGCGGAAGTATCTTTATTAGTATTGATGATAATGAACAAGCAAGGCTTAAGATTCTATGTGATGAGGTGTTTGGGGAAGAGAATTTTGTGGCAAATATTGTTTGGGAGAAGAAATATTCTCCTCAAAATGATGCTAAGTAGTTAAGTGATAACCACAACTTTATACTTTTATACACAATAAATAAGGAAGAATGGCGACCAATATTGCTGCCAAGAACAGATAAAATGAATGAAAGATATAAAAATCCCGACAATGATCCCAAAGGATTATGGAAGAGTAGCGATTGTTTGGTGAAGACTTACATGGTAAGTTACGATTATCCTATTGTGACGCCAAATGGAAAAATAATAAATCCACCTAAGGGTAGATATTGGATGACTTCAAAAGAAAATTTTCAGAAATTAATAGATGATAATCGTATTTGGTTTGGTGAGAACGGGAGTAATACGCCATTATTAAAAAGATTTTTATCTGAAGTTAAACAAGGTATCACTCCTTTGATGATATGGAAATATAGTGATGTAGAACACAATCAAGATGTCATGCGAGAGATTTTGACCTTGTTTAATGATAAAATTTTTGATACCCCAAAACTTGAAAGGCTTTCAAAAAGAATCATAGAGATAGGGACAAAGACGGAAGTATCTTTGAGGGATTTTGGTAGTTTTGGAGAGAGGGGTGAAGGGAGTTTAGTAAGTCTAAATGACCAAGCACCGAGCGAACAATCTGTCAAAATCGCCAAAGAGATAACACCGACAAATGTAGTTTTAGATTTTTTTGCAGGTAGTGGTACGACAATCGCCACTGCTCATAAATTAGGGCGTAAATGGCTTGGCGTAGAAATGGGAGAGCATTTTTATAAAGTGGTGATTCCAAGAATGAAAAAGGCCATTAGTGGTTTTGTAAGTGGGATTAGCAAAGAAGTAGAGTTTAAGGGTGATGGTTCTTTTAGTACTATGAGCTTGAGGGCTTAGAAAAATGTGAATATGTATTAAATGAGCGTGTATTTTGTCATTCTGAAGCGTTAGCCGAAGAATCTCAAAAAGATTCTATAGATGTTTCACTATCGCTCAATATAACAGAGAAAAATAAGACAACACATATGAATGATTATAGAAAATCCCGCAAACTTATCAAAGGACTTAAAAAAAGGTGAGAAAATCTGTCTTGATATGAGCAAAATGAATACAAGCTTTGATATTTTTACTACAATGTCTAATCTCTTAGGGCTTAAAATCAAAAGTATTTTTATAGATGAAAATGGCATACAATCTTGCAAGTTTGAAAATGATGACATTGTGAATCTAGAAAATATCGACTTGACTAAATACCCAAAACTAAGAAATCTAATGTGGTGTGGAGAGTAAAATGAAGAATATAGCAATTTTAATAGGAAATTCTGAATATAAAAATTTAAGTAAATTAGATTTTTGTAAAAAAGATGTTAGTTCAATACAAAAAATATTAGACCTAAATAAAAAATTTGAAATTTACATTTTTGAAAATTACCAAAGCGAACAATTAAAAAATGAGTTATCAAACATTATTAGAGAACTTAAAAATTCTAAAATCAATGAGTTGCTATTTTATTATACAGGGCATGGAGTATTTAAAGAGCAATTTTATTATTTACCAATTAATTTTACTGATAAACAATTTGAAACAACAAGCTTATCTAATGATGAATTGGATAATATGCTTAAAAGCTTAGAAACAGAAATGGTAATTAAAATAATTGATGCATGTCAATCGGGACAACAATATATCAAAGAATCTGATCAAGCGTCTATCAAAAAAAGTTTAACTCAACGTTCTTTTAAAAAATGTCATTTTTTCTTTTCTTCTATGAATAATCAATCTTCAATGGGAGATGATAAGGGTAGTTATTTTACAAATGCTATTGTAGAATCAATCTTAACACATAAAGCAGATTCTATTCGATACACAGATGTTCAATCCTATATTGCCGATTATTTTAGTAATAGAAGCGAATTACAAACGCCGTTTTTTGTGAATCAATCTAATGCAACTGAAATTTTTCTTGACAAACTTATATCTATACAAAATTTTTTTAAAAATAATAATCCCATAATAAATGATAATGAAGGTGTTAATCAAGAAATAGAAAATGACAAAATTGATATAATAGAACAGCTTAAAACTTTGTCTAAAAAGTATATATCTAAAGATATGGCACAAGAAAATATTGAATATATTTTTGATGAAAATAAGCTTAATGATATGTTTAACGATAATATAAAATCAATTTATGATATCAAAATTGATAAATGCAATAATTATCATATTATTAACAATATCAATGAATTATATAATGAAATAGAAAAAAATAAAAAAATCTCTTTATCAATCTTAGTTACAAACAAGAGTCTTATACTACTACAGAATGGGTTCCAAAAAGGAAAAAACCTCGAAATGCTTATGAGATGATATTTGGACAACCTTATATACCAAGACCATCAAGACATATTGAGTTGTTTGCAAAAGAAGAATATGAAGAAAAAGAGGTTAAAAAATACAGAAATATAGTTAATTCTATTGATTTAGCAGATGATATTTTGCCAATAGGTGTTGCTATATCTCTTAATCCTAAAGAAGATATTAGAAACATTAATAGATATTTGATAAGCATTATTAATTTTCACAATGATCATGAAATTGTTTTTTATAGCAATAAAACCGAATATTATAAAAATAATTGGCGTGATTGGGAAAAAATAGATGTTGAAGATTGGATAAAAAGTAAAGAAAGTTTTTATGATAAAGATAAGATTTTAGAGAAAATACAAATAATTATAGAAAATTACAATCAAAAAATTAGTGATGATATTTTGAATATTTTAAAGCAAGAAGATTTAAAAATTAAAGAATGAGTAGCAATGCAAAATAATATCATCTCTACACCATGCAAGATAAAAAGATTAAAGTTAAACTTTATGAATTTAATGATAGTGTGTATTTAAACCAAGAAAGCTTGGCAAAGCTTTTTCTAAAGAAGTTTGCCTTGATATCTCAAGAGAAAATATGTTTCATGCAAATGAACTATTTATGTTGCTTAATATTGGCAGTAAGAATGCTAAAAAATATGTTTTACAAACTATAGGTTAGGGGCGTAAGGATTGAGCCTTTTGATTACTTATAATAAAAACGACAAAGATACTAGGGTTGATTTTGCAATAAGCGAAGATAGTGAAAAAATTCCTACAAGATTTAGAGCAGTTTTTGCAAAAAGATTCTAAAAAGCTTGAAAAGTATGAATGGTGCTTTTCTAAGCTAATGGAAAATATTGATAATATTTATATCCCCTATTTTGATAGTGAAATGCAAAGTGAGCGGAAATTTTATCCTGACTTTATATTTTGGTTTAGAAATAGAGAAAATGGGGAATATAAAATTGTATTTATTGATCCAAAAGGACTTAAAATAGAAGCAAATCCAAGAGATAAAATTAAAGACTTTGAATCAATTTATAAAGATAAAGAATTTTTATATAGAGATAAAAAAATAAGAGTTTATCTTTTTTATTACAATAAAGATATTGTCAAATTTTATAGATTTGAGAAATATAAAAAGAGCAGTGTAAGTAATATAATGAGCAATATTATATAATAATTGTATTATTATAATTATAAATATCATAACAATACAATTTTTATTTTTAAAAGTTAAATATTTTATTTCTTATTTATTTGTTGACAATTTTTCATTTATTAATTTTTGGTGACTATATTTTGCAAAAATATAAACAAGGACATATCATGCTTAAATCTCTTTATTTTCGTATGCGAATTATCCACATTGCAGGAATAATAATATTAGCACTAAATGCGTTTTTCTTTACAGAAAATGTAATAGGGCAAACAATCCAATATATAATAGTTGTGCTTCTCATAATCCATGATATAGATGAAAAGAAATGGGGGGTAAATATGACAAGACTAATCGCCCAAGAGCTAAGCCAAATACGACTTAATTCGGATATCAAGATAAATACTTCATATAGTGCAGAAAATGGCAAGATTTTATCACTTGTTGAAAATTTTAAGAAAAATATACAAAATATAGCTCGAGTAATACAAGATAAAACAAAAAATAGTCACAAGGATATAGAAGGATTAGAAAGCATATCAAACTCATTACAAGTAACAACGCGAGATATAGGAAGTGCAGTCCAATCAGCATATAATAAAATAGATTCTGCCAATACATCTCTAAGTGAATTTCGAAATGGCATCAAGATAACACAACGTAATCAAACAAGTATGTCTACTGGAATAAACGATATTAAGGAAATGCTAGAAAATGTATATATATCTATACAGAATACACAGCAACAAACAAACAAATTAATAGAATCCTTTGAAACACTTGAGAGGAGTACAGATTCTATAAATCAAATGGTAGATACGATAAAATCAATTGCTGAGCAAACAAATTTATTAGCACTTAATGCAGCTATAGAGGCGGCAAGGGCAGGGGAGCATGGTCGAGGTTTTGCAGTTGTTGCAGATGAGGTGCGAAAACTAGCAGAACACACACAAAGAAGCTTGAGCGAAGTTGATAGTAATGTAAAATCAATCACACAACAAGTAGAAGAAAACAAATATGCACTCAATCAGAATCAGCAAAATGTAGAGCTATTATTAGAAAACGCAAATACCACAAATTCGAAACTAGATGATTTTAAACTATCTTTTGATGAAAATTATAGTATAGCCAAGAAGCTCGTTACATATGGTGAAGCAATGGATAGCGATCTGCAAATATTGAATCGAGAGGTGAAAATCATATTAGATCTAGCACAAAATAATTTTGAGAATTCAAAAAATATCTCTCAAATATCAGATGTTATAAAAGAAAATTTCATAGAATTAGAACATAGCATTGAGAAGTTTAACTAAGTTCTATTAAACTGCATATTTTAAAATTTATGCTCCTAATCTTTAAATCCTATAGGGGTAGGGCAATGAGGAGGATATTTATATTTAACGTGTCAGTGTGCAAAAACTCAAAAAATGTAAGTTTTAATGCGATCTTAATTTAAGCAATAAAATTGGGTTGCCATAAGATACTTGAATTCATGTAGAAATAAGGCAAACTATAAGAGAGCAATATTTGAGCAATAAATTTTTGAGCCATTTTTATAGTGATGATATATAAAAGTGCATTATGATTCAAAACAAATCATCACACACACGATACATATATAGACATCTATCCTATAGATATCATAGAATTTGCAAGTGGTATACAAGATAAAAATGGACAGAATATATATGAGAGCAATATTGTGCGTCTTGATGGATTTAGAAGACCACGTCTTATAAAATATGACAACAACAAGGGTTTTATCTTTTTTTGTAAATGGGGAGAAGATCTCTGCAGAAAAGAATTTGGCGATAATTTGATGCTATGTGTAAATTCAAATATAAATTAAATCAAATTGAACCAAATAAACTAGAAATCATGGGCAATATGAGAAATAACACATGTCAATCCACAACACATATTGTCACACATAGAAGCTATACAAATATAATCACACTTGTTACAAACAACAAAAAATAATGGCTTAATGGCTATATACTCTTTGATAAAAGCATGTTTTTTAGGATTTTCTTGCCTTCAAAGATAAAAGAGTGCAAGTTAATATCGATAGATTTCTTAATCAATCAGGTAGTAATTTTATAAATATGAGCAAGAATAGATGACAGCCTTACATTATAATATGAGGCCTTTGATTTTAAAGTAAGCATTCATATTACTTATGCAGAGTTTGGCTACAAGTCTGATATCCTAAAAGATGAATGTGCCTTTAAGATAGAAGAAGCTGATCTTTTTTGTTGCCTTTTGATTTTTATTAACATATCTTTCTAACCCAAATCTTTATGTGAATGAAGCAAAAGTAATGCACAATATGGATGAAATGATAGGTTTATGGGAAGAAAGATGGAAGAAGTCAATGTAGAAAAAGATTCAGAAATACATCGAAACTATATAAGATACTATTAATCAAATGACAGCTATTATCTAGCATGGATTCAAAGGTGTGTTTTGAAAATTGAGTTATGTGTTGTATGAGCTTTTATGAGAAAAAGGTAATTTTGATCTAGTCATATACACTAACACTCTCAAGATTATCTCAATAACACATTTTAATCACATTAAAATATTTTTAATGTATGGTTTTGCAAGAGGTATTCAATGTATTAGTCATATTTGCAAGTTAAAAATCCGTGAATATGGAATATGGCTTAGTATATTTCGTATTGCACAATGAGTCCTAATTTGTAAAAATTTTATTTTTATTATTTTATATTATTGTGTAAATAGGCAAAGATCCTTGAGTTTTGCTCGTAGATGTTTTGTGGCACCACTTGTGAGATGTTTGTGCCAGAAGTTGTAGAATATGAGAAATTCTTGAAATATTATTGCTCTTGCTTTACTTTTTTTGTGCTTTTTGTTCCTCTATGATTTGTGCATACCATTTGGGTAGTTTTGTTAAACTACTACCTGCAAACTCACCTTGCAAGTCTGTAAAATTATATGAAAAGCGACAATCTTTTCTTACTTGCCAGTTATCAATATTTTGTGAAAATTTGCGACAATTAGAAAATATACGATCCATATCTTTCACATTTCTCACATCCCATTTATCAAGGGGTTGGTTAAAGCTCATAGCCCCTCCTTCTCCGCCAAACCCCCCATAAAACATACATTCCATATCAACAACCTTGCTTACATTCCAGTTATTTAGTGGTTGGTTAAAAGAAACTGCCTCACTAAACATACTTGACATACCCTCTACATTAGAAGTATCCCAAGATTCTATATTTTGGTTAAAAGAAAATGCCCCATTAAACATATGCCCCATCTCTTTTACTTTAGAAGTATTCCAAGAATCTAAGGGTTGATTAAAACGCCTTGCATCCATAAACATAGCACGCATTGTTTCTACTTTGCTTACATTCCAAGAATTTAGCGGTTGGTTAAACTTTCCGCATGCATCAAAAGTAGCTTGCATATTAGTAACATTGCTTACATCCCAAGAATCTAAGGGCTGATTAAACTCTATACAACTATAAAAAGCCCAACTCATATTTGTAACCTTACTCACATCCCATTTATCAAGGGGTTGGTTAAAATTCTTGCATTCATAAAAAATGCCTTGCATATTTTTAAGCGATTTTGTATTCCAAGCACTAATATCGTGGTTAAAAAACTTTGCCCCACGAAACATATCCTTCATATTTTCCACATTCTCTACATTCCAAGTTTCTAAGCCTTTAAAGCTTCTGCGTTTTGATTCTTTAAAGATACAACTCATATCTTTAATCTTGCTTGTATCGATTGTCTCTAGCTTTACTTTGCTATCTTCCACAAGCTTTAAAAGCTCTTCTTTGGTGGTTGGAAAGTATTTTAGCTTAGCGACTTTAGGAGTAGAAACTTTTGTGCTTTTAGGGGTTGGCTTTTTGATTTTTACAGGCTTTGTGGTAGCTATTAGCTCTTCCCATGCTTGTTGGGACTTTTTGTCAATCTGACTTTTAATAAGCGAATACACATCATCGCCATCTTTATCTTTTAGGCTAATATCAGCCCCAGCTTTTAGCAGTGCTTTAAAGGCATTTTGCTTACCTTCAATGATAGATTGCATAAGTGGCGTTATCCCGTCAATATCTTGATTATTTACATTTGCACCAAATCTTACTAATAGGTTTGCTTCCTTTTGAAAGCCTCTATTATAGGCATAATGCACAGGTGTAATATCAGCATTATTTTTTGCTTCAATATCTGCACCCTTTTCTAAAAAGATTTCCAAATAATCTGTGTCTTTATTATAAATCACATGAAAAATAGGCGTGAAGCCATTTTTATCTTTATGGTTGATATTTACTCCAGATTCTAAAAGCATATTAAAAATATTTTTATTTGTATAGGCTTTTTGGAAAAAGAGTGCATTTTGATTATATCTATTTGTGGAATCTATCTTAGCACCTTTGCCTAAAAGCTCTTTTATAAGCCCCTCATCGCCCTTACGACACGCTTCTACAAACGCCTCATCAACACTCCCACCATTTTCTAATAAAAGTGGCAAAACTTCTAAGTTATAAGTGATTGCATACTCTATGGGTGTCCCTGCATTAGCGGCTAGATTTACATCTGCACCATGCTTTAGTAGTAGTTCTACTGCTTTATTTTTTCTATATCGCACTGCTATCATTAGGGGATTTTCATAGATGTTTTTGGTGTTGATTTCAGGCTCTAGTCTTAAGAGTTTTCCACAATCTAGCAGATAATTGTGTTCAATCATAAAGCAAAGCAGATTATCGCCTTTTCCTTTGAACTCGCCTTCAATCTTTTGGTTACTAGCAAAGAAGAGATCTAGAATCTTTTTCATTAACTGCACTTCTTTTTGCTTATCTTCAAAGCGATAGTTGTGCCAATAGTCTCTATACAGATCGCCAAAAAGATGGCTCTCTTCACCATAATGTTCTACTTTTGCATTGATAGATGCTCCCTCATCTAAAAGCTTTTTAACCGCTTCCACATTGAGATTTTCTACTGCATTAATGAGTTGTTTTTCTAAGACTTTTGCTGGTTTTTGCATATTTGCTCCTTTAATTGTAGTTAAATTTTTCCCATTCTTCTTTACTTAGCGAAGTTTTTATAAGATCTTTTGGAAAATTTTGTGGGATTATGAAGTCTTTATCTACTAAGATATGTTCTAGTTTCTTGCACTCTAAAATCTCTTTTGGTAGAGATTTTATGAAAGTGCCACTTATATCTAGCAGCTTTAATTCTTCTAAGTTTTTAATCTCACTTGAAAGCCCATTTATATCCGTGTCTGAAATATCAAGATATTCTAGGCTTTTTATACCAAAAATTGTGCTTGGAAGCTCTTTAATTGGGTGGTAAGAGACATCAATTTTTTGAAGTCCTTTTAGCTTTCCTAACTCTTTTGGTAACTCATGCACCTCTGGACAATCTCTAAGAAGCCCAAAAACATGGGTTTGTAACAACCACTCTTTAAGTTCTGGTGCGTCATAGCCATAATCATCATACCATCTAAACTCATCAAGCATATCTTCTAGCATAAGCCCACAATCATGGCAGTTATTCCATAGCCAAGTGCTAAAAGCTTTAAATTCTTTTTGGGTTAAATGCGAAGTGCGATCTTTTTCATAATCTGTAAGCGGGATTTTATTACCTTCTTTAATAAGCTCAAACTTAGCTTCATAAAAGCTAGTATCTAGACTTGTGAGTTTATTATAAGAAATATCAAGGTATTCTAAGTTTGGCAGAGTGGTAAGCTCTTTTGAAATTTCACTTAGTGCGTTACAAGAAAGATTTAAAATTTTAAGATTTTGCAAAGAAAGAAGACTCGGCAAGGATGTAATTTTATTAGAGCTTAAATTAAGCTTTTTTAGGTTTTTTAACTCCAAAATCTCTCTAGGGAAATAATTAAGTGCATTTTTACCTAAATCAAGCTTTTTTAAATTTGGAGTATTAAGGTTTTTAAGCCCTATGGAATCTGTTTCATTTTTATTTTCTATTAAATTACCACATATGCTTAGGTGCGTGAGATTGGGTAAAGAAAGTGGTGGCACTTCACAAAAGCAATTTTGGTTTAAATTAAGTTTTTTTAGATTTTTTAGCTCATTTATTTTATCTAGTTGCCAAAAGTTATTTTCATATAGGCTTAATTTTTGCAAATTTTTTAACTCTAAAACAAAGCTAGGTAATTCTTCTAAGCACAAGCCTTCTAGCTTTAAATTCCAAATATCAAGTTTTTTTAAAATAGATTCCACAGGTTTTAAAACACTTGCATTTATTTGTGAAATTTTTGCGTTGTTATATTTGTTAATGCAAAAACTTAAGGCGTGGTCTTTATTGAAATTTTCCAAAAAATCTTCTAAATTTTTAGGAAACATTTGTTTGTTTTTATAAGATTTATCACCAAAAATCTCATAAAACCATTCTTGTAAGGTTTTGTATTCAGTATCATTGAGTGCTTGTTGCATACATATTCCTTATGTATAATGGTGGAAGTATAGTTACATTATATCACAAAAGTATTAGCAAGAAGTTTGGGGGTTAGCTTAGTTTGCGTGGTGTGTTGTCTAAAATAATATTATTGCAAAGAATCTTGTAAGAGGGCGTTTGAGTTGTTGCGATAGTATATCAGTAATTTCTTTGTTTGTCAGCCTAAAAGTAGTCTATGTGAAGTTAGGACTTGGATGATAGAGATAATCTCTTTTATTGTTTAGTGTTTCAATAAACTTGCCTTATTGTATTTAAGGTTGAGTCTTGCAGGAGGATCCAAAATATATTATTTCAATAAACATTCTGCACAATCTAAATCATTCCACTTCTATCATTCAATCATCTACAGATGTGTGAGAGTGCTTTCATGTTGCTAAAAATACTTCATAGAATTGTAAAGCAAGATAAAGCATCTAGTCTTGAAGTTCTTTTTTATTATAAGCTCTTAACCTATGCTTTTTCTTGCAACTTGTTTGGCTAAATCCAGAGCTTCTTGTAATTTCTTAGGATCTGTAAGTTTTCCCCCAGCACTAGCAAAGTCATCTCTGCCTCCACCATTACCTCCTAATATTTGTGCAACCTCTTTCACCCACGCCCCTGCTTTAAGACTTGATATACCCTTTACTCCAGCAGTGAGTGCAACCTTGTCATTAGATTCTGTAAGTAATAGAATTGCCACTTTTTCATGCTCATTTTTTACTTTATCTATGATTTCTTTTGTTTCTTTTGCTTCTGTTAAGTCTAACTTCAATACAATCAGTTTTACACCATTCACTTCCTCATAATCTAGGCTTTTAACGCTTTGCTTTGCCTTGTTGGCGTGATCTTTTGCATCTTTGAGTGCAGCTTGTAGTTTTGCGACACCTTGCAAGACGTCTTGTGTTTTAAGTTGTTCTTTTAAGCTTTTCATGCTTTCTAATGCTGCTTTGCCATATGTATAAGCTGCCTTGCCACACACTGCTTCAATACGCCTAACTCCGCTACTTACGCTGCTCTCACGCACAATATAGAAGCTTCCAATCTCTGCGGTATTTTGCACATGGATACCTCCACATAATTCAATAGAATCTCCAAAAGTAATAACACGCACACTCTCTCCATATTTTTCTCCAAAAAGCGCCATAGCACCCTTTGCCTTTGCTTGCTCTATACTCATAGTTTCACAAATTTGTAGATTCTGGTTTAAGATCTGCATATTCACAAGAGATTCAATACTTGCTAATTCATCCTGTGTAAGAGCTTTTGGGTGACTAAAATCAAAACGCAAACGATTTGCCTCCACAAGACTTCCTGCTTGTGCAATATGATTGCCCAATACTTGCCTTAAAGCATAGTGTAGTAAATGGGTAGCTGAATGATGCTTGGCGATTTCAAAACGACTAGAATCTACTTGTGCTATCACCTTATCATTTGTTTTTAGAGATTTTAGTGTTTGGATTTTAGAGAGGTTTAACCCAAAATATTTTTGAGTATCAATGACTTTTGCTAGTTGCATTAAAGTCTTAGAATCTTGGTTTTTTGGAGTATTAGGTGAGCAAGATGAGGTGGATTCTAAATCATTGTTTGCAGCTGCTACATGTTGTATTGAAGTTGGATTGTCACTAAATAAGCCTCCCTTATCTCCTACAGGTCCACCAGATTCTGGATAAAATGGTGTGCGATCTAACATCACATAACCTTCTACCCCACTTACTAGAGTTTCTACCTTTTTAAAGTCAGAATCAAGCAAAGCTAGGATTTTAGATTCTGCTTGTATGCACTCATATCCTATAAATTTATTCTCTCCAAATTGACTTAAAAGAGCGTTAAAGTCACCATTCTTTACGCTATCTCCACTGCCTTTCCAATGTGCTTTGCTCCTATTTTTTTGCTCTTGCATACATTGTTCAAAGATCTCCATATCCACACTTAAGCCAAATTCTCGCAACATATCCTGCGTTAAATCAAGCGGGAATCCATAGGTGTCATATAATCTAAAAGCTACCTCACCACTAAAAAAAGGGATACCGCTATTCTTAAATTGTTTATCTGTGTTGTGTTTTTCTATAGCGATTTTTAATGCTTCTAGAGTTATAGCTCCTTGTGCAAATTCCATTAATTTTGAAGAAGGTAGGGCATATATTCCTCGACAATATGCTTCTCCTAATTCTATAATTTTGCGAAGGATATTTTTATTAAAACTATGTTCTAAATCCAAAAATTCTTTCCCTAAAATTTTTTCTAATTCCTTCTTGAAAAGTTGCATTCCTAGCTCAATGGTTTCAAAAAATCGCTCTTCTTCTGCCTTGCATTGATCCATAATGACATTTTTGCGTTCTTTTAAATAGCTATAATGGGTTCCCATGGTATCACACACAACCCCAACCACTTCATATAAAAACGCTTTTCTTAGACCCAATAAATAGCCATGTCTAACTGCACGACGCAAGATCCTACGTAATACATAACCTCGCCCCTCTTTGTCAAAATTTACTCCTTGTGCTAGAAGAAAAGCAACACTTCTAGCATGATCAGCAATTACCCTAAAACTTGCTATAGTCTCATCGCCTCCAAGCTTTGTTGCTTCCAATGATGAGTTATTATAGGAATTTGTTGTATTTGCTTGGATGGGATTTCGTTTGTTTTTTTCATCATCAGAGATATATTGGTGTCCGCTTATCTCTTCAATTTTTCGCATAAGCGGTGCAAATAATGAAGTATCAAAGTTATTAATCTTTTTTTCTTTGAGTGCCATGACCCGTTCTAGCCCCATACCCGTGTCAATGCTAGGTTTAGGTAGAGGCGTTAAGCTCCCATCACTTCCTCTTTCATACTGCATGAATACGAGATTCCATATCTCCAAAAATCTATCCCCATCGCCACCAAAATAGTCTTCTTCTCCGTTGAAAAATTCTTCTCCCTGATCTACATATATTTCACTACAAGGTCCGCATGGTCCTGTGTCGCCCATTTGCCAAAAGTTGTCTTTATCCCCCATCCTCTTAATACGACTAGAATCTATATGTGTCTGCCATAACTCATATGCCTCATCATCACTTTCATGTATTGTTACATATAAAAGTGACTTATCAAAGCCTAATATTTCAGTCACAAATTCCCATGCGTAAGCAATAGCCTCTTTCTTAAAATATGCTCCAAAGCTAAAATTTCCTAACATTTCAAAAAGCGTGTGGTGGCGAGCTGTGTAACCGACATTTTCTAAATCATTATGTTTTCCACCCGCACGGATACAAAGTTGTGAGCTTGTGGCAATGTTTGGGTTTGGGATTGGAATTTTACCTGTAAAAATATCCTTAAATTGCACCATCCCTGCGTTAGTAAAAAGTAAGCTTGCATCATCTGGCACTAAGGGCATAGAATCATATACTTTATGCCCCTTGCTTTTGAAAAACTCTATGTATTTTGCTCGTATATCCATGTATGTATTCCTTTTGATTCTTGGGTATTCTAGTCTGCATTATACATTATTTTTATGATGGTTTATTTACAAAAAATATTGTGAGCAATAAATACGCATGTATTTGTAGTGCTATGGTATTGCTTTTGCTTTAAGGATGCTTATTGTAGTGTAGATGGGCGAAGTGTGCTACAATATAAAAAGGATTTTTGTAATAAAAGGATTTATTATGATGAGACTTAAAAATCTTATAAAGTATATTTTAAGTATATTGTGTTTTGTTTGTGTTATGTTTGGTGCAATTCTACACGCAGAAAAAATTGGGGATTTAACAAATATTGCTGGTGTGAGAGATAACCAACTCATGGGCTATGGTATTGTCATTGGGTTAAATGGTACAGGTGATAAAGGTGGATCCAAATTTACTGCACAATCTATGGCAAACATGTTAGAAACTATGAATGTAAAGGTTACTGCTGATGACATTAAATCAAAGAATGTCGCAGCAGTTATGGTAACCGCCTCCCTCCCACCATTTGCAAGACAAGGTGATAAAATTGATATAAAGATCTCAAGTATAGGTGATGCAAAATCTCTGCAAGGAGGCACACTTGTGATGACTCCATTGAATGCAGTCGATGGGCAGATTTATGCAGTGGCTCAAGGAGCAATTAGTGTTGGTAAGGGTGATAGTCTTGTGAGTGGGACTATTAATGGTGGAGCAACAATTGAAAAAGAGGTTATTTATAATCTTGCAAATCAGGCAAGCACAACTTTAAGCCTTAAGAAATCAGATTTTCAAAATGCCATAAAAGTGCAAAATAAGATTAATGAAGTGTTTGGAGACAATTCAGCTAAAGCACTAGATTCTAGAACTATTAAGATTAATAAGCCTGATAATTTAAGTATGATTGAGTTCTTAGCTCTTGTCCAAGAAGTAGATATTCCATACTCTGCTCGGGAAAGAATTGTTATTGATGAAAAGTCTGGCACAATTGTGTCTGGTTTGGGTATCAGTGTGCAGCCTATTGTGCTTACACATGGAGATTTGACATTAAAGATTACTAATGAGTTTGATACAAATGATAAAAGCACAAAAATTGATTCTATGACACTTGATCCAAAAACAAATACGCTAAGTAGTAATGGAAAAACGCCAACTGTTGCAAGTGTAGTACGCGCATTGCAAAGACTTGGGGCAAGTCCACAAAGTATTGTTTCGATATTAGAGACGATGAAACGAAGTGGTGCTATAGCAGCTGATATTGAAGTGTTGTAAAGAATTTATTCTATGACTTATATGTCTGATGTCATATAAATTGATTACAACTAGAAATAATGCAAATTCAATTATTTTTCTTTGAGAATCTCTTAGGAAGTGTGGTTTAGAGAAGCCTTAAAAAAAGAGATAGGTTTATATTTTGTAAATGATTTTGTAGTTATATGCAAGGATTGTTGTATAGCCTTGATAATCATCTCTATAAGTATCCAAACAAAGAGTATTAATATTTTGAGATTCTAATCAAGATACCCATAATTAGTCTTTTAAGTTTTATGATAAAAGATGTCTTTGATGTGCAAAGATTATTTGTGTTGCATAGAGCGATAGAATATGATTATATAGCAAACACATATCTATCATAGGTAGATACTAGGGAAGTTTTTTGATGTGTATGATGCTTTTTACCAAGAATTTAGATTATGCTTATTTATCTTCTATGGAAACAAAGGTAATTGTTCTAGCGCTTTATGTTCTGCAAAGCCAAAGCGAATATTCAAATTTTGCACCGCTTGTCCTGCCGCGCCCTTTACAATATTATCAAGAGCACCCATCATAATCACTCTGTTATTGCGTTTATCAAGGCATACGCTCACATCAACAAAATTACTACCTTTAACCCAACGTGTTTGTGGTGCCACTCCATATTCTAGCACTCTAATAAAATAGCAATCAGCATAGAAATCTTCAACAATTCTTTGAATCTCTTGTTCTGTAATCATGCTATATTTACTCTCTAGTTGTGCATAAGCAGTGATTAAAATACCACGATTCATAGGAATTAAATGGGGTGTAAAGCTAAGTGTAATCTCATTATCTGCAATATGAGATAAATTTTGTTCAATCTCTGCAGTATGTCTATGGTTTATAAGTCCATAAGCCTTTACATTCTCATGTACCTCGCAAAATAGATTGTCTAGCTTTGTGCTACGACCAGCTCCAGACACTCCACTTTTTGCATCAATAATAATGCTTTTGCTATCAATGATACCATGTTTTATAAATGGTGCGATACATAATGTGCTGCAAGTAGGATAGCAACCTGGATTTGCAATAAGATTTGATTGTTTAATTTCATCCTTATAAAGCTCACTCAATCCATATACAGAATCTTTTAATAAAGGGATATTTGGATGAGTGAAGTTATAATACTCTTCATATTTCTTTGGATTTTTTAGGCGAAAGTCTGCAGACAAATCAATGACAACACATTTTTCTATCATGTCTTGTGCAAGTATATTAGCTAAGAAATCATGAGGAGTTGCTGCTAAGATACAATCATTATCCTCACATACTGATTCTAATTCTTTATTATCCATGATAGAATCAAAATGTTTATAAAAATGTCCAAAACTTTTATCTATCCTTTGTCCTGCTTGAGTATTTGCACCAAAATAATTTAGTTTAACTCCATCATGTGCATTTAAGATTCTAAGAAGCTCTGCTCCACCATAACCACTTGTACCAAGAACTGCAACTTTTATCATATTACTCCCTTATTTTATTATTTTCATTGCAAAATTCATGCTCATACACACGCAATAAAGCGATAAAAAGCGCTGTGATTGCAGGTCCGATAATAATACCCCAAAAACCAAACGCCCCAATACCTGCTAGAATTGCAAAAAATATTACAAATTCATTAATTTGTAAAGGTGTGCGTAAAATACGTTTATTGACAATGCTAATGAGCCATGGTTTTACAACATTATCTATTACAAAACCTATAAATACTGCACTATACAGCCCAACAATAATAGCCCCCTTAATGTCGCCTTGATATACAAGTATAGCACATATAGGAAGCCATACAATCACTCCACCAACAATTGGAATCATAGAGCAGATTCCATATAAAATACCAAGCAATACCCCATCAAAACCAAAGAAATAGGCAATAACCCCAAATGCAGTTCCTTGCATGACGACATTAAAAAAAGTAGATAGAAAAACGAGTCGCAATGTCCCGCTTACTTCCATGGTAACTTCACTTATTTGTCTTTCTTCAAAGGGCAATATACGCTTCATATATGCATAAAATCGCTCTTCAAAGTAAAAAAATACAAACAAGAATACAATAATAACAAAACCATCAACAATAAACTTTACTCCATTTTCCCCTACTATGCTAGAAATTTTTAAGACTATGCTAGATATTTTTCCAAATGAGATTTCATTGAGCAGTGAAGGCAAGTAGTCTTGCATGAAAGGTAGTTTTGCAAAAATATTTTGTATAGCTATCTTGGAAGAGTCAAATATATCTTGTAAGACAACCCAGTTAATCATTTTCACACCCAAAAATGCACGATAACACACAAATAATACAGGTATAAACACCAGGCCTACCATAAGTAAAAGTGCACATAAAGATGCCATGAAGACATTTTTAATATAACGTTGCAACCAGTGCTTTAGCCAAATCGTAGCAACACAAAGCAAAAAAGCAATAAGCATATTAAATAAATACGCTTGATAAAGTATAAGCGTTGCAATACATACGCTTAAAAATAATAAACCAAAAAATATTTTACTTTGCATTTTACCTCATTATGAATCTTAAAAACTTAGAATCTTGATATTATTATAGCAAGTAATTTCATATTTAAAGAGTGCCTTAACATTAAGATGAAATAAATTAGTAAAAAAATAATATTAAATTAATTACATAAAATACAAATGCACAAATTAAACTCATGATATAAGCGAGTAAAAATCGCATAGCAAATAGACATAGTGTAAGATAAACAAGTAAAAACCATAGTGGCGTATAAAACATTGATAGAAAAAATTCATTTGATATAACCCACAAGATAACAGAATCAAAAATATTTCCAAAGCCAAAAGTATGTGCAATTATAACAAGTGGAAATAGAAATACAAAAAGAATGCTAATTGGTATTGAGATAATCTGATAGGGTGAAAACTGCGGAAAAAAATAATGCACAATAGGAATCATCTGTATAAAAATAATACAATTAAATAACACAACTGCAAATATAATTTTTTTTATTCCCCTGTATTTTGTAGCGATTGCATTAAGATGTCTTATAAATAAGAAAATGAAAAATACACCTGCAACAGAAAGTAGAAAGCCAATATGAAATAAAAGGCTAACATTCCATGAAAGCCCAAATAAAACACAAAGTAAAAGATTTAAAAAATTTGTAATCTGCAATCCAGAAAAGAGTATTATATATGAAAAACATGCCATAATAAATGCCCTGAAAAAGCTTGGTTGAAAATCAATTAATACTAGGTAAAAAAACACAAAGACAAGTCCTAAGAAGCCCAAGTCATATACTGCATTACGATAGCAAAAATAACGATGGAGCACGAAATATATAGGACACACCACGATATAAAACACAAAACTTAAAATAGCAAGATGAAACCCACTAATAGCAATAAGATGTGCTAATCCAAATACAATAACACCATGTCGCAGTGGCTTTTCAAGATTATCAGCAAAAAATAGAGCATTATATAAGTTTGCTGCCAGTTTTTCTTCATGTTGATTGTTGATAAAATGTCGCAGAATCTGCTTTTTATCTGTGCTTGGGATAAGTGATAAGCTTGAATTATAAATATTGCAACTACGTAAAAACTGCATAAAGGTGCAACGATAAATCTTGCCATACACGATTGCTTTCTTGCCAGATATTTGTTTAAACTTGCCCTTATATGTTGCATAAAATATATTTCCTTGCGAATCTTTGAGCTTAAACCTTTCACTATTTTCTTTTTTTGTGTAATGCAAAAGTATTGTTGCTTGAAAAACATTTCCTTGTTTCATTGCTAGATAAGTTTGATATTTTGTAAATAGATTATAAAAGCAAAGCAAAAGTAATACAAAAATAAGAATAATATAATGTTTTAATGGAATCTGTAAAAGAAGAGGGTTAGCTCTATTTTGTCGTGTGTTTATGTAATAGATTTGTTGTAATTTTTGTTGTATTGTTTGTAGAAATACAAGCAAGATTTTCATTGTTTATCCTATTTAACTCGCTAAATTACAATAACACTATAGATTTCCATGCCTTTCTAAAAGCTATAAAGAAATGGCTAACAGACTTACTATATCTCCATAATATTTCAAAAAGTTTTGCATTTTGATTTTTGAGATTCTATTGCAATTATGTCTTTAAAGCCCAATTACTTTCTAACCTTAGCCAACTTTGCTTGATAATCATTATCACTAATTCTTTTGACTTTTTCTTTTGCTGATGGTTTTGGATATCTTCTTATGTAAAGTGTATAGAAGCCATCTAAATCCATTGATAGTTCGTAGGAGTATTTTGTTTGTAAATCATAAAAAGTGTAGCCGATGAGATTTTTAGAGAGTGATCCAACTATTGGCTCACCGCCTTCAATTACAAGGGTTTTTCCATTGCTTTTATTTGTTTGATTGTAGGTAACACTTGTGCAAGTTGTGCTTTTTTCTGGACATCTTGAACCAATCCAAATCAAATAGCTATCACTCTCAAACCCAGCTCCGCCATAAGAAAAAACCATACTCATACATAATGCTATTAATACTTTAAGACGCATAAAAACCTCCAGAACTCTAAAGCCTTATTGTAAGCATAAAATATACCTAGTCCTTATTTTATGATATTTTCATTTAAAACGTTTTTTTGCACTCTCTAGCGTATTTTGTAAAAGTGAGGCAATCGTCATAGGTCCGACACCACCTGGCACAGGTGTGATATAAGAGCAGTGGGTGCCAAGATTCTCTAAATCTACATCACCTACAATTTTTCCATTATCTAATCGATTAATACCAATATCTACCACAATGGCTCCCTCTTTTATCATATCTTTTGTGATAAGGTTTGGCTTACCTACACCAACACATACAATATCTGCATTTTTTGTATAAAAACTTAAATCCTTTGTGAGAATGTGGCAAACGCTAATAGTCGCTCCAGCATTAAGCATTAGTGCAGAAAGTGGTTTACCAACTATATTGCTAGCCCCAACAATACAGACATCTTTGCCTTTAATATCAATATTATAATGTCTTAATAGTGTC
The DNA here is from genome assembly GCF_000765905.2 of Helicobacter trogontum. Taxonomy (GTDB): domain Bacteria; phylum Campylobacterota; class Campylobacteria; order Campylobacterales; family Helicobacteraceae; genus Helicobacter_A; species Helicobacter_A trogontum. The sequence goes on along the minus strand of NZ_JRPL02000008.1, from coordinate 67,191 downwards.
ATGACACCAAGCGGTGTAGCAGGCACAAAGCCTTTTAAACCACTATGTAGTTTGCCACTATTTTGCGTATGGAACCCATCTACATCTTTATGCGGTGCAATCATATCAAGAATCTCTGATGCATTAATATGTTCTGGTAATGGTAACTGGACTAAGATTCCATCGATTTGATCATTTTTATTTAAACTATCAATTGTTTGCAATAAATCTTGCTCACTCGTATTTGTGGGCATTTCATAAAGAATAGAAGTAATACCAACCCGTTTGCATGCTTTTGCTTTCATTGTAACATAGGTTTGACTCGCACTATCATTGCCCACTAAAATTACTGCAAGGCTTGGAACAATACCTTTTATAGCTAGTTCTTTTGTTTCCCTCATAATGTCTTCTTCAATCTTGCTTGCAAGCTTTTTACCATCCATTAAAACCATAGATTTCCTTTTGTAGAATTAAAATATTTCAACAAACATAAAATAAATATCAAGATTCTAGCACATTTTCATTTGAATTTAAAAAAACGAAAAACTAATCATTATTTTTTATAAAGTAAAATATTTATATTTCATCACACATTACAATAAAAGAGAGGCGTATTATGAATCTGATTACTAAAGCTTTGACATTTGAAGATATTTTGCTTATTCCTGCATATTCTGAAGTAACACCAAAGGAAGTGGGGACACAATCCATGCTTACACGTAATATAAGTCTAAACATACCATTTGTAAGTGCTGCAATGGATACTGTCACTGAACATAAAAGTGCCATTGCTATGGCGAGGCTTGGTGGTATAGGGATTATACATAAAAACATGGATATAGAATCTCAAGTAAAAGAAGTACGCAAGGTAAAAAAAAGTGAAAGTGGTATCATTAATGATCCAGTTTTTATCACTGCTGATAAAACTTTAAATGATGCTGAGCATATCATGCAAACCTATAGCATTTCTGGCGTACCTGTTGTAGATTCTAAGAAATGTTTGATTGGAATCCTAACCAATAGGGATACTCGTTTTGAAACAGATTACACTAAGCTTGTGGGTGATGTGATGACAAAATCACCACTTATTACCGCACATGTAGGCATTAGTCTTGAGAAAGCAAAAGATATTATGCACAAGAATCGTATTGAAAAGTTACCTCTTGTTGATGAGAATAATGTTTTGCATGGTTTAATTACTATTAAAGATATTCAAAAATGCATCGAATATCCAAATGCAAATAAAGATTCTCTTGGTCGCTTGAGAGTTGGTGCGGCAGTTGGTGTAAATCAGATTGATAGAGCTAGTGCATTGGTTGAAGCGGGTGTTGATGTTTTAGTGCTTGATTCAGCACATGGACATTCTAAGAATGTAATCAATACGTTAAAAGAAATTAAATCAAAACTTGATGTTGATGTAATAGTTGGCAATGTTGTTACGGGTGAGGCAACTAAGGATTTGATTTTAGCTGGAGCCGATGCGATTAAGGTTGGTATAGGACCAGGTAGTATTTGCACAACAAGGATTGTGGCAGGTGTTGGTATGCCACAGGTTTCTGCGATTGATGGTTGTGCTAGAGTTGCTAAAGAATATCAAATACCAATCATTGCAGATGGTGGGATTAAATATAGTGGTGATGTGGCAAAGGCTTTAGCTGTTGGAGCATCAAGTGTAATGATAGGTTCATTGCTCGCAGGCACAGAGGAAAGCCCAGGTGATTTGGTAATCTTTCAGGGACGACAATATAAAAGTTATCGTGGTATGGGTAGCATTGGAGCTATGCAAAGAGGTAGTAGTGATAGGTATTTTCAGGAAGGTACAGCACAAGAAAAGCTCGTGCCAGAAGGCATTGAAGGGAGAGTGCCATATCGTGGTAAAATTGCTAGTGTATTACACCAGCTTGTTGGTGGGTTGCGTTCTTGTATGGGTTATCTTGGTGCAAAAGACATTCCTGCTTTATGGGAAAACGCGCGAATTGTTGAGATCACATCAGCAGGTTTAAGAGAAAGCCATGTGCATGATGTGGTGATTACTAAAGAGGCACCTAACTATCATGGATAAAATCTAAAGATTTGAGACATCTTTGCGGATTTATTCCATTTTGTATAACAATGATTGTTTTCGTTGTATACAATATAGAAAAATAATCAATTTAAAAATATTTTGTGTTACAATTAGCGAAAAAATTTTGACTTTTTAGGGTTACCACATGAATAATGAAAATCAATTACAAAGTTACGAAAATCTCAATATTGATAAAATCATGCAAGTTTTGCCGCATCGTTACCCTATGTTACTTGTAGATAGAGTGCTATCCCTTGATCCACATAAAGAGATTAAAGCCTATAAAAATGTAACAATTAATGAAGAAGTGTTTTTGGGGCATTTCCCAAAAGAGCCAATTTATCCAGGTGTTATGATTATTGAAGGCATGGCACAAGCTGGTGGGATCTTGGCGTTTGTTAGCACCTGGGGGCTTGACTTTGATGCAAGCAAGGATAAGATTGTGTATTTTATGACAATTGATAATGTGAAGTTTAGAGTGCCTGTTAGACCAGGAGATCGTTTGACATACAATATGGAAGTAATGAAACAAAGAAGCAATGTGTGGCAGTTGCAGGGCAGGGCATATGTCGATGATGTGCTTGTGAGCGAGGCTGAATTAAAAGCTATGGTAACAGATTCGCATAATAAATGATTTGAAATTTTGGGATTTAAAAGGTTTGTTATGACTAATAATGTCGTTATACATCCAACTGCTTTGGTTGCAAAAACTGCAATTATAGAAGGGAATGTTAAGATTGGTGCAAATGCAGTAATAGGTGATTATAGTGTAATCAAAGGTAATGTAAGTATTGGTGAAAAAAGTTATTTATATAATCATGTGACGATTATGGGAAACACCACAATTGGTAAGAATAATAAGATATTTCCCAATGCAGTAATTGGTACACCACCACAAGATTTAAAATACAAGGGTGAAGAGAGTGTGCTAGAGATCGGGGATAATAATACAATTAGAGAATCTTGTATGTTTAATCCAGGCACTGAGGGTGGCGGCAATATAACAAAGATTGGTAGCAATAATCTTTTTATGGCATATGTGCATATAGCTCATGATTGTATTGTTGGCAATCACAATATCTTAGCAAATAATGCGACTCTTGGTGGGCATATTCATGTTGCAGACTATGTAAATATAGGAGGTATGACGCCAGTACATCAGTTTGTAAAGATTGGTGAGGGTGCAATGGTTGCTGGGGCCTCTGCATTATCACAAGATATTCCGCCATATTGTATGGCAGAGGGCAATAGGGCACGTATCATTGGGCTTAATCGGTTTCGTATGCGTAAAATTATGGAGAGAGATGAAATTGATGTGATTGATGCACTTTACAAACGCCTATTTTCTGGCAATAAGAGTTTGCGTGATTTGGCAGCCATGGAACTTGAGGTGGCAAAAAGTGTGCAAAACAATATCCATGTTGTTAAAATTTGTGAGTTTATATTAGCATCTGAAAGAGGAATACCCTATAAAAGAGGTGAAGTAAATGAGTGAAATATGTAGCTTTTGTGGCAAAAAGAAGTCTAAACCAAATCCTATAGTATCAAGTAATGAGAAAATTACTGGGACAAAAGCTTATATATGCAAGGCATGTGCAGTTTTTATTTACACCACTTTGTTTAGTAGCGAGAATAGTATTGCAAACTCAGAATCCTGGGGCTTGGAAGATGTACCATCACCAAAAGAGTTGAAAGCGCATTTAGATGAGTATGTGGTGGGGCAAGAGAAAGCAAAAAAAGTTTTTAGTGTTGCGATTTATAATCATTACAAGAGATTATTGCACCAGCAAAGAATAGCGACAAAAACAGATGAAAATGTGATTAATGTAACAGATTTAGAAGAGAATGTAGAGCTATCAAAATCAAATATTCTGCTTATAGGACCAACAGGCAGCGGCAAGACCCTTATGGCTCAAACCTTAGCAAGATTTCTTGATATTCCAATCGCAATTTCTGATGCCACCTCTCTCACAGAAGCAGGATATGTTGGCGAAGATGTAGAAAATATTTTGACGCGTCTTTTGCAGGCTGCAGATTATGATCTAAAGCGTGCTGAAATGGGCATTGTATTTATTGATGAGATTGATAAAATCTCTCGACTTTCTGAAAATAGATCCATTACACGTGATGTCTCGGGTGAGGGTGTGCAACAAGCTCTTTTAAAGATTATTGAGGGGAGTGTCGTAAATATTCCTCCAAAAGGTGGCAGGAAGCATCCAAACCAAGAGTTTATTAAAATGGATACAAGCAATATTCTCTTTATTTGCGGTGGCGCATTTGATGGGGTGGAGGATATTATCAAGCGTAAATTGGGTAATAATGTCTTGGGGTTTGATTCTAACCCAAAAACACAAGCTAATGAAGAGAATATTATTCATAAGATTGAAACTGATGATTTAGTAAGTTTTGGTTTGATACCAGAGCTTGTAGGACGATTGCATATTATTGCAACGCTTGATTCTATAAGCAAAGAAGCTATGATATCGATTTTAACACAACCAAAAAATGCAATTATTAAACAATATCAAAAGCTTTTTGAACTTGATGGGGCGAAGCTTGTGTTTGAAGATGATGCGATTGAGCGAATTGCTGAGCTTGCTATGGAGAGAAAAACAGGGGCTAGGGGTTTGCGTGCTATTGTTGAAGATTTTAGTCTTGATATTATGTTTGATTTACCAAATCTTAGTGGGTATGAAATCATTATTACACGGAAGTGTGTGGATAAACTTGAGAAACCTATCTTAATCAAAAAGAAAAAGACAAAAGCTATATAGTTTTTATTCAATAAGGAGATTGTAAAGTGTTTTTAAATAAGTTAGTTGGTTGGTTTTCACATGATATTGCAATTGATTTGGGGACTGCAAATACGATTGTGATGATAAAGGGTCATGAAATTCTCATCAATGAACCTTCGATTGTGGCAGTAAAAGTTGATAAATATCGTGATGGGGAGATTCTTGCTGTTGGTAAAGAAGCAAAGGAGATGATAGGAAAGACGCCAGATAATATTCGTGCTATACGACCTTTACGTGATGGTGTCATTGCGGATTTTGAAATCACTGAAAAAATGATAAGATATTTTATAGAGCGTGCGCATAAACGAAAATCCTTTGTGCGACCTCGTATTATGGTATGTGTGCCCTATGGACTTACTTCTGTTGAGAGAAAGGCGGTTAAAGAGTCTGCAATGAGTGCTGGTGCTAGGGAAGTCTTTCTTATAGAGGAGCCATTAGCGGCAGCCATTGGTGCAGGTTTACCTATCCAAGAACCTCAAGGCAGCCTCGTAGTTGATATTGGAGGTGGGACGACTGAAATTGGCGTATTATCACTTGGTGGACTTGTTATTTCAAAATCCATTCGAATAGCTGGTGATAAGTTGGATACTGCAATCATGGAATATGTCCGCAAGAAATTTAACTTGCTTATTGGTGATAGGACTGCAGAAGAGATTAAGATTGAAATTGGTTGTGCTGCACCACTTGATACACCCTTGGTGAAATTAGTCAAGGGAAGAGATCAAGTAAGTGGGTTATTAAACTCTATTGAATTGACGAGTGAAGATATACGAGAAGCGATTAAAGATCCTATTAAAGAGATGGGGAATGCGTTAAGAGGTGTGTTGGAGGAAGTTCCGCCAGATTTAGCAGGTGATATTGTAGAAAATGGTATTGTCTTGACTGGTGGTGGTGCGTTAATACGCAATCTTGATAAATATTTTTCAGATATTGTGAAGCTTCCTGTATATGTTGGTGATGAGCCCTTATTGGCTGTGGCAAAGGGCACGGGTGAAGCAATGGGGAATTTAGATATGCTTGAAAAAATTGCAGCAAGAAGTTAGATTCTAAAAGAGGCAATAGTGTGAGAAGATTCTATGTTATCATTGTAGCACTATGCTTTATCGTGGCTATAGCATTTGGGTATATCCCATTTTTGCAAGAATACACTCTTGATATAACATTGCAGATTAAGAAATATTATAATGATAAAAAGGAAAACTTGACTCTTTTTATCAATGATTACATGAATCAAGCCACACAAATCAAGAATATGCGTGAAAAAATTGAGCAATTAGAAATAGATTCTATAAAACATAAAGCATTGCAAGCAGAGTTTGATAATTTACATTATGCTCTTGAGAGTGAGAGACATTACTCAGATCCAGATGTACATCTAGTTAAAGTATTATCCTATATGACACTTGGCACATATACAAAGATTTGGATGGATTACACACATCTAAGTGATGAACCAAAAATTTTTGGTCTCGTAAAAGATGGCTATGCGATTGGTATTGCCAAAATGGTTGATAATCATTTGCTTGGAATCTTAAATGGCGATAGAGATTGCAGCTATAGTGTGTATATTGGTGAAAATCGTGTGCCAGGTACATTACGCACTATGGAGAATGGTGATATTGTGATTGACTATATTCCAGCATGGCAGAGTATCAAAAGCGGAGACAATGTAGTGACAAGTGGACTAGATGGTATATTTTTTGAAGATGTGCAAGTTGGTGTAATTGGGAGTATTAAGCCAGAGAATGGCTATCTGCATGCCGAGCTAAAACCCCATAGATTTAGTAATCGATTAAGTTATGTATGGTTAATTGACACAAAGATTCCTCAAACAACAAATTTAAACACAAATATGTTTAGACAAGAGGATGATAACTAGAAGTCGTTTACCCTATTCTTGTAAAAATATTTTTTTAAATCTTAGTGCAGGATTTATAGGGTAAAAGTCTTGCGATCATACACATTAATCAAATATGTATGATACATAACGAGTTATTTGATATGTTGATGTTTGCAAGTTTGATGGATAATTGCATGGTAAAACAAAAGATTAATCTAAATAATATGTCTAGTGTTATATTATTTAATTAGAATATTTTTTAATTTTATTGATCGCACAATATACTTTGCAATGCATGTTGTATTGCTTATAATCATTTCTTAATATTTAGGATTTTTGATTATAGATATGAGTGTATTATCCTATGAACATACCGCCCTTTGTATTTACTTATATGGAAGTGTACTTCTATAATTTACAAGTTGCTCTTCATTCTCTCCTTCATTGTAATATATCCCTAATATTTCTATAAGATTAGGATTGCTTTTTATAGTGATTCATTTTTTGCTAGTTTTTATAAATTTTTATTATTCGGTTTTCTTATTTGAAAAGTTCATTTTATAATTAAACATAGCTTATATACTTAATTATACCCTTAGTGTCTATAAAATTCCCTAAATAACACACTCCTAAAGCACATTAAAAATATCTAAAAACATTTTTATACATATCTTATTGAAGTATCAAAAACATTGGAGCTTGTCACACAAAAGTTAGAAACATTGTAAATATAGCTTAAAATGGTTTATTATAGAATATATGCTGAATGGTGTTGGTATTGGTAAATAAAACAAGTCATATAGTACTTACTTTATTCCCATGCATTTGTGGATAAATCCTTAAAATTAATAGTCTATTACTTGTGTTTTCTGAATAATTAATATGCAAAGTTTGATCATTTCTTATTTAATAGATTCTTATTTAACTTTAAACTGCTTGTTATGCACACATATAGCCACATATAACTAGGTGTGTAAATTAATGATAAATATAGAGAATTTCAGTTTAAGCAAGTAGATTCTTTGAAGATTCTCAATAAATGAAATATGAATAAGTTTTTTGCATTAAACTATCAAGAAGTCTGAATGCTGTTTTATATCATCTCAATATGCTCTCTTTGATGGTATATCAAAACTCTTGTCTTTTAAGATTTTATTGTGTTTAATTTTAAAGACTTTTCTAAGCTCCATGCTAAAACATATTCTAATAAGATTTGAAATCACTGAGTTTGATTTTTTATGTAAAACAATACTGAAATTCAGACAAAACCACTTTTTATAAATTCTAGTCGTAGTTATGATGCATGAAAGAGTAAAAGTATTTTTTGTAGAGAAATATAGATCATATGAAGTTTTTAGATGAAAGCCCACTTTGCATATTATCGCTATGCAAAGGAGTATAAATACTTAAGCAATCTAAAAACTCTTTGACTTTAGCTGCTAAAAGCTAAGTCTATAAGAGGCGTTCATAAGCCAATTAATATTTAGTTTACCAAAAAAACTTCGTTCTAATTCAAAGTTAAATCGATGGCTATTTCCTAAAATATAGCCTGTACCAAGATTTACAAACATCCTTTGATCTTGAATACCCTTATAGAATTTTGATCCGTTTAAATCACTTAAAACTCTGTCACCATAAGCTTTCATGTCAAAAGCATAACCAAATCCTACTCTAAATCCTAGAGAATCAAAGATGCTAGATGCTCCAAATTTTGCTTGTTTCCCGCTAAATAGTGAAACTTTCCCACTTAATGGCGTAGAACTTTGCAATGTTAGGTAGATTTGTGGATTACCAATAGTTACGCTACCGATATAACCTGTTATAAATTCAATTTGTGGTTCAACATAATAAGCATTCATGAACATATATCGATATCCACCCTCAACACTAAATATCAAGCTATTTATGCCAGAGTTATTGCGCATTGGAATTACTGCACCACCACTTGGAATAAAAGAAATATTAGTGTTATTTATATAACGCACGTAACGCAATACACTATCTAGATAAAACCCATTATGAAAAAGCATGCTTGCATAACCGCCAAGTCCAAAACCATCACTTTGTATATTTGTATTATCACCTTGCAACATATTGCGAGTATAGTTAAACATGCTACCTGCATATACATCAGCATAGTTAAGCTTGAATTGATAGTCTCCACCAAGCTGCATTTCAAAGAAGTTGCCTCTGTAGCTACCATCACTATTGCTTCCACCAAATGTCCGTATCCATGCACCATAGGCACTTGGATTATCTCGTAACTCACCCATACGCTTTTGTATGTTGTTCCATTCGATGAGATAGCTCAAAAGCACTTGATTAAAGAGTCCATTTCCTTGATTGATGGCTGGATTATTATCACTCACATCAAAATATGAATTTGTTTTCTCTAGTTTGCTAAGCTGCCATTGCGCTTTGTTATCTTTATCTCGGTTAAATGTGACATTTGGTTTATAAACACTAAAACCATACTTTACATTTGGTGTATCAAAGTAGTTTTGTGTCAAGGTTTTATTTGTATCTTGAAGTGATGCAAGTAGTATGTTATCCACACTTGTATCAGTTGGTGTTTGCAAAAGATTAAGCATTAAAATGTTTGCATTTCCACTTGCGGATGCACTTGCCTCAATTACATTGTTTGCTTGTTTAGAATCTAAATCTACATTTACAACGAAAGTCGTGTTGTTTGCATTTAAAGCATTTGTGCTGATTTTACCATTTATATAGGAGTGGCTAAGATTTAGTGCCCCATTTGATGTTATATTACCCTGAAGTTTTGAATTACTAAGGTTGATTGGGCTCATATTGTCAGCTTTAATATTCCCAACAAATTCCATACTTGTAAGGTTGGCATCAGAATTTGCAAGATTAAGATCACCTTTAAAACGCACATTCTCTATCGTATTGCTATATCCCTGTGTAAGGTTTTGGTTAAATTCCATATCTTCTCCCACACCATAAGCTTTTCCATCTCCATAAGAAGAACTTTCTACATTACCACCATAGAGTCTAGACTTTACATTTTCTCCATCTTTAGAATCTATCCATACCCTTTTACTACCCAAGTTTATTGTAGCATTATTAGCATTAAGATTTTCTACTTCCAAAACGGCATTATGTGCAAGTGTAAATGTTGCCCCATTATTAATAGCAAGTGTTTTTAACTTGTAGCTACGAGTAAGCCAGTCAACTTGTGTAGCACTTGTTGGAGTAGTGAATACATTTTGTCCATATCCTTTGAGTTTATTGGCTACCTCCCAATCCACATATGCGTGTGTTATGGGCTTACCTTGAAAAGTGAGCTCTTTACCGCTAAAATCAAAACTCCCATTAGCATTATCTATTCCACCATCAAAGGCAAGATCGTGTTTTGAGCTGGAATTAATATTAATACCTCCACGATTTGAGTTAATCTGTCCATGGTAGAGATAGTTTTCAGCATTGTTTATTGAAAGCGTGCTATTCGTAGCATTTGTGTTAGCAATAACTGCACCGCTATCACTTGCATAGATTCTATTAAAAGTGAGATTTTGTCCATTCATATCAAGTGTCCCGCCACCTACACCAAAATAAATATGATTTGTATCAATATTACTTGCTTTACTAATTTGGAGTGTGCCTCGCCCACTTGTAAAATATACCTCTTTAAAACTTACTTGATCGCCATTATTTTGCAACACCACGCGCCCATCACCTATACGCAAACCAGCATTCGGACTACTTGAGGTAACAATAAGATCTCCATTACCAATCTTGTGCAGAAAATCATTGTCTTTTGTTTTAGCATGATAGGTTACTTGTGCACCTGTATCAGTAGAGATCCCACCCAAGATCAGCCAATTATTATTGGAATTTTTATTGGCAATTGTCCATTTTGCATCTTTTTCTACAATAAGCCCACCCGCACCAAGATCAACATCAGATTGTAATGTAATTGTGCCATTGCCACTTAGATATATGTCTTTAGACTTTTCCATTTCATTATTACGTGCAATAAAAGTATCTTTTTGGAAGTAGTTTGGAAATGTTATTTCGCCTTTTACATTGCCTGTGATAACGTGTGCACCCATATCCTTTTGGTCTTTTTTTAACCCATCATCTCCAAGTGTATATGTGCCACCTGTAAGAACGGGTGTGCTATATTTAGTTTTAAAATCCTCAATTAAAGCCTCATTGATTAACCCATAAGTCGCTTCTGTGCATGTGTAGGCGGTATCATCAAACGTATTACAATTGCTTGTGCTTACCACACCGATAACAAACCATTGCCCTAATTTATTATCATATACATAGATTGCTGAGCCAGAGTCACCAGGTGCAGAGGAGCTTGAAAAATCAACACGTTTTCGATTTGTTGCTCCCCAATAACCTGTTTCGTTGCGAAATTTAACTACAAACTGAGAATTACCAAGTTCGTTTGTATCAAGTTTATTAAAACCACTTGTGATAAATTTATCATGTTCAGAAATCGTTGTTGCAGCTCGATCTGCTTCTTTTGGTCCAAGTTTTTGCATACCTGTACCAGAACGTGCGTAGTATGTATAGCGACTAGAATCTTTAAGTTGTCCCTTACCAACATTATCATTACAATTTGTTCCATACACATCACAAGTATCTTTGTAATTGTCTTTATACTTCTCTATAATTGTTGTTGCACTTGATTGATCTGATCTTGACGAAGTGAATTGCAACTCTGGACTAATTTGGGCTGCACTATTTAGATTAAACTTATTCATTTTAAGCACAACAAAGTCAGGGTTTCCTTTTTTATATTCAGTCCAGTTTTTAAAATTATTACTCGCACCTACAATAATGCTATCTACACCACCAAAATTTAGAGTTGCATGCTTTTTTGCCACATCTTTAGCTTGATTGTTATCAAACATGTGTGCCGCACTGATGGCATAGCCAGCGCCAATATTGGTAAATTCACTTTTCCATTTACCTCTAAGATTTGCCGCACTGAAGTTGGGCATAGGTGCATTAAAATGCAAAGTCGTGTTTGAATCTCTTGAGGTGATTGTAAGATTTTGTGCACCTGGGGTGAAACGCCCAGTATTATTACCAAAATCAAGATAATCTTGATAATGAAAAGTTTCATCAACAGCGGAAGCAAACGAAAACTGCACTGCCAAACACGCAAATGCAAAAGAAAAACGATAGTACATAATCTACCACCTTATTAGTCATTATTATCATTATATGAAGCTTATCGATAGTTTGTAATCCAAAATCAAACTAAGAATTAAAATCAATAAAATTTGATACGTTGTTGTGTATTATTGTGTTTCATAATGTAAAATTGCGTATGTATAATGATTTTTGCTATGTAATTTAAGTTGCAAACCCTTTTTATGGCATTAAAGAAGCTAGTATATAGAATTGTAAGATTCTTGTTTAGACATCTTGTGTTTGACTAGAATGGACATTGGAAGTGAGGAGGCAAAAAATCGACAATAAACCACACAAGCCTTATCTAATCTCATTGTGCATGGTTTAGCTACCTTGTTTTATGGCAGAATAGCTCTATTTATGCATAAATAAGATTAAGTTTTTGTACGTCTAGATCATATAATTATTTCAAAGTGCCCCTAACTTGTGTGCAAACCTGATCGCATTGTGTATTGTTGCATACCATTTTACATTGTGTGCTAACAAATGCACCTGATGGTTTAGGTTTTTTTTCACCACAACCAGAGAATGTTATAACGCTAATAATACACCCAACAATAATAAATAATCTCATTAGATACCCCTACAATATAATTTACATTATTTGTTAGCAAAAAATAATCCAAACTCATAAAAATTAATTACTTTATTCTATAAATTTATAAATATTTGCTCTGCAGCTATACTGCAAAAAGGAAAAGTCTAGCCTAAAATATAGAATCTAATCTTTAGATTCTATATTTTAGGCTAATATGTTTTAGAAGAGCTATTAGACTCTTTTGGATATATCTTATGAGCCAAACTTCTATAAATGTGCTTTCGATAATATATGAAATGCTTTAGGATATTTTTATTTGCCCAACTTTAATTCATCACATGAATCACCATCACCAAGCTTACATCCTTTTTCATAAAATTCACGAGCCTTAGTTTGTTTGTCCTGACTTTCCGAATATATACTGCCAGTAAAATAGCAACTTGCAGCTTCACCATTATTACAAGCTTGAGTGAGAATATTTAGAGCTCTGTCTTCAATTTCTTTGGCTTGTTCTGTATCTTCATCAATAATAAAATCACTTGCTAAGCGATAACAACCCCACCCATCTCCGAGTTCACATGCACGAGTATAAAGCTCTTGCTCATTCTCTGTTATATTTGCTTTATTGTGTGACACCATAATGCCAAGATATGTGCAAGATTCACCATTGTATTCATTTGCGGATGGTGCAAAGCATGATTGTTGCAATACTTTTTGTGCGTGCAATGCATCTTCATCTTTTTGTGTTTCATATGCATAATACCAACATGCACGACCATATTCAAGATTACAAGCCTCTTTCAAAAGCTCCAAAGCACGTGTTGTATCACCCTCTATCAAATCTACATAAGAGCTTTGTGCTACAAGTTTAGCTGCCCTATCATGTCTTTCATTTTGTAATGTCGGTATTCCATTTTGCGATATGAATGCATTCATGTTAGCTTGTGAAGTTGCATTATCTTGCATAAAAATTACACCAGAAAATAGCAATATTTTTAATGTAGATAACATATTTCCTCTTTTTACGTGTTTTTAGAATCTAGAGTTCAATTATAGCCTAAAATTTATAGTAAATAATCAAATATAACCCCGATATAATCAAACAAAAAGTAGGTTATGTATAACATTATGTAAAATAAGCTTAATTTTGATATAATTTTTGCGTTATGTTTATGAGCTATAATCAATGAATGTTAGAAATTAGAAAGGGAGTAGCAATGACACAAACAAATACACTTCTAAGCGATTTGCAATCAGCAATTCAAGGAAATAAGATAAATCGTGATATGGTTGATAGATTTGCAGAACAAGAAAAAAATGAGAGTATGCAAATTAGCCAAATGGTGCGTGGAAATCTAGCCAACTTTGAAGCAACAGATAAACCAGTATACAACGCACTTAATGCGTTAAAAAATGCAGTAAATGATATTAATCCAAGTAATTTTAAACTCTCATTTTTTGATAAACTATTTGGCAAAAATAAATTCATGCAAAAATACTTTGATAAATTTCAAGAAAATCAGGCATTGCTTGATTCGCTGGTAAAAAAGCTTGAAGAGGGTAAACAAATCCTTTTGCGTGATAATGTTGCATTGGAAATTGAAGCAACAAAAAATGCCGAGCTCGCAGAAAAAATAAAAGTACAATTGCAACTTGCATTAGAAGCAAACAATTATATAGAATCCTTATTGGCTCAAGATACAAATAATCAAAGTCCAACAACACAAAATACACATATACTTACACAAAATCAGAATGTGGAATCTAGCACATTGCCTGCACAAACACATGCACAAGATTCTATGCAAGATGTCTATGCGGTTGTAACATCTCAAGAGCTTAGTCCAGAAAAACGACTAGAAATACAAAATCAAATCCTTTTTCCATTGAAACAAAAAATCACGGATTTCCAGCAACAAATCCTAGTTCATACGCAAGGTGAAATTGCCATTAAAACGCTTATTAATAATAACAAAGAGCTTGCAAATAGTGTGGATAGGACAAAAAGCGTGACGCTTAATGCACTCAATGTGGCCATCATTACTTCGCAAGGGCTTGATCAACAACAAAGGGTGCTAAAAGCGGTTAATGATATTAATGCGACAACAAGCGACTTGCTTGCACAAAATGCAACCAATCTAAAACAGCAAGGTGCAGCTATACAGCAAGGTGCAGCAAATGCAATGCTTGATATGGAAAAACTCAAAAATGCTTTTGATGATGTATTGAGTGCAATGGAAGACACACAAAATTTTAGAATCAATGCACTACCAAAAATGCAAGAAAATATCAAGCTATATAATCAGTATATTGATGAAATGAGTGAAAAGAAAAAAAGAATAATGGGGTAATTTAGTCTAACATAGATTAAGTGAAAGCTAGAAGATAATTAAAATCTTCATTTTGGTATGCTCAAAACCAATATAGCTTCTAATATCATCTGTATTCACAAATTCATGAATAAATATTCATTATATCCCTAGTATTAGCAATATACAAGTTTTAAGATGTCTTGCTAAAATATATTTTTCTTATTTTTTATTGGGTGAAAAAATAATAATATAGAATCTGAACCTTTGCTATTTGTGCGAATTGCAAGACGTGGCATTTCTTAGAATTAGACACTATATTCTGTAAAGATTTATGTATAATATGAAAATAGTTGGCAAGAAGATTCTATAACATAAAGGAAAATTATGAGCAGTTTTGAAACGATTATCGGTTTAGAAGTGCATGTGCAGTTAAATACAAAAACAAAGATTTTTTGTTCATGTCCGACAAGTTTTGGAGAATCTCCAAATACAAATGTGTGTCCTGTGTGTTTAGGATTGCCTGGTGCACTTCCTGTGTTGAATGAAGAGGCAGTGGCAAAAGCCATTGCATTTGGTACTGCAATTGGGGCAACAATACATCAAAATTCTGTATTTGCACGCAAGAATTATTTTTATCCAGATTTACCAAAAGCTTATCAGATTAGTCAGTTTGAGATTCCTATCGTTGGCAGGGGGGGGCTTGACATAGAGGTTGATGGAAAGACAAAGACTATCGGTATCACACGGGCACATTTAGAAGAGGATGCAGGTAAAAATATTCACGAAGGTGCATATTCAAAGATTGATTTAAATCGTGCTTGTACACCATTGCTTGAAATTGTGAGTGAGCCTGATATGCGTAGTAGCACAGAGGCAATAGCCTATTTAAAAAAGCTTCATGCTATTGTAAAATTTCTTGGTATAAGCGATGCGAATATGCAGGAGGGAAGCTTTCGTTGTGATGCAAATGTGTCTATTCGCCCAAAGGGTGAGACTAAGTTTTACACAAGGGTTGAAATTAAGAATCTTAATAGTTTTAAATTTATCCAAAAGGCTATTGAATATGAGGTATCAAGACAACAAAATGCTTTTGAGAATGGCACTTATGATACAGAAGTGTATCAAGAAACACGCCTGTTTGATACCGATAAGGGTGTAACAAAATCTATGCGTGGCAAGGAAGAAAGTGCGGATTATCGCTATTTTAATGATCCAGACTTATTACCTGTTTTTCTTGATAAAGCATTATTAGAGCGTGCCAAGAACATCCCTGAGATGCCAGATTCTAAGATTAAAAGATATGTAGAAACACTTGGTATTAAAGAGAGTGATGCGAAGGTATTGGTGCAAGACATCGATATGGTGCGGTATTTTGAATATATGGTAGGAGAGGGGATATCGCCACGTTTGGCATGCACATGGCTAAGTGTGGAGTTGCAAGGGCGATTGAAAAATGGCAATACACTTGCTACTTGTGGTATTAGCGAGATGGTATTTTCAGTATTGTTGCAACGCATTGAATCTCAAAAGATTAGTGGTGCGGGTGCAAAAGAGATTCTTGATGTATTAGTAGAGAAAAGAGGCGGAGATGTAGATGCTCTAATTGAGGAATTGGGATTAGAACAAATTAATGATGATGGTGCGATACTACAAGTTATCGATACGCTCTTATCGGCAAATCAGGATAAAGTTGCAGAGTATAGATCAGGTAAAGAAAAGATGCTAGGCTTTTTTGTAGGGCAAGTCATGAAACAAACCAAAGGTATGAATCCTGCAAGAGTTAATGAGCTTTTAAGGGAGCGGTTACAAGGATAGCTGGTGAAACAGATTTGTGATATATAGGAGCAATATATAGTAGAGTGGTATGTGTGTCAAATAAGTTTCTAGTTTTATAAAAATATAAAAAGTGGTATTCTCTTACACAACTTAGTGAGAGGGAGTATAAAAAAGCATTGTATTGTATTCTTGCAAGGTGGTTATTTGGTTTCAATCAAGTAATTTAGTTTATATAACTTATGGATGTAGGCATAGCAAATGGAAATCTAAGAATTGATAATACTATAACATCAATGCGGCATAATTCCACTCAAAAAGATATTTATACTTTTCCTTCTCTCATTTTACTTGCTTATTGATATAAAAAGGTGGTATTTTGTATATATGTTCATTATTTATCACCAGTTAATCCGTTTTGCAATATTACAAGCAAAACAAGCACTTATAACACATCAGCCTTTTACACACTTTAACAACAGCAATATATGTAACCTAAGCCTAAGCAATAATGCAAATAGAGATGTCATAGCAAGAAGATTCTATATAAAAGCATCTTACGAGTCTAAAGGTAGAAGTCGTGCTAAAAGATGCTTTTATGAAGTAAGTTTTATGTATGGTTTTTTAGAGGTTATGAAACTTTTTAAAATACATTTATAGGCTGAACTTTTGAAAATATGGCTTTAAAATGGTGTGTAAAACATTACATTAGCTTGATATATGTGTTTCTTAAAAAAATGGAGAGGGCAGTATAATTCTATTTATTCTTGATAAGCATCTTTAAGATTTACAAATTTAATAATCCTATATTTCTTTTGCAATATTTCCTTAATTATCTTTGTATCTTTTTGATCAGATTCTATAATAACCTCACACACTGGCGAGAAGCTATTTTTATGCCCATCATATTCCACCTTTATGACATTATAATTATGTTTGGCTAAAGTCGTAAGGAACTCCGCGATTGCTCCTTGCTTGTTTTCAAATGAAACTATAACTCTAAAGCTTACTTTTGCATGTTTTGCCCATGTTACAAATAGCTGATTGATTCCTTGATTGATTCGCTCATTTGCTTTATTGCAGAGTTTATGATGCACGATTGCACGCTGCCCATTTTTTATGGCTACCACTGAATCTCCAAATTTTGGATGGCAACAATGATCAAAAATTAATTCACTGATATTTCTATTTGTATGTAAGATTAGGTTATCAAAAACCTGTTCCCGTAAATTCAGTGTTTTAAAACGCATGAATGCAAAGAAACTATTATCAATCTTATATTCTCTCTTAAAATCATTTGTAATCTCTTGCAAAAAAGCTAAATCTGTTGCTGCTTGTCCTATTCGATCTTCTAAATTGTGATTTCTTATAAACTCATCAAAGAACTTATGTTCTTTATCAAAGATAGTTGTTAAAATATTAATAGCCACCTTTTTGTCAATCTCTTTTATCTTGTTGTGGCACATTGTACGCATATGAATCTTGGCTTTTGAAGTCTTTACAGAATCAATCCAAGTGCAACGTGTTTGTGCGACATCACCTTTTTCTATTTTTACAATATCACCACTTTTTAACTTTTGCAATAAGGATACTCTTTGATTATTTACAAAGGCTTTTTCTGCCATATCTCCCACATCGCTATGCACTGCGTATGCGTAATCAAGGACGACAGATCCAACTGGTAAGCTAAAAGTTTTCCCATCAGGACCAAAAACTACAATGTCTTCTCTGTAGAGATCGTTTTTTGTTACTTCATAGAACTCTTCAGCACTCTTGCTTACACTGCTGCTTTCCTTCATGTCTTTAAGCCAGTTAAGATTTGGCGAAATACTGCCGCTTTTGTATTTCCAGTGTGCTGCTACACCCATTTCAGCACTTTTATGCATATCATAGGTGCGGATTTGAACTTCATAAACTGCTCCATCATCAAAAACTGTAGTATGTATTGTTTGATAGCCATTTTCTTTTGGCAATGCAATATAATCCTTTAGTCGTGATGGTATAGGATTTAAGTTGATATGCACTATACCTAAAGCACGGTAACAATCTATTTGATTCTTTACAATAATACGAACTGCAAGTAGATCTAGCATTTCATCCATACTAATGCCTTTTCTTTGCATTTTCAAGTATATAGAGTAATTACGTTTAATTCTGCTTTGAATTTCAAAGCTATCTCGCAAAAAGCCATTATTTAATAGAAGTTTTGAAATTTTTTGTGTGAAATCATTGAGACGCAATTCAAGATTTTGTCTTTTTGCATTTTTTTCTTCTTGTATTTTATTATAAGAGTCAGCATAGATATAATAAAAGCTCTTATCTTCTAGCTCGTTTTTTAATGACGACATACCAAGTCTATGTGCGATAGGTGCATACACAACAAGCGTTTCTTCTGCAATTCTTATTTGTTTTGCTGTGCTTAAGGCATCAAGTGTTAACATATTATGCATTCTATCACTAATTTTTATGATAAGCACTCTTGCATCTTGTATGCTTGCTATAAGTATTTTTCGAAAAGATAATGCCTGCACGACAAGCTTTTTATCGCTTGTATCTGAAGTGAGCTCTTCATTGCGAATTTCAACAATTTTTGTTAGAGCATCAACTAATGCGCCAACCTCATCACCATAATTTTCATAAACATATTCAAGCTCACATAATGTGTCCTCGACAATATCATGCAATAACGCGGCACAGATCATAGCCTCATCACCACCACAATGTGCCACAATACAAGCTACACATATAGGATGCACGACATAGGGTATTCCACTTTTGCGTAATTGCCCTTCATGGAATTTCTGTGCATCTTCTAAGGCTTTTACAATTTTTGGTGTAATCGTTTGCAAAGATTCTAATTGTTTTAGTGCATCATCTATTGTTTCAATTTGTGCTAAATTGTTAAAAAACTCCATGCAATAACCTTAGGTGTAACGATCTTTATCACGACAATGTCGTAAAATTTTACAATGTATTAAAGATGACTTGCAAGAGTTACTTTGCCATCAGCTATTTCTTGCAAAGCAATGTCGCATGGCTCCATTCGTCTTAGATAATCATCTGGATAGTTAAGTAATGGTTGTGCACCCACACTAAGCTCTTTAACTCTTGCAAATACTAGCACAGAAAGCTTGTATCTGTCGTTCCCTGTTTGTTCTAATGCTTTAGCGATTACTTGTTCGGTTCGTGTCACCATTCTATTCTCCAATGAAAATGATAAAGTGCTGCATTATAGCAAAAAAATATTAATTTATAGTATCTCGTTGTGTTTCTAGTTTTTATTTATCTATTGCAATATGCAATGTATAGGATAGATGAGTGTCATTCATATGTCTATTTTTCTGTTTACTTTTTGTCATACTGAAAATACAAAGTTCTATGAAAATTTTATCAAAACAATTTTTGGTTTTAAGAAGTATTACACTTTTGTATTATGCCTTATAATTTATTGATTTTTTGCTAAAATTACAGCATTATTTTGCATCTATATTATTAAAGGAGTAATTTTGATTTTTAATCCATATCCATTTGAACGACTACGAACATTATTAGAATCTTGTAATCCAAGTGCTAGTGGAGTTGGCAGTGATGGACTAAATTTGAGTATAGGTGAACCAGCATTTAACGCACCAGAAAAGGTGGTACAAACCTTGCGTGATCATGCTGATTTAATCCGCTATTATCCAAGTTTAGATACCAAGCTGCAGGAAGTGCAAAGAGATTTTTTCTACAAACGATTTAATATTGCATT
This sequence comes from Helicobacter trogontum, assembly GCF_000765905.2. GTDB lineage: Bacteria > Campylobacterota > Campylobacteria > Campylobacterales > Helicobacteraceae > Helicobacter_A > Helicobacter_A trogontum. The sequence continues at coordinate 46,963 of NZ_JRPL02000008.1, read as the reverse complement.
ACAAGAATCTGAGCTAATTCCAACATTTGGCTCAAGAGAAGTGCTTTTTAACTTTACACATTTTATTTTTACAAGTGGTATATGCAAAAAAGAGAATAAGCCAACACTCGCTTTCCCAAACCCATTTTATCAAATTTATGAAGGTGCACAGATTGCAAATCATGCTGATGTTATTTATATGCCTCTATGCGAACAAAATGATTTTAAACCCAAGCTTGTAAAATCTGATTTAGAGAAAGTGAGCATGGTAATTCTTAATTCACCAAATAATCCAACAGGGCAAATTTTGAACAAACAAGAGCTTATAGAATGGGTAAAACTTGCACTTGAATATGACTTTATTTTGGTGAATGATGAGTGTTATAGCGAAATTTATAAGGATGATGCTCCACCTAGTTTGCTTGAGGCGTGTGTGGCTGCTGGTAATACTTCGTTTAAAAATACACTTGTTATAAATTCCATTTCAAAGCGACTTTCTGCACCTGGTTTGCGTAGCGGCTTTATAGCTGGTGATTCTTGTATTTTAAAGGATTACAAAGTATTTCGTACTTATGTTGGCATTAGTATGCCTTTAACTTTGCAAAAAGCAAGTATAGTTGCGTGGCAAGAAGATGAGTATGCTCTAAGTATTCGTAAAAAATTTGCTAAGAATCTAGAAATCGCTCAAGAGATTTTTCCAAATGCTCGTATATATCCCTATACCTTTTATCTGTGGCTGCATGTTGCAGACACAAAGCGTGTGATACCTAAAGATTTTACTAGCGATATGCTTTTTACGCAAGAACTTTATAGTAAAACTGGGCACAAAGTGTTGCCTGGCTCTTTTCTTGGGAGAAATACGAGTGGAGTGGGATATGTACGTATAGCATTAACTCACGAGGAAGATAGAATGAGAAAAGTTTTGTTGGAGATAAAAGATTGTTACAATGATTTTATCTCATGATACATGAGAGATTGAAAATGCATACGATATCTATGAGATTAGCTAATCTCGCAAACAAACCACACAAAGAACAAATAAGTAATGCAGGGGGATTACTTATAGTATCGCCACAGACTTTTGCAAATTTTATGGCAGATTCTACATATACAAAGCACATTCATGTTGCTATAGCATCAGGCGTAGAGGCTGCGAAACAGGCAAGTCAAATATTTACAATGTGTTATCAAATAGCCTTGCAGAGTATAGACATTGAGATACACCCAACAGATTCTATACATACAGACACGATGCAATATTATACAAACTTTCTCCCAAGTTTTAAGCCTAAACATTTTTCTCTTGGAACAGATAAAGAAACAAAGATAGCACCGCAACCACACAATGAAGTAAAATCTAATATGCGTATGAGGTTTGACCAAGCAATAACAAAATTTCAAGATAAGCAAGCACAATTTGACAGGCAACATACAAAGGTAGTTAAGATGCAAGGACATTGCGGTTTTGAGGTGAATGTATGTATCAAAGCAAATGCACAAGTAGCACCAGACATGGAATCTATGTATGCCTTACAAACCACATTACTTAGTCTCTTTGGAATCTTCAAGCATGATGAGATGGCAGTTATCGCGCAAATGCGTTTAACGCGATAAAAGTTAATTCTAGTGCACTAACAAAATATAGCCACATGCCTCATGATATCTAATTTTTATTACTCTAATTGTTATATAAAGTAACACTTTAAATATAATCAAGTATATAATTGTAACTATTTTACAATAGTCTATAAACGATAAAAAGTGTATTTCATATACTTTTTATCGTAAAATAGGCTTTTTTATGGCAAATTTTCTAAGATTTAATAAAATTGTATTTTTTATTCTCATTATATCTCTAATAATAATAATTTTTTATCTAATATTGTAAATATGTAACATTTTATAATTTTTACAAAATAAAAAAGTGTATATTATTACCAATTTAAGCTAAATTTAATGTTTAACATGTAATTCTTATCTCGAGGATTTGGAAAATCCCCATAACTCTTGCAATCGCAAGCATTTCAACTTTATAGGATAGGAGAACGACATGGCAAGTATTTTTGAGAATAAGCAGTTTAAGGTAACACCCTCTAAACATTCCCCAAGGCTTTTGGAGATGGTTTTTACCAAGGAGGTTATTGCGCAGTTTTTAAAAGAGGTGGAACAATATCCAGTGCAAGCACTTGAGTATAAATCTTTCTTGCGATTCAGAGTGGCTGAGATTCTTAATAGATTGTGTGATAATAAATTACAGAAGGTATTGCAAAATGCACTAAGCAATAGAAAGCAAGGTGCTTTACTTGTAAATCCAGAAGGTATTAATGATGCAGCACAAGGCGATGATATGGTAAAAATTGCTACTGCATTTGTACATTTGATTGGTCGCTCAAATTTTGATGATATGACAGGTAAGTTTTATGCAAGATGGGCTGTTGTTAATACTGACAATTCAGATAGCTACTTGCGTCAGCCACAAAAACCTCTTGAATTGCACAATGATGGTACATATGTGAATCAAACTACAGACTATGTGTTGATGTATAAAATTGATGAACAAAATATGAAGGGTGGAGATTCTCAACTATTACATCTTGATGACTGGGAAGATTTGGATAAATACTTTAACCATCATTTGGCAAAACGTGTTATTAAGTGGTCTGCACCACCAAGCAAAAATGTAACAGAGGATGCATATCACCCAGTATTTGAAGTGGATACTGATGGTCGCCCTGTTATGTTATTTATTGATCAGTTTGCACAACCAAAAGATTATGAAGAAGGTACTTGGCTTGCAGATATGGGAGATTCATTGGAAAATAGCAAAAACAAGCTTTCATTCCCTGTGCCAGTGGGTCAATTCTTACTTATTAACAATCTTTTCTGGTTACATGGTAGGGATAAGTTTGAACGTCATGAGAATTTACGCAGAGAACTTATGCGTCAAAGAGGATATTTCTCATTTACCTCTAATCCTTTTAAAGCCTATCACGGATTGAAAAAAGCAGCTATATAATTTGATGATTGCTTGATGATATCTTAGTGAAGAATCTCACTTCCAAAAGTGAGGTTTGTTTATGGCATTTATTATATCTACTTAAATACATACAAGTGTTAGTTAAAAATATGTTGGGGCTAATAACTTTACCATATTCTTGAATTAAAATATTTATAGGTTCGAAATATTTTTGAATATGGTAAATCCCTTGTTGTGGTTTTAAATTAAAAATTCTAATTTTTAGTTGGAAATTTTGCGATGCACTAAAATCAGGATTTAAATCTTTAATATATACTTTTTGAGCTATAATATAGATCTTCAATATGGTTCTATATGAGTGAAATATGTGCTGAAATATGCTTTTACGAAGGAAAAAATATGATATATGATTTTGTTATTGTTGGTGGTGGTATTATTGGTATGTCTGTTGCTATGCAACTTATGGATGCCTATCCAGGTATGAAAGTTGCACTGCTCGAAAAGGAGGCGACTGCTGGACAACATCAAACTGGACACAATAGCGGTGTTATTCATGCAGGTGTGTATTATACTCCTGGAAGCTTGAAGGCAAAATTTTGTTTCGAGGGAAATAAGGCAACAAAAGCTTTTTGCGATGAAAATGGAATTAAATATGACATTTGTGGTAAACTTTTGGTAGCAACAACACCACTTGAGATGGAACGCATGAAGGCTTTGTGGGAACGCACAGAAGCAAATGGGTTGGAGCGAACATGGTTGGATTCTAAGGAATTGCAAGAGAGGGAGCCAAACATTACTGGACTTGGCGGTATCTTCTTTCCATCAAGTGGTATTGTAAGCTATGTGGAAGTAACACAAGCTATGGCAAGACGCTTTCAAGAAAAAGGTGGTAGCATCTTTTATAGCACAGAAGTTGTTGGCTTGGTAGAGCACTCACAAGGTATGATCATTCAAACTACAAAAGGACAATATGAAAGTCGTTATCTTGTTACGTGTTCTGGACTTATGTCGGATAAACTTGTGAAAATGTTAGGTATTACACCTGATTTTGTTATCTGTCCTTTCCGTGGTGAGTATTATCGTTTGCGAAGTCAACATAATCAAATTGTAAAACACCTTATCTATCCTATTCCTGATCCTAGTGTGCCTTTTCTTGGGGTGCATTTGACAAGAATGATTGATGGTAGTGTTACGGTTGGTCCTAATGCTGTGCTTGCTTTTAAACGTGAGGGATACACAAAGACTGATATTTCTATCGATGATATTGCAGAAATGATAACTCACTCTGGTATTAGAAAAGTAATATATAAGAATCTAAAAACAGGGCTTGTTGAAATGAAAAATTCATTCTGCAAAGGTGGTTATCTAAAGCTTGTGCAAAAATATTGTCCAAAACTTACAAAGGAGGATTTAAGTCCATATCCTGCTGGAGTGCGTGCACAGGCTGTGAGTAACTCTGGTGATTTGATCGAAGATTTCCTTTTTGTAAATACACCAAGATCGGTTCATGTATGTAATGCACCAAGTCCTGCTGCGACTTCTGCTATCCCTATAGGTGCCCATATTTTGGAAAAAGTAAAAGAAATGCTTGAATCATAAGGTATCTTACACTTTCTAGCATATATTTTTAGATATCTATTGCTGCTGGAAGGTAGATTTATATCTTGACAAATCACCAATCAAACTTGTAGTACAGGAGTTTTTATAGATTAGCGTTGGTTTTTGTTAAGTTTGTTTAACTCAATTACCAACTCTTTCGTATATAAATTGTGAACAAATGATGTAAGCTTTGTGTCTATGTTTATAAGCATGATGTAATAGCTTGATTTGTGTGAGCAAATAATAGGAAAGAGTGGCTAATACTATTAGAGCTCATATTATTAGATCAAACAATTTATACTTTTCAAATAATTATAGTTTCTTGAGTTGAGAGTATAGTTAAGTTAAGTATATGAATTATCATTCCCAGTTGTGTAACAAATTAGTTTATGTTGTTATTTATTGAGTGAGTAAAAATAAAAGTCGCATCTATTAATACGATGTAATGCATTATTACACAATATCAATGGATAAAAGAGGTTAGATTTCAAATATAATACCTTATTGTGTGGAAAGTGATTTGAATTTTATACATTAATGTAACACTTTAATAACTTTCATTATCGCTAGGGAATACCGCATTTTTTACATCATTTGCATAATTACGTACAGCATTTTTTAGCATATCTTTACCATCGCAATATTGTCGCACAAACTTAGGCTTAAATGCATCAAAGAAGCCAAAGGCATCACTCCATACAAGAATCTGTCCATCACAATGCACTCCTGCACCAATACCAATAGTAGGAATTTGCACAGCTTGTGTAATTTTTTGTGCAACACTTGCTTTTATTCCCTCGCAGAGTATACCAAAAGCACCAGCTTCTTGCATGGCGATTGCACTCTCTATAAGTTCATTCTCTTCTACCTCATTCTTACCCTTTACTTTAAAGCCACCTTCAAAACGCATAAATTGTGGTTTTAAACCAATGTGCGCCATAACAGCGATACCTTCTGTGCAGAGTGCTTTTACAACATCAATTTTATTGGAATCTACTTCTATCTTCAACGCATCAACATTACACTCTTTATAATATCTAAGTGCATTTGTTAAAGCCATTTTCTTTGTTGCATAAGTTCCAAAGGGCATATCACCAAGCACGAAAGAATACTTAGTTCCAGCACATACCGCCTTTGTGTGATAAATCATCTCATCAAGATTTGCACGTAATGTTTCATTCTCACCACCAAAACTCATCTTAAGGCTATCTCCAACTAAAATCACATCAACCTCACCATCAAAGATTTTAGCCATAAGTGCATCATATGCAGTGATTGCAACAATTTTTTCTTTACCTTTTTTTGCACGTAGTGTATTTAATGTTACTTTCTTATCTAACATACCTTTGCCCTTTTATGAATTTAAAATATTGTAGCATAACTTTAATGAAAATCATGTCGTAAGGCTATTGATGCTATAAAGTCTAAATAAATCAATCATAATTCACTTATAATCTATTTATTGTTAAGTCCATATCAATGATTCATTCGCAACAAAGGGAACTTATTAGCAATATTATGAATATAGTTAAGATATAGTTAAATCATATATTTACAAAGCTTTTTTGTGATGATTTATTTTTTAATATATTAAATCCACTTTATATGAAAAAGACAATAAAGATAAGTCTTTATAAATCATCTTGATATTTAATTAAGATAGTATTTATATGCTTATAAAATTATGCTTTTCTTGCACATTGTTTTTTATAATGAATATCTGGAAGCTATGCATGTAAGAGATAGATTTTTAAGATTTTTAATTATGCTTAACAAATTCATATAGAGTGTGCCCATTAATATTTGATTGTTCGTTATAATTGCAAGATTATAAATGTAAAAGGACAAGTATGCAGACAATAGCTATTGTGGGTTTGGGAAACATTGGTGCAAAATACGCAATGACAAGGCACAATATTGGCTTCTTAAGTCTTTACGCACTTACACAGATCATTAATAATCCTTGTGCGTTGGATGATTCCTTGACGTATCAAAATACTGAATTTCTACTTGGGGATATTGAAGGGCTTTTACGTAAGCAACAAAAAGATATAATGCAGTGGCAGGAACAAAAGAGTATGCAAAGCTTACAATCAAGACTTAATCTTAAAGATTTTGTTAGGGTTTTAGAGTATTTTCCTTCCTTCTTGGCACAACTCAAATTTTTAAATCCACACAAAAAGCATTTAGATAGCTTTTCGTTGCAAAAGATTTTTAGAGAGAAATTGGCAAATTTGTCAAGTAACTATGAGATTGTATGTATCGCTCCAACAACTTTTATGAATAGAAGTGGCATTGCACTTCAAAGCATTGAAAAGAAATGCAATATTGCACAAATGATTGTTGTTTATGATGATTTAGATACCCGCTTTGGGAATCTAAGCTTTCGTTATAAAGGTGGAAGCGGTGGACATAATGGTTTGAAGTCAATCCATGAGTATGTGAAAAGGGATTATTTACGTATAAAACTTGGTATTGGCAACAACATAATATTGCATGACATGCTAAACTCTCTTATGCATAATGATGCACATATAAGTATAGAATCTTTTAGAACACTCTTTTATGAGACATATTTAAAGAGGCTTTGTCTGCACAACATATTTAAAACAAAAAGTTTCTTCAAAGTTATGGAATCTAAGATTTTTGGAGATAATAATTTAAATTCTAATGATTATCATACGTGGAAGAATCAAATATCTAATCTAGATTCTCAACAAGATTTTTCATCTCATGCTCACAATAAAGCTCATCTAGAAAATGGTAAAAAATTAGATTCCAAGGAAGCTATATCAAGTCATTTAGCATTTACTCAAATGACTGAAAGTCCATGTTCGCATGATAGTCTAAAATGTATGGTTCATCCAAACTTAACACTAAGTGCAGATTCTATAAAAAAAGAAGATTATGAAGCTGTCATGAAACTCTTTTGTTCACATCAAAAGAGTGGGAAACAAGAGGTTGCTAATTATGTGCTATCACCCTTTAATGCACATGAAAAAAGACTTTTAGCACCTTTGTTAGCATATAATGGACTTGTAGTGATGGCTACGTTATTTGAGTGGGCTTGCAGGGCTAGTAGTGTATCAGTAAATGCAGATTCCATGCAATTAAGCTTCATGCCCCTTGATCCTTTCTCTGTATTGCTAAAATGATGTATGACTACAATAAGGATACTTAAATGTATTTTTAATCTTATGTGATTTTTATCATATTTTTTAGTTTATAGCACTGCATTAAAACATGCCATAAGTTCCCTACCTAAGTTGGATTGAAACTCGTCATTTGCTTTTATACTTTCAATAATCTTGCCTTCTTCCATAAGCATGATGGTTTGACAATACTTGTGTGCAAGCATAAGATCATGTGTAATAAACAAGAAAGTTGTGTTGTAAGTTTTTTGCATATTTAAAAATAAATCCCATATTTCTTCTTGCAGTTGGTAATCAAGCCCAGAAGTCGTCTCATCCAGAATGACAAATAGAGGCTTTATGAGTAACATTCGTGCGATACAAATCCTTTGTGCTTGTCCACCAGAAAGCATTTGAGGGTAATGATAGAGTATATTTTTTGGCAAGGCTAATTGATCTAAAAGTGGATATATTTTTTGCAATTGTGCTGTCTTATTCTTTATGTTTAAAAGATAGTTAAGTGGTTCTTGCAAATGCTCTAAAACATTATATCGTGGATTAAGAGATCCTAATGGATCTTGAAATAAAATTTGCACCTGTTTATAAAACTCTCTTCTTTGATGAAGATTTTGTAACTGTATAACGTTGTTGTGAAAAAGTATTTGTCCGCTTTGTGGCTTTTGAAGTTGTGCGATAATTTTTGCTAAGGTGCTTTTCCCACATCCACTAGGACCTATGAGCGCAACATTTTCATCTTGTTGCATTTGAAAATTAATATTGCTTAGAATCTGTTTTGTATATTTTTTAAAAAAGGTATTGTATGTGAAAGTGTGATTGATATTGCGAACTTCTAGTAACATGATTTTCCTTAATTTTGTGAGATGTTAATAAAAATGAAATCTATTACATCTAAAACATCTAAATTTTTAAAATTTCTTGGAATTATAATAACAGATATAAGTCATTAATATGTAATTTAGCATAAAAAATAGGATATAATGCAGTATTTAAAATAGGCAACCACTAGGGAATCAAAATGCAATGATACTTAACCAATCGTAGAAATACACTAAAGCTTCAAAGTAAATACAATGTATTAGGTTGAGAAAGCCAATTATTTACAAATATATGAATAGGGGATTTTATGCGTCATTTTATAAATGTTATTGCTTTGGTATTTGCAGCGTTTTTGTTTGTATTGTTCTTTTATAACAACAAGATAGAAATTACGCAAGAAGTGCTTGATTTGTTTCCACAGACTAAAGATAAGAAAATCATTGATGTTTATCAAAAGTTTGCAAACTCCAATCATATCCTTGTTGCCATAAAAGGATTTGAGGAGGAATCTAGAGATACATTAGATGAATTTTTGTCAAAATTAAAAGATGTGCCAAATATAGATAGCATTATGACTCGCACGAGTGCTTCAGATGCGTTGGAAGATTTTCTTATGCAAAACTATCTTTATACCGCCGTGCCACAACCCATAGATAAGGTGCTTACAAAGGATCAAATTGAAACTCGTGTGCTTAATGGGTTAGAGACACTACAGGCTCAAATGCTTGAAGAAGAAACACTTGATAGCGGATTAATAGAAGAGAGTGAAGGACTAAATAAAAACAATAATAAAGAAAATACAAAGACTTTAGAATCTACAAATATGCAAAAAGAAAATAATCCAATATCTAAAACTCATAATACATTCCATGATAATGCACCCTCTTATAATACTATGTTTCACCCAAGCGATCCTTTGCAGCTTCTAACATTACAAATACCAAAACCTCATATTTTTGTAGCAAAAAATTATGGCTACATGGCTATTGTAACAATGAAAGATGTGAAGAGTGAGAAAGTGCAAGAGACTCTAGATAGCTTTATGCAGATTGCAAAAGAGTATCCAGATATTCGATACTTTTCGCAAAATTTTATGAATGTAGAAAATCTTGGTTTAATTCTTAATGAAGTCAATTTCTTGCTTAGTTTTGCAACTCTTGCATTTATTGTGCTTTATTTTGTGATTATTCGTATCCCATTGCTCACATTAAATACAATCTGCACTTTAATTACAGCAAATATTATTGCCATTTTGGTTGTATCAAGCGTGTATCCAAAGGTAACGATTATGGCACTAAGCTTTGGTATGGGGATTAGCAATATCGCTATTGATTATATGATGCATCATAACTTTTTTAATCTCTATGTAGGAGGCAAAAGGGTATTTAATCGCCCTGTATTTTATGGGTATATTACAACCATTATTGGGTTTAGTGCATGCTTATTTATACCATTCCCATTACTCGCACAGCTTTCTTTGTATGCAATTATTTCATTGACATTTTGCTATATTAGTTTTGCTTTCATGTATCCCCAAATTGGTTTTAGTAAGCCACGCTTATTCCCTAAACTCATGTATATTAGATTCCAAAAAATCTCTAGTTATTGGTTCTTAGGCATTGCACTTTGTGGATTTATCATTGCATTTATGTCTTTACGGCTTGATTTTGATTTATCAAAGCTTGATTATCAAAATAAGCATATGTTAAATGAACGCACATTTTTTGCAGATGCACAAGGTAATACAACACAGATTCTATTATCAAGCAATAGCCTTAATGGCTTAATCACTCTTGCGAGAGAAACACAAGAATTTTTACATGAAAATAATGCAAAAACTTTTATTCCACTCTCACTTATACCCACTAGCAATCAGATGGAATTAAATACAAAATTTATAGAATCTGAAATTGTGAGGAAAAATAAGATCGCATTGTTGCAATCGCTTCCACATTTAAAGACAAAGATTCTACAAATATTAAATAATGATGAAGATGATTCGGAAAGCTTAGAAGATAAAATGGCATCCATAGATGATTTGTTTTCCATGTTTAAAGAGAGTTATGTGCTTGATGATAAACCAGAGATAACATTAGATGATCTCTCTAGTATGGGCTTTAATATAGTTGTAGAAGACATGGAATCTAATAATATGGAAACAGATTCTGTAGTAAAATCAAATAATATTAGTAAAGATTCTAATGCTTCTATGCAACCTAATACAAAAAGATTTTATTATCTGACTATTGCACATAATAGCGATTTAGATCGTATTGACACTTTTTCAAAGCAGCTTAAGAGTGGAGAATCTGATATTGAAGTGCGAGGTCTGCAGCATATTATGGATAATCTTACAAATACAATTTATAAACCTATGCTTATTGTCCTTGCTATTGCACTATGTTTGATGATTGGCATGTTATTTATTACCGCAAGAGAGGCGTTTTTTGATTCTGTTGTGTTTGTATTATTTCCACTTTCATGCACACTTTGCGTGATTGCTTCACATAGTACATTAAATATTATGCATCTTTTTGCATTGCTTATTCTTGTTGTTGTAAGTGTTGATTATGGAATTTATTCTGTGAAAGAGGGAAAAAATTTGCGTACAGCCCATGCAATATTCTTTTCAATTCTCACGACAGGTTTATCATTTGGGATTTTAATTATTAGTGAGACAAAAGCACTTAATTCATTTGGAGAAGTCATTTTTGTGGGCATGTTATGTATCCTTGCTCTACTTATTTTACATCGTCCGTTACATCGTAGCAAGTAGTTGTCATAAGAATGTCATTTTTATATACCTCAATTTTGAAAGATTCCAAAATGTGTTAGAATGATAACCCTACCTTGTTCAATTAGGGAAGTAATAAATTGGGAGGGGAAAATCATAATATGATCTATGGTAATCTTTCATTAAAATATAAATTTTTAATATTAGCACTTGGTTCTTTCATAAGTTTTGCGATTTTTGTTGGTTTTATGTTGTTTGGAAAAGAAGAAATTGGAGTAAGTATGCAAGAAAGTCTTAGTAGCATCATACAAAAAGAGACAGAGGAAAAGATAAAATTAGGTACAGATTCTATGGCATCAAGCCTTGGTGTCTTGGTTAATGGTTTAGATGAAAAGTCACAACTTGCAATTATTGCCAAAGCTATAGAGGATTTTCATTTTGAAGATGATAAATCAGGCTACTATTTTGTCTATAAGGGGCATGTCAATGTAGCCCATCCAAATAGAAAAGATTTAATCGGCACCTCGTTACAAAATGCAAAGGATTCAAATGGGGTGTATTATGTGCAGGAGTTATATAAGAATGCAAAAGAAGGTAAGGGAAAATTTGTATATTTTGTATTCTCTAAACCATTGCCTGATGGACGATTAGGCGAGGCACAGAAAGTTGCATATTCAGCAATGATTCCAAATACAGATAATATGTGGATTTCAACTGGTGTATATATTGATACTCTGCAAGGTCATACTAGTAAAATCTCAAAGCTCATACTCACAAGTATGCAAGAAATTTTACATAGAAATATATGGTTTTCTATCATCATTTTTCTAGCAATTTTTTGTCCTTTAACCATAATATTTTACAACAATTTGACAAAGGGAATACGAATTTTACAACATAACATTGTGTCATTTTTCCGCTATCTTAATCGTGAGATTTCGCATATAGACTTCATCCCTTTAAAATCTAAGGATGAGTTAGGGCGTATGGCACAAGTTATTGGTAATAATATACAGCAAACAAATGAGTCTTTAAAGCAAGATTCTATATTAGTGCAAGATGTGTTAAATATTGTAGAAGAAGCAAAAGTTGGGCGATTTGGTAAGCTTGTAGTCCATAAGAGTCTTAATCCTCAAATCAATGAACTAAAAGATGCGATAAATGCTATGTCTTCTACTTTATTGGAATTGTTAGGTGATGATTTAAAAAAAAGTTCACGCGTATTTACCTCCTATGAAAATAATGATTTTACAGATAGGATTGAAGATGCAAAAGGCTTTGGTGTAGCCATTAATGGGCTGGGTGATTCTATTGCTCAAATGCTTAAGATATCAGCAAGTTATGCACATGAGTTAAGTGAAAAAAATAAGGAATTGGAGAGTGCAGTTGAAAATCTTACTCAAGGTGCACACACGCAAAGTCAATCATTGCAAAACGCAGCAGCTCAAATAGAAAATATTACTGATTCTATGCAGAGTGTCTCAAGTCGAACAAATGATGTTATTAGGCAAAGCGAAGATATTAAAAATATTATAGGAATCATACGTGATATAGCAGATCAGACAAATCTACTTGCTTTAAATGCAGCTATTGAGGCAGCAAGGGCAGGGGAGCATGGCAGAGGTTTTGCAGTTGTTGCTGATGAGGTGAGAAAGCTTGCAGAAAGGACGCAAAAAAGCTTAGGTGAGATTGAAGCAAATACAAATGTATTAGCACAAAGTATTCACGATATGGCAGAATCAATACAGCAACAGACACAAAATGTAGGTAATATGAATGAGACAATCTCCCAGCTTGAAAGCATTACAGAGCAGAATGTAGACATTGCCAATCATTCACAAGAGATTTATAATGCAGTAGATTCTATTGCAAACAAGATATTAGAAGATGTGAAGAGTAAGAGGTTTTAAGATATGTATTTTACAACCGCCTCATCCCTAAAATAATATTTGCTATAATGTTATATAAATTAAAGTATTAGGGGTGGTTTTATGTATGTTAATATTTTGGGTTATGGCGTTACAAACAAGGCATTAGTTACTCTCTTAAATAAGCAAAATATAACATGTCATATTTATGATGATAAATATAAAAATGATGAAATAGATTTAATGGGGAATATCTGTCAGTCATTTAAGAAGATAGCGACACTGCAGGAGATAAATCCACATGGAGACACAAATTTAGCAATTATTAGTCCAGGGATACAGCCAGATTCTGCATTTTTAAGTTATTTTAAAAACATTATCAGCGAGTACGATTTTATCTTTCATATTGCAAAGGGGATATATAGTATTTGGGTGAGTGGGACAAATGGTAAGACAACAACAACCGAAATGTTATCTTGTATGCTCAATGCAAAAAGTGGAGGTAATATTGGTATTCCACTTGCTACACTTTTTATGCAAGATTACATGTGTGACACCATACAAACTCCAATAGATATAAAACATTTTCAACATCATAAACGCATGTCAGAAAATTACAAGGTGTATGATGTACCATCAATGCAGGATTGCAATGCTCTATGGGTGCTTGAAACAAGCTCTTTTAGCCTACATTATACATATTATGCTTTACCTAATATTTATATTTTATTGCCTTTAAGTCAAGATCATATAAGTTGGCATGGTGGATTTGAAGCATATATTGCTGATAAGTTAAAACCACTTCAATATATGAACTATGCGGCAGATTCAAAGAAGCATTATGCTCTTATTCCACGTGAACTTATGCAATATGAGGTAGCAAAAAATATTATAACTAGCACAAAAGCCAATGTAATGCTTTATACAGATTCTAGAGATCTTTACGCATATTTGCAGTGCGAAAAGAAATATTTTGATTACTTTAAAGAGCCTTTTAAACTTGATTTTATGGTGGCTGCTAGTGGTATGCACTTTGGTAATGTTGCGTTTGATATAGATAATATCTTGGAGTATAAAATCGGTGCATATCGTATGGAAGAGCATAAAAAGCATGGTTTGCTCTTTATCAATGATTCTAAAGCGACAAATCCACATGCAGTTTTATCAGCATTATATACATATAGACATCATAGAATATATCTTATTTTGGGCGGGGATTCTAAGGGGGCAAAAATGGATATGCTGTATCCATTCTTGCAAGAAAATAAAGTAAAAGTATTTAGCATTGGAAGAGATGGAGCCATGATAGCAAGTGAGTGTAGAGCAAATGATATATGGGTGAAAAAGTGTTTCACTCTAGATAATGCTATGGAGTCTATCTATTCTGTGCTATGTAATGATTATACGCTAGATTCTATCAACGATATGGACAAGCATTGTGATGATTCTAACAGACCCATTGTTATGCTATCTCCTGCATGTGCAAGTCTTGATCAATATTCATCATATAAAGAAAGAGGCGATAAGTTTAATGAACTTATGGAGAAAATATTTGAATGATAGTTTTTTGGATTATATAACTAATTACGCAAGTTGTGTAATGATTGCATGATACAAAGAAATCGTTATGGTTGTAAATAGCTCACTAAAGAAGTATCCATATAATCTTTATGACAAATATTTAAGTACGTTTTCATGCTGAAACCTTAAAATATCACCGTGCTAATTTTACTCTAACTCTAAGATTTTTATAATTTTTCAGTGTAATATAAAAATCTTTATGATAAGTATGTGGTGAGAAAATGCTTATATGTTACATCTTAGTGTGCATTTTAATGACTAACTGCATTCTTTAGTTATAATCCCAAGGAAATTATGTTGGATGAATACAAAAATTAAAAGGTTATATTATGGATGTAAAAAAGACAAGCACACAAATATATACAAACACAAAGAACCAAACTAATATAAATATTTCTCGTCTTCCCTATGGCACAAGTGTGAGAAAAGCTACACAAGATTCTAAAGATTTAGTGGAATCTCCCTTAGAAATTCATGAGCACACAGATCCTAACCCTGTAGTTTCTCAATCCATGATACATAAACAAGAAAGCCAAAAAACACAAATCTTAACATTAAAACATGCACTTAAAGTAGATTCTAAAAAAGCTGCAGAAAAAGAGCAATTTGTGCTGAAGGTTTCGATGTATGGTGCATTAATACTTGCAGTTTTTGGTATTGGCTTTGGGATTTTAGTTAAGTCAATGACAGTCATTTTTGATGGCTTTGTTGCCTTGATTAGTGTGGGACTTGGTGCATTAAGCGTAATTACTTCACGTTATATTTATAAGGAAGATGATGATATTTTTCAGTATGGCTATGTTCGGTTTGAGCCTATGGTAAATCTTTTTAAATCTCTTGTGCTTGTTTTTGTATGTATATATGCTTTTATTAATGCATTGCAGAGTATCATTTATGGTGGATATGCAGTGGAGCTTGGCGGTGCTGTGGCGTATAGTCTGTGTGCATTTGCTTTCTGCACAGCATTGTTTGTCTATACTTTATTTTATACAAAACTTTTAGAATCTGATTTGATTAAGGTGGATAATACAGAGTGGAAGATTGATTGTGTGTTGTATTTGGGTGCATTATGTGCTTTTGGTGTGATTTATTTCCTGCTAAGTCCATAGAGTATTTTTGCAATGTATGTAGATCCTTTGCTTTTAGCATTGCTTTCTTTAATGCTGTGTATTTCACCTATCCGCATAGCTATTGCAAATTTTAAAGATTTGATTATGGTTGCTCCAAGTGAGATTGATACTAAAATTACGCAGATTACAGAATCTTTGAGTGATGAATTTGGCTTTAGTGATTATGATACGCATGTGGCAAAGTCTGGGCGTTTTTATATGGTGGAAGTAAATATTTTAGTGGATAAGGATTGTAAGATTGCATCAATATTAGAATTTGATCATATACGAGAAAGGATTGAAAAATCTCTTGAAATTCCAAGCTATAAGATATGGCTTTCTGTGAGCTTTACTGGAAATCCAAAGTGGCTATAAGGTTGGTTATAGGAGATTACAAAGTGCAAAATTTTTTAAAATATGCCAAAGATCTTAAACTCTTGTTATATACTTTTTGGTTAAACCCTAGTGAGAATATATAGAGATTATCTTTTGATTTGTGATTGGAAAGGTTAGTACTTTGTGTGATAATAGATTGCTTGTATCATATGTATGATGATATAGAATCTAGTGGGTTGTATTATTGGCGATTAATACATATCATTGAGTGCTTTATATATTATGGCTCCTAAGCGAGATTTTTTTGATCCTTGTAGCATGTCGTTTTTGCTTGCGTGTGTGTTAATTTGTATTGCATTTTCTAGATTATTTTTGCAATCATAAAATTGCAATAGGAATTGTAATGGATTGTCATTATTTGCTTTTATATATAGTGTTTGTTTAGCTTGTGGGTTAATCTTGATAAATTTACTTAATTCAGTTGTTATAATTGCTTGGATGTCATTCTGATAATTATATAAGCCATTTAACTCCCAGTGCAAGGCATAGCTAGGATATGTAGAAATCATATTTTGAAAGTCAAGAATCATAGCATTTCCATAACTCATATTTTTTGTTAAAGCCTGATAGAGTGCAATGTCTTCTTTCAATCCACTTAACTTCGTTTTAAATTTTTTATATTGTGAAAAAGATACTTGGTTGCAAGTTTGAAGTATTGTCTGAAGATCGTTTTGTGCATGGATTATGCGATTTCTAATCGAGCCCTCTAGGACTTCTTTGCTTACTCTTACGCGGACATTAACCCTATTATCTTTTTTTGTTGTTTTTTCAACCTCTACTGATGGTATGTCTTTGATTTTAGATTCTAAAAGTGTATTGCTTATACCGCTTGTTTGCAATGTATTATTGTGTTGAGCAATATTTTGCTGTGTTGAGTATCTAATACTCACCTGCAAATTTGTTGCAAGATCCTGCAGTGCATATTGTTTTGCAAGATCAAAATTGACTCCAGATCCCTCACCATAGATATAGTCTTTACTTGGTTTATCTTTATTTAAACTCGCATTTTTTACATCTTTACAACCATATAGGCTAAGTAGCACTATAGATATTAAGGTATATATGAAAATATATGAGAATTGCAGATATTTTTGCATGTTATCTCCAATCGTTTGACATCTAAATAAATAGGGAATTTACACTTTCATTGTGATAGATTCTGCGTACAACTTCTGCAAAAAGTGGTGCGACAGATAGAATCTTGATTTTTGAGCTTGTCTGTTGTAATGGGATAGAATTGCTTAGCACTACTTCATCTAACACACTTTCATTGATTTTATCATACGCATTACCGCTTAAGACTGGGTGTGTGCCAATTGCCATAACGCTTGTAGCACCCTTATCTTTTAGTGTCTTTGCAGCTTTACACATTGTCCCAGCAGTATCAATCATGTCATCAAGTAAAATAACGTCTTTATTTGTAACATCACCAATGATATTCATTACTTCACTCTCATTAGCTTTTTCTCTTCTTTTATCAACGATCACCAAATCTAGTCCCAATTGATTTGCAAAATACCTAGCCCGTGCTACACCACCGATATCTGGACTTGCAATAATTGGATTTTTTAACTCTTTTTTATGTCGTATATAATCCCTAAATACGATTGCTCCATAGAGATTATCTACTGGAATGTCAAAAAAGCCTTGTATCTGTCCTGCGTGTAAATCCATAGTGATAATGCGATTTATACCCGCACTTTGTATAAGATTAGCAACAAGTTTTGCGGTAATAGGCACTCTAGGAGCCGCCTTTCTGTCCTGCCTTGCATAGCCAAAATATGGGATCACAGCGTTAATAGAGTTTGCGCTACTACGTTTAAAAGCGTCTGCCATTATGAGTAGCTCCATAAGGTTATCATTTGTTGGAGCACAAGTTGGCTGCACGATAAATACATCTTTTCCACGTACAGATTCACTAATTTGCACGTTAATCTCACCATCACTAAAACGTGTCAATAATGCTTTTGATAACGAACAATCAAGATGCGTTGCTAACTCTCTACTGAACTCTGGGTGTGCGTTTCCTGTAAAAATTTTGAAGCCTTTCAAAGTATTCCTTTTTTAATTTAATGTTTATATTGTGAATATTCGGTATCTAGAATTTTAGCTAAATTTTTTGGAGAATATGATAAAGCGAGGCTTATATTTTCTCACATACATTATTCTAAAGTCTATTTTTTAGAGACTTTGTTTATCCTATAATATCAAAAAATATTTTTTTGATGTGCTTAAAAATGCTTTATTTAAGTAGTTTTGTGAATGCTGAAGTGTATAGTTATGGCTTATATGTTATCAATATTGTTTTTATATATAGGTGTTTAAGTGTTTACAATAAAACTTATATTTTTAATTACAATAATTTCTTGATTCTAAATAAATTGGATCCCAAATACTTCAATCTCTTAAAATCTAGTGAGTTTTAAGAGAGTAAGAAATCATACTTATAAACTTTAGAAGCTAAAAAAGGTTAAATTTGTGTAGGAAGTAAAAATACATAAAATACACTAAGTGATCAAACAAGATGTCTTTGTATTATGATCTAACATGTATTTTGAATTACTAGATTTAAAATATATCCTAAAATTTTGCTTATAATAATATTCTTATTACATAAAACAATAGAATCAAGATAGATTCTGTAGATAAAGGAATAATATGCGATTGTTTATCATATTTTTTGTAAGCATTCAGATAATGCTTGGGGCGGAAATATATGGGGTTTTTAACGTAGCGGCAGTAAGAGATTCTAACCTTATGATGGATACAAGTGGTATTGTGTCAAATATTTATGTTGATGTGGGGACAGAAGTTAAGAAAGATGATGCACTTCTTTCACTTTCAAATGAAGATAGAATCCAAAATGTTAATATGCAAAAGGCACAACTAGAGGGTGCAAAGGCACAATACACTTTTGCAAAAAATCAATATGAGAGATTTAAAAGGAGCGGGAGTGCTATTGATAAAAATACATTAGAGCAAAATTATTCAAATTATAAGAATCTTGAAAGCACATATGATAATTTGCAATATAGTCTTAAATATCAAAGTGAACTTTTGCGGCGGACAACGCTTGTTGCACCATTTGATGGTGTGATTGCTAGTCGTAATATTGAGCTAGGGGATGGTGTAGGGGCAAATCAAACAAAGCTATTTCGTCTTATTAGTAATGAAAAAAAGATAATTATCCAGTTTGATTCTAAGTATCTATCAGATGTAAAAATTGGAGATATTTATCGGTATAGGATTGATGGAAAAGGTGTGGAAAGAGAGGCAAAGATATACAAGATATATCCAGCTGTGGACGTGAACACAAGAAAAGTGAGTGCTGAAGCGATTGTGCCAGATTCTATGCAGCCAGGTCTTTTTGGTGATGGCTACATTATAACAACAAGATAAAATACATACAAGTAATGCTCAATCAAAAGTCTGTAAGCCAAATTGTTATATGAGTTGTGCTTGTGGCGTGGTTTATGATAAGTCAGTGGGTTTATTGTGAGATAAGAGTGCATTTTGTATATATTTGAGATTCTTATCTAGAATGTGACTAGGAGCAAGAAACACAAGATTCTATGTATATTCTAGATTTTTTATGTCAGGAGATTTTAATGCAGTATGCAATTATAAAAGTGTTTTATGCGTTAATGTTTTTACAAAATCCAACTCTAGATAGACATCAAAGTTTAATAGATGATCAAACTCAAGATAAATATCAAAGCTTAATGGAGTGTCAAAGCGAAAAAGACAAGCAGACAGGTTGCATTGAACGAGAATTTTATAGAAATGGTGTTATCTCACAAGAGCTCCCATATAAAAATAATCAAGTGCATGGTGTTGTTAAAGGGTATTATAAAAATGGGCAACTTTTAGATACTATACCATATTATAACGGTGAGATGCATGGAGAAGCAGTATTCTATGATGAAAATGGCAATATTGAATGTAGGGCAAATTATCGTTACAGTATGCAAGAAGGTGAAACAACATGCTATCACTTGAATGGAAATATTTTTAGTGAGGGGACATACAAGAATAACGATAAACATGGCATTCACAAGTTCTATTTTGAAAATGGAAATATAAAAGAAATATCCCATTACCAACATGATAAGAGAGAAGGTGTAAGAGAAACTTATTATGAAAATGGGATTCTTAAACAAAGCACACCATTTCATGATGATAAATTGCATGGTGTCCAGCTAACTTATGATGAAAACGGAAATATGTTTGTAGAAGATACTTTCAAAGATGGAAAATTAGATGGTATTACAGCATATTACCATGAAGATGGGAGACTTAGAATCAAGATTTTGTATCATAATGATGAAATAATAGAGGCTGCATGTGGCAATGGAGATAAAATCCCAAGCACAGATTTTAGTAAGATAAAATATCAAGTTTATGATTTGTGTTTAAAATAGCTCATATAGATTGTAGTGATAGTTTTGCAATTATAAAGCAGAACAGGCTAACATGCAGCTTATCTTACAGAGGACATGTGATCTCTAACTTATTAAAAATATGAGATTTTTTGCGTTTATTGCATACATTAACATATTCTTTTTCGCTTTAGATATAATTGCAAGTCTTAGTTACTAAGAAGTGTTAAAGGAATGATATGTATGAATCTATTGATTTTTCAAAACTAGCAAAATACTCAAAACCTGGACCAAGATATACAAGCTATCCTACTGCAAATGAGTTTCATAAAGACTTTAATGCGGTTACACTTTTAGAATCTTTTAAGCGTGCAGATTCTAAATATAAAGATAAAGATTTGTCGTTATACACACACTTACCATTTTGCAAAAGCGCATGTTATTTTTGTGGTTGCAACGTGATATATACGAGCAAAGAGGATAAAAAGGAGCGTTATATACAATATTTGAAAAAAGAGTTAACTCTCCTTAAAGATTCTATGGATACAACTCGGAAAGTTGTGCAATTCCATTTTGGCGGTGGCACTCCGACATTTTTTGATGCAGGGCAACTACAAACAATTACACAAATGATAAAAGATGTTTTCCCAAATTTTTCAGAATCATGTGAGATAAGTTGTGAGATAGATCCACGTCATTTTAACGAAGAGCAAATGGTGGTGTTAAAGAATTGCGGTTTTAATCGTATAAGTTTTGGGGTGCAAGATTTCGATATGAAGGTGCAGCAACATATCAATAGAATCCAACCCTTTAGTCTTGTGGAAAATAGTGTAGCTTTAGCTAGAAAATATAATATAAATTCTATTAATTTTGATTTGATTTATGGTTTGCCTTATCAAAATGAAAAGAGTTTCGCAAACACTTTGGAATCTGTTATAAAACTTAGCCCAGAAAGATTAGCAATCTTTAACTACGCGCATGTGCCATGGGTTAAAAAAACTATGCGTAAGATTGATGAGACAACTCTTCCAAGTCCAGAAGAGAAACTAAAGATTCTGCAAAACACCATTGAATTCCTGCATGATAATGATTATGAAATGATAGGTATGGATCATTTTGCAAAAAAGAATGACACTTTATGTGTTGCAAAACATGAGGGGGAGTTACGTAGGAATTTTCAAGGTTATACAACAAAAGGTTTTTCACAAACAATTGGTATTGGTTTGACTGCCATTGGAGAGGGTGTGGATTATTATACACAAAATCACAAGGATATGGCAAATTATGAAGCAAGTTTAGATAATAATACTTTGCCTGTGGCACAAGGTATTCTTTTAAGCCCTGAAGATATATTGCGTAAAGAAGTAATTATGAGTTTAATGAATAATGCAAAGCTTGATTTTGATGTAGTTAATAGAAGTTTTGGGATTGATTGCATTCAACACTTTTCTAATGAACTTGAGGCATTAAAACCTATGTGTGAGCTTGGTTTGCTTACAATGGATTCTCATAGGATTGAAGTGAGTGCAACAGGTAAAATGCTGATTAGAAATATCGCAATGATCTTTGATACATATTTTACAAAAAATATCACAAAACAATTTAGTAAAACAATTTAGTTGTATTATAAAAGCTTATAAGAGATTGTCTTATTTATAATCCTTAAAAGTAAAATGGCTTAGATTGTTTTTGCCACTTGCAAAATGTGCATGTAATAGGCATTTGACAAGATGTATGTTTTGCAACACATTTTTAAAGAATCTATTTTATATATTTGATATAGAAAATATGTAGGCACAATCCTCATAGCCACTTTGGATTTCCAGTAAAGCTCACAGAAAGCCATATCTTATAGCTTGAAATTTCAAGAGATTTTTCAATCCTTTCTCGTAGTGTGATAAGATGATTAAGATAGGATTTCATAACATAGAGTAAAGCAATTTTCTTTTTGTGTATAGCTGTGGAATCTGAAATTTGCATCATGCAGGGAACAAAGATAATCAAAACACTCTTGAAACATTAGATTATGTCCATCTTGTGCAATCAGGCGTAATATATTGCCACGATAAAGTTTGGCATAATGACTAATTGTCTTTCCTTCTTTTTGAAACTCAAAAAAGAAATGAGGTAGTGTTGGTTTAAAAAGTTTTGTGTAGATTCCAGCACGTAAATCAATAACATATTGCTTTGTCTGCATTATTTGCTCTAAAGGCAATATAAATGGAGCATATACGTCTTTTAGTGTGAGATTTTTTATTTTTGTACCCTGTTTTAACTTGTAATAAGGGATAGAATCACTTGCCCTTATAACACCAAATAGATTACTAAAAATAAGCACATTATGCAAAATAAAATCCTTAGCATTTTGTGATAATGTATGAAAAGATAACCCCTGAAATGCTACTCCATTATAACGTTCTATGGCTTTTAATAATTTTTTAGAATGTAGGGCTGCATGTAAATCAAAAATATTTTTATCATTAAAGCTTTTTGCACCATATATAGATTCCAATAAGGCCTTATCTCTATGCTCCAAAATCGCAGACAACGCGTCATAGTAATGTGTGATAATGTCTATTCTATGGTGATTTAATACCTCATTTTGCCACAAAGATTCTAGAAAAAATAATGACTCTGTTTTTTGTATGGACGTCTCCCTAAGGAAATCATCATCATTGAGAAATTTATCTTCACTTGGACTAAATAAAATAACAAAGTTCATATTTACCCTCGATGTTATATGAAAGTTGTGTATAAGTGAGAGCAAGATTATAGATATGCTATCTTGCCATTATATGTGTGTAATTGTGATTAGGATTGTGGATGTGCTTTTTTGTGTTCGAGTATCATTGCATATGCTTGATCTTTTAGGTGTAATTTTTGCTTTTTTAGCACCTCAATTTCTTGATTGCTAAGATGTTCTATGCCATTCTCTGCATTCTGTATCTTTTGGTCTAAGTCATTATGCTCATTAAAAATCTTTTCAAAATGCGCATTGTGCTGCTTAAGATATGTGATCTCTTCTCTATATTCATGAAACATGGCTTCTCCTTACAAATCAAATTAAGATGTTGATATTTTAAACTAAAATAATTAATAAGCTATAAAATTTGGACTATTTTTTAATACTTTGAGATACATAATGCAATAGATATAATCTCCATATAAATAATGTGCTTAAGGTAAACATTAACGCCTTAAATACCCATACACTTTGCTCATGCATACTCAAAAATTTATTACTCGAAAGATTTTGTGTATCTAGTATAAAAGGCGTATAATAATACACAAACAAAGCAATGAGAATAATATTTAATACACCCAATATGATCCAAAAATTTGAATATACAATTTTGAGTTTTAATATTCTAGCAAAAAAACTAAAACTCTCATATAGTGCGATAATAATTGCTAAAAATACCAAATATACATTTAAACGCACAAATATTTTTCCCATAACAAGCCCACTATCCATTTTTGAGAATGAAGGGATAAATCGATCAATATTAAAGATAATTGGTGCACTAAAGGCTCCGCATGCAATAATGCCGCCAACACCAACACCAAGCAACAACAAGTAGAAAGAATCAAATATTCGCATATACCTTGCCATAAAAATCCTCCAAAAATAATAATAAGAACTAATTATATCATATTTATTTATAGCTTATATTGTATTTAGAAATATAGAATCTCTAAGCACACACTATCTTTTTAAATAATTAACATATCGCTATGAAAGACTTAGAAGTCTATAGCCATCTTTTTCGCTTTTTATAACATATATTATATCTCGATAAAAATATGTTAAAATCAATCCCATAATGATTTTTTGAAATTTTGGATATAGATATGAGTGAAAATGTGTATAAACAAGAACAAATAACAATTGAGCGGAATACCAAAGAAACACAAATCAATCTAACACTTAGCCTTTATGCAAGCGGTATAAGTGATATACAGACTGGTATTGGTTTTTTTAATCATATGCTTGAGGCGTTTTCAAAGCATTCGCTTATTGATATAAATCTGATGTGCAAGGGTGACTTAGAAATTGATATGCACCATAGTGTGGAGGATTGTGGTATTGTGCTTGGACAGGCGTTACGTAAAGCCATATTTCCTGTGCAGAATATAGAGCGTTTTGGAAATTGCTCTGTTGTCATGGATGAGGCGTGTGTGTCTTGTGATATTGACATTAGTAATCGTGCATACTTGCTTTTTGACATGCAAGCTGCACAAAATGGATTCTATGGCAAGGTTGGGGAATTTGATGTGGAATTGGTAGAAGAATTTTTTCGTGCTCTTGTTATGCAGTTTGGTATAAGTGCACACATTGTCTTGCAACGTGGTAAAAATTTACATCACATTATAGAATCTACCTTTAAAGCATTTGCAGTGAGTTTGAGACGAGCGATAACAAAAAACTCTTCCTTACAGATTCCAAGCACAAAGGGGTGTCTATGAGCGATATGATAAAAATGATAGTTTTAGATGTAGATGGCACACTAACAAATGGGCAAATTGGGTTATTACACATAAATGGTGTTATCACTGAAACAAAAAGTTTTAACGTAAAAGATGGCATGGGCATTAGCGAGTGGATTAAGAGCGGTGGGCTTGTGAGTATTATTAGTGGTAGACAATGTATTTTAACCCAACACAGAGCAAAAGAGCTTGGCATACACGAAGTGCATTTGGGTATAGATGATAAACTTGCATGTTTAAAAAGGATTTGTAAAAAGTATAAGATTTCATCTGATAATGTAGCATGTATAGGCGATGATATAAATGACTTAAATATGTATGCATTTTGTCGCTATAGTTTTGCTCCAGCAGATGCAAGCAGTATTAATAAGATGCGTGCATCTTTTGTTACACATGCAAAGGGTGGTGAGGGTGCCGTACGAGAAATGATTGATACATTGGCAAACATCAAAGACTAGCTTATGTTAGCTATATGATTTTATGTTATTTTGCAAAAAAGCCTTATTGTTTTTGAGAGTTATGCAAATACTTTGAAATTTATTTTCTTGCGTAAAATAAAGCTTATTGTATGGGTTCTTGTTTAGATGTTATTGTTGTTATACACCATTGAGGGCTATTTTTACAGAGGTTTTACTCATAGATGGTTGTAGATTAATATTTTAAAAATTTGCAATACAACATGTTTGAATGCTTTTATGCTTAAATAAGCTTTTTTGCATATCATGATAATGTTTTAAGTTAAATGTCACATATATACTATTGCTTTTACTTTGTCTTGTTGTAAATATATATGAAGTTGTAATGGGTAAAAGTGTTTGTTTTATGTTGCTTGTTGCCATATGAGAAGCTTTCATTTCTTTTGCTATGGATTCCGTAAGATAAGCCTCTAGTTAATAGATTAATATTTAGAGAATTTACTGCAGCCCAAAAATACATATCTAAAGGCAAACCAATGTTTTGTGACAAAATACTATAATTTAGAATTGATTCTATGACTTCATTTAATCAGTAAATAACCTATTTATCTAGTCACTCATTCAGTTTTGTTTTTTACTCTTTAATATTAGTTTTTAATGTCCCGATGCCTTGAATCTCACAGACTACTTCATCACCTGCTTTTAAAAATTTTGGTGGCACAAACCCCATTCCAACGCCACTAGGGGTCCCCATAGATATAATGCTGCCTGCTTTTAATGTAAAATATGAAGATAATTCGGCAATAACATATGGTACATCAAAAATTAATTTAGAAGTATTGCTATTTTGTCTCAACTCACCATTAACATAGCTTTTGATATCAAGATTTGTAATATCTAAATCATCACGTAAAACAATACATGGACCCATAGGGAATGCACCTTCTAAGCTTTTGCCTGCATACCATTGTTTATGTTTTTGCTGCAAATCCCTTGCTGAAATATCATTAGCTATTGTATATCCAAATATGAAATCATGTGCATTTTCTCGCGTTGCATGGCGACAATCTTTGCCAATAATAACCACAAGCTCAACCTCGTAGTCTAACTGCTCTGTATTGTTTGTTATAAAAAAATCACCATTTGGTGCATTACACTCATTAACGCGTTTGCTAAAATATACAGCTTCCTCGCGTTTGCCATCAAAGGCTTCATTTTTAAAACGCATAGATTCTATTGCATGTTCCATGTAGTTAATACCAAGACAAATAATATCTTGCAGCGGTGTTTTGATAGGTGAGAGTAACGTTACATCACAAAGTGGTATAAGCGGATTTGGTTTATTAAGATATTGTTTAAAACTATCATAATGCACTATAAAATCATTCATATTATTACTTATATCAAGCGGCATAACCATTGTATCATTTTCACGCAAGATTCCCAAGAATTCGATACCATTATCTAAAAATCTTACAAGTTTGCCATGTAGTTCCATTGTCTATCCTTTTATTAGCTTATGTTGTGTGTTGTTGCAATGATAGCATATAAGTAAGCATATGATTGTATAGTCAAGATTTTTAGAATCTCTTTAGTATGTGGGTTTGAAAATATATCATTTATTTTTGTTGCTAAAATGCAATATGTAATTCATGAAAGAGTGCACAATGCCTTCTTGATAAAATATATCATCAAGAAATAATCATATACTAAAAACATGCACTAAGATTTTATGGAAATATCGCATGTAGTTTAAAAACAAGAATTCAAAATTATATATAAAAGTGGCCGGGAGAGAGGGATTCGAACCCCCGGAGGTGTGACCCTCAACGGTTTTCAAGACCGCCGCTTTCGACCACTCAGCCATCTCCCGAATATTTTGATGTTATGATAAAAACTCTAATGGAGGCGACACTCGGATTCGAACCGAGGAATCAAAGCTTTGCAGGCTCATGCCTTACCACTTGGCTATGTCGCCAACACACCTAAATAATAAAGTGGTGCCCAAGACCGGACTTGAACCGGTACGGACTAGGTCCGAGGGATTTTAAGTCCCTTGTGTCTACCATTTCCACCACCTGGGCAAAACAATTGCAACAAGCACAAAAGCCATTGCAAAACGCATATATATAGTGTGTATGCCGTCTTTTACAATAGTAATATATTTTCCATAAAAACTAAGTAATCCCTAGCTTCCTATTTATGCATCAAAAAGATACAGCAAGGCATAATCACTAATCATCTAATGAAATAACTACCAAATAATCGACAACTAATCATATTTTATTATTTTTCTCAATTTAAAAATCAAACGTTAAAAATGGAGCGGGAAACGGGGATCGAACCCGCGGCCCCAACCTTGGCAAGGTTGTGCTCTACCACTGAGCTATTCCCGCATATTAAAATGAGAGCTGAAATTATAGCATAAAAAATAACATTTTTTGCAATAAATATCAAAAAAAATGGTGCGGAAGAGAGGAATCGAACCTCCATGCCTTGCGGCGCTAGATCCTAAGTCTAGTGCGTCTGCCAATTTCGCCACTTCCGCGTTAAAGATGAAATGAGATTATACCTCAATAAACTTAAAATAAAATAAAATTGTTAGCAATTCTACTTTATTTTATTAAATATGATGATTAATTTATGCTTTCCTTGCTTTTTATATTATGGATTCTCATGTGACCATTATATTATGGATTTTGATTTTACATTGGTTATTATCAATCCATATATTGTTTTTAATGTATAAAACAAAAATCTACACTAATCAATTTATATTTGTTATTTGTTGTAAAACACAGTTCTCCTTTAAATATATCCAAATTAAGATTCTTGAATCTTAAAATAAGATGTTACTATGAAATATGAAACCACAATTTGCTTATGCTATAATTCAGTAATCATAGAAAATACAATAAAGATACGACATGGTTAATAAAATATATTGTGCAACGCAAGATGGGTTAGATTCTAAAATCATTGAAGTTGAAGCGACTTTTACACGGGGATTACCAACTTTTAATATTACAGGACTTGCTTCAAGTTCTATTAAGGAATCTCAACATCGTGTAACAAGCTCTCTTGCTAATCTTGGCATAGACTTTCCACCATTAAAGCTTAATGTAAATCTTTCACCCTCAGATTTGCCAAAAAATGGCAGTCATTTTGATTTGCCTATTGCACTTTTGATAGCTGCTAGTAAAGAAAGTGTTGTGTTAGATACGTGGTTTGCCTTTGGCGAGTTGGGGCTTGATGGTGTGATAAAAAATGTACCTTTGATCTACCCTATGCTGCTAGATATTGCTCTGCATAAACCAAATGCAAAAGTTATTTTACCAAATGAAGCAAAAGCACTTTATAGCAAGATACCAAATCTTTTTATGTATTTTGCTGATAATATACTAGAGGCACTCGAGATTCTAAAGGGAAATATACCACAGACAAGTGTAAATAGTGATTTTGATTTTCAATCGCTTAAAATTAATGGTATGACATTTTATTATGATACTTCTTTTGATATGGACTTTTCTGATGTAAAAAATCAAGAGAGGGCTATTCGAGCTGCCTTGATTGCTGCATGTGGATTTCACAATATCTTATTTGAGGGGAGTCCTGGATGTGGTAAAAGCATGATTGCAAAGCGTATGCAATATATTCTTCCACCTTTAAGCCTAAGGGAGATGATAGAGAGTGTAAAGCTACAAGCCTATAATGAGCAGGTGTTGTGCTATAAACCCATAAGGAGTTTTAGATCACCTCATCAGAGTGCCTCAAAAGCTAGTATTTTAGGCAGTGCATCTCAATTTAAAGTAAGCCCAGGAGAGATTGCTCTAGCACATAATGGCATTATATTTTTTGATGAATTACCCTATTTTAAACGAGATATTTTAGAATCTTTGCGAGAACCACTTGAGAATAATCAACTCGCTATATCACGAGTGCATTCAAAGGTTGTATATGATACCTCCTTTTTATTTGTCGGTGCTATGAATCCTTGTCCATGTGGAAATTTATTCTCACCTACAAAAGAATGTCGATGTAAAGATTCTGAAATTAGAAGTTATAGAAATAATCTAAGCGAACCATTTTTAGACAGAATAGATCTTTATGTGCAGATGCAAGAGCATATAGACACACAAACGCAATCTAGTCTTACAGAATCTAAGGATATGCAGCAGGTTGTATTTAATGTGTTTAAACGTCAAATTGAGCGAGGACAAATTGATGCAAAAGGAAATACTATTTTCAATGGTAAGCTATTGCCTATACAAGTAGAACAATACTGCCCACTTAGCATAGAGTGCAAAAATCTTTTAGAACAAGCTAAAATGCGTTTTAATTTAAGTTATAGAGGTGAACAAAAGATAAGAAAAGTTGCTAGAACACTTGCTGATATGCAAGATTCTAGCGATATAAAGAAGGAACATATTTTAGAGGCTTTAAGTTATCGCAAAGTGTGATAAAGACTTTTAGATCTAAGAAATATATCACACCATCTTAAAGCATTGTGATATTTGCCTATTACAATTAGCTTTATGTTACACTATCTGTTTGCGCAAATATTTACAATATTGGACTCAAGGGTGAATGATGGAAGAATTGAAGATAAAGGATTTTAGTGGATCTGTTGCAATATTGCAACTTGGTGATATGCAAAATAAGGAGCGAATCACAACATATATAAAAAGCATACCACAACATAGTATTGTGCTTATTGGGGAATATATCGTCGATCGTTTTTTCTCACAAGATTGGGGATTATCTCCAGAATCTTGTCTTAAAGATAAAAATAAACTTGACATATTTATACAATTTGCAAAAGAGTATGGTCATAGTTTTGTTGTGCCTTTCATACAGCATAAAAATAAAGGTTATTACAAACAGATGGCAATAATTATGCAGGATAATATCATCACCTACACACAACAACGACTTATACAATACCCACATTGGAATGAAGCAAACTTTTTCTCTAATGACACAAAAAAATTACCAAAGTTGCCCATGACATTTATGGCAAATGGCATAAAGTTTGGTGTTTTATTCGGCTTTGAAGCACATTTTGATGAATTTTGGACAGAGTTTAAAAGAGATTCTGTTGATGTTGTGTTAGTGGCTACAGCAAGCACCTTTGCTTCACAAAAGCGTTGGCAAAATTTACTTACAACTCATGCCTTTACAAATTCTTGTTATGTTTTTAGAGCAAATCGCATAGGTACACATCATGCAAATGATGGGCAGACATGGGATTTCTATGGAAGTAGTTTTGTGAGTTTGGGGCAGGATATTATAGATTCTCTAACGGATGAAGAGGGTATGCTTTGTGTAGAGCTTGATAAAGTGGCTTTAGAAACACTCAAAAAAGAGTGGGGGTTTAGAGGTTAGATCATTTTAGTTTGTTAAGATATTAAAGTTCTAATAATGTTATCTAGTGAGACTATATGACTATTAGAGAATGTTAAAATTTTATAATATTCAAGTATCTTGTATGAAAGTTATAGTTAAAAATAGATTCATAAAAGATTAAGGGAGTTGTGCGAGGTGCTTCAAACTTTTATAAACATGTTTTAAGTAAGAATAATCATAAACCTTACACAATAATAAGATTACACTTTATAATAATAACGCAGAAGAAATGAATATATAAGGGTAGTTTGACTACAATACTTGCATGTCTTTTGTAGCGTAACTATAATTTAAGAGATCTTTTTACTTTATCTCTTTTTTCACTAACTTTACACATCTATAAATATAATGTTATGGTTTCAGTTTTTGTGATTCATTAAAATTGTTTAAGCATGAGTAAATAATGTTGTAAAAACTAAAAAAGTAATTGGCATGTTAAGCTTTAATAATACACATATCTACATTAACAACACATACAACATCTAAACCTAAGCAATTGTAAGTCCAGGTGATTGCAAGTAATTGATAGAAAAGCAACATAGTAAGAATTTTTACATACCTCTATGTAAAAATATCTAAAAGATGCCAAAGAGCAGAAGCCCCAAAGGATGCTTTATTAAAGGTCTTTTGTGCAAAATTTATATTATGTTAATTCTATTTAGATTGTTTACATATGCTTTAAAAATTGTTATATTTAGATTCCAACAATATTTCATATAAAGTAAATAACAAGACATAAAACAAACTTTTATGAGATTATAAATTAATAAAACTATGCTAGAATGGATTATACATAGCAAATTGGGTAACAAACGTAAAAGGATAATCATGCAGACTATTCAATTACAATCAACACATATAATGACAAAAAAGCTTTTACAAAAAAAAGGTGCTAAGGCATTACTAAGTGGTAGTTTTCAAAGTGCGTTTTATCTTTTTGAGAGAGCATTTTGGCTTGATACACATGATTTAGATTCTAGGATTGGACTCTATCTTGCTGATATGGGTATTGATTTTGGACAAGAAGCGGTTGGAATCTATGAATTTTATCAAAGCATACTGGCATCTGAAAAGCGTTCAAATAAACAAAGAGTTCAACGCATGATACTCTCTCTTATCGAAGCATTTGACAATAAAACACATAATCTTTCAAAGGCTGTGCAACGTAGTAAGACTGAAGCAATGGATAGCTATGATGCTATGAGTTATGCTGATATTAAAGCTTTGCTAAAAACAAAGGATTTTAAGGAAATTTATAGCAGGTTGCCTTTAAACACAAAGCTTGTTTTTGGGGAAAAGGGGGATTTTTATGAGTTCTTATCTTTGCTAGTGCAAAATGACTATATCGAGGCATTGCTTCATTACATCGACTCATTGCCGCGGTATGATATGGAGCTTATACCTTTGATTGAAGCGGCAAATAATAAACTGCTTGAGAAGAATAAAGCTAAAAAACGACAGAAAGTATCAAAATGAGTTTGCATATCACAGATGATACGAGAAAATTAAAACAAGATTCCATATTTCTTAGGACTCAACAAAATGAAGAGTTTATGGAGTCTTTACCGCCAAATATTCGTATTATAGAACGAGATGAGCTAACAGATTATTTCAACACGGATATTAAGATAATTGGAATTACAGGTACAAATGGTAAAACGACAACTGCAGCAGCTATATATTCCGTGTTACTTGATATGGGTTATAAGGTAGCTTTGCTTGGCACTCGTGGCATGTTTATTAATGATGTAAGAAAGAAGCCAAAAGGGTTAACAACACCTAGTCTTTTAGAACTTTATGAGGATATAGATGTGGCAGCAACCCTTGGTTGCGATTTCTTTGTTATGGAGGTAAGCTCACACGCGATTAAGCAAGAGCGAATTTATGGCTTGAATTTTTGTCTTAAGATTCTCACAAATATTACAAGTGATCATTTAGATTATCATAAAACATGGGAGGATTATGCTAAAACCAAATTGCAATTTTTGCAAAGTGGTGAATGTCCAAAGATTATCAATCTTGATGATAAAAGCGGAGCAAGTATGCGTTTTTATCCGCATGTCCTAACGTATGGTGTGGAATCTAAGGGGAATTTATCTGTAAATGCCTATGGTTTGCAAGATGGTATTTTTGCACAGATTAATTTGCGATTGCATAAACAAAAAGATTCTAAGCAATATGACGACATAAGCAAGAGAGAGTGTGTTTTAGAATCAGAACTTTTTGGACTTTTTAACCTCTATAACCTTATGGCAGCAACATTAGCTATACATGCTATCACAAATAAAGACCTGCAAACAATTTGCACTTATATAAAAAATTTCGGTGGTGTGTCAGGACGAATGGAGATTGTTAGCAAACAACCTCTAGTCATAGTTGATTTTGCACATACTACTGATGGTATGCAACAAGTTTTTGAAGCTTTTAAGACGCGGAATATTAGTGTTGTGTTTGGTGCTGGAGGCGATAGAGATGTAAGTAAGCGTCAGAAAATGGGAGCATGTGCTAGACTTTATGCAAAAAATATTTATATCACGAACGATAATCCTAGAAGTGAAAATCCATTAAGTATTGCGCAAGAAATTGCAAAAGGTGTATTTAATGGAGTAGATATACAAGAAGATATTAGAGAAAATACACAATATAAACTTCAGCTAAAAGGTACAGCTTTGAATGTGCAGATTGTTCTTGATAGGGCAGAGGCGATAAGACTTGCCTTGCAGGAGTTACCAAAAGATTGGATTCTCCTTATTTTGGGTAAAGGTGATGAAAATGTGCAGATTTTTAAGGATAATGAGGTGCATTTTAGTGATAAAGAATGTGTGCAAACTATTCTAAACAACAATTATTGATAAGAGTATAAAAACTTTTTAGAATCATCATCTTGCACACTAATGGTTTCTAGCCAATATGTGTTAATGGTTATTTTTAGTAGCTGTGATGTCATGTATGCTAGGATGTATCCCAATATTCTATAATATGTGGCATTAGCCCATAATCTTAATTATGTCGATAAACTGAAGTTGTATTGTTATTTATTTTATTAGATATAAACTGCTACAATAATGTGAGCGATTTGCAAAGATAAAAGATTATAATAAAACAAGTAGAGAGGTCATGAAAGATAAAGTGGATTCCAATAATTGTGTACAAGATAATATAATAAGAAAAGAAAATTTTGACTTTGTGTTTAACGCAGGAAAATGTGGCGAATGTGGAGGTAAGTGTTGTTATGGTGAAAGTGGCTATATTTTTGTTAGTATTGCAGAGATGGAGCAAATTAGTGCTTTCTTGGAGATTCCCTTTGAGGATTTTTGCTTACGCTATGTTAAGAAAGTAGGCACAAGATTTTCTTTTATTGAGAAAAAATGTGAGGATGAAGAAAAAGGTGTAAGTTGTATATTTTTTGATGAAAAAAGTTTAAAATGCTCTGTCTATGAAGTTCGACCAAAACAATGCCAAACTTTTCCTTTTTGGGATATGTATAAAAATAATAAAGATGAACTAGTAGGGCGTTGCATTGGCGTTGTTTTGTAGTATAACGTGAAATTGGGGTAATACGATGAGGAGAAATATTGTTATCTTAACTTGCCGTGTAGGTTTAGTGTGTGCGATGTTAATGCATATTAGTTGTGCAAATACTGCGAAGAATTTGGATCAAAATATACAGCATACGCAGACATATGATGTAGAAAATACGGCTGATTTTCTTATGTTGCAAGCTGCTGATTTTATGAATCAAGAGCGTTTTTTAGAAGCAGCTGATATATATAATAAGCTTTACAAGCAGACAAAAAATATTTATTTCTTGAAACAAGTTGCATTGGCTAAAAGTCAAGCAGGAAATATTGAATCTGCTGTGGAGATAGCAAAACAATATCAAACATTAAGTAAAAATTTAGATGATGTAGATACAAATCTTATTATCGCAGAAGATCATATACGAAAAAAACAATATGCTCTAGCAACTATTTTGCTCGAAAAAATCGTAACTATAAGCCCAAGCCTTCATACACATTATGTTTTAAGCAACTTGTACTTGCAAGAAAACATGCCCAAAAAAGCTTTGAAACACCTTGTAAGTATATATGATGATCCTATGAGTGCTGGGACTAAGTTAAAATTGGAGTCACTTAATCAGATTGTGACAATCTATCTCAAACTTCAGGAAATAGATGAAGCATTGCATTATCTTAATATGTATATTTCAAATAATGAATATAGTGTGAATTTGCAAACATTTTTCCCTATTTATGCAAAAGTAAATAAGATTGATGTATTGAAAGAGAATCTTGAAAAAAGATTCTTTGAAGATAAAAGTGTGGAAAATGCACGTATGCTTGTATCAATTCTCGTGCAATTGCAGCATTATGAAGAAGCAATAAAATTATTGAAAGAAGATGCGATCTTACTAGGCAATGATGGGCAAGAAATGCTTATGCAAGTTTATGTAGAACATGGGGATTTTAAACAAGCTTCTAAAATGGCGAGTGATTTATATGCACAAACAAAACGCACTGATTTATTGGGTCTAAGTGCGGTGTATAAATATGAAGCAATAGCAAGTAAGGATAAACAAACATTAAAGCCAGTCATTAATACACTTAAAACTATGCTCACACAACGTAATAAAGAATTAAAAGAAACTCAACAAAAACTAACTAAAAATGATGCGTTTTTTTATAATTTTTTGGGGTACCTAATGATTGTTCATGATTTTAATATCGATGAGGGTATGCAATATGTTAGTAAAGCCCTTGCTATTGAACCAACATCTGCTGAATATTTAGATAGTTTAGCATGGGGTTTTTATAAGAAAGGGAACTGTAAGCAGGCTAAAGAGACATTTAACCTTATTGCACCAGATATGATACAGGGTATTCCAGAACTTATGGAGCATAGCAGAGCGATTAATGAGTGTAATTAAAATAGGGTAAAAGTTTATGCAAGTTATTCAAGATAACATTGATTGATTTGAAAGACTGATCTTTTAAAAAATGCAATGATATAGAATCTATATTTTTGTATTTCAAAATATCATTTTTTTCGATATAATACAGAATTTTACTAAAAGATTGGATTTTGTCCTGCTGTGTCATGATGGTTAATTTATAGGCAAGGAGTTTTTGTGAAGTTATTTACAAAGCATTTTCCCTATGTGCAACGTGGTTGCAAAAGTTATGCAAATATGGTTGTTTGGGGTGTGGGTGCAAATGTTGGTCATTGCATAAAAACTTTTGAGCAACTTTTTTCTTGTTTGCACAGGCATCCAAAGATTCAGATTCACAGCACAGCTTATATCTATAAGAATCCACCTTTTGGGTATAAAATGCAACCAGATTTTTATAATACAAGTATTGTGTTTAGTACGTCCTTGTGCGTTCGCTCTCTCTTTTCGCTTATGTTTTATTTTGAGCGTAAATTCGGTAGAGAAAGAGTGCGTTTAATGAAAAATGGAGAGCGTAGTTTGGATATTGATTTGATTTTTTATGCTAGAAAGAAAGCAAATTTAGCCCACATGTATTTACCCCATAGAGATTACGCAAATAGACAAAGCGTTTTACAACCACTTACATTTCAACTAGGTTTATTTAAATGAAGCTTTATACTTATTCAGGAGAGACACCACCAGAGGCTCTAAAAAAAGCACAAAGTATGCACGGAGATGAGGCATTAATCATTGATAGCAAGGAAATAAGAAAAAAGACTCTAACAGAGCCAGGCTTGTATGAAGTTGTGGTTGCGGTGCAAGATGATGTTGTCCAGCCGCCACAACCAGAGGTAGTTGCACCTAGATCCAATAGCATTCAACAACGACTTGATGAGATAGCACAAAAAGAGCTTGATCGAAAAAGGGCACAAAAGAGGCTTGATGTTTTCGATGATGATATTAGTCGACAACTCAGTCGTGCGGTTAAAGAGATTTCTGAATTGTCTAATGATATAGATTCTGATGATATTCGTCTCGATTTTAGCCCAAATGTTACAAATAGAACACGATCGCAAACACTCAATCAAGATGACTTGCAGGCTGCAAATACACCTATTTTACAACAAACTTCAAGCACATTAGAAACGCTTAATAAACGTGTTGGAACAAAGTTGCAAGAGCGACAGAATATGCAAGGAGCCAATGTAGAGGAATTACGTGGTATAAAAAAAGAGCTTGATAAATTAAATGATAAATTAAAACTGATTCAAAATATGGTATGGGATGATAAGAGTCCAAAAAGTGAAGGCATAAATATACCACACGAGTTTGCTGAAATTTATCGCATTGCAAAAAGCAGTGGTATTATTAAAAATCATCTTGATGCAATTATGAGCCTCAGTCTTGAACTCATGCCTCTTAAGATGCGTGAGAATTCCTTGACTATTAAACGCTATTTTAGGGAAGTATTGCGTAAGATGGTATATTGTCGTCCAGAAAGCAAGGATATGACAAAAAAAATTATGATGCTTGTGGGACCAACAGGCGTTGGTAAGACGACTGCACTTGCAAAACTTGCAGCGAGATTTTCACTTGAAAAGAAAGCAAAGGTTGGCATTATAACCCTTGATAGTTATAGAATTGGTGCATTGCAACAGCTTGAGTGGTATGCGGAACGGATGCGTATTAGTATTCAGATGGTGGTTGCTCCAGAAGAATTTTTACAGGCATTAGATTCGCTTCGATATTGTGATTATATCTTGGTTGATACTGCGGGTCGTAGTCAAAATGATAGCGAGAAGATTGCTCAGATAAAGAAATATTTGCAGGGTGATTATAAAATAAACACATCTCTTGTCATGAGTGCAACAACAAAGTTTGAAGATTTACGTGATATTTACGAAGCGTTTAGTATTTTAAACCTTGATACATTAATCTTTAGCAAATTAGATGAAAGTCGTGGTTTAGGTAATATTTTTTCGCTTGCGTATGAGACAAAAAAACCAATTAGTTATTTCTCCATTGGTCAGGAAGTCCCAACAGACCTTGTTGTAGCGACTAATGAGTCTTTGGCTGATTGGCTCTTAGATGGATTTATAAAGCCTATACGATAACTTGATATATAGGATAAAGTTTTGGTAGGGTGTAGGGTATTGTTTCAGCCTCTTTTCTGCAATTTTTTATTGTAAAAGCCAATACGTGTAGTTTTTACACATATATGTGTAAAAAACTTTTTAAAACAATTTGCTAAAAGTATTTTAAAGTGATTATATCTTATAATGCTAGGCGGAAGTATGCAGGATAATGTGAGCATACTACTGGCAAATCAAAGCTCATTTTAAGGGAGGCTTAATGCAAGAAGAGAAGGTGATAGAAGGTTATCTTGGCATAACTACGGAACGCAAAAAAAGTAAGGTGCCTGCACGATTGGATTGGTGGCAAAGTGCTACTGGACTTTTCTTAGGCTTATTTATGATAGCGCATATGTTTTTTGTTTCTAGTATTCTTATTAGCGAAGAATTTATGTTTACTATTACGAAGTTCTTTGAAGGTAGTCCGTTTCTCATTAAAGCTGGAGAACCAAAGATAGTAAGTGGTGTGGCAGCATTTGTATTTATTGTATTTGTTGCACATGCTTTTTTAGCAATGCGAAAGTTTCCTATTAATTACAGACAATATCTTGCTTTGAAAGCACATAAACATGTGATGAAACACAGCGATACAAGTTTGTGGTTCATACAGGCTGCGACAGGTTTTATTATGTTCTTTTTAGCAAGTGTGCACCTTTATATTATGTTTGCAGAGCCAGATACAATTGGACCAAGTGGCTCTTCATTTAGATTTTTTGAGCAACATTTTTGGTTGCTTTATATTGTTTTATTATTTGCGGTTGAATTGCATGGATCTATTGGACTTTATCGCCTTTGCATTAAATGGGGATGGTTTGAAGGACTTGGGATTAGTGGTTTAAGAACTGCAAAGTGGATTATGAGTGCATTTTTTATTATTTTGGGTCTTGCGACGTTTTATGCATATTTTAGCAAAGGAATGAATCAGAACTTCAAAAGCATTAATGATGCAAAAGAGTATGACCATAAGAGATTTGGCACTCATGTTGAAGCAACAAATGCAAATGCGATGATGGATAAAGCTCTTGTAATTGCAGAAGAAAATCTAAGTAAGTAACGGAAAAGGAAGATATATGAAAGTTGTATATTGCGATGCATTGGTTATTGGGGGCGGATTGGCAGGACTTAGAGCTTCTATTGCTGCAAAAGAAGCCGGATTGAATACGATTGTATTAAGTCTCGTCCCAGTAAAAAGAAGTCACTCTGCAGCCGCTCAAGGCGGTATGCAAGCGAGTCTTGGAAATTCTGTTAAAAGTGATGGAGATAACGAAGATTTACACTTTGCTGATACTGTAAAAGGGAGCGATTGGGGCTGCGATCAGGATGTAGCAAGAATGTTTGTTACCACTGCGCCAAAAGCAATTAGAGAGTTAGCAGGATTTGGTGTGCCTTGGACGAGAATCCAAAAAGGAGATCGTCCTGCAGTTATCAATGGGGAAAAAGTAACAATTACAGAAGATGACTTCCGTCATGGCTATATTCATTCGCGTGACTTTGGTGGCACGAAGAAATGGAGAACTTGTTATACTGCTGATGCAACTGGGCATACTATGCTCTATGCAGTGGCAAACGAGGCTTATAAACGTGGTGTAGATATTCAGGATAGAAAAGAGGCAATCTCTCTTATCCATCAGGATGGCAAGTGTTATGGTGCCGTTGTGCGTGATTTGGTAACAGGTGAGCTTATTGCCTATGTGTCTAAAGGTACATTACTTGCAACAGGTGGTTATGGAAGGGTATATCGGAACACAACGAATGCGGTAATCTGTGAAGGTATTGGTGCAGCTATTGCAATGGAAACTGGCGTTGCGAAACTTGGCAATATGGAAGCTGTGCAATTTCACCCGACACCACTTGTACCTAGTGGGATCTTGCTTACAGAAGGTTGTAGAGGTGATGGTGGAATATTGCGTGATGTTGATGGTTATCGTTTTATGCCAGATTATGAACCGGAGAAAAAAGAGCTTGCAAGTCGTGATGTTGTGTCTCGTAGAATGCTTGAGCACATCCGCAATGGTAAAGGCGTAAAATCACCTTATGGCGATCACTTGTGGCTTGATATTGCTATTTTAGGTCGAGCACATGTTGAGAGAAATTTACGTGATGTTCAGGATATTTGTAAAACATTTGCTGGTTTAGATCCAGCTGAAAAATGGGCGCCTGTTCGACCAATGCAACACTATTCTATGGGTGGGATTCGCACAAATTATCAAGGTGAGACTTATCTTAAGGGATTATTTGCAGCAGGTGAAGTAGCGTGTTGGGATTTGCACGGATTCAATAGACTTGGTGGGAACTCTGTGAGCGAAGCTGTTGTATCTGGTATGATTATTGGTGGATATTTCACTGATTATTGTGCGAAAGCACAGATTGAAGTGCAAACTTCGGTGCTTGAAAAGTTTATTAAAGAACAAGAGGATTATATTGCATCCTTGATTAATAATTCTGGCAATGAAGATGTATATGAGCTTAAAAATGCAATGAAAGATATCATGGATCATGATGTTGGTATTTTCCGTGATGGCAAAAGTTTACAAGAAGCTGTAGATAAGCTCGAAGAGTTATTTAAACGCAGCAGGAATATTCATGTGAAAAATAAAAAGTTACACAATAATCCTGAACTCGAGGATGCTTATCGTACACCAAAAATGCTTAAGGTTGCACTGTGCGTAGCAAAAGGTGCACTTGATAGAACAGAATCTCGTGGAGCACATTCAAGAGAGGATTATCCAAAAAGAGATGATGCAAATTGGCTTAAGCGTACACTTACAAGTTGGGAAGATCCAACTCAAACGTTGCCTACAGTGACTTATGAAGATCTGGATATTATGAAAATGGAGATTGCTCCTGGGTTCCGTGGGTATGGTGCTAAGGGTATGATCATTGAGCACCCAAATAGTGCTATAAGGCAAGCTGAGATTGATAGAATCACTCAAGAGATTCAAGCTAAAGGTGGCGATAGATATGCGTTGCAAGAAGCCCTTATGCCATTTAACTTGCAACCACAATATAAAGCAAGAAACCAAAGATTAGGAGACAGATAATGAGTGCTGAAAATAAAGGAAGAATTATAACTATAAGAGCATTAAAGTTTGACCCACAAAGTGCTACTTCAAAGCCACATTTTAGGGAATATAAACTTGAAGAGACACATTCTATGACTGTCTTTATTGCACTTGGTATGATAAGAGAGCAGCAAGATCCAGATTTGAGCTTTGACTTTGTGTGTCGTGCTGGAATCTGTGGTAGTTGTGGCATGATGATCAATGGACGACCTGGTTTGGCTTGTAGAACTTTGACGCAAGATTTTCCTGATGGCGTTATTACGCTTATGCCTTTACCTGCATTTAAGCTGATTAAAGATTTGAGTGTAAATACAGGTGATTGGTTTGCAGGGATGACAAAACGTGTCGAGAGTTGGATTCACACTCAGCATAAACCCGACATTTCAAAACTTGAGATGCCAATAGAACCCGAAGTAGCTGATGAGGTTTTCGAGCTTGATAGATGTATTGAATGTGGTTGCTGTATCGCGAGCTGTGCTACAAAGGTTATGCGTGATGATTTCGTAGGTGCTGCGGGAATGAATCGAATCGTGAGATTTATGATCGATCCACACGATGAGCGTACCGATGAAGATTATTATGAGCTTGTAGGGAATGATGATGGGGTGTTTGGATGTATGAGTCTTATTGCTTGTCATGATGTTTGCCCCAAAGAATTGCCACTTCAAAGTAAGATTGCGTATTTGCGTCGCAAGATGGTAGCTTTACGATAGAAAGAAGATTCTATAGGATTTTTGGAGATGTGCTAGGGTTTGGTGTTTTTACCTACTTGACAATTTATGTCTGTGTGGGTTAGGCCAAGATCCTATCAATGCAGAATCCTCATGTGAAAGCTTACGGCTTGTATGCTACACATCATTATGATCCATATCCACGAGTATTTAATTTGCGAATGTGTTTAAAGATTTGTTGATGTTTCTGACAACCATCATAAAGCTATATAGGAAATGATATGCAAAAGTCATTTAATAAAATATGTTTTGAAGCTTTGTTCTCAAAGCCATTCTTTATGTATTTATATTATGTGATAAGTTTAAAAAAAGTAAAATAATTCTTTGTATCTTTTTATTGTGTAAAAAAGAAGAATCTTGTAATAATCCTTTATAGAAAAATTCCTGTTATTGTTTTACCATATTATTAAATGTTGTTTATGTAAGAAGTAAATAAGAATTCTTTACGATATTATTTTGTATTTATGTCAAGCATTTAATATTAAATGTTAAACGTATTGCATTTGCTTGTTTTTGCTGCTATGATGCGTATTATAAGGATTCAATGTAGCCCCCCCCCTTTTTTTTTAGTTATTGTGGATTGTGTTTGCTAGTAGCCTAAGTACATTTAGGATTTTACAAATATAAAATACTGAAGAACTGATAAAAGACATTATCTTTGTTTTTGGACATAATAAACTAGTAAAAAGGGTAAAAAAGTATCAGTGTTTTTTTTGGTATGCTTGTGCTCTATAGAAGAGAGATGAGTATTATAATGAAGAATGTCTAATGTGTTGTTATGGAATTTGCTGAAGATTTATAACAGCTTTGTTATAATCTCTAAATGCATGTATGAAATGTCCAAGATTTTGTCTGTTTTGTTTAATTTGAGGTATTCGATTTTAAATCTTGATTCCTTATGTATATTTATTGTTTATATGTTTCCAATTTTTATTTTATAATGTTGCATATTATTCTCAATTTTAGAGATTATTGATGGTGAATGAGATAAGCGTAATTCTGTATTTACTTTGTTTTGGAATAATTTTTCTGTATGTCGTTTTTAGGATTAATTATTAGGAAGGTTTAGATTGGTATGAAAGGTGTAGTTTTAGCAGGGGGGAGTGGGACAAGATTGTATCCATCCACTCTTATGGTATCCAAGCAACTATTGCCTATTTATGATAAGCCTATGATTTATTATCCATTGTCTGTGTTGATGCTTGCTCAAATTAGAGAAGTTTTGATTATTTCAACCCCTAAGGATATGCCAAGATTTAAAGAGATTTTTGGTGATGGCGGTTGGCTTGGTATGGAGATTAGCTATTGTGTGCAGGATAGCCCTGATGGGTTAGCGCAAGGACTTATTCTAGCAGAGCAGTTTGTTGGCGGAGATAGTGTGGCATTGATTTTAGGGGATAATATTTTTTATGGGCAAGGTTTTTCACCTATGCTTTTAGAGGCAAAGAGGGAAGCACAACATGGCTTTGCTACGATATTTTCCTATCGTGTCAAAGATCCAGAGCGATTTGGCGTAGTGGAGGTAGATCAAGATGGTAGAGCCTTGAGTATTGAGGAAAAGCCATTGAATCCTAAGAGTAATTTCGCAGTAACTGGGTTGTATTTTTATGATAATGATGCAATTTCTTTTGCTAAGTCTTTGAAAC
The DNA here is from genome assembly GCF_000765905.2 of Helicobacter trogontum. Lineage (GTDB taxonomy): Bacteria > Campylobacterota > Campylobacteria > Campylobacterales > Helicobacteraceae > Helicobacter_A > Helicobacter_A trogontum. Next base: position 3,562 of record NZ_JRPL02000008.1, on the reverse strand, counting down.
CTAGTGCGAGGGGAGAGCTAGAGATCACTGATGTGAATATCGCATATTTAAGACAGGGCAGATTGAAGTCCCAGTTGTTAGGCAGGGGGTTTGCGTGGCTTGATACAGGTACGCATGATAGTCTCATAGAGGCTTCCGCTTTTGTGCAGACTATTGAGTTGCGGCAGGGTTATAAAATTGCTTGTTTAGAAGAGATTGCTTACCATAATGGCTGGATTAATCAAGAAAAATTATTAGAGCGTGCTCACGTTTTGCAAAAGAGTGGTTATGGTGAGTATTTGAAGAATTTTTTAGAGCGTTAGTGGAGTGGATGGTGAAGAGCATTTTAATAACAGGTGGAGCTGGTTTTATTGGTAGTAATTTTGTGATGTACTTTTTAAAGAAATATCCAAATTATCATATTGTTAACTTGGATTTGCTCACTTACGCTGGAAGTTTAGATAATCTTAAAGGTGCAGAAACCTTCAACAATTACACCTTTATACAAGGTGATATTTGCGATACAAGGTTGGTAAATGAGATTTTTGTAAAATATAATATTGAAGGTGTGATACACTTTGCTGCTGAATCTCATGTGGATAATTCTATTACAAATCCTGATGTATTTGTAAAAACAAACATAAATGGTACTTTTAATCTCCTGCATACCGCTTATCTATGTTGGTTTGATAAGCCATATGTTGCAAAACATGGCAAGGAGAATTGTATTTTTCATCATATTAGCACTGATGAAGTTTTTGGTTCTCTAGGTGAGAGTGGTTACTTTATTGAATCTACTCCTTATGCACCAAATTCTCCATATTCAGCTTCCAAGGCATCAAGCGATATGCTTGTTCGTTCTTATATTCACACTTATGGACTTAAGGCTTTTATTACAAATTGTTCTAATAATTATGGACCTAAGCAACATGATGAGAAGCTTATTCCCACAATCATTCGCAATGCTTTGCAAGGCAAAACGATACCTATTTATGGTGATGGAAAAAATGTGCGTGATTGGCTTTATGTTGAGGATCATTGTCGTGGGATTGACATGGTGTTTCATTCGCAATGCTATGGTGAGAGTTTTAATATTGGCGGAAATTGTGAGCGTGTTAATATAGATATTGCAAGGTATGTATGTGTTTTGCTAGATGAGTTTATCCCAAAGGTAAATGGAGAATCTTATCAAAGTCAAATTACTTTTGTGCAGGATAGGGCAGGTCATGATAGACGCTATGCAATTGATTCTAGTAAAATAACTAAGGTTTTAGGCTGGAAACCACAAGAGAGTTTTGAGAGTGGGTTGGAAAAGACATTGCAATTTTATCTGAAAAAGTATGAGGTTTGTCTATGAAGGTAATAGGTAAAATCTTTCATAAAATGAGAGTACTTTACTGCCGTTACGTGCTCTCGAATGTTAAGGTATTCAGGAATTTTAAAATACATTCAGCTACTATTTTCCATAGTGTAAATGGTGGTAAGTATGGAATATTGATAGTGCGTGTTTAGGTTATGATTCATTGTCATTGCCTATTAATGGTTATAGTTATAGTGATATGCGAAGAGATTATATTGGTAGGTTTGAAGTTTTTGTCTATTGTGCTAAAAAGTGATGGGGAATTAAGGTTGGTAATCGAATGGAACAAAAAAGAAAACATTTTAGGTATCCTAATGTATAAGTTATTTTTAGATAAAGTAGTGTATAACTGTTTCAATAGATACATATTTCTTCTTGCGTGTAGAATTAAACATTCTTATGGTTGCGATAATTATTGTTTAATAAGATATGGGTATAACCATAATCTAATGGTGGATAGCTATGAACTATAAAGTGATACAACTAGACGTAAAGCTTGATAAGCGTGGAAAACTCATCGCCCTAGAGTCTAATAGAAATCTTCCTTTTGCGATTAAAAGAGTATATTATATTTATGATACATTGCCTGATGAAAAGAGGGGATTTCATGCACATAAGTATTTAGAGCAGATTGTGATAGCGATGGATGGTGCATGTGAGTTTGTCTTGGATGATGGAAAAAATCGGGAGTCAGTGTGGCTTAATCGCCCAGATGTAGGTTTGTATATAGGTAAAAATATGTGGCGAGAAATGCGGAATTTTTCGTATGGTTGTAAGTTAATGATTTTAGCAAGTGATTTTTATGATGAGAGTGAGTATATCCGGGATTATGATGAGTTTTTGCGAATGATAAGGAATTAAAATGCAGCGAGATATAGATAAATACACACAGGATTATTTGGCGAATTCTTATGATTTTGAAAATATTATGGTGTCTTTTCGTCGTAAAAAAGTCTTAAATTTTTTAGGATATTATAAGGCTAAAAATATATTGGAGATTGGTTGTGGTAGTGATTCCATAGCCAACTATTATAAAAAATTTGAATCTTTTTGTATTGTCGAGCCTTCCAAAATATTTGCAGAAAAAGCACAAAAAGACTTAAGCAGGTTTGAAAATATTCGAGTGATAAATGATTTTGTAGAATCTAAGCTTGTGGAGTTAAGAACACAAAGGTTTGACTTCATTATACTTAGTTCTCTTTTGCATGAAGTAGTAAATCCAGAAGCTTTTCTAAAAGACATATTTAGTCTTTGCAATCCTAATACAATACTTCACATTAATGTCCCTAATGCATATTCATTTCACTTGTTATGGGCATATCAAAGCGGGCTTATTTCAGCACTTGGAGATTTGACACATACCGCCAAGAATCTTCAACAACATACAACTTTTTCTCTTACAAGTCTTATAGACTTTGTGAATCAAGCTAATGGGGGGGGGGGGGTAACGATTATGGATAAAGGTTCATACCTCATTAAACCTTTTAATCATCGGAAAATGCAGGAATGTATGCAGAATGGAGTTATTGATGAGAATTTATTGCTAGGATTAGATAAAATGATAGATTATTTACCAGACTTTGGTGCAGAAATATTTGTGAATTGCAAGGTGTGTGTATGAGGATATGTCGATATGAGACGACGCATTATGGCGAATGGAATATTTTCAATAAAAGTTCTAAAAATGGAATCTTTATGTTTGATAGAAATTATATGGATTATCATGCTGATAGATTTATAGATCATTCATTAATGTTTTATGAAGATTCTAAACTTATTGCCCTTTTGCCGCTCAATATTAAAAATTCTATATTATATTCTCATCAGGGATTGACTTTTGGTGGATTTATTGTTGATTATTCTATGCGACAACAAAAGATGATTGAATGTTTTGAAAGATTACAAGAGTATATGCACGATAATGGCTTTAGTCGTTTGATTTATAAAAGTGTACCACATATATATCATAAAGTATCAGCCGAAGAAGATCTATATGCATTGTTTAGAAGCGGAGCTGTGGTATCGCGAGTTGATTGTTCAGCTACAATTTATTTAAAAAACCCTATTAGATTTAGCGAGTTAAGAAAAAGGGGTGTAAAGAAAGCATTAAAAAATGAATTACAAATAGAATCTTCAATCAACTTTCAAGCTTTTGTTACTTTATTAAACGAGGTATTGCAGACAAGACACAACACACAAGCAGTGCATTCAGCTGAGGAATTA
>NZ_JRPL02000089.1 GCF_000765905.2 Helicobacter trogontum | reverse complement strand
AGAATCTAAAATAGAGATTTTTAGAAAAGATTCAAATAAACTTGTTAAAGATTTTATTAAACAGCAAAGGAAAATAGATATAGCCTTTATCGATCCACCTTACAACTCAAGGCAATATAGTAGATTCTATCACCTGCTAGAAACTATTACACTCAACGATAAACCAAAACTTCATGGCATAGCACTAAAAAGAGAGCCAGAGAATATGAGTGAGTATTGCAAAGTAGGAGCGGAATCTGTATTTCGTGAGTTATGTGAGGATTTAAGCAAGATTGCTAGATTTTTGGTCGTAACCTATAATAATACTTATACTTCAAAATCAAGCTCAAGTGCAAATAAAATAAGCCTAGAATCTCTTAAAACAATTTTAGAAACTTTTGGCACAATCACTTCACACAAGATTCCACACAAAGCCTTTAATAGTGGAAAAACAGATTTTAAAAACCATGCAGAATATATCTTTGTATGCGAAATAGACTAACTATTTAATACATCTAAATATTAAACATAGACTAAAGTATTATAGAGTAGCTCTAAGTCAAGAGTTTTTTGTAAAATTATTCATACCACCCAAAGAAGCTTTTATTTTTATCCAAATCCATTAGTTTTTGTAAATCTTTATTTTCTAATTCAAAATCAAAGATTTGCAAATTTTGTTTCATTCTTTGCAGATTAGAACTTTTAGGAATGAGTAAAATATCACGCTTATATAAGAAATTTAAGATAATTTGTGCAGAAGTTTTTAAATATTTTTTAGCCATATCTAATAAAATAGGATGATTAAAAATTTCATTTTTATTTGCTATGAAAGGACTCCAAGATTGCAAAAATATATCATGTTTTTGTAGCACTTTATGTAAAGATTTTTGCTGATATAAAAGATGGGTTTCGCATTGATTAAGTACTGGTTTTATTACCACTTTTTGCATGAATTCAAGAAGAAAATTTTCATTAAAATTACTTACCCCTAAAGATTTTATAAGCTTATTTTCAAAAGCTTCTTGCATAGCTTCATACATGTAAAGACTATTTTTGTAAGGCTCATGAATTAAGAGTAAATCTAAATATTCTAAATCAAGTTCTTCTAGACTTCTTAAAATTTGATCTTTTGTTTGCAAATAATTTAAATTTTGTGAAATTTTAGA
>NZ_JRPL02000088.1 GCF_000765905.2 Helicobacter trogontum | reverse complement strand
AAATAAAAAGGTAAGAATTTTAATATTTGATACAATGCAATACTTAAATTTATTAGGTATTAAAAATTTTAAATCGCATATATTGCGATACATTCATTTTTAACTTTTGTGCTTCAAGGCGTATTTCATTTAATTCATCTTCTGTAAAATTTATTGTAAAAGGTTTGTTCTTTTTTGCCTTTTTTAAAACGATATTCGTGCTTGTTTCACCACGAGCACTATTAATAAAACTTTCCTCAGTATTGCCTTGTTCGCTTAGTTTTTTAAATCCCATATAATTCTCCTTATTCATAGATGATAAATAATTACTCTTTGGAGTCATTCTTTATCATTTTATACAACATTATACTATATTAACATAATACATATATTATAAATATAATCTAAATATATTAAACATTAAATAACTAAGTAATATTAATGTAATTTACATACATATTACATAAAATGTTTTTTTGCGTTTGTAAGTAATTCTTGATAGAATACCTCAAAATCTATTAAAGCTTTATCAGAATTATCACAATACTCTTTTATGCTCTTGCCCTCAATAACTGCCTTACGATAAGCCTGTCTTTCATAGATAACAGAATCTAAGACTTTTACATCTTCTAAGCACATTTCTTGTTTTGTAACATGAATATAATCTTTAAGATTTGTCAGTTCTTTTGTAAGAAATGGGTTAGGTGAAACACGATTAACCAAAATAAGCGAGAGTAGCTTAGGGTTTAAATCCTTTACTTCAGCATAAAGTTCTAACATATGATCTAACACATTGACATCATATTGTGATGGAATTGTAGGGATAATAATAATGTCTGATACCAATATTGCCTTTCTCATTTCCTTAGAATCTCTTCCACCTGTATCCACTATAATGCTATCAAAATGGCTACGCATACGCTTAATCTCATCGCCTAGACTTATACCAGTTTTTGAAACACTAGAAAAAAGTGGCTCTAAGTTAGCTTGACTTCTCATATCTGAAAACACTTCACTAGATTTTTGTGGATCTGCATCCACCAATAAAACATTATCTCCATCTTCTGCAAGTCGTGCAGCAAGATTAACTGCTAGGGTTGTTTTACCGCTCCCGCCTTTTTCATTTACAATCGAAATAATCATGCACTAATCCTACGAATATTATTTATTCAACAAAGTGATATTGAATAGTTAATAACAATATATTATGCATATAATATATTGTTATTTAGTGAATCTAAATATAAAAA
>NZ_JRPL02000087.1 GCF_000765905.2 Helicobacter trogontum | reverse complement strand
GAACGATTTTTTTATCGTTTAAACATCAGTCATAAGGAGTTATCATGAGCTTTAAATTCAAAAATATTGGATTTTGCTTTTTTATTTTCGGTCTTTTTCACTTTTCTTTTGCATTTGGTGGGCTTGATAAAGCTAATACCTTGCTTAATAATGTTAATACAGCTCTGTATGGTTTAGCTGCAATTACTGTAACTATTGCATTTTTAATTGTTGGTTATAAGATACTTTTTGGTGGTCAGACAATACGAGAATGTATCCCAATTATCATTGGTGCAATTATCATCGCTTCAGCTTCAAGTCTTGGTGCATTTTTTATTAGTTAATTTGATTGGTGAATAGGATATGCAGCTCCATCCTTTATTTAAAGGTCTTACTCGTCCTGCTATGCTTTTTGGTGTGCCAATAACACCTCTTTTTCTAGTTGTTGGCGGAATATTTGTGTTATCTGTAATAGTGCATCAAATATTGCTTTGCATATTTATTTTACCCGCAGTCTTTATTCTAAAAATGATGGCAAAGAAAGATGATTTTATCTTTCGCTTGTATTTTCTAAAAATACAGATCTTTACTCATCCTCTTGTAAGAAGATTCTATAAAACAAAAACATTTAGTGCAATGAAATATACAAAAATGCCTAAAAATCACAATTTTCCTAAACTCTCATTATTTGAATTACATACCAATCCTGCCTTAGAAAAATTTATCCCCTATAGCTCACTTATTGCCGATGGTGTAGTTATTACAAAAGATTGTATGTTACTTGCAACATGGGAGGTAAGCGGCAAGGGCAAAGTGGTGGCGGTAAAACAGTGTTTATGAACTTTTTAGTGAATCAGATGATGAAATACGCTAATGAAAAAACTTTTAGTGTAAATACTCCAAAAGAAAAAAGAAAATTCAGTCTCGTCTATCTTGATAAAGATAAGGGGGCATTAGGCAATATTCTTTGTGCTGGTGGGAGATATATTAGTATTGAAAATGGTGTGCCAACAGGATTTAATCCATTTATGGTTGATAATACGCAGAATAACATAAGAGGTTTGCAAGAACTAATGAAGCTTTGTGTAACAAGAAAAGGTGAGATTCTTAACACAAAAGAGGAGAAAAAGCTTAATGACGCCATTCTCTTTATTATGAATCAGTTTGAAAAAGAGGAAAGAAAATATCCTATTTCTTTACTTTTAGAAAATATTACAGAAGATACCAATGATAATAATTCATTAAAATCAAGGCTTAGTGCGTTTCAAAGAGGAAAACAATTTGGTTGGGTTTTTGATAATGAAAAGGATATTTTAGATTTTCCAGACAATACTCA
>NZ_JRPL02000086.1 GCF_000765905.2 Helicobacter trogontum | reverse complement strand
TATCAAAAAGGTAAAAAGCCTTATAAACTTATGGACATTTCAGCTCCAGAAGATGAAATCAATACTTATTTTAATATCACAAATCCAAAGTTTCCTAAAGAAATGGATGAAGAATGAAAAGTTGTATATTTATTAGTATTTTATCGCTAAGTTTAGGAAGCGTGATGATAGCGAATGATGTGAAAAATTGGGATTGGCATTATACAGATTGTAATTTTAAAAATGAGATTGATCCTAGCAAAACAGATACAGAAAACTGCGGTATGCCAACAATGATAGTTATAAAAGCAAAGAATATACAACAAGCATATCATCTTTTGTTATTACACGAAAAGTATGACAAAGAACTTTTGCCTAACAATCTACCAACCACAAATTACACATACACATATATAGAGTATGTGCTTGATGGAGTAGAGTTTAAAAATGTAGCTACATTCGTGTGGCACGATAAGCATAAGCTTCACATAAAGATTGAGTTTGCAGATGGTTGCACCAATCAATATTTTACTTTCTTTGATTTAGGCAATAATCAAATAAAAATAGTGGAGCAAAATGCTTCTTGTTAAACAATCTTAAATAAAGGAGAGCAAAAATGAAAAAGTTAGTGTTAATTATTGGTGTTGCATTTTACTTTTGTGCAGAATCTTTTGCAAACAATATAGAAATAAAATGTAATAAAAGTATGACTTGTGGTGATGATTATGAGTGTAATATAGAAAAATGTCTTATAAAAAATGCAAAAAATCTCAAAGAGGCATTACTCTATGATATAAGAAGAGAGGTAGAAGAAAAGAAAACGTATTCTCCTAGTAAATCTATGGCTTATGAAGCTATGTTGCAACTCGATTTGTTCAATGGGCAAAAAGCATACGATGTTTCAGTAAAAGTAGATCGCAGTATTGATAAATGTCGTTTAGGGGATTGTATAGAAGCTTATGGTTTGACCATAGAGAAAATGGATGAAAATGAAGTAAAATTAAAATATCAATTTTTCAGTGAGATTTATGAAAAAACGTATAAAAAAACAAAAGATGGCATAGAAGTCATAACTGAAAATTACATTTAGCCGCCTTGTGCCTAAAAGCATTGCATTTATATAGCAACTAAGACATAAAAGAACTATATAAATAAGATATATTATGATTAACTCGGTATTGCCAAATCGAGTATAAGAGGCAAAAACATTAAGATGAATAAAATAGGAAAAATATATCTTAATAGCAAATAGTGTGACTAAATGCAAAGAACTTCATGATATTGGAGCAACCTATGGGGTTTATAAGTTGCTAAAAGATGACCCACATTAGTCATTTAATAGAAAATAAAGGAGAATATATGCGGTTTGTGTTAATTATGCTAATTTGTTATGGTAGTTTGTTTGCACAAATA
>NZ_JRPL02000085.1 GCF_000765905.2 Helicobacter trogontum | reverse complement strand
TTTAATCTCATTAATTATGCGAGATTTAATGCAGGATTTAAAAAGTTTAATATTATAAGCAATAAAAGACATACAAAAACAAAAGTTTGTAAAAAAAATATTTAACAAAGCATTACTCATCAAATGCTTCTTTATAGTTCTGTGCCTCTCTTTGTAGAAGCTTTGAAAGATTTATATCGCCTTTGTATTTTGTCTGCAAAATTGAACGCATTGTAGGAATATCATTGCAACCTTGCGCCATTTCCCTAAGTTCATTTGCACGCTGCTCATCATAAGGTTCTTCTCCACCTATATGAATACATTCACAGCTTTTATTGATAAAGTCATTAACTTCTTTGTCTTGCGTATAAGGAATTTGAATATATCCATAGCTTGCTTTTACTCCATCTTTTTCTTGCTTAAATCTTGTAAAACTTGCTGTATGGGAGCATATATTTTGATTAAAATATTCATCATAAAGAATAAAATCAATACTTGTTTTATCTTTACTCCAAACAATATCTATTTTTTTATAATCTCTATACTTAGCACTAGGGGATAAATCTAGGCTAAAATTTTCTTTTTTTGCCAAAATATTTGGATAAGTTTCAAGAATCTCTTTAAAAAAAGGATAACTTGTAAAAGTGTTTCTATCCATAAGTGAATTATTGATAGCTTCAGTAATATCTACACCTTTATAAAATACAAAACCATCATCACCTTTGCTTGTAGCACTACAATCATTTAGTAAGCAACCATATTGAGATAAAATATCTAATATTAAGTCATTTTCTTTATATTTGCTACGCAAAGCAACAAACTCTTTATCAATTTCTTTTCGTTTTAAATTTTTCATTTGATTATATTGTATTCTTTCTTGTTCATTCATTGTCTGTATAGAATCCACATTTTCGGATTTTATAAATTTTTCCCTAGATTCTATAAAGCTTTTTATATCATCTGGTAGGTTAGCATTTTTATCATCTTGCATATTTTCGCTACTATAGACTATAAGAAACAAAGTTAAAAACAAATACACTACTTTTTTACAAATCATGAACTTCTCCTCAATTTAATTTCCTTCTAAAGACCAATGTGGAGGGTCTTTTTCTAAAGTTCTTTTAACTCCATAAGTTTTGCCAACTTCCCTTAACTGTGGATTTGTTGCCCCATTTCTAGGAATATCAATGGTGTGTATCTCTCCTGTTTTATCTTTAATTGTAAAAGACGATTGCCAAGTAATTGTAATATCAATGGCATTTCCCATGACGTGATGTGAAGTCAAAGAAGCTGGATATGCTATACCATAAGCCTTAACCATCTCCAATGCTTTTTCTCTTGAAATTTTCTCTGAATAATTACCGCTAGAATCTGTATGTATCCAATTTATTGGGATATTTTCTTTTTGTGTTGCT
>NZ_JRPL02000084.1 GCF_000765905.2 Helicobacter trogontum | reverse complement strand
TGCTTCAATAGCTCGAGCATAGGTGGTGTTGGAGTCTTTTTTGTGCAAAACATTGTCATTATTATCTTTTATATACCTATGATTTTATCACTTTTTGTTAGGTTGTCGCCAAACTCTTCAACAAATATCCTTTTCCCATTATTTTCATTCCAGTATTGTTTTACTATGAAATTTTTACGGATACAATGCAACTCCGCATACGATGCATCAGCACAATTAGCCATATCTTTCATTCGCTCAATGAGTTGTTTATTTGTCATTTTCTGGCTCCTTGCTTTCTATATATTCACCATTGATTTCATGAAATTTCACAAATTTATCATCGATAAGAAAAAATCTTGTTTTGTATCTACTTGTCCCTGCTGAAACAAAATATTCTTGTTTTATACTAAATCCCCTGCCTTCATCACCAAATAGGCCGTATTTTACCATAATATATTGTAAGCTCATAAGAAAAGCAAGAGGGATTTTTTTACCATTGCACTCATAATAAACATCTATTTGTAAGAAGGGTTTTAGTATGTTATCATAATTTTCAGCTCCTAAATATTCTCTGAATTTATTTTCGTAGTATGCATATTCAGGTTTTTTCTCAAAAACAAAACCTTTATTTATATAATACCTACAACCATTAGAAAGAGTTTGTGGAATTGCTTCATCTACTTCTTTATAGTCTGGATATCTTCGTTTAATTTCATCTTTTGCATAGTTAAAAAGAGCTTTTTCATAAAGCAAAGAGATAAATTTAAAATCTGTCTCTTCCTGTGCGCGAAGTCCATCAAGCATCACATCCATTTCTTTAAGTGCTGCATCTAAGCCTCCTATTTCTTTTATATAGTTTATAATTGGATAATAGTATAAATCAGACTCTTCTGTCTGTATTTGTGCACTTAAATATTTTTTTCTTTGTTTAGACCAGGCAAGCCATTCTTTATCTGTAAATCTTTTTTGTCTTTCTTCCCTATAGCCTTCTTTACCTCCCCAGAAATAACTATCATATGAAAGTATATGATTGTATAATTCCCTTCTTAATTTACCTATCTCATCCCTTCGTGTCGATGTGTTTTTTTTGTATTCTTTTCTTTGTTTCTCTTTCTCTAGTATCTCAAAATAAAATTTTTTGTTAAAAATATAAAGTCCTCCATATTTATCAGCAAGCATATTCGACACTTTTGCTGATCCTGGATCTGCTGGCATAGCTGGAATGAAAGCACAAGCAATCAATAATACTGCTACAAACACAATACCAATTATCACATATATCATTCTCATACTATCTCCTTTTTAGATTCTGTCCCACGAAAGGCGATGATATATTAAAAGTCATTTCAAACTTTCTTAGATTTGTAGTTTTATCTCATTTGCCCAAATCTCTAAATATTGTAGCAGAGAATCCACT
>NZ_JRPL02000083.1 GCF_000765905.2 Helicobacter trogontum | reverse complement strand
CATAGCCATAAATTTCACTTTCATCATTATCAAACATTTGCGCAACATTTTTCATAGGCGTGATATTTTGTGGCAGATAATAAGTCTCAGAAAGACTATATCTCATTTCTTCATACGCTTTTGTGATATTTGTGTCTGTGAAGTTTTTTATTTCTATTTTTGCAAATAAACTACTATAACAAAACAATATAATCAATACATAACGCATCGCCTTTTCCTTTATTTTCCATTAAATGACCAATGTGGGTCATCTTTTAACAACTTATGGACTCCATAAGTTGCCCTAGTATCATAAAGATCACTGCGTTTAGGACCATTATTTCCTATTTTATCCTTAATTTTTATATTTTTTATCCAAATATCATCGCATCAATAGCTTTACCTAAAATATGATTTGATGTAGGGATACTTTATTTTATTCTATAAGCATTTTCCATATCTAGTATTTTTGCTCTTGAAATTTTCTCTGAATAATTACCGCTAGAATCTGTATGTATCCAATTTATTGGGATATTTTCTTTTTGTGTTTCTGTTTGGGCTTGTTAGGGAGTCATATTTTTTGAAATACTTATACGCCAAACATAGTGCATAAGCATAGCCCTTTTCTTGGATCTTCTAGTAGAAGTTACAATAACATTTGCACCAGAATTTCTCAAGACATTAACAAGGGAAATTACATTTTTTTTGAAATTATATTCTAAATCGTTTAGCATACTCCCCTTACTTTGTCCCCCTTTTTCTTTATACTCTTTTACCCATTCTTTACCACTTAAACGAAGATTGTTTCTTTCATACTCCACCTCTAGTTTTATTCTATTTGCAGCATATTTTCCTTGATATTCTAGCAATATATTTGCAAAATCACAGAATATATCATATATTAAAAGTTCTGTATTGATTATATTTTGTGTATTGTTGTTTGTAATAGTTCCTACTTTATTGTTGTTTTCATCATATATATCTAGATAATATATTTTTTGAGATAATGGGATAGGGGATATATTGTCTATTTGTATAAAATACTTTTTAGATTCAGTAAATTGCCTTTCTGGATTATTGAGGCTTAAGGGATGAAGTCCAAAGCTTTTCTCTCTTTTCACCTCTCCCCATTCTACTATCTGTAATTCTTTGCCATTGAATCTAAGCGATAGGGGAGGGTTGTAGTCTGCTTTGGTATGAGTGGGTGTTTGTTTATAGGCAAAGATAACTAAAGTATAATCTCCTTGTGTAAGATATTGGAGTTGTTGGGAGTAGTTGAGAGGATTATCTTTAGAGTTTGGTTGATTTGATAGTGTATTGCTGTGAGCTTGTTGTAAATATTCTTTAGGATTAAATGTTATTATATTTCCCTTATAAATATCATTTGGGAGTAGGTAGTAACTCATTTACTCCTCACAATCAAAACTTACTTGGCTTTCGTGTATTACACCATAGATTGCCTTGCTTGTATCGTTTGCCTCTTTTGGGATATAGGCTACTTTTAGCC
>NZ_JRPL02000082.1 GCF_000765905.2 Helicobacter trogontum | reverse complement strand
GACATGGACGATAACTCTTGCATCAACTATATATGGAGGAATAATACATATTTGGAAATATACTATGGTTTTGATATGAAAACTCAATGTGATTATGTGTATTTTTCTGATATGGGTGATGGTAACATTGCTATCATAAAAGGTAGTAATACTACTTGTGAAAGGAATTTATCATAACTCAAATACGCAGAAACTTATCGTACAATAAGGAGCAAAAATGAAACTTTTATTTTACATAGGCTTGGTATTTGGGTTTATAAATATTCTCAATGCACAAAATGTGGTATTAAAGACTGATAAAGAATTAGGGTTGCAATATCACAATATCCCTTGCAAAGAGATTCTTGATGGACACAGCTTTGTTAAGGATAGTAGCATTTCTACTTGTGCAGACAAGATACTTAAAGAATATGTCATAGAGGCTAATTTGGAGAATGCGTATAAAGAATTCATTGCTAATCACCCTGATAAAAAGGCTTTTAAGGAAAGCTTACCTACACAAAATCTACAATATGAATACAATAATCTTGAGCTATATAATGATACAATCAATATTGTCTATGAATTTGTCAATCCTAAATTTATGGTCTTAAGCATAGGCTATGAAAATGGTGTGGTATATTATAGCTTTAGACAGGTAGATTCTACACAGACACGCATTGAGGTAAGAAATTTTTATTTTAATGATTAGTCTCTAATTGCAAGATAAAAACGCAAGAATAACAAAAAAGTGGGAGTAAGCCAATGAAGCGGATTATATTATTTCTATTGTGTTTGGGAAATGTTTACGCAGGAGTTGTGAATCTAAGTCAAGATAAAGCAAATGAGATGATAGAACAAAGGGTAAAATTTTTTGATCAAGTCTTTTTAGTGCCTTATGATACATCAAAACTTTCACTAGATTCTGATAAGAAACTAGCTTTTATAGATTTATGTAGGTATCCAGCTAAAGGCTATGAAATTCCTTGTGGTAAGGTAAATGGTGAAGAAGTAGGGATAAGAAAATATTTTATCAAAGCCACAAGGATAGAAGAAGCATACAAGATATTTGAGGCAAAAGAGCAAAAACTGCCAAAAAATGTCAATATGTATGACTATGGAGAGGAAGAAAGCAATAAAGATGATGAAGTAGGAATCTATTATATTTGGGATAATATGGGGAGATTTTGGGTTATTAATATGGGGTATGATAGTGGCAGTGTCACGATTTATACACAAGCAAAAGATTATATTGAGGTTATACATCAATGGAGTGTAGATTGGTAACCCTACATGCAACATATTATAGAATCCATTCCAAAGAATATGATGTCATAGATGCACAAGATATACCTAAATTATTTTCATCATATTCTCTTACTCTTGGTATTATAGATACAGAAAGGTATTATAAATCTAATCATCTAAAAGAACAAGATATTTTAGAATCCATAAAACAAGATACTTCTTTACCTAAAGGAAGCTATTATCTCTATATCAAAGATATAGAAGAATCTCTAAAGATTAGAACAGATTACTTA
>NZ_JRPL02000081.1 GCF_000765905.2 Helicobacter trogontum | reverse complement strand
TATATTCATTATAGTCTTTTTGTGCTCTTACATAGATTTCTTCATTATCTTTTATATTTGATAGGGTAAGTTCATTATAACCTTGTTCAATGGTGTTTGCTGTGTTTGAATGCTCTGTTTGTGATGAATCTGCTTGGTTTAGTGAATCTGATGAGTTTCTTATATTTGTTAAGTTTATTGTTCTGCTTGATAAAGAAGTCTTATGGGAATCTAGGGGATTATGTATTAGGCTAGGATTAGTTGTATTATATAAACTTCCAGATATAAATGGCTTATCTATATCATTATCTAAGAAAGAGATTATGACTTCATCTCCAATTCTTGGAGTATGATAAAAACCAGAAGAGTTGCTTGCAATAGGGTAGGCTACTCTAAGGAATGGTGCGACAGAGTGTAGTATCTTACTGAGATTCATATTTGCAAGGGATTGAGAAGAAGTGTGTAGTAATAGAAGATATATTTCTCATCACTTAGAATGCACCTTGACAATCAATTTGCCTGTTTTGTCTATTAGGTTATCGTAGTAGAGATAAAATAAACCATCCCAAAGAGCATCATATTTTTGTAAAATATCTTTATATTCCCCTGTGTGTTTGTAAAATATCTTTGCAAAAAGCTTTGGGTTATTTTTCAAAAGATATTCTGTTAAATCTTGTATCCCAACACGATAAGCCCAAACTATAAAATCCTCATACGCCGAATAATCATTTTCTATTCGAAACAAGACTTGACCAGGGAAAGTAGCAGGGTCGTTATCCTTTGCTAGATATGGTAGCTCCAAATCACATTTATCTCTTTCTTTCATCATTTTTCTTGCTATATTTCTAACCTTTGGTTTTTCATTTTCTGGAAGATTTTTTATTACAAGATTATAATAGCTAGTAAAAAAATTATCCACTTTAGCAAGGGTATTAGATTGACATATAAATAATTCTGTATCTTTCTTTGCTTTAGTACAATCAAAGCTAGGTTTTACACAACTTGAAAAATCCTCATATTCTATATAGTCCCTACATCTCTCAAAAAATAATTGTTGTATTTTTTCAATTTTCTCTAAAGGGGCTATTCTTTCAAAGATGACTCTATCTGTGCGTAAAGAGCTTGCAGCATAGAGTGAAATGCTGAAAAATATAAGAGTATTGAAAAGTATTTTTACACTATTTATCATCGTTAAAAATCCTTAAAGATATTTTGAGATTTAATTCTTGCATGCTGCTTGGTTCTCTTATCTAAGCCATTTGTACCGCCATTGACTGAAACACCAATGGCTAAAACGCTTTTTATGGTATGTATTTCTTTTTTGCCCGCTTTTCTTGTGGTTGCTACATTGCCATTTGTCTCATCATTGGCTATTTCATAGAGATGCTTTCCTCTAAATATTGAGATTTCTGGATAGTTTTTAGCATCAGCAGAGCATTTTTTATCATTCCAAAACCACACTGCACTAAGCAAAGCTATCTTGCCATTATCAAGCAATGCTTTTCTATGTTCCTCATTGTTTAGGAAGTCTTTGGTGTCATTAGGATTGTGTTTATTATAGTAGGATTGGAAGTTTGCGTAGTTACTTCTAC
>NZ_JRPL02000080.1 GCF_000765905.2 Helicobacter trogontum | reverse complement strand
TTGTGTGATAACTTCACTTGTTCTGCCACTTACATTTTGCATTGAGCTTGTAATCTCTTCAATTGATGCTGCAGTTTGTTGCAGTGAGCTTGCTTGTGTTGTGGCACCTTGTGATAGCGTATGGACAGATTCTTCAAGTTCTTTTGATTTTAAATCTAGTTCATTTGCATATTGTGCTGATACTTGCAACATTGATACAATAGAATCTCCAAGTCGATTTAATCCTGCTTCAATTCCTTGTGCATTACTAATTCTTGGTGTGAAATCATTGCGTTCAAATGATTCAAATACCTTTTTTACTTCAGCAAGATCATCGCCTACAAGCAAGAAAAGTGTATGCGACATTTCATTGATTGCATCTCTTAATTCATTTATCTGTGGATTAAGACTTACATCTTCTATGATGGAGCCAAACCTCCCCTCTTTTGCCTCTGCTACAAGATTAAGCACATCACGCACAAGTATGGAATCTTTTTTCAACCCCTCTTGTGTGCGTTTGACATTTTCATGAATTGTTATTGCCATACGCTCAATCTCATCTTTAGAATCCAATGGGGGGGGGGAAATCCATTTCTTTAGTTTCATGATTGAGGTAGGCAAAAAAATGTAATACACTGTGTTGCAGATTTAAAATCCCACGTAAATGTGTGCTATAAAATAACCACATTAATGGAAAGAAAATGAGCAGAAATGCTACCATGGAAATGGCTATGTTATGATAAAGTGTTTGTGAAATTTCATTTAAAATAGCATCTGAAGCTTGTTGTGTATAAGTATCCAACACATCAATATACACACCCGTTGCAATCCAAATATCTTGTGTGTTTGGGATAAGTTGTGCATAGGCTACCTTTTGTGTATCAACGAATCCACCTTGCGGTAGTGGCCTGGAAAATACATAACTTACAAAACCGCCTAGCTTATTCTTCGCACTCTCAAAAAGTTCACGTATATAGTATACACCATTGGAATCCTTAGAATCCCATAAAGATGTGCCAATAACATCTTTTCTGTTTGGATGAGCAACACCTACTCCTTTCTGATAGGCAAAGTAATACCCTGATTTATCATCCTCAAAGTTAAATTTATCAATGGCTTTTGCGATGATTGCAATCTGCTCCTTTTCATCTAGTCCTTTGACAAGTTCACCAAGTGAAGATGCCATCGAATCCACACCAAGTTTGATTTTTGCCTCAACATTTTTTTGCAGCATTGTTCTAATGGTAGCCTGCGTGTGTTTGAGAGATTTTTCTTCGCCCATTATTGTTAGTGTTGAAAAAATGACAAATGCCACAAAAAAGCCAATAATAAGGCTTAAGAATTTTAATTTAAGTGATAGATTATTGTAAAACCTCATTGTAGTCCTTTCTCTAAGTTTTTAATATGCTATACACTATCACAAAAATTATTAAAACTATTAAATGAAACAAAAAGCAGGGTTATTATGCAAATAAGTTTGGGGGAGTTAGAAGTGATTTGACAAATATATTGCTAGTTTTGTTGTTAAGGCAATATGTAGATGGGTGTTTTTATGGAAATGATTTCATATAACTCTTTCATATTTGCGTTATCGAGTGC
>NZ_JRPL02000007.1 GCF_000765905.2 Helicobacter trogontum | reverse complement strand
AAGCTTTTCTCTCTTTTCACTTCTCCCCATTCTACTATCTGTAATTCTTTACCATTGAATCTAAGGGATAAAGAGGGTTTGCAATCTGGCTTGGTGAGAATGATTGGTTTGGTTAGCCATACTTTTAATTACTATTAGTGATACACCTATTGATTATAGAATCTGTAATGTCGTAAGAGTGCTATAGGCTGATACTTATTAATGCGCAAAGATAATTAAAGTATAATCTCATTGTGTAGGGTATTAGAGTTGTTTGGGAATAGCTGGGAGGATTATCTTGAAAGTTTGGTTGAATTGTTTGCGTATTATTGCTTATATTGTTATGTATTATGAGGTTTGAGTTTGAAAATTTGGCTTAGCGACACTCTCTCTTGTGAAATGTTTGTTTGGCTTATTTACGTGGTTGTTGATTGAATTACTTATGCATTCTTTTGGGCTTGGAGCTTGTTGTAAATATTCTTTCATATTAAATTCCATTATACCTCCCTTGCAAGTGTTACTTGGGAGTTCATAATAGTGTATATCTTTTTTGTAGTTTTGTTTTATTTAGATCATATTTGTTAACGGGTAGTATCAGGTATTAGTTCCTCATTTTCTATTAAGGCATTAAGAATATCGCATAAGTCTTGCATAATTTTTTCTAGGGTTTCTCTTTTAAGACTGCTTGGATTACCATTAACTTTTATCCTGCTTCTCCAAGCATCAGTTTCCCATATCCAAAAACAAGATAAATCATTGATAGTAAAATCCCAAATGCTCACATCAGGACCAAAAAGATAATTTTCATTTAATACTACATTGTATTGCTTGTATTGTGCTAGTGCTTTTATATAAAAAGGACAAACTTCTTCTTTACAAGAAAAATTCTCTAAACGAAATTCGAAACGCTTTTCTGAATCCCAATAACCGCCCCAATAAGTAACCTTTCTTTTTTCTGTCTGTATTAATTCTCCTTTTTTAGGTTTGAATGGTTTGATAATATATTGCACTATTTGTCGTATCATTTTGGTTTTATTCCTCAACCTGTGTATTACATTAATGGTTTAATCTCATTATTTTTCACACATTTGTTTAGCTCATTAACAATGACTTTGATATAGTTCTCAAGTTTATTAAGATTCTCTTCTGTCTCTTTACAAGGCAAGATGTAATGATATGGGGGATAATCATTATAATACCATATGCATGTTAAGTCATTGATACTGAACACCCAAGCCATTGTTTCTATCATATCTTTATATTCCAATAGGACGATATTATACCCAAAAGCCAACCATATATCCTTGCAGTAATCAAAAGCATCTGAATAACCAAAATTCCATATTTCAAACTCCCAACGCATATTCCCTTTTTCGTCTTCGTTATATTCTTTGTCATACCATATAGGATTATCTGATTTCGTTGTTTTTTCTCCGTTACTAAATCGTTAGGGTGCAAGCTTTCACTATTCTTGTAATTTTCTTGCTTTTGTTTGTTTTGTCCCATATTATCTTCATTTAAGGCATTTTCTATCTCATTTGATATATTTTCTATTAACCACTTCATTAGTCCTTTTAGAGCTATCAATAATTTTTCTATATACTTCATCAAGATCCTCACTTTCTTTGGGATATTTTTAATATAAAATTCAAAAGGCTTTATTCTTAGCGTATGGGTTAATGTGTAGTATGCAAGCCATAATCCTATCCTGCATAAGTTCCCTCGCTTGTTGTTTAATAGTATTTCTCAATGCATACAATTTCTCTGCTTGTTGTCTTAAATCTTGTATGTTACGAAATGGGTTTTCTATTGTCTTTAATTTATCATTATACCACCTTCTTGCAGCTTGATTAGAGAGTGTCTGTAATGGGTATGCATCTATTTTTTGTATTATCTCTTCCTAACTTTACAATGCTATTAATACTATCGTAAGCAAATTAATATGCAGCTTTTACTTTTGTTCCCATTATAAGAGCAATTATTTCTCCATTCACATCAATAAGCCCTTCTTCTTTGTATTGCATTGGAGAATAAATATAGAGTGTGATACCTACTTCATAATTGGGATTTCTACAAAAACAAAGAATCTAGTTCTATACCATTACCAGAGTATCCTGTTGCTAAATCCAAAATACTCTCTTCAAAATACTCCAAAATATCTACTTTAGTCAGGTTTGGAATCTGCAAAAATAATTCAAACTCTAAATCATAGGGTGTTTTTTGATGATTTTTCATTAGCTTACAAATTTCGTCAGGGAGTTCCAAAAATAGATAACTTTGTGTATGTGTGAGTATTTTATATCTCATTTTTTGTCCTTTATGCTGTGGATTTTTATTTTACTATCTATTTCTATGGTGGAACCACCAGAATTAGACTTCTTCCTGAACTGAATTATTGTGCCATCACTAAGTCTTCGTCTTTTTATCATAGTTCCTCCTTTTTTATCAAGTTTTTCTTCTAATATCTCCGCTCCCTCTGTAATATCGTCCCAAATTTCTCTTATTTGCTTGTTGTCTTTAGTCATAAATACTTTTTTATTTTTAGAGAATTACCACTCATCTATTTATCTTCCCAATCCATCTTATAATATTTCCATTATCATCTATCTCTACTTCTAAATCTTTGTATTTTTCGTAGAATCTTGGGGCTAAGACTTTTTCAAAGTATTCATCTCCTTTAGGGGTTCTTGCTACCCAAATATTATATTGACTCCAATATTTTGGAGTGTCCCAAGAGGTATCACTATACATTGTGCTGTAACCGCAATATGTCCTATTATTTGTTTCTGTGTTAAAATAAGTAGGACAATCTTGTTCGCTATACTCTTTGCCATTATAGATTAAAATATCGTCTTCGCCCCCTTTATTATATGCACCTGTATAAAAGAAATTATCCCTAAAATGTACCCAAGCTTGATACTTATCCTCTTTATAATAAGATAAATTAGTGGGATAGTCTATTTTATCGTAGTCATCATTATCACAATATGAGCCAAAGTCGATATAACCTGCTAAGAATAATTGTCCTATAACATTAATGTATTCGCTGATATAAGTAGGATTTGGGGTGTTTGGGGAAGCATTTTTATTAAGATTATCAAGTTTTAAATGTGTCCATATCACTATCTCATCGCCCTCAATCCTTGAAGCCCAAAACATAGATAATGCCAAAAATTCAAATAATTCTAAAATATCTACCTTTGTGGTAGTTGGAATCTGCAAAAACACAAGCAAATCGATTTGGTCATAATCATATTTATCATATCCCAAATTTATAGCAAATTTTTTAAACCATTCATCATTGTTATAAAAAAAACGCAACCAATTCTTTTCTTTATTGTAAGTTACAAATTTACTTCTCACTGCAATCCTCCTTTAATATGGATTCTATACATATTTTTCTGTGAGGGTATATGTATATCAATAGCCTTACCACCACTCTTAGAGCCTGCCCTATATACGATTTGTGTTTTATCGTCTAGTTGATGCCTTATTAGCGTCTCTTGCGTGGTTTGTCCTATCTTTTTCTTGGTTATAGGAATCGCTCTTTCCTCTATTTTTGTGGCATTCTTGGGTAATCTTGCCCATAATTCGTCTAATTCTTTTTCGGATTCAACAAATCGGGTTTTACTACTTCTTCCATATCCCAACTCTTTAGCAGTCAGCAACCCATCCATTATCTCAAAAATCTCCTCTCTACCCAAAGACTTTGATGTAGGTGTTGCTATCCTTACATCTTTTTGCCTCTATCTTTGCTAATAAGATTGCCTATTTTTCTACTATCTCTTTAGCCTAAGTACTTTTACTATCGGTATTATTATAACAGCATTTATCAAAGCTTTTTATACTCATCAACGCTTAGATTATCATAAGTAGATTCATTAGAGCCAAAGAGTGATAATTCATACAAAATATCTCTTGCTTGATGCGATATGGTATTGCAAGTATTGAGTTTATTATTACATAAAATTTTATAAATAGTAAGGGTTTAAATATTTACTATATGAAACCCTATCGCTTATACTGGTTTTTAAGAGAGAGGAGGTGTTGCATATTATCTTCAATACATGTTATCCTTGTGTTACAAAGCTTGGTTCTTTAATTTGAGTGTCAAGCGGATTAGCATATTGTGGTATAGATGTATTGCCCATATTATTACCCATGGCGTTATTTCCCACCAAACCATCATTTTGCATACCGCCGTGTTGTTGTGACATATTGGCAAACGGATTATTCATTGTTTCTATTTGCCTCTCACTTGTCATATGCGATTGGTTGTTTTTGGGTGTATTTTGCATCTGATTGTTTTGTGCTGTCTGTTGCAGCATAGAGGCTAGTGGATTATTATCATGCGTTGGGTTTGCATTACTTATGCTATGCGTACCACCCGCTTTTTGTGCAATTTGTTGTGTTGATTCCTTATTAATCTTTGGCATAGATTCTGTTGTCTTAGATTCTGGTTTGATAGAAAGTTTATCCAATTCTTCTTTGTCTAGCTGTCTGCCTTTATCTGCCGCATCAAGCATTTTTTCATACTTCTTCATCTCTTTTGCTTTTGCAATTCTCTTAGCTTCCTCTGCCTCAGCTTGCAAAGTCTCTTCATCTTTGTTTGCCTCCGCTTCAGCAGCAAGTTTAGCTTCTCTATCATTGATAATCTTTTCGTATTTTTGACTTAAAGATTCCGTGCTTAAATCATCTTCATACGCTTTTCTTGCTTTACTTGCATCTGCCTTTATAGATTCAATTGTTTTGTGCGTTGCACTATCACCTTTTGGATAAAACTCCAAAGCATTTTGTACAGGCACAATATTATCACCCAATCGCATGAGAGGAGTGCCCTTATCATAAATAATACTTTGCACCTCACCCCTTCCTATACGAGTTTCATCGTATTGTTTTGTCTCTGGATTTAGATTATAGTGTGCTTTTACCTGATAGCTTCCAGGCTCTACAATATTGCCTTTAGAATCTTTGCCATCCCAACTAAAGTCAATATAACCTTGTTGCCCATTTTTATTCACTAAAGATATGGTGCGGACAATCTCATTATTTGGACTCAAGATTTCAATCACTGGGCTACCTTGAGCAGCATCAATTTTATTATCAAAATATAAGCTAAAATGATTCTCACCGCTTCCTGAAACATTTAAACCCATAATATCTGTCTCTGCAATTTTTCCTATCATAGAAACTGCATTAAGTGTATTTGCTTTTGCTCCTTGTGTTGTAGCATGAGTATTTTCTTCCATACCCATATTAAGCATTTCAAGTGATTTCTTCATGTCTTTTTGGAAGTCTTGCAAAGCTTTGTTTGTCTCCTGTGAAGCTTTCATAGCTTGAGCAACTTCTTTCATAGTCTTTTTGTTTTCTTCTTGCATTTCCACTTGTGTAAGCTGTGCTGTTTGCGTGATAATTTTATCAGTTTCCATTGGAGAGGTTGGATCTTGATTTTTTAATTGCTCCAAAAAGAGTTTCATAAAAGCATCTTTATCTAATCCATTTGCAATCTGTGTGCTTTCTTTTTTCTTCTCTCTTGCGGCTGTTAAGCCTGTTACTTCACCTAAATCGATTGCCATCTTCTATCCTTTGTTGTGCAATATCCTTAAATACGCAAAGTGTTAGCAATTTTCATTCCTATTTATATCTCACGAATTCATGATTTATAAAAAGATGTATGGAAAATGATATATAGCATTCAAAATAGGAGAGAAATAAAAATTAATGAGCATGGAAAATCTAACTATCACACACCATTATGAGAGAAAAGATTATATATTCATACTTGCTACAAAATGAGTAAGACTGAATTAATCGTCATGTCTTATGCACTTTACAAAGCTACACTTACAGAGGTTTAGATCATAAGCTGCTTTCAATATGTTTAATACTTCTAATAAACCTTGCATAAAAGTTTATTCAAAGACGTATTAGGAGCTTCTACTCTTGTAAAATATTTTATATGTTTTGATACAAAATGCACAAGAGCTTCTCACCCTGTTATTTATATTGCCTCACTTAGACTTAAATGCTACTTGTATTGCTTTGGTAAATACATCTAAATAAAAGCTA
This sequence comes from Helicobacter trogontum, assembly GCF_000765905.2. GTDB lineage: Bacteria > Campylobacterota > Campylobacteria > Campylobacterales > Helicobacteraceae > Helicobacter_A > Helicobacter_A trogontum. The sequence continues at coordinate 106,534 of NZ_JRPL02000007.1, read as the reverse complement.
TTAGTAATCCCTGAACTAAGAATTTGTTTTATCTCTCTTATGTAATGCTTGCAAAAATTCTTCATATGCTTTTCCAAGTTCTTTTTCCTTGGTGCTTAATTCATCACTTCTTTTACGTAAAAAGTCTTTGCATTTTGTATTATCATCTGGCATATTTGTTAAAATATCTTCTAAAATCTTAATTCTGCACAACATATACTCAAACATACTTTGATCAACATCTGGTAGCTTTGTCCTTGTTGGCTTTTCATTCTTTTCTTGTTTATCTTCCTTATTTATAACTCTAGCAGGGATACCAACTGCAGTACTTTGATCTGGCACATCTTTGATGACAACAGAGTTTGATCCAATCTTTGCATGTTCGCCAATCACAATATCACCAAGCACTTTTGCTCCAGCACCAATAATTGCATTATGTAAGATTGTGGGGTGTCTTTTTGTGCGTTCCAAACTCACCCCGCCCAAACTCACCCCTTGATAAATTGTCACATCATTGCCAATTTGTGTAGTTTCTCCAATCACTACGCCAATACCATGATCAATAAATACTCTTCTGCCAATATAGGCTGCTGGATGAATATCAATGTTTGTGATAAATTGTGTCCACCCCATAATCAAACGTGCCAAAAGCTTAAAGCCCTTTCTATAAAATCTATGTGCGATTCTATAATGCACGATCGCAATTAACCCAGGATAGTTTAAAAAAAGTTCTAAGAAATGATTAAAAGCTGGATCTTTTAATTGAGGTGTAGTGAAATCTTCTTTAATCTGTTCCCAGAGTGATGGAAATTCTTTATGTATAATATTATTACTTGAATCAATTACATTATGTTGTGTATTATTTGTATTCATAAATTCTTCCTTATTATAAAGCTGCTATTATAATATATAATAATTTCAAATAATAATTACATTTTCATCAAATGAATTGGAATTTAAGAAGAAATTAGATTTTAGCATCTACCCCTCTTGTTGTTGCTTTAAAAGTTTTTCTGCATAGCTTAGAGCATGTTGATCTAGCTTTGAACCACTTATCATACGTGCTACCTCTTTTATACGCTCTTTTTTATTTAAAGGTTTTATCACGCTTGTATTTTCAGAATCTTTACTTACAAGATAGTGCTTATCACATAAAAGAGGCATAAATGGCTGATGGGAAATAGCAAACACTTGATAATGTTTTGATAAAAATTGTAAAAGTTTAGCGACACCTTCACTTTCTTCACCACTTAAATTTGCATCAATCTCATCAAGTATCAATACCCCTCCATTGCAAGTATTGCAATCTGCTGCTACACAGAGCATAGCAAGTCGCATACGATTATATTCTCCTGATGACAACACGCTTTTTTGCTTTGAAGCAAGATGAATTTGTAGTGTATCTATACCATGTTGATAACACTCTGTTTGAATCTGATCTATTCCAACAGATTCTAATTTTAATTCCTTTGCATAATAATTGATTTTTTCCACAAACTTTGGCAAACATTCTTTTCGTTTTTCATGCAATATATTTGCAAGAGATTCCAATCTTTGTGTAAGTTGTGTAAATTGTGCCTCAAGTTTTGTTTTGTCAAACTCAACACTTTCATATTCTTGTAGCTTTTGTTGTTGCATAGCAAGATGTTTTAATGCTTCTTCTTCGCTGCCATATTTTCGAATGATATCTGCCAACATACTAATACGTTCAAGCAGAGATTCTATATCCATGTCAAGACTATTAAATTCATGCAATCCATTTTCTATATGTCCTCTTGCCTCCATTATACTTGAGAGAAAAGTCGTATTATCAATACCAAGTAGCTCAAGAGCTTTATGCACAGAATCTAAATTATCAAGCTCTTGTAATGCCTTATCGCAAGTTTCCATAACTTTTTCTCTCTTACTTAGCAGCTTTTTATCATGCATAAGTCTTTCATATTCGCCAACTTGTGGTTGCACCTTTGTAATTTTATCAATCTCAAATTGTGCAAAATCTTTCAGACTCTCTATATTTCTTTGCATCTCTTCTATTTCTTGCAGTTTTATTTTACATTGTTTATGCTCAATAAAAGTTTTACTATAATCTTGTAGAATCTCACTAAATTTAGAATCTTGCTGTATCAAAAGAGAGTTTAAGATATGAATCATATATTCATTTTCCAACTCATTGCCATCTTTAATACTAATGTATTTTATAAAATGATTTGCAATCTCGCTGAGTTTCTTTTTTGAGATTGCTTGATTATTAATGAAATATCGTGCATTCTGTTTTTTTAGAACAGAGATAATAATCTCATCGTCAAACTCCTCTGCTATCCCAAAATCTTCCAAACAAATACCAAGTTCTTTTAATTGCAATGTAAGACTTACCTCAACCAATGCAGCATGAGATTCCTTTAGACCAAACGCACTAAGCATTGCATGCAAGAATACAGACTTCCCACTACCACTAATCCCACTTATCACATTAAAACCTTTATATAAGTCAAGCTCAATATGTGAAAATGCAGGTGATTTATCTATCAAAATACGCGTTACCATACAAAATCCATTTTTATTTTTATTATAGCATGTCTATGAGAGTGTATATATAATGCGATATATTTCCTTATATTGCTTTAGATTCTATGTTTATTTTTTCTAACAAAACATCTCAAATCAATAATATTGACAAGCTGCTATATAACTATATTATATTTTAATAATAGTTATTGTATATTTTTAAGTTAAATAATACGATTTATTATTAATTTTAATATTATTGTGCTACAATAATATTCTAAATAAATTTTAAATAAAAGGATATTAAATGTTAGGATATAGCTCAAATTGTCGCACTTCAAAGCATGTCTCACGCTTTTCCTTGATCTCTTTAATACTATCAAGTTTTATGTTTGCAGATGCGAAAAATGAAGATAGTCAATCAGATAATAACGCACAAATAAAGAAAATACAACAAGTCGTAACAACTGCAAGAGGTACAGAACAGCTGCTAAAAGATGCTCCTGCTTCTATTACTGTTATTAGTCGAGAAGAGTTAGAAAATAAACCTCATAGGGATTTAGCAGAAGCTTTAGCAGGTATTCCTGGTGTAGATGTCAATACAGAGCTTGGAAAAACAGGCGGATTAAAGATTTCTATCCGTGGAATGCCATCAAACTACACGCTAATTCTCATCGATGGCAAACGGACAAATGTCTCAGGAGATATCAACACAAACAACAATGGTTGGGCTCAAGCAGACACAAGTTTTATGCCACCTTTAAGTGCAATTGAAAGGATTGAAGTCATTCGTGGTCCTATGAGCACACTATATGGAAGTGATGCGATAGGAGGTGTAATTAATATTATTACAAAAAAGAGTTTTGATAAATATGCTGTGAACATAGGATTGGAAACAACACAAAATGAAGATAGACAATATGGCTCTGGTTACATGTTAAATCTCTTTGGTGTTGCACCAATTATTAAAGATAAACTTGGTATACAACTACGCTCACGTTATTACTTTAGAGAACCATCTGATGTCAAATATCAATACACCATTACGCAACCTGGTGGTGGGAATGGTGCTCCTGGTGTTGGCAGTGTGGTTACTGATAGTGCTGGTTTCATTGGGAATCCAACAATGGCACACATATATGATATTGGAGGTAGAATCCTATATAACCTCAATGATAATAATCATATCTATCTAGATAGTAGCTATGCAAATCAATGGTATGATAACAGAAAACAACAGCTAGGAGAACACACAAGCACAGCACCTGAGTATATAGTAAGGCGAAACAACACTCTATTATCACACAAAGGCACATATGGATCATGGAGTATGGACAACTCAATACAATTTAATCAAAGCTGGAATGATGGACGTATGACAAATACAAACCCAAACCATCCACGAGAGATTGCTGGGAAAGATGTTATATTAGAAACAAAAAGCTTTCTTGATCTACCTTATGAGAATTATTTGAGTATTGGTGGTCAATATTGGTTTTCGTGGATGCAGGATATGGTAGCAAACCCAAGTCAATTTTCACAGCACACATTTGCACTTTTTGCAGAAAATGAATGGGAAGCATTTGAGGGGTTTCGTTTGACTCTAGGTGTGAGAGAAAACTGGAACTCAAAATTTGGCTTTAACACCTCCCCCAAAGCCTATATAGTATATGAGGCAATTCCTGATTGGCTCACACTTAAAGGTGGTGTAAGTGCAGGTTACAAGGCACCTTATCTTAATCAGCTCGTTGATGGATATTATGGATTTGGATCACAAGGAAGGTTAGCATTTTTAGGTAACCCTAACCTAAAACCTGAAACAAGCTTAAATGTTGAGGTAACCGCTCTTACTGATAACGACTATTTTGAATCTGGAGTAACCTACTTTTATAGCCTCTTTTGGGATAAAATAAGCCTAGAAACCGTATCAACAACACCTAATCCAAGTCTATGTGGTGGAAATTTTAGTCGAGGTTGTAGTCGTGCTATGAACGTGGATAAGTCATATATACAAGGCGTAGAAGTTTATGCTGGGATTAAGCCAATTTATGGGATAAGTTTTGATGTAAATTACACATTTACTGATAGCGAACAACTCACAGGAGATCTAAAAGGTTCACCACTCACAGATACACTAGATCATAGATTTAACGCGAAGCTTGGCTATACATGGGAAGATTTTCATATTTATTTACGAAGTGAAGTGCAAGGTAATCGCTTTAAAGGAGAAGTGACTGCACAAGAAAAGGCAATACTAGGCGAATATTACAAACCTTTTATGTTATTACATTTAGGAACGACTTATAGGATAAATGAACACTTCAAATTAAATTTTGCTGTTTATAATCTTTTGGATAAAAACTTTGCAGAATATAGACAATATGGCTGGGAGACTAACATGACCACACCTCAAATTGCAAACCTATATAACTACATTGCTGAGGGCAGACGCTATTGGTTTAGTATAAACATGGATTTTTAAGTTAATGTATATTCATTCTTACTATTAAGAAACATAGTTTCTACATATTAAGTTTAATGGCTTAATCATAATACATGAGTGCCAATATATTACTTTGTTGCACTCTGCAATATAATAGATTAAACATTGTGTAAAAAAGCAAAACAATAGTGTAGAAGTATATACCTACATGAGTTTTTTCTTGAACACATGTGAGCAAATAATCCACACAAGAAGGTATCTGCATACCTGCCTTGTTGCAATCAAACAGCACATATTACCCTATCCAATCACATATTTAATACCACACACAGAATCAATACATAAAAATATCATATCAAGAAAAATATAATGTAGATATTTCAAAGCTATCAGGCATACTTATTAAAGAGGCTATCTAAAAACCTCTTCACTATGAATATTTCCATCTAAAAAATGGATTGCTCTATGTGCATATTGTGCCATGTCGGGCTCGTGGGTTACCATAAGTATTGTAATATTCATATCATAATTAAGTCTTGTTAGAATCTCCATAACTTCTTTGCTTCTTTTTGTATCAAGATTTCCTGTTGGCTCATCAGCAAGAAGAAACAAAGGTTTCATAACAATTGCACGTGCGATTGCTACACGCTGACATTGCCCACCACTAAGTTCTCCACTACTATGGTGTGACCAATCTGCAAGCCCTACCATATCAAGTGCTTCTAGCGCAATCTTTTGTCTCTCTTTTTTATGCATACCGCGATATATAAGCGGTAGCTCCACATTTTCAAGTGCAGAAGTCCTAGACAAAAGATTAAATCCTTGAAAAATAAATCCCATATAATGCCGTCGCAATAATGCTCTTTGTGTTCGCGTCAGCTTAAATACATCAACACCATTAAAATAATACTTTCCAGTTGTTGCTACATCAAGACAGCCAAGTATATTTGCCATTGTTGATTTACCTGATCCAGAAGGACCCATAAGTGCTACAAATTCGCCTTTTTTAATCTCCAAATCGACACCATGTAAAGCTTGAAAAGTATTTTTGCCTTTGCCATAAATCTTTGTTATAGAATCTAATTGTATGAAACCCAAAAGACAAACTCCTTATAAAGTCCTAATCCTACAATATATAACATTTACAAAAGTTTTTCAGGCATAATTTTTGCCAATGTTTTATAGAATCTAAGCCATATACTCGTATTAGGTGGAACAAAAAATTTCTGCATTCCCTCTTCACCCTTTAACTCCCAATGGCATTTTTGTGTCGTTCCATCACATACAATTTTGTAGGAATCTTGCATTTGAGATTCTGTAATTTTATATAGCTGCTCTGCTAGCTCTTTGCTTTTAAAAAACACAATGCTTTCAGTATTAAGCATTGCGGAACGATAATCAAGATTAAAACTACCCACAGCAATAGTATGAGAATCTATAATCATATATTTTGAATGCAAACTTACTTTACCTTTTGATGAATGATAAAATTTTGCCTTATCCTTTAATTTTGCTTTCTTAGACTCCAAATTTGGATACTCATAAACCTGTGCACCCATTAAAGCAAGCTTGTCACGATAATTCTCCCAATGCGAATACACAGGGATAACATCAACAGAGGCAAGGGAATTTGTAAGAATCTTAATGGTAATCCCCCTTTTGTGTATAAAATCACGCCATACATCCATCGCAGCAACTCCTGGGACAAGGTATGATGAAGAAATAACAATGGATTTTTTTGCTTGGCTGAGATTATAAGATAAGGCTTCAAGGATGGGTGTTGTAATCAGCTCATTTCCTCTATCAACCTTGTCTGGAGAATCAGCTAAAAATACGCCCTCTCCCCAAGCCATCTTAAACTCTTTGTTTTTATATTTTGCTTTAAAGATCTCCATGTCACTTAAATATTCTTCCCAATCTGCTTTTCCTACGTTATATTGCTTTGCCTGTTCCTCTGGACTTTTTGCTTTTTTATGATATTGCTTCATTTTTCTTTTACTAGGAAAAAGATTGACTGGAATACTTCTTTTATAGTTCCAAAACTCTTCAAAGTTTAACTTTGCATCTTTTGCAATATTGCCAATGAATAATAAATCTGTGTCAGTAAAATTTACACTTGCATTTTCAAAATACTCATCAGCTATATTTCTTCCTCCCGCAATCAATGCAGTATCATCAAAGATGAAAAGCTTATTGTGCATACGTTTATTGATACGACTGAAGTTAAATATTGCCTCAAACGCATGCATAGGACCAAAGCGAAAGAAATAAGGATTGAAGATACGCACTTCAATATTTTCATGATTATCAAGCATCATTAGGTCATAAAAATTAGATGAAATCCCATTGTCATCAATTAAGATTCTAATTTTTACACCGCGATTTGCTGCTTCATACAACTCTCTTGCAAGGAGTCTTGAGGTTAGCTCGTTTTTGTAAATGTATGTTTGAATATCAATAGTTTTTGTAGCCATTTGCACAAAGCCCAGCCTATGTAAAAGTGCACTTGAACCATCAGCAATAATTAATGCACCATCTTTTTGTTGTTCTAACTCTTCTTTATATGGTTCTGCAATAGGGCTTTTAAAGGTATTATATTGTGGAACATAATGGGTCTTTACACTATGATTCATAGAAGTTAATGGTGAACATGCACTAAAAATAAGTAACACCAAGACACACAATAAAAGTGCAGCAATCAGTGATGACCCTGCACTTAGTATTGTGGTAAAATCTGACATTGTTTTTCCCATATATTACATTGTCCACTACAACGTTTCCATAAAATCTTGCAAGACCGCCACCATAACCCCAGCACTTTCCACCCACACTTCCTCATTAATGGAATGCGGTGCATTAATTGATGGACCAATACTTAGCGCAATAATATCAGATAACCCCATATTATGGAATCTTTGCAATAAAACACCGCATTCAAGCCCAGCATGTAACTCAACTATTTTTGGCTTTATATTTAAAGGTCGTGTAAATTTTTGCATACTAGCACACATTGAATTTAAAATTTCTCTAAGTGTATATGGTGTTTGTGCTTTTATCCCTTCTGTTTTACATAAAGATTCATCGATACTGCCATCTTGTATGCTTTTATCTTGCTTTTCCCATGGAGCATAATAATCACTTGTTTGAATTTGCAAACTCTCTTGTTTCTGACTTGGTTGGATTTTATTTAATATGCTTTTTAATGTAGATAGATTTTCTTGCAATAAGTCATTTGTATTAGCACGACCCATGAAAGAAAGCGTTAAGCTTCCATTCGCAAATGAAATATGTGAAAGACTACGGGAATTTTGCACAGCTTTTTTCACACTATCAAGCACACCTATTTTTAAGCTCACAAGCAAATTATATAAAATGTTAAACTCTATGCCATTTGGAATCTGCAAAAAGACCTCATTTGTTTTATCAAGCAATTCATTATGCTGCTCCTTTAATTCCTCAAGCACAAAGAACTCATTTGATTCTATATGTAATTTTTGCTTACTTGCAATAATAAGTTTTGAGTGCATAGGAATTGAATTGCGTTTTTCCCCACCTTTCCAATTAATTACAAATAGCGAATCTTTCTCGCTTTCTGTTAAAGATTCATTTAAAAAATATGCACTTTGAAGAATGGCATTTTGATAATTTGGCAAAGGGTTATTAATATCTAATCCACTATGCCCTCCAGCAAAATTTCTTGAATGCAATACATAGTAATGATAATTTAGAGGTATTTCTTTTGTGATAAACTCACTTTGATAGTTTAAGTCAAAACCACCAGCACAACTTATAGTAATCTCCCCTAACACTTCAGAATCAAGATTGAGCAATATCTTAGAGGCAATGGGAATGTCTAACTCCTTTGCTCCAATCATGCCCACTTCCTCATCATTTGTAAAAAGAAATTCTGCAGATACTCCCTGCTGCATAAAGTACATCATGATTGCCATACCCATACCATTGTCAGCACCAAGACTAGAATCTTGGGCTTTCAGCCAAGTTTGTTTAATATTATTACGCTTTTTCTTTGTTTGCAAAAGCTTTAATGCTAGATTTTGTGCTGCAACACCAACACACACCATATCATAATGGCATTGGAAACATACTTTAGATTGCACACCCTCCCTGTATGCAAGTATATTACCAATAGAATCTTTTTTCACTGCATAGTTGTTTGATTTGGCAAAAGATTCTAAAAATGCTGCCATTTCGTCTGTGTTGTGACTACCATGTGGGATTGTTGTAAGATGATAAAAAATATTGAGTATTGCTTGTGTAAAATGCTCTATTGCAGACATTGTATTATCCTTAAATTCAGTATTAATTCATAAAGCAACAAAAATATTATAACCTTGAAAATTATATTTTTGATAAATCTTCTTTTTTGTTTAATAAAGCCCCTTTAAACTTAGATAGAATCCTGCGTCTAGACTTTATTCAAGGAGCATGTATGAAAATATTAGTCATTCAAGGACCAAATCTAAACATGTTAGGACACAGAGATCCAAGGTTGTATGGGACTATGACACTAGAGCAAATCCATAACAACATGAGTGCGTTTGCTGCGACACAAAAGGGTGCAAATGGTGAATCTTTGGAACTTGAATTTTTTCAAAGTAATTTTGAAGGTGAGATTATTGATAAGTTGCAAGAGTGTGTTGGTGGCGAATATGATGGCGTGATTATGAATCCAGGTGGCTTATCTCACACTTCTATTTGTGTAGCCGATGCAATCGTGGCATCTGGTGTACCCGTGGTTGAAGCACATTTAAGCAATATCCATGCGCGAGAACCTGAACGTCGAGTGAGTGTTACTGGTGCGGTAAGCGTAGGGATTATATCAGGCTTTGGACCACTAAGCTATCATCTAGCACTCATTGCTGTTATGAATGTAGTCAATGAAATCAAGATGTTAAAACAAAACCAACAAACACAACAACAAGCTTAATATCCAAGTAATGCAAAGTGAGTCCCTAAAAAGAAAGCTTATAATGTAGGATTATACTGCTTTCTTGTGCTTTAAGGTGATCAATCCTTTAGCTTTTGCCCACATCCAATAAAGATCGCAAATATCTAAGATTTCAATTTTGAGGTTTGCCGTATTGTATAATAGGCGGTGCAACCTACAGGTATGCTTCTTTTATGCTTTATAAAATATGTCCCAAAAAAGACAAAAAAAATATATCGATTTTTAAGACCAACAAAATCTCTCTTATTGGACAAGAATAACAAAAAAGGCATGTAAAATGTTTGCTAATTTCTCTTTTTATAGTAGTATTCTGCCTTTTTTCTTTGCGTCTTCAAGCTCTGCCTCTTTTTTACAACTTCTAGATTTTACAGAAAAACACTCAGAAAGATTGTTATACAATTTATCATTAAGCAATTTTGCATAATTCTCATTTTTTTCTGCCTCCCTTCGCTCATTCCCCCCCCCCTCATCTACTTCTTTAGTCTTTACTCTCGGTAACCATGGATATTTCAATTCTTGTATAAAACCTTTCTTAATCCAATTATCTTTAAGATTATTTTCAATAAATTTTAAAATATCTTCTGGCAATAATGCAACATCTCTACCATCAATTAACCGCTCAAGCAATCTACCTATTGTTATCTGTGGAAATATAGATTCCTCTTTGCCACTCTTAATTTCTGTATCAAAAATAACCAATACCTCATCTATCCACCCTTGCAATTCTTCTATACTAAAAATTAATTGCCCACTCTCTGGATCTAAGAATGAAAGATTTCCTAAAAACTGCTGCAAGTTTAATCCATAAGTTATTTGATCTTCTTGACTAAGTTTTTGAACTTCACTATTATTAGGCAATATTAGCTTAAGAAAATCTCTTGGATTTTTAAGCATATATCTAAAAAGGGATTTACAATAAAAATTTCCTAGTTGCATAAACTTCCATTCAATAGAAGACATTATGGCAGGTTCTATATCTAAAACTTGCAACTTTTTAATTATTTCCCCATAACTATAAAGAATGTGCTGTTCATTATTGACTTTTTTTAGATCAACTTGCAACATTGCCCAAGCTATAGTTTCTGGATTAATTTTTATTTCACTACTCGAAGGCATAATTAAACGCACAGCCAAAAAAGCCAAAGCTTTTTCTGGCATACCAAAAGACAATAAAGCATCAAAAACTAAAGAGACTCCCACATCACAACTACTATTGACATGAAAATGCTCCCAATATTGTTTTTGCTCATCTATTTTTTGTTCTTGCAAGATTCTTAGCTTTACATCATTCAGGCCACCAATCTTAAACAACTCTACCCTCTGCTGTGCTGTTAATGCTTCTAGCTCTTTCTCGTTTTGCAAGAATTTATCGATATTATGTAAAAAGAAGTTGTTCGCACATATTTTCTTATTTTCTTTATCAGAAACAAGCCATTTAAGCATTATTGGTTTAAACTTCAAACAATCAATTTCATATAAAATCTTCCCAATTTCTGAACACACCAAAGAGTTAGACTTGCCAATTAAAATAAAAATTTCTCTATTTTTTTCTGCATGATACATATCCCTAATTATTTGCAGACGCATAGCATATGCCTCTTCTGCCTCTTTTTTATCCCAATAGTATTCCCGAAAAAAATCTAACTTTTCATAAACTGGATTATTAAAATGAATATTTTCTACAAGCTTTTGCATTTTACGCAAACATTCATCAGGTATTTTCCAGTCAAATTTTCTAGCATTCTCGATCTGTTTGGCAATTTTTTGCTTTATCTCAAATCGTTTTTGTTTAGTAGCATTTAATAAAAACTCTTCTAGTTTATCTATAAAACCAAGATAGCATTTATTATCAACTCCTAAGAACAAAGTAGATATACAATCAATACATTTTTCAAGGCTATCGGCATACTGCAATACAAGTTTAGATGCCCTCTCTATATACTCAAAATAACCCTTTGGAAGCTCTCTAGAATTAAAATCAATTTGATTGCACCAATCACGGTATTTAGGGATAAAAAGACCAGAGCTTATCGCAAATCCTGATGGAAAAATACGACAAAGCACATTCCATATGATCTCACTATGATCTGGATAAAGTTTCTCCAACACACAAATTCTTTTATTATGCGGTGTGCTTGTATTGTTAAACCATCCAATAAACAAGTGATGAAGGGTTGCTAAACATCCTTGTGTGCAAAACTTAATTTTTGCCATTTCAACAAGAATTTCCACAACTTCTGAAAAATATAACTCATTCCAAGCAATAATTTTAAGTGCATTAAAAAGAACATGGGAGTTATCCACAAACATGTATTTATCTTTTTTAAAAAATCTCTCCAATAACTTACGCTCACTATCGCTACTAAGCAAGAGTTTAAAGCGTTTAATCACTATCTCTGGGCTAGCCTCTGCAAACAGATGTAAAACATCTCTTAGAGAAAAGAGATCCTCTACAATACTATCTTTGCCAATAGCTTTACTTACTACCACATCCACCCTATTTTGCCAAGATTGTATTGCTAGAATAATTAATGTATCTGCCAACTCCTTTCGCAAAACACTCGAATACGAAAAACATGAATTAGAAATAATTGACTGCTCCTCTTTGGATGTCTTATCATTTCCTGAAAAAACTTTTTCTACATTTTCCCAAAAATCTTCATTAGATATATAACTAGTTTCTAAAAAACAATCTATTACAGGTTTTTTTAAAAGAATCTTATGGCAAGAATTGATCATTTCTAAAAAATTTATATTGCTTATATTGTCGATATAAACTCCCAAATCTGCATATGATTTTCTAGAAAGTGCCTCTAAAAATTTTCTATCTCCATCACATCCAGAATCCCACGCACCAGAAAGAAATAAAGAGTAATAAATCCTTTTATCTTTATCTAATATTTCTTTCAGCTGATACAAAACATTGTTATCAATTGGTTTTAATTTTGGATGTACTGATATCAAATCTAAATACCCATAAGTATCTTTATAGATTTTATTTGCCTCAAGTGTAGAGAATCCCATTTTTTCCAAAGCCAAACTTTTATCCTGTTCAGCAAGATATATCATATTATCACTTTGCAACACCTCTTGCCTATTGTCTGACATACGAATTATAAGATGTTTATTTGATGCGTGTCCAATATTATTTGGTTTAAATCCTTCATAAAATAAAATCAATCCACTATAAGTTTCTAGAATCATATCCCAGACATCCTGTGATTGAATTATCAAAGACCTACCCATGTAGCTAGAGTCTTTCTCTATAACACTCAAGGCAAAAATCAATCCTTCCAATTGCGTTGGAGCAACAATATTTATTACTCCTTTTTTGCTATTAAGTTTTTCCTTAAAAACTTTTTGCTCAACATCTCTATTAAGCAAAACCAAGTCACTAGTTGTTTCTATTTGTGTCTGTTTTCTCCAATCCTCAAATCTCGCTGAAATAAGCTTAATATTTTGTGGTGGAAGCTTGCTGATTGCTCTTGCCAACCATAAAGCAATGACTAGATGATCTTTCAACCAAGCTTCGTAATCAACAGAATTTAGTGCTCTTACCTCTTTCCACTTACCCTTATTTTTACATTCTCCGCAAAATTTTTCTTTATTTGCCCATACTCTAAAAGTCCCAAACACAAAAGTCACTTCAGAATTAGAATCTTTTAATCGTTTGCTATAATCCTTCTTTGCTTTTGAGTTAATATTTTTATCTACACTAAATTCCCATACAAATTTTCCGTATGGAATGATTTCATGTTCTTGTTGAGTTACAATAATTCCATCAAAACCAGGATTGCTAATACTATTCCCTGTAGGCATGTGTAATTTATTTAATTCAATACTTGCTTTGATCAATTTATATGTAAGTTCTGGTAATAATTCTTGTGCTCTTCTAGGATTTATATTACAAAAATTGTTCAATTCTTTTGCTGTAACACTCCAATTCATATCACATCCTTTAATTTTTAAATTTTACTTGTTTTACATATGATTCATTGTAAGAATAATACGCCATAATAACACAATTATTTCTAAACAATAAAACTTAAGTGATAGTTAAAAACCTTAAGTTTACATTCCACAATCCCAATCAAATTAAGCCATATTTGCAAGGTTTTTAGCGTGATATGTTGTAGATTTTTTGATGCTTTTTAATTATTTTAGTTAGACTTTACTTGCTTTTACTGCTGCAGCTGCACAATTATATGCTATAAAGTATATGTCATACCAAAGAGCTTGATATATGAGATATTTTAATGATTTAATTATCTTTGAATCTGTGCATTTTTTATTTGTTAGGGTTTAAAAGAGTAATAAAGGACAAAACGTCTAAGACATTAAAAGCTCAAAGCATGTTTGCATGATGAGTAAAACTAGAAATGCTGAAACATTAATCAAAAAATAAAAGCATTACTCTTTTTAAGTGTTATTTTTTTAATGAATGATGGCTAAAAAATATTTACGATACACAAAGTATTGCCAACATATAAGCTACAAAATTATATTAGGATAACAGAGAAAGTTGCAAGTTTATGGTCTTCTAGGATTACATCATCTACTGGTTAATAACTATTACAGAAGAATACAACTAATGCCATGCCAATAAAATACAAAACTATGGATTTTGCTCTAGGTATGTAAGAACCATTTGTGCATGTCCCTTGGCTTTAACATTATAAAAAGATTCTACAATTTTACCTTTCTTAATGATAAATGTACTGCGGTAAATCCCTTGCACCTCTTTGCCATACATCATTTTTTTGCCATAAGCATGGTATTTCGTTGCTACACTTTTATCGCTATCACTCAAAAGCACAATATTTAAATCCTTGCTTTGTATAAATTTTTTATGTGTTGAAGGTTTATCTGGGCTAACCCCTATTATAATAGCATTATGTTCTTCAAACAATTCTTTAAGAGCACTAAACTCCTGTGCTTGTGTCGTGCAACCACTTGTATTATCTTTTGGATAAAAATACAAAATAACTGTATAATCTAGTAAATCCTCTAAAGCAATCACCACATTATCCTCATTTGGTAGGCTAAATAATGGGGCGATATCTCCAGCTTTTAGTCGCTTCTTGTCTTCCATTTCCTTCCCTTACTCAATCTCATTCATATTGTAAAAATCCACTTTTACTTAATATTGCTTAACGCCCGTCTACCAAGATTCCCATACCTATGAAATGCAATACTTGCGGCACGCTCTGTGTGATAGAATAAGAGCTCAAAATATCCATTTATATAGGGTTTGTGATATGCTATTAGCTTTCCTTTCGCTCTGCCCTGCCCTATTAGCTCTTTATATACAAGATTCTCGCTATCTGGCACAGCAAGATAGCGGATTAACTCATACTGCCCTGCACTCTCAACAAATTGCTCTAAGCTCTGATATTCAATAGTAATATTTTTTAGACATAATGGCTTTATTTGCTCTAATACAAAACCTAAAGACTCGCTTACTTCTGTAGCCTTAAGGCTAATAGTAAGCTGTGCATTAATCATCTGTGCACTAGCAACAATGCTTAAAATATCACTTAGAGAGTCTTCTTTTCTAGCACGATAAATGATAGATTTCACCGGAATATAATAGAAGAGGTTATCCTCGCCTCTTATATGCACAAAATCTCTTTTTTGTAAGAACTCGTTTTCATGAAAATAGGCATAACTTTTTGCAGCTTGTAGAAATTCCTTCAATTCATTTTTTCTACCTTCATCTTGCGTTGTATTGATAAGATATTGTATGCTATCAATAAAAGTGTGTCCTACATTCAAGTCACTTACCTTATGTGCTTCACTAGGGCAAATATCTAAAAATTGTGCCACATAATTGTAGCTTCCAGCTTTTCGTCCAAATCCAACCGCAGATTTTTTAATTCCACCAAAAGGCTGACGCAAGACAATTGCTCCTGTTGTGGATTTATTGATATATAAATTTCCTGCTTCAATATGTTTTAGATAATAATCCCATTCCCTTTCATCAAGAGATTCAAAACCACTTGTTAAACCATATCCCGTGGAGTTTGCAATATTAATAGCATGTTCTAAATTTTTTGCACACATTACTGATAAGATAGGCGTAAAAAATTCATTTTTGTGTGAATAACTCCCTTCTTTTACACCATATTTAATACATGGTCTCATGGCATAAGGATTATTGTCTTCAAAACTTGGAGCTAGTACCCACTCCTCACCTTCCTCTAGTTCTAAGCCCTGCTTTACCTTTTCATCAATTGTGCTACTTAGATACCCTAATTTATTTTTGAATTCAAATGGATTTCCAACATGCAAACTTTGTGCTGCATCAATTAATGTGCGTTTAAACTGCTCGTCCTTATACACTTCTTCTTCTAATATAAGCAGTGAAGTAGCACTACATTTTTGTCCAGAATTAGAAAAAGCTGAATGGATAATATTTTTAACCGCTTGATCTCTATCTGCCATCTTACTTACAATGGTTGCATTTTTACCACCTGTTTCAGCACTCAACAAGAGAGTTGGATTTTCTTTGAGAATCTCATAGGCAGTGTCTTCGCCACCTGTTAAAATCGCAAAATCCGCTTCTTTTAATAGGAACTCATTTATGTCTTTACCGCTTGCAGGTAAAAATACAAGATAGTCTTTAGGCAATCCAGCATCATAAAAGCATTGTGTCAGCATACTACCTGTAACAGCAGATATATTAGAAGGTTTATAAATCACCCTATTTCCACTAGCAAGACTTGCTGCAATACCACCAACAGAGATTGCAACTGGAAAATTCCATGGCGTAATCACAACACCAATGCCCTTTGGTTTTAACACGCAATCTTTATGCGTTTCTAGTAACTTACGCATACTATGTGGATAAAATCTAAGAAAGTCAATCGCCTCACTTACCTCAGCATCAGTTTCAGCAAATGTCTTACCTACCTCCAATGCTGAAATACCGATTAAATCATTACGTCTTTCTGCCACAAGCTCTGCAGTTTTTAGTAAAATCTCACCAAGTTGCTCATAGCTTAAAGTATTTTGTGGGTGCTTTACATAATCCAAAGCAGATCTTAAACTATCCCTACTTGCAAGATATACATTGGCAATAACCTTATCTCCGCCTTTTTGTTGAATCTCCCGCTTATTTTCTTTAGGCATTTGCTCACCTATAATAGGCATGACCTCAAAAGTTTCTGCATTGAGCCACTTTGTTTTAATTGCTTCTGCCCACTCTCTATTTGGCTTTAATATAAAATCAGTATCAGGCTCATTAAAGAATGTATCAAGCCCAGCTTTTTGCGTAAATGGAGCTTGTAGCCTGTTTTGCTGTCGATAGCTCGTATCTTGCACACTTTGCATACCCTCTAAAGATTGCAAAAAGATCTGCTCTTGTTGTTTCCATGCCGCAGAATCGATCTCTAAGTCAAAAGCATAACGCATAAAGTTATCTTTCCCTGTATTCTCATCAAGTCGCCTTACAAGATATGCAATAGCATTATTAAAATGTGCATCACTACACACTGGTGCATATAAAATAAGCTTATTGCGTGATGCCACCTCAAAACTCGCTTTTAAATTCATACCTTCAAGCATTTCAAATGTAAAACTATCTTGTGCTCCTGCCATATTGATTTTTGTCATAGCATAAGCAATTTGAAAAATATTGTGCGATGCAATACCTATATCAATGTATTTAAAGTTGGAATCTTGTAATATATAATCAAGCATCTTATTGTAATTAGAATCTGTATCTACTTTGCGTCTAAAAGTGGGTAGCTCCCATCCTTTCACACTTGCAATAGTTTCTTCAGCTTCCATGTTTGCACCTTTTACGATGCGAATCTTAATTGGCGGCTTACCTCCTTGCACACGTTCTTTAGAAAATGCTACCAATGTTTTTAGGTAATTATAAGAATCTGGTAAGTATGCTTGTAATACAATACCTGCCTTAATATCAAACTTTGCAAGAGATTCCATAAAAGCTGCCACTGTGAGCTCTAAATCTTTAAATTCCTCCATATCAAGATTAATAAACTTTGAAATACCTGCTTTTTGCTTCTCCTCTGCGATGCCATACAGCTTATCAAGCCGTGCTACTATCTCACGCTTTGAATATTCAAAGTCAAGGATATTAATCTGAGAAAAAATAGTTGTAATTTTGATAGAGATATAATTAATGTAGTTTGAGTTAAGAGCATCCTCATACTTTTGCAAACGATAATTTGATTCGAGATTCCCCAATACCTCTTCACCAATCAAATTCACATTCAAGCCAATCCCTTCACTTTGCCTCTTATCAGCATGTTTTTTTAGGGCAATAGGTGATTCATCTAATACCATTGCCTTTGTATCTTTTTTTAAATTCTTTATGAAAAAGGGGACACTCACGCATGGCACACTTTTACCAATACCTAAAAACAGCTGCAACAACACCTTTTCAAAAGTTGAAAAAAAATCAGCAATCCCATATTTCTGTAAAGTATGTGAGATAAGTTCATGTGCCATTTCGTTATTCTTTGAGCGAAAACTTCTATCAAGCAATTCAATAAGCATAACTTTACTGCTTGGATTCTCAAGCATTTTCATCATTTTCTTACGGAATTTCTTTTCTTTATAGCTCAAATCACTATTAATTGCACGTTGTAATGTCTTTGCTAACGATAAACTTGCCTCAATTATCTCTTTACTATTAGCAGATTGCATAATATTCTCCTTTTTAAACAACAATAAAGGCATATTGTAACCCAAAGTTATGTAATAAAGGGTAAAAAATATAAAAAAATATTTTATTTTTTAAGACTTTTGCAAGTTTGTTTATATTGGCATCAAATATCACAATTTAAACATCTGTAGCCTATATATAACACCAGCAAAAAGGCGAGAAGCTAAAAGTGATTATAAAGTAATGTTTTAAATTATGGGATTTTTACACAAAATTAAATAAGAGTATATTAAACAAAAGTTTGTAAAAAGAGTAAAAGTAATAATATAATTGAAAATACCAAAGAGGTAATATAAAAACAATTATAAATCCATCCATCACCCTATCATATCATATAAGGCTGCATGGCATATTTAAAGTTTAAAACACTTTGTGTAAAATTTGTGGTATCAAATGTATCCAAATGCACGATATTTATACCTGTGTAATCATAAATAAACTTATCAATATATAAATCTCTGACACCATTCATAACAAGACACAATATCTTTATATCACATTGCTTTAATGCTTTGATACTTAAGATAATATGATTAATTGCTCCAAGATAATATGTGCCAACTAAAATCGTTGGTCGTTTGTAGTGTTGCATATAATCCAACATACAAACATACTCATCAATCGGTGAAAATAAACCACCAGCAAGTTCAATCACCACATTATCTTGTGTCGGTAACACAATATCCAAACCTTTATAATGTAGATTCTCTTGCAATTTAGCAATGTGAGGCGAGGCAGGTGTTTTTAGACAAATGCCCTCCCCCAAAACCTCAATATTAGAATCAAAGCTTTGCACGATATCACAATCTTTTGGTGTACCAGCTTGTATGAGTTTGAAATACGCGTAGTTAAAGCTCGAACAAAATGCTGCACTCACATGTGTTTTGCCAACATCAGTATGTATCCCGCTTATATAGATTTGCATATTATCCCTTTATGATCTTTTGGTTTTTTCATATAAGAGTGTAGCAAAGATTCTTTAAAACATATGCAAAAAATAATATAATTAACGATAATACCTAACACATAAAGATAAAGCAACCTTGATTTTAGCCCTATTTTCTAGTAGAATGTATTTCTTTTGGTATCTGTAGGTACTGAAATATATAAGATTTGTTATAAAATGTATATAGATTTATTAATTGTAGAAAAGGATTATAATGAAAACTATCGCGGCAAACCTCAAGGCAAACCTTACCCCACAAAGCACACTCTCATATCTATCTGTTTTGCAGACAGAACTTGATTGTCTGCAAAATGTAAAAAAGCATGATATTATCGTGTTTCCAAATCAAACAAGTTTAACCGATAATGCATATAGGCATTTTGAAATTGGTGCACAAAATGCCTATCCCATTCATAATGGTGCATTTACAGGTGAAATAGGGCAAGAAGTGCTTAATGCACTAAAAATCAAACATATTATGTTGGGACATAGCGAACGACGGCAGATTTTAGGCGAAAACAATTCAGTAATTAAAGAAAAATTCCAGTTTTTTATGCAAGAAAATATGCGTATTATGCTCTGTATTGGTGAAGATTCTAATGTATCTTATGTTAAAGATTTTTTAGAACTTCAATTACAACATATTGATCTCTCCTATCCATTACTCACAATTGCATATGAACCGATTTGGGCAATAGGAAGTGGAAGAACACCAAGCTTTGAAGACATCGCAAATATTATGCAAATATTAAAGGATTTAGGAGTAAAAAAGGCATTATATGGTGGAAGTGTAAATAAAGATAATATCGCACAGATTTGCTCCCTTACTGATGGTGTGTTAATAGGTGGAGCAAGCCTTTGCCCTAAGAACTTTTCACAAATGATTGCTTTGGTGGAATAGTAGCTCTTAACTACAAATTTTACAAATTGTCATCATCACACTTAAAATCTATGGATACATCATTGTATCGCAAACATACCGCATACATTTTACATATCTAAATGCTATGAGCACTCACGATAAATACTCAACATCTATTTGATGAAAAACACCATGTTTATAAAATTTACGAGTTAGAGTGCTAAGAATGTCTTTCACACAAGCCATATAGCCCATTAGTAATCATACAATTTCTTATATCCTTGGAAATCTAGCACAACTTAATTAAAAAAGTTATACACAATCTTCTTGCACTTGTTTATTTTCCACTATCATGCAAACAAATCATTGTGTATTGCAATATTTTTGTCATTCTCATACCATTGCAATATATTCCTCAATCACAAACAAGAATATTAACCAATATATCACCAATACATGCTGTATTAAGAGTGTGTGTCGATCAAATGTGACTCTTTATTATCTCATCAATAAATGTAAGTAATTTTATTGCTTACAAATAAAAAATAGAATCTTATAAGGCAAAAATGAGTGAAGAATAGAACTATTTCTTAATATGTATAAAATATGTATAAAATTTTGTTATATCCGATACTTTTTCGATATGATTGCAAACACTACATAATACTTTGCTATGTAGCGATTTGTAAGACATAAAACATCTAGTTACAATCACTCATAATTGTGTAGTATCATATTAATCTTAATATAAAACAAGCATTAAAGGAAGGATAATGCAAACAACAGCAAAAACAATAGAAAAAATAGTATCAGCAAAGAATAACAGAAAAAAGTTCTTTGCTGGTGCAACTGCAGTGGCTGCTTCGTGTGTATTAGTGCATGCTTCTGGTTTTAGATTGCCGGAGCAAAGTTTAAATGGCACGGCACTAAACTCCGCATATATTGCAGGAGCATATGGTGCTGATGCAAGTTATTACAATCCTGCAAATATGAGCTTTGGTAGAGAGAGTAGTGTATATTCAGTCGAGCTTGATGGGAGTTTAATCTTTATCCCAGGATTTAGTTTTACTACAGGCGATAGAAGTGTATATGAATGTGCTAATAACAATCAATGTGCAACACAAGTAAGTGGGCGTGCTAAAACAACTTTACAACCTGTGCCAAAACTCTTCTTTAAAACAAGAGCATATGGATCAGAAAATTGGAAGACAAGTCTAGGATTCTCATTTACAACGCCATCTGGGCTTTCTATGGATTGGAATGGTACAGGTGGTGGATTCTTAGATGATGTTGGTATCGCTATGCTTGAGTTAAACCCAGTTGTAAGCCTATCTTACAAGGATATCGTTTCGTTTGGTGGAGGTTTTAGGGCAATCTATACAAGTGGTAGTTTTAACAATACTTTATATGTGCCTTATAGTCTTGGTGGCATAATTAATGGAGTTACAAAAACAGAGCAAGAATCGAATGCTGCTGATTGGGGCTTTGGCTACAATGCGGCAATGTCTGTGAAACCTTTTGCTTTTGCTGATAATAAGATATTAAATAGCACAACGATTGCTGTTACTTATCGCAGCGAAGTGGCATTTAATATGAAAGGTAGTTTAACTTCAAAATCCTATATTGATAGTTATGGAATGAAAGGGATTGTCGGTATGGATGCTGATTTAACACTTTTTGCTGATTTACCACATATCTTAAATATTGCAATTTCACAAGATTATGG
Organism: Helicobacter trogontum; assembly: GCF_000765905.2. Lineage (GTDB taxonomy): Bacteria > Campylobacterota > Campylobacteria > Campylobacterales > Helicobacteraceae > Helicobacter_A > Helicobacter_A trogontum. The sequence continues at coordinate 84,409 of NZ_JRPL02000007.1, read as the reverse complement.
AAGAATAAGAGCAGAATTTGTCTATGAAAGGACATTTTATGGTAGTGCTAGAATCTTTGAGTTTGCTTACACCAACCAATATTTTTACAATATTGAAGGGAATTTAAAAGATACAGCAGAAGCAGCAGCAAATGCTGCAAATTATGATGCAGTAAAATATGGTAATGGCTGGAGAGATGCTTCGGCTTATCGTCTTGGCGTAACATATTTTGGTGATAAATGGACATTTATGGGTGGTATCGCCTATGATGAGACTCCAGCACCACAAGGAAAATTTGGCATACCAGATGCAGATGCATACATAATGAGCTTTGGGCTAAGGCGCAACTTTATCGAAGATAAATTAAATGTCGGACTTGGTTATTCTCTTGCACTAAAAGATAATAGAAAAAGTTTCATACAAAGCAAAGATGGTTTAGGACAGCTTCACCTTTTAACTATCGGTGCAAAATACACATGGTAGATTAATAGCTCAATTACCCTTAATAAGAAGACTATACCTAGCATTAAATGACTAAAATATGCTTGAAATAGTCATATCGCACCAAAAAAATTGGAAGAAATATACTTTAGGCAATTCAAAACTCTACTAAATTAGAAGAAGTCATACAGCAAAGAATATATGAAATACAAGCACTAACACATATTTACAAACATATTTCTAAAACTACCAATATAAAATATATTCTAAAACTATGCCTATTGGCTCTTATCTGATCTCAAAAACATTAATTCTATATATAAACACCTATAATAAATATAGATAGGAACATAAATTTAAAATATTTCAAAACAAGAGATGGGAAAACTATAGTTTAATCTAAATGAAATTGTACATACGCAATTCAGGGTAAAAATATGCATAAATAAATAACATAACACAGAATATGAATGACAGATTTAGCTCCTATCTACTTTATATTAGATGAACTTCTCATTATTGTGTCTATACGTTTCAAACCAGCTTTTCTTAGATCCTTGGCTAATGGGGCTAATAAAAAAGCGTTTGTGGTAAGGGCTATATCTATATCTGGATTTAGTGCATATATTTTTAATATAAAATCTACAATTTGACTCCTAAGTAATGGTTCTCCACCTGTTATTCTTATCTTTTTTACGCCTTCTTTTATGGCTATTTTTACAAAATTTAATACAGAATCAAGTGGCACATCATCTTTTTCACTACCTATATCCATAGGAGTATTTGGCATACAATACATGCATCTAAAATTACATCTTTCTGTTAGACTTATCCTTATGTAATCAATTGTACGTCCAAAACCATCTACTAACACATAGCTCTCCTATATAAAGTAATGTGTAATCTTATACATAAGTATTTTAAAAAAAGCTATAATTAACTCATTTACAAACAAGGTATTGTATGATTGGTGTAATATTGTGTGGCGGCAAAGGAAGTAGAATGGGAACCAAAAAAGAAGTTTTATTATTTGGAGATTCTACTTTGGCAAACTATCAAGCAAAAAAAATGTTAAATGTATTTGATAAAGTTTTTTTTCTAGTAAATATGTGGTACAAAACGATTATAACATAGATACAATATGAGATAATAATCATACATATGCTCCCATTTTTGGAATATCAAGTGCGATAGAATTTACAAATAGAGATATATTTGTCATATCTATTGATACCCCATTTTTTACATCTTTTGATAAATTGATAGATTCTTATTCAAAATCAAATAAATCAACATTTGCCAAAAATATATCAAATAAAATACATCCACTAATAGGTATATACAAAGCCAATTCTCTAATGACAATAAAAGAACAAATAAAAAAAGAAGATTATAGAATGCAGAATCTGCTAGATAGACTACAAGCAAATTTTATAGAAATAGATGAAATAGAAACAAAAAATCTAAACTATCAAGAAGATTATAAAGAAGCAATTAAGATATTAAATAGTTATGAATCTAATCAATAATAATATATAGTTTCTCATGAAACATGCTTCCAAAGTAATAAAATACCTTGGAAGTATGTATTTGTTTTATTTACCAGCTTTCCCTGCAATGATAAATCTTAAATACTAAATATGATCCTGATTGTATTATTTTATTAAATAATTTAATATTTGCATACAATCATACTGATGTACTTTACTCAACATGCCAAAAATTTCAAACATTCGAAGGAACACTCCTATATTTTGTTGATTTATTTCCAAATAACCATTTTCCTTGCTCTGTATCTGTCTGCCAACAAAACTTTGATTATCAGCATCTTTTAAACTACTTAAGCTTACGCAGAAATAGAGCATTGGCATTACTCCTACTGCACGTTGCTTTTCTCTTATAATAATTTCACAAAGTAAATCTTTACTTGAAAACTGATGGACTAAAAGTGGATAACTGACATTTGATTTGAAAAAATTTAAATTATTTATTGTTTCTTTTGTGAAGTTGCTTCGCATTATTTTTTCTCTATCTTCTATGAAATCCTTATTGTTTTGAATTTCTTGTTTTAATTTTTTTAAATCTTTTGAAGTTATAAAATTATTTTTTAATCCAAATTCCAAAAATTCACTTAATTCATAAATTTGTTTTCTTTTACTATTGGCACCGATAAAATGGTAATTCTCGTCTTTATTTACCACTCTATCATAACCTATTTGCCATTCTATGTAATGCTTATGTGTAATAATGGTTTTTGTCGGAGCAACTGGAGTTCCATAATCGCTAAATGCAAACCTCTCTTTAATGCGAATTTTACCCGTTGCTTTACTTAGTGGAAATTCATATCTTAGGCACATACATACTCCTTAAATAATCTATCAAAATAATTTTTAATACTAGGGTTATCATCGAAACTTAAAAAGTCATTTTCAATTTTTACAAATTCTTTATGATTGATAAAAACATCTAAATTACCAAAATAATAGGGTAAATCTTTTGCAAATTTTTTAAAATGATGAACATAATAGTAGTATTTTAAATTCTCATTAAATACTCTAATAGTGTTTGAATTATATTTTTGCATAAATGTGGCATTGCGTTTGAGTGCATTTATATCACGCATTGTATGAAAATATGCAACCTCTTGTCTTATATCTTTAGGGTTTGGATATTTTGTAATATAATTTCCTATAAAGTCAAACTTGTTTAATGCAAAAGTTTGTCCTTCATAAGTTTTAAATTCATAATTTTTAACAAAATTAAAATCCATTCCCTTAGGATTTTTCTCATATAATGCAATAACAATAGGAAAAAATGTTTTTGAGTTTGTGAAAACTTCAGAGCTAACAACCAAACAATCAACAAGTTTATAATTATTTTTAAAATCAAATAAAGCATTAAAATTTGTCTGCTTAATCAAATAAGAAAGTGGGTGCAAGACACAAATATATTGTGGTTTAAGAACTACGAATGAACGCAAAAATGAGATTCCCAAATCTCTATGCATTAATTTAGAATCTATTTTAAACACTTCTTTTTTTATGGAATTATTAATTATTGAAGTTTTGTCATTATAGGGAGGATTCCCTATAATAATTAAATTTTCATTCTCATTAATACTAAATTTTGCTCGAGAAACATCTAGGAGTGAGTTTGTATTAATAGTTTTTATAGATTTACCTACTTTATTTAATGCAATACTATCAATATCTGCCCCCAAATATTTATAATTTTTAATAAAAAAATCTCCATAGCCACAAGAACTATCAAAAAATAGAAAATCACTTAGATTCTTAATTTTTCTCTCACACATTTGGTATGCAATCTCAACAATAAACCTTGGTGTATAATACGAACCAAGATTTATTGTGTCAATTTTATTTAAATGTTTTTGCATTTTGATTTCTACTTCGCTTTCCCTGCAATGATGAATCTTAAAGCATTAAGTTTGATAAATCCTGCAGCATCTTTTTGATTATAAACAGAATCCTCTTCAAAAGTGCTATAAGCTGCATTAAAGAGTGATTTTTTAGATTCTCTGCCTAATACAGTTACATTGCCCTTATAGAGTTCCAAACGCACAACACCTTCAACTTTTTCTTGAGTCTTATCAATTAGTGCTTGCAAAGCTTCACGCTCAGGGCTAAACCAATAACCATTATAAATAAGCTCTGCATATTTTGGCATCAAAGAATCTTTTAAATGCGCTTCCTCTCTATCAAGGCATAGAGATTCTATTGCACGATGTGCTTTTAGATAGATCGTTCCACCTGGAGTCTCATAGCATCCGCGTGACTTCATTCCCACATAGCGATTCTCTACCAAATCAAGTCGCCCAATTCCATTTTCTCCACCAAGTTTATTAAGTCTAGCCCAAAAATCCGCAGGGCTTAACTTCTCTCCATTGATTGCTACACCATCACCATTTTTAAATTCAATGGTAATAATTGTAGGAGTATCTGGTGCATTTTTTGGACTCACACTCCATCTCCACATATCTTCTTCAGGAGCAACATTTGGATCTTCTAGAATCTGCCCTTCATAGCTAATATGCAATAAATTTGCATCCATAGAATAAGGAGATTTATTTTTCTTTTTTTCTATTTCAATACCTGCAGATTCTGCATAAGCCAAAAGTTTTTCACGGCTATTTAAATCCCACTCTCTCCAAGGTGCAATAACTTTAATATCCGGATTTAATGCATATGCCCCAATCTCAAATCTCACCTGATCATTTCCCTTACCTGTAGCTCCGTGAGAAATTGCATCAGCACCCACCTTTTTAGCAATCTCAACCAATCTTTTTGCAATCAAAGGACGCGCGATACTTGTGCCAAGCAAATATTCTCCCTCATAAATAGTATTTGCTCTAAACATAGGGAATACAAAATCTCTAATAAATTCCTCTCTTAAATCCTCGATAAAAATATTTTCTGCTTTGATTCCTAATTTTTGTGCTTTTGCTCTTGCGGGTTCTACTTCTTCACCTTGCCCAATATCTGCTGTAAAGGTTACCACTTCACAATTATAAGTATCCCCGAGCCATTTTAAAATTACACTTGTATCAAGCCCGCCACTATAAGCCAAAACTACCTTTTTAATTGCCATAACTTACTCCTAAAAATTGAGATTCTAAATTAAATAAATTTTGGGGATTGAATTATACAAGACTATTTACTTTTAATTTTTATGTCTTATTGCAATCCAAACTATTCAAATTATACTCTATATCACAAATACCAAAAATACCTAGAATCTAACTATTCAAGATTCTAGCATATTTACATTCATCGCACTTCTCACAACAAGATGACCCAATTTAGGTAGAATCTAGACCTTCTAAACTAACACTCACCTCGAACAAATTTATTAATACGCACAAAGCCCTCTTTAATCTGTGCCAAATCACATGCAAAACTCATACGAACAAAACCATCCATACCAAATGCACTTCCTGGCACTAATGCAACGCCAACTTTCTCAAGCAAAGCTTTGCAGAACTCCATACTATTACCATTATAGCCTTTTACATTGTTTATATTTATGAAGAGATAAAATGCTCCATCGGGCTTTACAACGCTAATACCTGGTATTTCATCAATTAATTTACATGCAACATCTCTACGCTCTTTAAATGCTTCTCGCATTGATTCAATCTCAGAATCTGCACTACCATTAAGAGCTACAATTGAAGCCCTTTGCGTAATAGAATTGATATTTGAAGTGCATTGGCTTTGTAAATTATCCATAAGTTTAATTAGCTTTTGGTCTTTACACGCTGCATAACCCATACGCCAGCCAGTCATAGCTACAGATTTGCTTAATCCGTTAATAGTAATTGTTTTTTGCATAATAGAATCATTGAGTGATGCAATGCTTGTGAAAGCACCATCATACACCAACTTCTCATACATTTCATCACTGATAATCCAAAGATTATGTTTCAAAGCCACTTCAATCACTGACTCTAACTCTTCTTTTGTATAAATCATACCTGTTGGGTTAGACGGACTTGTAAGCACTATGGCTTTAGTTCTTGGTGTGATTGCTCTTTCAAAATCAATCCCCCTTGCTTTAAAACCATATTCTTCTTTTGTCTCAATGAATACGGGTTTTCCACCGCTATATGTAACCAACTCGGGGTAAGTTACCCAATATGGAGTTGGGATTAATACCTCATCACCATCATCAATAATAGCTTGAAATGCATTAAACAGCGATTGCTTTGCACCATTACTTACAATGATCTCTTTTGGATCATAATCTAAATTGTTATCTCTTTTTAACTTTTGTGAAATTGCTTTTAAAAGCTCTGGTATGCCTGCAACAGCAGTATATTTTGTAAAACCACAATTTAGCGCCCTTATTGCTTCATCTTTGATCACTTGAGGTGTATCAAAATCAGGTTCCCCTGCACTAAAACTCAACACATCTTTACCTTCTGCTTGTAGCTTTCTTGCTAGACTTGCTACTGCAATTGTCGCAGATTCGCTAAGGCTTAAGATCCTCTTAGAATATTGTTGCATTACAACTCCTTCTTGATATTAAAAGATACAGAATAGTATCAAAATATTTTCAATTACAAATATAAACGCACGTTTAATTTATCATCTAGAAATAGCGAAATGAAAAAACTTAACATTTTATTTTCGTTTGTCATTAAGCTCACTGCTATTTTATCCCTTTCTGATAGCTTTAAAAAGAAGCCTACAAGACAATCAGGCAATGGGTGAGAATCTGCAAATTTCACTTCCAATTCATCAAATGACTTCTCCCTTAGATGCTCTATTTCACTCACACCTACAATGTCAAATAAGTCTGCTTTAAACGCCTTGAAGGATTCATAATCTTTAATAACACCTGTACACGTAAGACTAAGCTTTCTTCCTTGCAATTCACCTTCAAGTGTAAATCCCATATTCATGGTAACAATCCTTAAAATTTATTTGCTAGACAATCTATAAAATCATATTTATTTCAACTTCACATTACTATATTTCATATTTACAAGATATTACTTGCAACACAACTCAAATACCACCTTGAATTTGAAGATCTCCACTCTAAGTTGATGATAAAAGATTCTAACCTCATAATTACCACCATGCACTACTAAGACATACGCGAGAAATGCTCTATGGCTTTTGCCAATTCATCAAGACTTTTATCAGAATCTCCATGCTTTATAGCATCTTTCATACAATGCGTTACATGCCCCTCTAATACAATTTGCCCAACTTTATGTAATGCGCTTTTAGCAGCATTGATTTGTATTAAAATATCCACACACGCCACCTCATCATCAACCATTTTATCGATTGCATTTAATTGACCTGAGATTTTTTTTAATCTCCTGTGTATATTTTTTGCGTTTTCTTTCTCCATTAAAATCCTTACAATCAATCTTAAATCTTTAAGCTATGCACTTTATTTTATGCTATTATAATATTTTATTTGCGTAATCGCAATTTTTCTATATAAATATTATGAATCATATGTTTATCAGAATCTTCTGTTTGATTTGAGCGGAATTCGCTTGGAGAATAATATGAAAAAAACTAGTAATATATTATTGTTATTGTGTCAAGTGGTATTCGCTGCGGATATCTCTAATATTACTAAGCATTGCAATAAAGGCAATATGACAGCCTGCTCCATGCTTGGCGATATGTATTATGTGGCTGATGGTGTAGCGCAAGATTACACAAAAGCACAGGAATTTTGGCGTAAAGCGTGTAATGCCAAGGAGATGAATGCTTGCTATAACCTGGGAGTGCTATACCAAGAAGGACAAGGCGTATCACAAGACTACAAACAAGCCTCTGAGTTATATACACAAGCTTGTAGTGCTGAACATGCTTCTGCATGCCTTAATCTTGGCTTTTTATATATGGGTGGTTTGGGTGTAGAAAAAAATGAAAAAAAGGCACGTGATTTATATATAAAGTCATGTGATGGTAAAAAAGCAGAGGGCTGCTATAGCTTAGGAAATCTTTATTTTTATGGTAAAGGTGGAGATGGAAACTACGAGAAAGCAGCTGATCTGTATGCAAAAGCATGTGAATATGGGCATGATGATGCTTGTGATAATCTCGGAGTTATGTATGCAAAGGGTGAGGGTATTGCAAAAGATTACAATAAAGCCAGAGATTTTTTCACAAAGGTATGTGCAGACAATAGGGCTGGAGCATGCTATAATCTTGGAATCTTGTTTGACTATGGCTATGGGGTAGAACAAAGTTATTCAGAAGCAATTAGATTATACACTAAAGCATGTGACATGCATCATATTAAGGCTTGTTATAGTTTGGGGATTATGTATAATAAGGGTGATGGCGTAAGTATTGATTATCCAAAAGCATTAGGGCTTTATACAAAATCATGCAATATGGGACATTCTAGCGCATGTTACAATCTCGGTGCAATGTATTATGATGGCACAGGTGTGCGTCGCGACAAACAGATAGCAGATGAATATTTCAATAAAGCCTGTAAGTTTGGGGATAAAAAATCATGTAATATACATTAACATTGTCGAATATGCAATCTATCAATCAAGTTATTATATTGGGGGCATGATATCTAAAATTTGTCTTAGTTATAAACCTTTATATGTATGCATATAAATAATAAAACAAGCACAAGCAACACACACTAGCTTTTAGGTTTAAGTAATTACAAAATATGAAAAATTATAGTAAAAACTCCCTGCACAACCCTATAAAGAGATATCTAAACAAATATTTGCAAACAAAAGCCTTTAGAATATATTGTATTAAGCAGTTTTGTATAGCTTTTATAAGAAGCATTGAAGCAATTTAAGCAAATTTATAGATCTAAGTCTATACAAACACAGCTCAATTATATACTACCAATATATACAATACATATCTTAATTTGTAAAACAATTTTTTAAGATAAAATATTGATGCGCGAGATTCTAATATCTATTATTTCATTATCAACACGCAACCAAGTATAAACTTAATCTTTTGTTGCATTATCTTCATAATACATGCAATATATCTTCAATCTGTCTCACTGTCCGCAAACAAAATGTATAAATTCCATAAAAACTAAGCTTTAAAAAAATCATCTAAGACCTTAGAATACAGCACAGCTTCAAATTCAATAATCTCATATTCAGCAACATTATTAATGCAGAATGGATCTTTTTTGGCAAAATCAAGCACAGAATCCCTATCACAAAATCGACCTATAATAAGCCCACCATCTTTTGGATTCCTAGGACCTGAAGCTAGAAGCACATTAGAATCATAACCCAATTTGAGATATGCTCTATGTTCTGCTAAAAATTGCTCAACTTGACTAAAAGGTTTTGTATAATTTACTTTGCAAACAAATAACTTATTCATCAATATTCCTTTCTTTAAATCATATGCATAACGAACACGACAATCAATGTTTTTGAAACCCCCACTCTTTTATATATTTCTAAGTCTACATTAGCAAAACCCACATAAGACTAACTCATGTATATGAATGCAAAATTATAGAAACTCACACCTTGTGTCTTATGGAATTCTAATACTATCAAGAATCTCTATTCTATCACATGCTTATTATTCAATATCAATAAGTGAAAAAATATGTGTTTTAGACTCTATTTCCTTTCTTTCTTTATTTTCTGCGAATTCAAGGAGATTAACAAGACAACACAACTCAATACATTTTGCCTCAAGCTTTGAGATAAGATTTAAAGCTGCATTGGCTGTACCACCTGTAGCTATCAAGTCGTCAATAAGAATAACATTAACTCCCTTTAATCCAGCAAATGCGTTTTCTTTTATCTCCACAGAATCTTTACCATACTCAAGTGAGTAAGTTTGCGAAAGCACATTGCCAGGTAATTTTCCCTTTTTTCTAATTGGAACAAAACCTGCATTTAGTGCAAATGCCAATGCAGAAGCAATCATAAAACCTCTTGCCTCAATCCCAATTACATATTCTACCTTATAAGCTTGATATCTGTGTACCAACATTTGTATATACTCATGAAAAAGCTTTCCATTATGTAAAAATGTTGTAATATCTTTAAATAAAATTCCTTTCTTTGGAAAATCTGGCACATCAGTGATTGCTTTCTCGATTTCTTCACGCAATGTCGGTTTGTGTTTTGCCATTTTAACTTCAGTATGATTTGCAGAATCTTCCAATATCAAGTCTTCTTCACTAAACGCATTGATAGGTTTTTCAATCTCATTGGGTTTCTTCCTCACCATACTCGCCCCCTTTGTAAAATTTAATCTAAAAAACATCACACAAATCCTTCAAAAAGTCTAAAAGATTTCAGAACACTACAAGAGTGCTTCTATCTTTTGTTCTAAATCCTTAATGCGGCTTTTATAATTATCTGTTTCTATACGATATTGCGAATTTCTTTGCTTTAGTGTCTTGACTTCACTTTTCAATGAATTAAGTTCTTTTGTTAATATATCAATATTACCTAACGCCCTTTGCAATGAGAGTTGGTGCTTTTGTATTAAAACTTCTGTTTCCACAAGAGTGTATTTCATATGTGAAGATTCTTTTCGCTCTTTTTGTGCTATACTTTTGTAGTAAAAAGCCACCACCACCATAAATAAAACAAAGAGGATAAAGATAGTTAATCCAAACCAAGCAGCTACTTCGCTCATTTTCAATCCTTTATGTTTGTGAGTTTTTCAACCCTTATTATGTGCCTATCGCCTTCAAACGCCTCATTTAGAAACACTTCTATGACAGCTTCAGCAACGCCAGCACCTATAACTCTCTCTCCTAAACATAGAACATTTGCATTGTTGTGCTTTCTTGCAACCGCAGCCGTATAAGGATCAAAGCACAGGGCAGCACGAATAGCACGATGTCTATTAGCAGCAATACTCATTCCAATTCCACTGCCACAAATCAATATACCAATGCTATTATCTATATCTTTTAGCATCTCTTGGCATAAAGTTTCTGCCATATCCGGATAATCTACACTATCGCTAACGTGCACACCTAAATCTTTAAATTCAATATTATGTTCTTTACAATATTTTGTTGCAACTCGCTTTATATTTAACCCTGCATGATCACTTGCTATAAATATCATCATGTTCCTTTTATTAAAGTTTCAAAAAGAATAAGAGTGTATTTTTCATAACCAATAATATTGCCTCATTTGTTGGTGGAAACAATAAAATGATAATGATTAAAATCATACCATATTTTTCAACATTATTATACAATCTCGCAAAGAAGCTGTTTTGGAAATAAAGTCCTATATATGCTAGTATCAAAGCACCATTTAGCGGTGGAATAGGCAGCAAATTAAAGATAGCCAACATAATATTGACTTGCAAAAGGATAAAAAAGAACTGCACAGTAAAATCACCATTTTGCATAAGATTTAATTCTATACCAAATCTCAAGATTACCACACAACACAATGCAATAAGAAAATTAAAAAATGTCCCAGATAATGCAACATAAAGGCAACCTTTATAACCTGTTCTTTCTCTAATATTCTCGTAATTGATTGGCATAGGTTTGGCATATCCAAATATAAAATTTGCTCCTAAAATAATTAGTGTAAGTGGGATAACAAAAGTGCCAAGTATATCAACATGTTTTAAAGGATTGAGTGTCACTCGATTAGATTCTCGCGGTGTTTCATCGCCATAACGTAACGCCATTAAACCTGATAGAATCTCCCTGCCAACAGCAGAAAACAATAATGCAACGATGTAACAACTAATAGTTACTACAACTTCAGCGATGTCTAAATCGTCCATTTTTCAATCCTTGAAATACTCTAAACCTGTCAATCACGATACAGCTAATATATACATTCATATTTATAAATCGTAAGGTCTGACTTCACCCTCAAATTTCTGTGCCTCTTTTTGCAAAGATTCTATACCTTTAAACATTCTCTGCCAACGCACTTTGTAGCGATTGATGGGTTCACTTGCCTCTGATTCCACGCTATCAGTCAGAGTAATGCTAAAATAAGTAAACCATGGCTGCCCTACGATACGACTATAATCAACCACACCCCAAAATCTAGAATCCTCGCTATTATCGCGATTATCCCCAACCATAAAAAAAGAATCACTATTAATTTCTTTATAAAAAACCTCTTCGCCACCTTCATATATAAGCTCCATGGCTACACCATTACCATTTGGTAACGCATTATTTGTCCCACCTATGCGTGCACGATGATACATCAAATCATAACTCTGAAAAGGTATTGTTTTATAATCTTTTTCTCCATAATGAATCCCAATGTATTCTTTCGCATAAGGCTCTTTTACATACCTTTCATTAAAGAACTCTCTTGTCTCATAGTCTTTAAAATGCGTATCAATATATGAATCACCCTCAAATGGTCGCAAATACATACCATCCTTTGCGAATACAACCTTATCTCCACCTACAGCAAAATTTCTTTTTACATAATATGTTTTGTCATCTCCAGGTGGATTAAATACGACTATATCACCTCTTTTAGGTCTATCCCCCTCGATTATATGTCTATTGCCATGAAAATCTGGTAAGATTGGGATTTCAAGCCATGGGATCTTTGGTATTGTGATTCCATAGGAATATTTTTTTACAAACATCATATCGCCTTCATGAAGTGATCCAACCATTGAACGGCTAGGGATAATAAAACCTTGTGCCACAAAAAATACCAAACACAATACAATGACAATCGCCCCAGTCCAACTTGACACAAAATTACCAATCAATTTTAAAAACTTCATAATACGCCCTTGAATAATTTGAAAAGTTTTAGAGAATTACAACAAAAGTGAAATTCTACTATCAAATACTTAATATTTATACTTTCTCTTTGTCTTAAGGTTATTCCTGGTTTGAAACTCTAATCTTCAATAAGGCTTTATTAACACCAAACACAATCGCATTGAATGAGAAATAGAGGTACTATAGAGATTCCATAAACAACAATACTTGCTCGGTATTTTATACTACAAATTTAGTACATGCAATAAATAAAACAATATATTGGTTAGAATAAATATGCTATGATTTTACACGATTATGCAATTTTATCTATTAAAGGCTTAAATATGGCAATGTCAAATATCGATCAAGTAACTAGTTTGCATAAAAATAATGAATTACAGCTACTTTGCTTCCGTTTGGAAAAAGGAAAAGATTTATATGCGGTTAATGTGTTTAAGATAAGGGAAGTCGTGAAATACAATGGAGCCATTACTATTGTAAGTCATGAGCCAAATTCTCTTGTAGAAGGACTTATTACAATACGTGAACTCACAATACCGCTCATTGATATGCGTAAATGGTTTTTTTATGATCCTGCAATGCCTACAAAGAATCTGCGTAATTATGCCGTACCAAGACAAAAAGGTGAAGATGACATCGTGATGATATGTGAGTTCTCAAGATGGACGATTGGGGTACGTATCTATGAGGCGGATCGAATCTTAAATAAAAAATGGACAGAAATAGAACAAAGTGCGGGTGTTGGGGGTAGCAGTGGGGGCAATGGCAAACTTGTCTCACGTACAAGGTATTATGATGGCAAGTTAGTGCAGGTTGTTGATATTGAAAAAATGCTTCTTGACGTATTCCCATGGATTGAAGAGGAAAAAAACAAAGAAATGGAGAGTATTAGTCAAGTTGTTACAACAAAAAAGATATTACTTGCAGACGATAGTCCAAGTGTGCTAAAAACTATGCAAACTATTCTCAATAGGTTAGGTGTCGTCCATATCGATTTTATTAATGGGCAAAAATTACTTGATTATTTATTTAGCCCAGATACTGACATTTCAGAAATTGGGCTTATCATCACCGATCTAGAAATGCCCGAAGCAAGTGGTTTTGAAGTGATTAAACAAGTAAAATCGAATGCGGTATCAAAACATATACCTATTGTTGTAAATTCTTCAATGAGCGGCACGAGCAACGAAGAGATGGCATTATCACTTGATGCAGATGAATTCATATCAAAATCTAATCCTGTCGAGATTGAAAAAGCGGTGCGAGAGTTGATGTTGTGCTAGTTATGATATGCTTGTCACCTCTTTTTGTAAGATACTGGGCGCATAACAATAAATAATAATCACAGCTTTTCAACACAAAAGCTTTCTTATATTTGGGGATCAATAATGCAAACACAAGAACAAGCAATACAACAAGAAAACGTTATACCATCATGGCATAGAGACTTTTTAGATAATAAGATTATGTTGCAACAGAATCTAAAAGGCACAAATTTAGCGTTTAATATTCCAACACCAAGTTATGTATTGTGTAAAGATTCTTTAAATGCAAATATTACCTTATTGCAAAATATAGCAGAAAAGTCTGGAGCACATATCTTAGTCGCATTAAAGGGTTATAGTTTTTGGAGAGTGTTTGAAGCAGTTCGCACAAAACTGCAAGGGGCTACTTGCAGTGGCGTTAATGAAACACTTTTGGCATTTGATAGCATTGCTACACCCTTGTTGGAACAAGATGTAAATACGAGGGAAGCAATTAAGATACTATTACCATACATAGGTGATATACAGACATCACAATACAATGTAGAGGATCTCAGCAATGCTTTCTATACCTCTATCAAACAAACCTCCTCTATAAAGCAAGATGATATACAATCAAATGCATTATCCCAATCCATTTTAAATGATTTAGATAATATTTTAAAAGAAGAGAATAATTGGCAAGAGCTATGCAAGATCATTCCATATGCTTTTTTCAATCTGTTTATACGCAAAGAAATATGTGTATTTGCACCAGCCTACAAAGAAAACCAAATGCAAAATATACTGCCCTACGCGACACATATTATATTTAATTCTTTAGGGCAATGGGAGCGATTCAAACCTCTTATAGACGCACAAAATAATTCTCTTAAAAAAATATATGATATATTGCTGACATGCAAAAGAAATAAGATTGTGTGCTTTGATATTCCAGATGAGATTCCACAAATTCATGTCGGACTTCGCATTAACCCTTTATATAGTGAGGTAAGCCCCCCTATTTATAATCCATGTATCCCCAAGAGCCGACTAGGTATTATACCTGATGTTTTTCATAGAGATTTGGAAAGACTTGCCGAAAAATATGGCTACACAGACACATTTTCATTTTTTAAAACACATTTTAGTGGTTTACATTTTCACACACATTGTGAGCAAGATTCCAGTGCATTGCAACGGACATTACCGCACGTTATACAACATTTTGGAGATTATATTGCACATTGCAAATGGGTGAATTTTGGTGGTGGTCACCATATCACAAGAAGTGATTATGATTGTGCTTTGCTTGTAAATCTCATTGAGGACTTCAAGGCAAGATACAACAACATTCAAGTTATGCTAGAGCCTGGAGAAGCAGTAGGTTGGCAAACAGGAGATCTAATTGGCGAGGTTGTGGATATTATTGAAAATGAAGGTATGGTAGCCATACTTGATATAAGTGCAAGTTGTCACATGCCAGATTGCCTTGAAATGCCCTATCGTCCAGAGTGCTATAAGATTACAAAAGATTCTCAAGGAAATGCAGAAATCGAAATTGATAAGGGAGAAACTGAAGGGAAATATTGCTATCGTTTTGGTGGACCAACTTGCCTTGCAGGCGATGTAATCGGTGATTATAGTTTTAATACTCCATTAAAAATTGGTGATAAAATAGCATTTATTGATATGATACATTATACCATTGTGAAAAATACGACATTTAATGGCGTAGAGTTGCCTAATCTTGGTGTCTTAGAGGATGCCAAATTTAGACTATTGAAGCAATTTAGCTATACAGATTTTAAAGAACGTAATTAAACTAGCATAAGAGATTCTATGAAATACAACATGATATTTAGAATATAGAACTTATGTTTAATTAGACTAAAGCTATGTTGCTATAAGTCCTTTCTATACTTCCTAAATCTTAGCCTCTATTTTTAAATCAAGTTAAAAGAATGTGCGTTCTTTTTTGCAGCCTGCCTTGCAAAAAATACTATCTTAAACTATCTTTATGATTTACATTAAAAATTTAACAATATCTTATTACCCAATCGCATAAGTGCAACAAATAGATTCCATATTTAAAAAACCTATGGAGAAATTATAGAGAGATATATTAAGAACTATTGCAAAAGGCTTAAATTATTGATAGTAAATCATCATCTCATTCCTTCACATATATTGATTTGCAACTTATTATAGTTGCAAAAAAGTTTTAGACTTTATAGAAAGGAAAACGAAAGAGAAGAATAAGAATCTGCATTTTCATATTATTCTATATTGCAGATTCTTAAAATAAGAGACTCTTAGATATCTGAAGAAAATCTATAGATTAAAGCTAGATCACACCTTGATCAATCATGGCACCAGCAACTTTTCTAAATCCTGCAATGTTTGCACCAAGCACAAGATTCGTAGGATCGCCAAACTCTTTTGCAGTCTCACT
Source organism: Helicobacter trogontum (assembly GCF_000765905.2). Lineage (GTDB taxonomy): Bacteria > Campylobacterota > Campylobacteria > Campylobacterales > Helicobacteraceae > Helicobacter_A > Helicobacter_A trogontum. The sequence goes on along the minus strand of NZ_JRPL02000007.1, from coordinate 68,028 downwards.
TGAATTCACAAAAATACTTTCCATAATGTTATGTAGTCGCTTATCTACAACCTCAAAACTCCATGGATTCATGCTTGCATTTTGTGCCATTTCCAGCCCACTAACTGCCACACCACCAGCATTTGCAGCTTTACCTGGTCCATAACAAATCTTAGCATTAATAAATTGATGTGCTGCATCAAGATCTGAAGGCATATTTGCACCTTCACTAACACATTTACAACCATTGGCAAGAAGCGTTTTAGCATCGTTACCATTAAGCTCATTTTGTGTTGCACTTGGGAATGCAGCAAAACAAGGCACTGCCCATATCGGATTGCTACCTTTTGGATAATCACTTACTTTTGTATAAACTGCTTGTTTTCTCTCTTTTGCATATTCAGCAAGAGAAACGCGTTTTACCTCTTTGAGTTCTTTCAAGAGAGCCAAATCAATACCATCTTTATCATAAATCATACCTTGAGAATCGCTCGCTGTTACAGGTTTTGCCCCAAGTTGGTAAAGCTTTTCAATTGTATAAATCGCCACATTTCCAGCTCCAGATACGCTACAGATCTTACCTTCCAAGCTCTCACCACGTGCTTTTAACATTTCTTCTGCAAAATACACACAGCCATATCCAGTTGCCTCTGTCCTCACAAGGCTTCCACCCCATGCAATAGCCTTACCTGTAAGCACCCCATCAAAACGATTAGTAAGTTTTCTATATTGTCCAAAAAGATAGCCTATCTCTCTTCCACCAACGCCAATATCTCCCGCAGGAACGTCAGTTGTGGCACCAATATGGCGATATAACTCATTCATAAAACTTTGACAAAAACGCATAATTTCGCCATCACTCTTACCTTTTGGATCAAAGTCGCTTCCGCCTTTACCACCACCCATTGCAAGAGTTGTAAGAGAATTTTTAAAAATTTGTTCAAATCCCAAGAATTTAATCACACCCTCATTTACACTTGGATGAAATCTTAACCCACCTTTATATGGTCCAATAGCCGAGTTAAACTCAATGCGATAACCGCGATTTGTCTGAATTTTCCCATTATCATCCACCCAACTTACACGAAAGTGAATTTCTCTATCAGGGATAATCAGACGCTCGAGTATAGAGTAATTTTCATATCTTTTATCTTTTTGAAGTGCTGGTTCAAGGCACTCAAAAACTTCCTCCACAGCTTGATGAAAAAGTATCTGTGAAGGATACTGTTCTTTTAATTTACTAAGAACATTACTTGCGTATGACATGTTATCTCCTTCATTTAGTAAAAATATGCCTAAGGCTTTTTCATTATAGGATTCCAAAGCTTAAAAAAAACTAAAATTAAAGTTTTCATATAAAATTTATTATATAAAATATTGAAATACCCATTACATAAAGTTATTAAAATACTTACAAATTAATAATAATGTATTTGAATTACTAATATATGTAGAAATGTGAAGTTTTTTCACAATCTGTTTTTAATATAATTTATAATAAAATATTTATAGAAATATTCACATATTTTTTATTAAGTTTAATCTTCAAAAAATTGTATTGGATAGTGAATATCTCTGTATATAAATATAATATCTTTCCATATTGTGTATTTATATTATTAATATAGTATCAAGCTTGTATAAAATGATTCTAAGATTTTACTCCACCGTACAATTTCACATCTCTACAATAACAATAAAACATATTCAGATATTATTGCAATTTATTAATGGTAGTCAAGGGTTGAGTTTTGCTAAAATTAGTAGTAGGAAATGCGATATGCTTTTTATTATTCAAATTCTAATGAATATATTAAATTATATCAATTTCAGAAACATTTGATTATCACTGCGGTTGTTGTAGCATCACACTACTATACTACTATTAAATAATCTAGAAGCTTAATGTAATCAGAACTCAACAAATATCATATTATGTTAAACAAGCTCAAATCTTTGGTTATATCCATAATTCTACAAAAAAAGAGGACTTCTATCGACTCTATGGAAGACACGGATACCATTTATTAGATTCTTGCAAGACAAAAGATGAAATCAACCCTGCAAAATAAGCCACATCTTTTATAATTTTGCATAGCAAACAAAATTTTGCATGCCTACTCTACACTTACATAATATTCATATCTGCATATCAAAAGACTAAATTATGATTTTATTCAAGTCCTTTTATAAACCTCGGCTGCAACTCAAGCTTCTCGCTCACTCTGTGCCCTCAAATAGTTCTGTTGAAAGATAACGCTCACCTGTATCATTTAACATAGTAAGAATATTTGCATTTGGATATTTTTTTGCTAATATCTTTGCTGCATACACATTTGCCCCACTTGAGATACCAACAAGCAAACCTTCTTTTGAGGCAATTGTACGTGCCATACCAAACGCCTCTTCATTAGTCACTTGCAGCACTTCATTGAAAATTTTTGTATTAAGGATTGATGGCACAAACCCTGCTCCGATACCCTGAATCTTATGTGGTGCAGGGACACCGCCACTTAGCACAGGAGAACTCGCAGGCTCCACAGCCACTATATGTATATCTTTATATTTCTCTTTTAAGACACCACCAACACCAGTAAGGCTACCACCAGTACCAACACCAGCAACAAATATATCAATAGGAGTGTCCTTAAAAGATTCTAAAATCTCTTGTGCAGTAGTTTCTTTATGGATTATTACGTTTGCTTGATTATCAAATTGACTAAGACTTAAAGAATTTTTATAAGTATTACGCAGTTCTTCTGCACGTTCTAGTGCACCTTTCATACCCTTCTCTGGTGCAGTAAGCTCTATCTTTGCACCAAGTGCTGCCATAATCTTTCGTCTCTCAACGCTCATTGAACTTGGCATAACAATAATAAGTCGCAAACCAAGAGACGCACACACACCTGCTAAACCAACACCCGTATTGCCACTTGTCGCTTCCACGATAGTAGTATTTTGCGTTATTCTACCTTGCTTCATACCGTCAAAAATCATTGCCACAGCAACTCTGTCTTTAATCGAACTATTAGGATTCATAAATTCACATTTACCGAATATATTCGCCCCAAACTTCTGAGAAAGCTTATTTAGCTTTATAACTGGCGTCTTGCCAATAAGTTCTGTTACATTTTGTGCTATCATGATAAAAACTCCACTTGTAGTGATTGTATAACCACATAATTCCCAATGTTATGTGCTAATATTGTAGCAACTTAAAGTTAATAATAGTTGCTCATGCAAATGTTGTTAGGCGTTGATTTATTTAAGGAGGCTATTAATGAGTATGGAAAATTTTGTGAAAGAATATGAAAAAAATGTTGCAGATAGAAGTAAGGAGGGTATACCACCACTAGCCCTAACGGTTACACAAACACAGCAGGTAATTGAGATTCTAAAAGGCAGCAATGATACCAATAAGACATTTTGCAAAGATTTGCTTGTCAATCGCATCAATCCAGGTGTTGATGATTCTGCAAAGCTTAAAGCAGAATTTTTAGGCAAGATTGCAAATGGTGAAGAAAAGTGTAGTGTAATTGACAAAATAGAGGCTGCAAAACTACTTGGCACAATGCTTGGCGGTTATAATGTTCCCTATCTTGTTAAACTTGTAGAATCTAATGATAATGCAGTTGCAAAAGAGGCGGCAAATGCACTCAAAAATACACTTTTAGTATACGATGCATTTGATACTATTGCTAATATGAGTAAATCAAATGCACTTGCAAAAGAGATCATAGAATCTTGGGCAAATGCAGAATGGTTTTTATCAAAGCCGACATTGCAAGAAGAAATTAAGCTTGTTGTTCTCAAGATTGATGGCGAAACAAATACTGATGACTTAAGCCCAGCAAGTGATGCTTTTACACGCAGTGATATTCCACTGCACGCTAAAGCAATGTTGAAAAGTCGTGTAGAAAATTATGAAAGTCGTATAGAAAACATCAAAAAAATTGCAAGAGACAATAATGCAAGTGTAGTATATGTGGGTGATGTAGTAGGCACAGGAAGTAGCCGTAAATCTGCTTGCAACTCGATTGTATGGCATTTTGGTAATGAGATTCCTTATGTGCCAAACAAAAAAGGTGGTGGCTTTGTTATTGGTAGCATTATTGCTCCTATTTTCTTTGCTACATGTGAAGATAGCGGCTGTTTGCCTATTATTGCTAATGTAGATTCTTTGAAAGAAGGTGATGTGATTACACTAAAGCCTTATAGCGGCGAGATTTTGAAAGATTCTAAAGTAGTAAGCACCTTTAGCTTAAGCCCTACTACTATCATTGATGAAATACGTGCAGGCGGGAGAATTCCTCTTATTATTGGGCGCGGTTTGACAAATAAAGCAAGGAAGTTTTTAGGTTTAGATGAATCTAGCGTGTTCGCACAGGCAGAAAAGCCACAAGCAAGTACAAAAGGTTACACGTTAGCACAAAAAATGGTAGGTATCGCATGTGGTAAAAATGGAGTGAGACCGGGTGAATATTGTGAACCAAAGGCAACAACAGTTGGATCACAAGATACTACAGGAGCGATGACTCGCGATGAGGTAAAAGAACTAGCAAGTCTTAAATTTAGTGCAGATTTTGTTATGCAAAGCTTTTGCCACACTGCAGCATATCCAAAACCAGCCGATGTGAGCTTACAGGCTACATTGCCAGATTTTATGACAAGTCGTGGCGGCGTTGCATTACGTCCAAAAGATGGTGTCATTCACTCTTGGTTAAATAGATTCTGTTTGCCAGACACTGTTGGTACAGGCGGAGATTCTCATACACGTTTTCCTATTGGTATAAGTTTTCCTGCGGGTAGCGGACTTGTCGCATTTGCCGCGGTTACAGGGTCTATGCCACTTAATATGCCAGAATCTGTCCTAGTGCGTTTTAAAGGTAAATTAAATCCAGGTATTACACTAAGAGACCTAGTTAATGCTATCCCATATTATGCAATCAAACAAGGACTTTTAACCGTACCAAAACAAAATAAAAAGAACATCTTTAGCGGTAAGATTCTAGAAATCGAAGGACTTGAAGACATTAAAGTAGAGCAAGCATTTGAGTTAAGCGATGCAAGTGCAGAAAGAAGTGCGGCAGCTTGCACTATTGCTCTTAATAAGGAACCAATTATTGAGTATTTAGAATCTAATATTGCACTCATTAATGCTATGATAAAAGATGGTTATGGAGATGCAACAACTTTAAGAAAAAGAGCAGAAAAAATGCGAGAATGGATTAATAATCCTGTCTTATTAAAAGCTGATAAGGATGCTGAGTATGCAGCGATCATTGAGATTGATTTAAGTGAGATTAAAGACCCTATTCTTGCATGTCCAAACGATCCAGACGATGTAGCTACTTTAAGCGAGATTTTAGCAGATCCTAAGCGTCCAAAAAATATCGATGAAGTTTTCATTGGTAGCTGTATGACAAATATTGGACATTTTAGAGCATTTGGTGAAATCATGAAGAATGAGGGGCAGAGCGTCACTAGAACTTGGCTTGTGCCACCAACCAAAATGGATTCTAAGCAGCTAACCGAAGAAGGTTACTTCTCCCTCTTTGGTGCAGCAGGTGCTAGAATTGAAGTGCCTGGTTGTAGTCTTTGTATGGGGAATCAGGCGCGTGTAAAAGATAATGCAGTAGTGTTTTCTACATCAACAAGAAATTTTGATAACCGCATGGGTAAAGGTGCGCAAGTATATCTAGGAAGTGCGGAGCTAGGAGCAGTGTGTGCAAAGCTTGGACGCCTACCAAAACTTGAAGAATACCTTCAAATCGTGCCACAAAAACTAGGTAACAATACAAGCAATGTATATAAATATCTAGAGTTTGATAAAATAAAAGATTTTGCCTTGTAAAATCACGTAACGCTACTTCATATCTCAATCTAGGTTTGGAGGTTTCTATCACTCCTTTTTATTGGAAACCTCTAAACCACAATACTCTTTGATCAATTATATTAATAATGCACAATCTCTTTAAAACTAGAAAGCACAATAGAAGAAGATGAGCATTATACTCATTGCAACATGCAGCGTTGAATCTCTACAAAGTTTAGTTGAAATGATTTTCACACATACAACATTACACTTCACACATGCTCTATCTTATCATGCAGCAATGTAAATTAAACTTTCTTAATTGTATTGTGTCTATCAAATATTTTTCTCAAATGTGAGGCTTACGTATATGTAAACAAAAAAGCTTTAAGATCAGCAACTTTGCTAACATATAAGTCCAAGAAGATATTATTGTAAATTAAATCAATATTCTTAGGCCAAGTAATGTTATTATTGAAGGTTTATTAAAGGTTATATACCATTATTTCTTTAGCTCAATGCTAGATTGTGGCTTTTGTGAATCACTTAATAGCTTTACTTCTTTACTATTACTTTTAGATTGACCAAGGAACATACCTTTCTTTTCGATCACAAGTTCATCTGAAGTAATCGTGCCTTCCAATCTACCATTTGCCAGAATCTCAATTGCTTTTGCTTCAACATTACCTGTAATCTTACCACTAACAATAACCTTTTGTGCATAAACATCACCAGTGATCATCCCAGTTTTACCAACCATAACAGTATTTTTAGAATGAATAACACCCTCAAACTCTCCATCCGTATGAAAATGGCAATCTGTGTGTATTTCGCCTTTAAACTTTGTGTTGACTGCGATTATTGTTGCAGCTCCTCCTGTTGTTTCCTTCCCATTAGGTTGTTTATTATCTGAAGCAAAGAATGCCATGATATTCTCCTTTCTTTTTCAAAAATAAGGTCAAAATTTTGCATATTCCAATGCACAAAATTCATAGGATCGATAGGTTGTCCTAAAAATCGTATTTCATAATGCAAATGGGGGCCCGTACTGGCTCCAGAAGAACCAGTAAGCGCCACCAGTTGCCCTTTTTTTACAAACTGCCCTCTCTGCACCTTAATATCATTTAGGTGCGCATAATATGTTCTAAACCCAAATGAGTGAGAGATTTTCACGAGCTTCCCATAACCACCATTTCCACTACTACTAGCCCAATCTACGACCCCATCAGCAGTCGCATAAACAGGTGTATTCATAGGAGCCACCATATCAGCACCCGTATGTATATGATAAATGTGTAAAATGGGATGAAAACGCCTTCCATAAGGAGCCGACAAACGATAGTTAATATCAATAGGACTCCCATTTGGAATAAACTTCATAATAAAAGTTTTTTGCAGTGCAGTAATCGAGGCTGTATCCATTCTATCCAACAAATTTAGATCAGCATTATCCAACAAGACAATTGTATCTGATAGATTCTTATTTGCACCAACAACATTTTCTATATCTTCAAATCTATTGCCAACAAGAGCAATCTCCTCGTCCTTTTCCTGTATAGCCTCATTTAATCTTTCATTGTGCTGCTGCATACTCGCAAACTCATTGATAAGCTGTGTATGTCGCAGCTGCATGTTATATATTTCTTTTCGTATTACAGCAATACTAATGTAAGCAAATAAACCTAAAGTGAGTAGAAAAACAAGTAAATAAGCACCAATTTGGCGAAATATCATATCGACATTAATAAATTTTGAACCATTTAAATCTGTGATCATAATCACAAGGCGTTTATTCATGTTCATCACATATCACCCTGTTTAGCTTGGGCGTATTTCCGCGACACCACATCATAGCCTTGAGTTGTAAAAGAGTCTTGCGTATTATCAAAGCGATATGTTTTTTTAGAATCCAAAGCTTCTTTTATATTACCCATCTCTTCTTGTTGTAAATTTGCTTTGTCACCAAAGGCAAAATGAGAAGACATGTCATTCAGTTTTGCAATATCATTTAATGCCCACATGAGACTACTTACATCTATGTTAGCATTCCTTTCAACATTGAAGATAGATTGGAAATTCTGTGTATCCCAGTCAATAAAAGACAAAGTGTCTAATCCTTGACTTAAGAATCTCACCTCATAATAGAGGCTTATATGATTTTTACCTGGACTTGAAGTCGTGTAGCCTATAATATCACCTCTACTGACAAAATCGCCAACTTTTACCGCAATCCTATCAAGGTTTGTATACGCACTGCTAAAACCTAGCACATGAGACAGCCTCACGATATTTCCATACCCATACTTCTGATTGCCACCGCGAGTTGACTCCACTAAACCATCAGCGGTCGCATACACTGGCTCACTCTTACTTGTATAATAGTCATATCCTGTATTAGTGCTATGAGTTTGTATTGCAGCATACTGCATGTCAATTAATCCACGATCTCTTGCATTTCTTGTCGTTTTTTGCTTCATCTCAAACATAGCAAGTGGATTACCATTGGGGATAATCTGCAAAATTGTTGCTTTTTGTGTATCAGGAAGTGCTTGTAAATCTATATGACTAATTTGAGTTTTATCATTATGAAAGGAATTAAAATTTACCATTTTTTCTAAATCTGCAACTCGATCACGCATAGCTTGAAGCTCTTCTGTTTTGCTTTGTATGTCATCTTGTAAAAAGGCGTTTTGTTGATACATATCTTGAAATGCTTGATATGATTCTTGCTTTGCGGTATTAATTTCATCGAGTTGTTCTATAAAAGAAGACATGGCAAAATAACCTAGTGCAATCACCATACACAGCATAACACTGCCATACATCACAATTTTTTGCATTACCTTTGCCATTGTAAATTGTTTTGAGCCATTTTCATCAACTATTGTAATAGTTAAAGTTTTTTTAATCTTACCTGTATCTTCCATCTATACTACTGCCAAACATCATATTATTGTGCATTGCAATTTTTATCAAACCACAACAAAAACTGCTCCACAAGTGAAAAGCTTCCAAAAACCAAATATTTTTTATCTTGTTGTAAAATTTTTCCTGATTCTATCAGTTTTTTTGGCAATAAGTCAAGCCCCACAGCATAAGGACAAAAAAAGCTATAACATATTTGGGTGCTAGTATCATTTTTATGCCTGATAGGTTGAGAGGTGTTGCTATACTCATAATCAACGAGGTTTTCATTCCCTCCTTTTGATGCACTAGAGATTAAGGCTTGATCTGCATTGCTATTAGGATCTACTATCTTGTTTTCTAGTTTATAAACACTTTGTACATTTGCATTCAGTTGAGATTTCAAATCACAAGCATATTTTGGTGTAAAGCCCAAAGTGTCTAAAATATTTTCCATCTCATTTGGGTTTATTATACGTGGATTTTCAACCATAAAAATTATTATTTCAGAGATACAATCCTTAAATATACTTATAATATCTATAATTTCTTTGTCTTTATAGCTATTATAGATAAGCACAAAAGGCTCATTATTAAAATATAATTTTGCAGCAGAAATAGCAGCTTGTGCAGCCATGATATTGTGTCCTACATCAACTACGATATTTGGTGATATAGTTTGAAATCTACCTGCAAGATCTAACCTTCCTTTCAATAAAGGAATATCTAATTTTTTTAATACAAGAGATGCAAGGCCTAGATTCTCTACTAAAAAATGCGGAATCTGATGAGTACTGCTGTAAGCCCTGATTTCTTCTGTATATAGATCATTTTTAGATAAATAAGTAACCTCTTGAACTGGAATATGTTGTAATCCCAAATCCTGTGTGTGCATACCAATATCTTTTATATTTTCTAGTAATTTTAATACCTCTTTCTCTTGGAAATGCACAAAAATATCACCCTGTGCTGCACGAAGTTTTGTTAATGCAATAGATTCTAAAGTGCTCCCTAGCATTTCTTTGTGATCAAGTCCTATGCGAGTAAAGATAGTTATGTCATAGTGTAAAATAGATGTGCTGTCAAACTCACCACCAATACCTGCCTCCATAACAAGATAATCGCAATCTCTCCCCAACACAAGTGCAAGAAATGTAGCATATTCAAAATAGCTAGCCTCATGAATAAAAGAAAATTGCTGTAAAAAATCATGTGCCTCAAGCAATGTTTCAAGATCTACAACACCCCTATTTGTGTAGAATCTTTCTCTAAAATCAAACACATGTGGTGATGTAAAATGCAAAACTTTATGTCCAGATTCTATAATACTTTGTGCAATAAATCTCCCTGTACTACCCTTGCCATTTGTGCCAATGATATGGATATTACGACTATTTAAAGACAAATATGGTTGCAATAATAAGAAAAGTCTTCGCGCTCGTGTGGGATCAAATACGGCATATTCTTGTGCTTTAGAATCCATGTATTGGTATATCATAACAGCTCACTTTATATTGTATTAATTTAATTAATGCTTTTACATCAATTAAGCATATAGAAGCTTTATTACAGCTATCTTTAGATATTTTGTTGATATGTAATCTTTATAAATTGAAACTTGCAGAATCCATCACACAAACACATCAACAACCTGCTCTTCATTCTCTTTTTGCGATGAAGCATTATTTAACGCAGCGGTGCTTTTTGTATCTGTATTAGTACCCTCCCCTTTTATCTCACTATTATCTTTACTTGCATTTTCTATAGAATTATTTGTTTGCTTTGTATCCATTTTTGCAGAATCTTGTGTTGCCTTCTTATCTACACTATCATTGCTTTCTTTCATATTATTTGTTTTATCCACACTGGCATCATCTACTTTTATACTTACTTCATCTTTAGGATCTTTAGCTTTAGTGCCCTGTGTGGATACATTTGCAGTATTCATTTGCCCTTTATATTTATTATCACTACTTTTTTCATTAGAGCTTGTAGAATCTTCTTTTTTTGATTCTGTATTCAAGCCCACAGGGTTAGACTTTGTTGTATTAGATTCTATATTTTTATCATCTATATTAGATTTTGTAGTAGAATCTGCTGTCTTGAGTTTAGAATCACTAGATGCTGCAACCTTCTCTGCATTATTTTCAACTTGAGATTTTGCACTCTCTTGAGTATTTAGATTCTGCTGTATTGAATTTTCTTGATCTTTGCTTATTGTTGGAGTATTCGATTTTGCTGATACATCTTGTGTTGTAGAATCTATTGATGCGCTCAAAGCGGGTTGCTCTTGAGATATTTGAGCAAGAGCACTTGCTAGGTTGGGTGCTGGTTGTGCTGCTTTAAGTGCTGCATTTACCTCTTTTTGCTGTAAACGCACATTACGCAAATTCTCCATAGACAACCATCTACTTTTATTGATTTTGTCAATTTTTTGCTGTAGTTTTTGCACATTCTCTTCAATCTGCTGACTTAAGCGATCGATATTATCAGAAAATATATTAATAGAGTGCTCATCTCGCAAGTTAAGTGCACTCATATCTTTCCGTCCCAAATCAAGGGTAATCCCATCTTTTGCGTAATCCATTGTAAAGACATTCTTGTGGTTTAGTGTTGCTTTGCTTAAAATATCTTTAATCTGTAGTGTAGCCTCGTAACGTTGTCGCAACATTGTGTCATCAACTGGTGCCCAAGCATCGTTTTTTTCAGTTTTATAATTGCTTTTGATATCTTTTGTGATACTTTGCACATCACTCAAACTTTTTTTTGCTACCTGCAGGGCTTTCAGAGTATTTAGCATATCATTAATTTGTGCATCATATTCTGGATTTTCATCTGTGGCTATAGCATCAGCAGCGGGAACTTCATCAATGATGCTAAAAGTTTTTTGCATATCCACAAGCTTTAAAGAATCATTTGCTGTCGGTATTTTTTGCAATGCAATAGGCACCGCATTCACATTGATAGCCATGATAAACTCCATTTTTAATTTCTCATTTATCAAAGCAAAACTTATTCCTAATATCTAATACTTTAGAAAATACTGGTTACATATGGCAATAATCATTGATTATAATTTATCAATAAATAACCTCATCACTTATTTCACGGATAAGCTTATGAAATGTCAGCATAACATCTTTGTTATACCAAAAAGATTCTCCATTCACAATAATACTGCCATTTTCATCATAAAAATCACCTAACTCTATGCTTGTAAGAATATCTTGTGTCTTCTCATCAATCTTATAATAGATAACTATTTGTGGATAATTATAAGTTTGCCCTGTGTTAGCTATAAGCGATGTGTTCTCTAGAGTATGCAATGAGGGTAGATACTGATAAGGTTGGAGTATAAGATGTAATAGTCCCTTATCACCCATGCGACACCCCTGCATCAGAGATTCTTTTGTAAGATAAACTTGCAATGGTGTTTCCATGATCGCACAAATCTCCATAATGACAGGCATGGTAGGTATAAGCACATTCTGCCTTGGTGCTTTTGTGGCATAATATTCCCAACTTTCTGGCAAACCCGTATTATAGTTTTGCATTAGGGCTGGTGGCTCCTGTAAAACATGGGTTTTTAATGAAAAGTCTGGGGCATAAGGCGACTCTGCATGCAAAACACCGCTCCATACTATTACGCTTGTAATCAAACATTTTAAGATGTCTTTCATAGTTTTACCCCTTTCTGCAATGTTTTTAGAATCTAGATTCTAAAATTTTACTATCTCTTCAAACACACAAAGAATCTAGTAACCATAATCGGCAATTATTATACAAGATTCAATTCAGCATACTTATGTATATATTAAAATTAATAAGATATGATGACTAATGATATGGAATTATGCAATATCTATATGCAATATTTATTTGACAAAAACTTGTTACAATAATACAAAGTTTATTGTATAAAAAAGGATAAAACATGTTTGAACGCATTAATCAGATTATAAAAAATATTGAAAATATTCAAGATGAAATCACAATCTCGTTAAACATGGCAAAGATTAGTCTTGAGGATTATATCATGATTAAACGTGGTAGTTTGGATATGCCAGAACACTTAAATATGAGCTTGTTTGCAACAGTTGATGAGCAAGTTATGGCACTGAAAAAAGAAATTGATGTATTAAATAAATTAAAAAGAGAATGGTTTGTATATTAATATTATCAAACTATTTGCAGATTACAAGATAATTTGATTTTATTTTTTATAGTGTGAATGTTGTGATTTTATGATGGAAGGATGCAATCTTTCATGAAACTCATAGAAATCTTATATTCATTGCTTATCATAAGCATACTTGCCACGACAGCTTGGTTTGCCTACTCCTTTTCGCTACCAAATAATACGAGAGCTGCCTTAACAACACTTTATGCAATGAAGCATACAAGAATGCTATCTTTGATAGATCACTCAAAATTAGGCTATATTGGATTTGGCGATATTTACTCATTTGCTCGTGTGGATTCAAGACGATTATTGCAAAATAACATGCCTTTTCATTGGCAACTGCAATTTCATACAAGTGGAATTTACACAAAAAATAGTCTATCAATTTATAGAGACACTCCGCGTTTTGCGCATACGACTGATTTTGATAGGCGTCCACTCGCAGGAGATATTGTTGCATTGCATATTGGCACAACGCAATGTCTAAGTGGTTATAACAATACAAATATTACAGGATTTTGCAAGGATAATGCATTATTTGACTTTAGGCTACATGAAAGCACCAAGCTACAAACACTCGCATTGCAAATTCCCACTACTTGTCAAGAAAGAGATACTTTCCGCTTTTATTTTGATGATTTTGGCAAAGTGCTGTGTGGTCAGAATCTGCACATGCCAAATAATTTACAAAAAGTGCTTGTGGGCAATATTGTCATTGCTATTGAACCAAGCACTGGCTATGCATTCTTGCAATAATAAACACATGAATATCATGGATGATATAAATCTATAAAGATCACAATCTATGTCACATCTTATCGTAAAGCTTTATAAGAGTTTGACACATACTTCATGATAATAAAACATCGATCAGAATCTACTTAAAGCTTTTTAATTTTATCAGTAATTAAACCTTCATTTACGGAGGAAAATTATAAGGCTTAACCTTAGTAATTAGTCATTAACATACATATTCTTTAGACATGAACTATGATAGATAATTCAAATATTGATACACTTACTTTTGCATTGCTGCACAATAACACAACTTATTCAAAGAGGCAAACCAGATATAATAGCAATGATGGTATTTTGTGCTAATTAAACATAAATTGTAAATTACTAGCTAGATAAATACTTAATTATAAGTTTTATATCACTTCGCTACAAATTAAAATTTTAATCCTACAATCTCGCATACAACCCTGCTTATATATTGCAGCCTCTTTATGTAAAAAAATCGATTATAAATTATATTTTTATATCCCGCATTATTGTTGCATAAAACCGCAAGATAAGATACACCCTTGTTGCATCTATTACTTATTTTTCTCTACAACATAATATCTCAATTTTATTTAAAGTTAAACTTAATCAGTCTTGTTAAGACATGATACAATAGTATATTTACAAAGATCTAATAAAAAACAAAGTTCCAAAAGGATATAAGTGTATGAAAAAATTATTTTTTGTTTTTTTAAGCTGCTTTATATATATGCAAGCAGAAGTATTAAAAGAATGTAAAAGTAAAAAAGACAGGCTAGAAGCTTGTATCAAAAAAACATATTATGCAAATGGAAATATAAAATCTGAAACATCATACAAAAATGGAGAATTATATGGTACTGCAAAAATATATTTTAAAAATGGGAAGTTGAAATCTGAAACACCTTATAGAGGCGATGAAATACATGGTGTCGTAAAACACTATTTTTCAAATGGGAATTTAAAGGCCGAAACCCCATATATACATGACACAATACATGGTAGCGAAAACTACTACTATAAAAATGGGAAACATTTGTTATCAATCATCTATCAAGATGGTGTGGCAATCTCTGGTGTTTGCGATAATCAAAAATTATTAACAACCACTCAAATACGCAATTGGCACACAATACTTAACATTGCTGATATATGCAATCAAGATTAGCTCTATCTTGTCATATAAAAGCTATCTTAAAGTGTTCTATATTTTATACCCCTTTGCTTCTTTATTGCTTTTCACATAATATATAATATGTCTGATTATAAATTGCAATCACACATCTATGAAATTCTAAACATATTGCCGCCTAACATAAACTCATAAATTTTACTACACTCGCCACACAGACTTCAGTCAAATTCATAGGGATTTAACTTTTAAAATATTTTAAAGATTCTTTGATCCTTAAAGAACCACATGAAAATTATTTAATACAATATGTTTTAATAATCTTGTTTTTGAATAACATTTTAGATTGTTATACAAAAAGTATGTGGTAGTTTTTATTGTATATATCCTATAAAGATTTATTAAACAAAGATGTCTTAAACCACTCTATAATCATCTAAAACTCATATATTTATATTATAAAGTTGTTTGCACATATTCTTTTATGGGTAAAAGATTTAAAGCAATAAATCTAAAAGATGTTTCACAAGATAATTGAGCAGATAACTCAAATATCAAAAAGCTTAGCAAGTCTTTATACATGCAACTTCTAGTAAGCTAAAATCCGCTAAGAAAATGATGAGTTTATCATGTGATCGATAGGAAACGAGTAACTTTGTTTGATCTAGATTCCAAATCATTATAAATGCCAACATAATTAGCCATTCATGTGAGTCTGTAAAATTAGCCTAGAAAGGTTAAAAGATTAGAATCAAATAATAAGAAAAGCAGACTATCCAACAATACACACAAAAGATTCAGCCTCTTACAAACTCTTTCAATAAGCTTGGTTTATTAGCGCTCATAAAATGGAATTTATTATGTAGTGTCTGCAAACCAAAAAAAAGCTCTCTTGAAAGCTCTAAGCCCACTTTCTGCTCTTCTTCCTTGCTGCGTATACTTGCCTTTTCTAGTCTCTCAACCCATTCGTTTGGAATATACACGCCAGGCAATTTATCACGCAAAAATAACGCCACTTTGTAATTTAACACAGGAAAAAATCCCAAAATCATAACACATTTTTGCTCCAAGTTTTCATTTATTTCTTCCAAACTTTCAAGCAAGAATTGTGCACTTTGGAGTGAAAACACAGGTTGCGTAAAAAGTCCTTCAACCTTTGAATTACTAAGCTTTTTAAGCATTTTCTTTTTTAGAGATTCTGTGTTGTTGGCATGAGAATTAATAACAGAAAAATTGTAAATAGGCTTTACCCCATCCTTTAAAGCCTTACCATTTGCTGCCACGCCTTGATTTAAGTCCTCTATGATTCTGCCAAGTTTTAAAGAACTTTCTTCAAATACACCCTTAGCCCCAGCACAATCCCCATTCTTCACACTATCACCACTAAGGCTAAGAAAGGCACGCAATCCAAACTCATTTGCTGCCAAAATATCTCCACATAAAGCAATAGAGTTCCTATCTCTCATTGAAAGCGTACAAATAAGTGGCTTATTGAGAGCATTTTGTAATTTGATTGAACTAAGAATTGATGAGGGCTTAAGCCGTGCAAGTGGAGAATCTGTGCAGACAAAACAATCTGCTTGTTCTAAAGATTCTAGTTCATCTATCACATTTTGCCCAATTGTAGCACTTAGTCTCGGTGAGACCTCTACGCTCAAAAATGATTCATTGCTTCTTAGTTTAGCTACAAGAGATTCTAACATCGTGCTATCCTTTCTTTCATTTTAGTTTGGAGACTTAGATTCTAAGTAGATGCTTTAATCAAATCTTAAAAATCATCATCATTTTAAATACCTACATTAACTAGAATATCTTACCTCACTGATTAACTTGTGCAAGTATCACACCACAAGTTCTTTGATACAAAAGCCTACTTCTTGCACACTTAAATATTTCCTTGCTACGTAATCTCTCTTGTATAATATTCCTCATAACCCAAATCCTCTTTAAAAACACTCCTGCAAATAACTCTATCTATATTTATATAACCTAGATTCCTTATTTATTGCATCCAATAAAATTAAAAACCTCTTATCTTTTTTAAGAAAAATTCTGTTGCTTTCAATAACAAAATCTTTCTTAAAAAAGATAAGAAACCAAGTTTAAATCTTGCCATCATACAGATATGCAGTTCATAAACTTAGTTGCGATCAATAATATTCAACTTTGATAGTTATAGCTTGTCAACCCTGCAACACACCCTATTCTAGAATAACAGCTGTATTTAGAATAGATACGAAACATTTTTGTGCAGATTTCACAAACAAAATCTTGCTATCAAAACAAATCATAACAATACTCATAAAACTCTTAGAGCATAGCAATAATTCTGATTAAACCAAAATTAGCGATACTCAAAGATACGCAAATCGCCCAAACAATAGCAATCAATTTGGGATAAATAATCCACTAAAAACACCAAAGAAACTTATAGTTTAGCGAACTTGTTTTACCGCTTCTACTATATTAATAAGGCTTGGTTTTACCTCTTCCCATTTTCTAGTCTTAAGTCCACAATCTGGATTTATCCATAATTGCTCTTTTGGTAAAACTTCAAGCAAGGCTTTAATCTGTGCTACCAACTCTTCAACACTTGGGATTCTAGGACTATGTATATCATATACACCTGGTCCAACTTCATTTGTATAGCCTACTTCTTTAAAGACTTTAAGAAGCTCATTTCCACTTCGTGCAGTCTCAATACTAATCACATCGGCATCAAGAGCTTCAATGGTTTTAATAATGTCGTTAAACTCGCTATAACACATATGTGTGTGAATCTGTGTTTTTGGCTCTGCAATTGCCACAGAAGTCTTAAAGCAAGATAACGCCCAAGTTTCATATGCTTTAATATTTTCAACTCTTAAAGGATAGCCCTCTTTAAATGCTGCCTCATCAACTTGGATAACTTTAATTCCTGACTTTTGCAAATCATCAATTTCATCAGCAATACATAATGCTAACTGCTCACACACTTCTTGTCTGCTCAAGTCATCTCTAACAAAACTCCAATTCAAAATTGTTACAGGACCTGTTAGCATTCCTTTCATTATCTTTTTTGTTAAACTCTGTGCATAAGTAATCCACTCAACAGTCATTGCTTTTGGTCGTTCCACATCACCATAAATAATAGGTGGTTTCACACAGCGGCTACCATAGCTTTGCACCCATGCGTTTGAGCTAAATACAAAACCGCTTAGCTGTTCTCCAAAATATTCCACCATATCATTTCTCTCTGGCTCTCCATGCACTAATACATCAAGCCCAATAGAATCTTGAAATTCTACGCAGTCTTTGATATATGCTTGTATGCCTTTCTCATACTCTGCTTTATTAATTTCACCTTTTTTATATCCCAAACGCAATGCTCTAATCTCGCTTGTCTGTGGAAATGAACCAATAGTTGTAGTCGGTAAAACTGGAAAATTAAATGCCTCTTTTTGAAGCTTAATACGTTCTTTGAATGGTAAACTCCTGTCTTTAATATTATAAGATTCCACTCTTTCACGTATGGCTTTATTATATGTTTTAGTAGAATTTTTGCGAGATAGATTAACTGCTTTATTTTGCTCTAAAAATTCTTCTACTTGAGAATCTATTTGCCCTCTATAAGCCTTATCTATAGCACAAATCTCTGCGATTTTCTCTCGTGCAAAACTAAGCCAAGAAAGGATCTCACCCTCGATCTTATTCTCACCCTCTTTACTAAAAGGTAGATGTAAGAGTGAACAAGATGCACTTACTACAATCCTATCCTTTGGCACAACACTACCAATAGATTCTAAAAGTTTAAGTTTAGACTCAATATCAGCTACCCAAATATTTCGCCCATCAATAACTCCAGCGTAAAGAATCTTATCGCTCTCTGCAATAATTTGCAAACTTTCTTTATTTCTCTCTCCATAAAGGAAATCAAGTCCAATACCTGCGATCTTTGACTTAACAAGAATCTCTGTGAGTTCTTTACTATGTTCAAAAAATGTGCTTACAATCGCTTGCACTCCACTTTCTGAAATAGTATTATAGACATTTAAAATTTCAGATTCTACATCAATGCCTTCAAAAATTTCCTTGCAAATCCCACGCACAAAAATCGGCTCACTAAACTCGACTACAACCTTAGAATCTAGCTTTACTATCTCTGCTATTAATTCCAAATATGCAACTTTAAGTTTTTTGAAAATGTTTACAGGATTCCCACTTACAACCTTACTTAGTCCAAAGAATGTAAATAGCCCTATAAGCGAGATTTTAGGTGTGTAACCCAATGCTTTCGCTTCATTATAATAAGCTCTAATAAGGCTAACATCTGCCTTGTAGTCATCGCTTTCGCTAAGCTCTGGCACAACATAATGATAATTTGTGTTAAACCACTTTGTCATTTCACATGCAACACCATTGTTATGTCCCCTAGCCATTGCAAAATAGCCCTCTAATCCACTTAAATTTTTAAATCTTTCTGGCTTTGCATTTAATGCATAGGCTAAATCCAATACATTATCATACAAACTAAAATCATTCACACATACATAATCTAAGCCTTTTTGCTCTGCCCAGTGCTTTGCTCGCAAATCTTTTGCCACAGACTCCAAATCATTTTGTGTGCTCTTATTACCCCAAAAACTCTCCAATGCCTTTTTCAGCTCTCTGTTTTGTCCAACTCGTGGAAATCCTAAAATACTGCCCATTATGTTTCCTTTTCTGTAATGTTATAGTGAAATTATGACATAAAAATTTATAAATACAATATGTAATTTTAATTTTTTGTATAAAAATTATTTATTTTACATAAAAAATAATGCGATAACGCATGACAAGGGACTTCTATGAAGATACAAAAAGTAACAAATACAATATGTAATCTAAATTTTATGATTTATTTTTACTTTATAGGGAAATTATCATAGAGTTTAATGGATATAGCTGACCATATAAATCAAGCAGACTTCTAGACAACATTATTTGCAGAATGAAATCATTGTAAAGATATGATGGTATGCAATAATAACTACATAAGAAATAAATGATACTTCACTTGATATTGCAAAGTAAGCTTATCATATAGTCATTTGCGAGTAAAAAATTCTGCCACATCATGTATAGAACCCGAGATTTTGCATGGCTTTTTTGTTTCAACATCAATGTGTGCTAGTTTGACTTTCAGACTAAAAACGATTTCTGGAGCATCTAGTATAGTGTTAAATGTTGCAATTTTATATATCTCTTGTTGTAGGGTAAGTGAAGCACTTTTTATCTCTAATGGGATAGTATGCACCTTATATCTATCGCCTAATTGCAATGATTTTATAAAGCTAGATTCAATATCCTTTACTACAAAGCCATGTTTTGCGTTATGCGGAAGCATACCTTTCTCAAAAAAGAGTAAAGATCGTGCTCGTTCGCAAAAAATGAGATAATTTGCATGATACACAATACCGCCACAATCTGTATCATCATAAAACACATATGCAGTCATCATGTCCCCTTAATAATTGGATTTAAGATTGTAAAAGTAAAAATCTACTTGCATCCTCTTTTGCATAAGGCGTAAGCTCTAATACTTCATCTCCAATACGCACATTATAAAGCTTATCAAGCTCTGTTTTTGCGTAACCAAGCACTATTCTTGCAGCCAAGATTCTATCATCTTTGTGTGCGTTTTTTTCTACTAAAGCCATAGGACCTTGTATACCTTGCAGCTCTATTCTATCCATAAACTCATGTTGCATATTCAGCTTTTTGCCCTCTTCTTCATTACGTGATATAACACATCTCGCACCATTTTCTAAAACCATGTAGCGACCAACTTTAAATAATGCGACATCTTCAAATACCACTTTTCGATGTGCCTGCATATCTTTAATTTTTAAGGCAACTGAAGTATCCGTCAATAAACAACCACCACCTGGCTTTTCATGATATTTCCACCCATATTTTTTAAGCAAGTCAAGCTGCCTTTGCCTACCCCTACCGCTTACATCAAGTAATTTTTCTCTATCAACCCATCCCATTTTTTCAGGAAAAGTTTCTGGCATGAGTTTTGCACTCATAGGACGCAATATAAGCTCATCAAGAGTTCGTGGCTTACTTGAATCACTTCCATCTCGACTTAATATAGAATCATATAATGGATTTTCTCCAATTTTTCTTACAAGTTTTTTCACTTGATCCATTGCTTCTCTTCTCTGACTTTTTGGACGCTGCCCTAAAACCTCACCGCTAATGGCAAAATCTGCTTTAAGCTCTACCATCTTAGCAAACGCGTGTGAAAACATATTAGCATGGCAATCAATACATGGATTAAAATATTTACCATAGCCATATTGCGGTTTAAATAAAATATTATCAAAGAATTGCTTTGCAATATTGATTTGGACAAGTTCTGCACCAACCTGCTTAGCAGCATTATAGAAATACTCACTTTTATCCTTATTGCTGCCAAATCCTATATTAAAATTGAGTGCATACACCTTAATGCCTTGCTCATGTAGTAATTGCATAGAAATCATAGAATCTAATCCACCACTAAACAATGCAACTGCACTTATTTGCTTTTTTGTCATATCTATAAACTCCAAAACTAAAATATAAATACAAATTGACAATATTATACATCAAATAAACAAAAAGAAACACAATGCTAATCTTTTAGTGATTTTGTAACACATCTAGTCTTAAACCCATGAATTCACCGCAATATCACAAAGATTGAATATTTATTTTTGATTTAATCTCGCAAAATACAATAGTTATCATTAACAATAAAGGATATTTTATGCAAAGAAGAACATTTATTAAATACAATGCGTTAGCTACCTTGGGTTTTATACCGCTTTTTGCAAACCCACATGATCACCACAATCATCACGCAATGAGTAGCAATACGAATGAAGAACATCTTAATACATCATTTATCACACTTGAGGATGAAAAACTAGCCCTACTTGAAGAAACATATTTTCCTCAACACAACATACACAAACCATTAGCCTTATTATCTAATACAAGCAATAAAAAGGGTTTCTTTCATGCAAAACTTGAAATAAAGGAAACAAAAGTAGAATTAATCAAAGGGAAAAAGACAAGATGTTATACATATAAAGACATGCACGCAAAAACACAAAGCATGGTTGCACCAAAAATTGAGGTATATGAAAATGATGTGGTCAAGATAGAGGTAAAAAATAGTTTAAACGAACCAACTACAATCCATTGGCATGGTCTTCCTATCCCACCAAGTCAAGATGGTAATCCTATGGATATAATACCTGCAAATGGATACAGAACATATGAGTTTAAGTTGCCAAATGATTGTGCAGGGACTTACTGGTATCATCCACACCCACACAATACCACTGCACAACAAGTTTATATGGGATTAGCAGGAGCATTTGTCGTAAAATCTCACAACAATCCTTTGAAGGAGTTTGTGGAATCTGATTGGTTTATCACTGATTTACGACTTGATTCTAACGCACAAATTCCAGCAAACGCATTAAGCGATTGGCTTGATGGTAGAGAGGGTGAGTTTGTGCTTATTAATGGGGAATATAAACCACAAATTACAATAGATTCTATGCAACGAATCCGCATTTATAATGCTTGCTCTGCAAGATATCTGAATCTAGAATTGCAAGGTTCAAGTTTTATACTTGTAGGCACGGATGGTGGATTAATAGAAAAACCAATTGAAAGAAAACAGCTACTTATAAGTCCAGCATCAAGAGTTGAGGTATTTATCAAAAATGTTAAGAAAGGGGATTTTAAGTTAATAAGCCATTTTTATGATAGAGATAAAATGATACCAAAGAATGAACCAAAAATATTAGAGCTTGCCAATATTAAACTAAATGCAGAGTATAATGAATCAAAATTGCCAAAAAGCTTACGTTTATTGCCTAAATTACAACCCCCAACACAACAAATTGAAATAACTATGAGTGAAGACCATTCAAAAATGCATAATCTTAGCACACAAAACAAAGAAGAATTAAAAAAGAATCTAGCCACCATGTTCCTAATCAATAATAAGGTGTTTGATATGAATCGTATTGATTTTCATGTAAAAATGGGGGCAATATATGATATTGTCGTTACAAACAAATCGCACATGGATCACCCTTTTCACATACATGGCACACAATTTGAAGTTATTGAAAAAAAAGTGGGAACTACAAATGAAAAGATAGAATTTAGAGCATTGCAAGATAGCATTAATGTGCGTCCAAATGAAAGCATAAGGCTCAGAATGAAGCAAAGCTTCAAAGGAATTTATATGTTTCATTGTCATATTTTAGAACATGAAAGTTTAGGCATGATGGGAAATTTATCCGTGATGTAACTCAACTTCTTTTATATCAATCTATACAATCGATTTTCTACGCCTACTAAAGTTGAAGTTATGTAGCTATTATCAAATGCAATACATAGTTTTTGTTTGCATTAAAAGATTCTAAAATAGCATTCAAGGCTACCATATCTCACAATTATAGCAAAGATAAATTGTAAGATACTATATGCAAAACTATAGCATTTCAAACAGATGATTGCACAAATACATAAACTTTTATTCATCTTTCACATGCGACAAGATTATCAAAACATACATAGTTATACAAATTTATCTATCGCATTACAGATAATAAGCAAATTATTATTCATGTTACTTCTGTATAAAATATTGACTGATATTATCAATAATGCATTTCGCACCATCTTGCTGTGCCATACGCATAAGTGATTGAGAGATTTCAGAGAGATTGACCTGCAATATTGTATTCATCAAGTCATTACTCTCAAGATGTAGTATTTCCTCTTGCGTATAAAGCAAAGCTAAGTTTTGATCAATAAGACTCTTTGCGTTAAAATATTGATGATTTTTGGCAGCGTGTGGGTAAGGGATAAAAAGTGTTGGCAAACCATTACTCACAAGCTCCCAAAGGCTTGATGCCCCAGATCGACTAATGCAAAAATCAGCCATGCTCATTAGCTCTGCCATCTGCATATTAAAATCAAACACAAATATATCTTTATTACTCTCTTTAAAATCTTGTATAGAATCTGCAAGACAAAAGCCTTGTTCTACATATGTCTTATAGGTGTTTTCATAATCTATCTTTCCAGCTTGATGTAAGATTCTAATACCATGCTTTTTAAGCAAGGGAGCAAGTCTAATCGCGATTTCATTAATCGCCTTTGCACCCTGAGAACCACCAAAAAATGCAATGACTTTAAGCGAGGTTCTCTCTCTTTGTTTCATAAAAAAGTTGTTATTAATGGGATATGGCGTAATAGTTGCATGAGGGTATTCAAAGCTTGAAAAAAACTTTTTTGCAAAAGGCTTCAAAAGCTTATTGAGCGATCCCATACACGCATTTTGCTCATGTATAAAAAATGGGATTCCACTAAAAATTGCCCCAAAACTTCCTGTTGCAGCACTAAATCCCCCAACACTGATACACGCATCTATATTATGTGCTTTTAAAAGTTTTTTTGCCTTTAAAGATTCTGTAATATTTTTTGTCAATGCACTCCATTTACCTAAAAAACCTTGATTAACAACTGGCGTGGAATCTAAAAATGCTACATGAGTAAAGGGAGTATGTGCGTTATCAAACCATTGTTTATCTTGCCCTTTTGTTCCACCTATATATAGCGTAGTAATGCCTTGCTTTTTACACTCTTCTCCCAATGCTCTTGCAATTGCCAAGTGCCCACCTGTACCACCCCCAGTAATTGCTATATTCATATAATTCTCCCTTTCTTACATAAAACCTTGTATTTTGTAGTATTATAGCAGATTCCATTTATGCAATAAAGCTAGTATATTTAACATAAAGGTTTTTTATGAGAAAGTTTTTACAGATTTTTGTTATGCTAATATGCTGTTTGTATAACTCAGCACATGCAGAAAAAAGGTTGCAAGTAAGTGTCAGTATCCCTCCCCTTTATTTTTTTGTGCAAGAAATTGCCAAATCAAAAGCAGATATTGTTATCATAGTACCACAAAATAAAAATCCAGAGACTTATGAACCCACCTTTAAAGATATGCAAGCACTAGCCAATAGTGATATATTTATAGGTATAGGTATGCCCTTTGAAAAAATATGGCTCCCAAAGATTTTACAAGCAAACAAACAACAACATACATTAGACACAATATTGTTGCATGAAATTTTAGAAAAAACGGATCAAATGCACTTATGGCTTAGTATCGAAAATGCGGTAGAGATTACCAACATTATAACTATTGCACTCGCCTCAAAAGATCCACAAAATGCACATTTTTATAGTGAAAATGCAAAAGAGCTGTACCGCAAACTCGATACATTGCAACAAAAAATCAAAGCATATGTACAACAAATGCCACGCAAAGATTTCATCATCTATCACCCATTATTTGATGAAGCAAGTATTGAGTATGGATTGAAAGAATATGCCTTAGAACAACATGGAAAAACTTATGGAATGAAGGAGATTTTATTTCTTGCTGATTTTGGCAAAAAAGCAGGGATTAAAAAAGTATTTGCTGAACATGACAACAAAGATATAACAACACTTGCAAAAACCATGCAAGCCGAGGTTGTGTTAATAAATCCGATGAGTGTCGATTATATTGCAAATTTAGAATCTATTTTCAAAGAAATATCTAAAAGCTATGAATAAAATAGTGGGAATATTTTGCCATAATCACGTGATTATTATTATCAAATATAGGTGTTATTTGTCTTGCCCTTAAACGTATTGCAACTTTTACAACAATAGTTCATTTGACTACAAGCATTGCATAAATAGGCATTTAGATTAATTTCCTAATCTAATGTATTTCAAAAAACTATTCTAATAATATTTTATATAATTATGAAATATTACTATCATAATAAAGATTCTTATAAGCTTGAAGAAAGCTTTCCAAATCCTTGGCACTTCCTTGCAGTTGCAAAGTGATGTGAGATTGCAAGAATTCTCTATTGACAACCCCAAGCTTATGTTGTGTCGCTAAGTGCAGAATTTTATTATATGCACTACTTTTTGCATGGATAGTTGTGATATCTTGCCGTTGATATGGGATAAATTGCCCACACCCTTCGGCATAAGCAATTGCTTGGAGTGTTGCTTGTGTATAAGCTCTAACCAACCCACCTATACCAAGCTTTGTACCACCAAAATAACGTATACAAACACAAAAAACATTAATTAGGCATTTACCACGCAGCACTTCAAGCATGGGTGCACCAGAACTGCCTTTTGGCTCACCATCATCACTGCTGCCTTCTATGACTTGATGATATTCATTAAAGATTCTAAACGCCCATACAAAATGTGCTGCTTTTTTATGTGATGATTGAAGCTGTGCTAATATTTCATTTCGCATTAAATGACAAGAATCTAGATCTTTGTCTTTAGTGTTTATATTGTTTGAAGATGTACTGAGTGGAAAAAGCAAGGCTATAAATTTCGATCCCTTACATTCAAAAACCACATCTTCTTTGGGAGTTATTGTATTGTCTTGATAAACAAAATACTGCATTGCTAATCCTTTATTCTAAGTTATCCTTGCAAACCTTGATGTGATACAATCATATAAAACTATTTTGATTTGTCAAAATCTATGCGTGGATCAACAATCATATAAAGCAAATCACCAATAATATTTGCAAATAAACCAATAAGTGTAAAAATAAAAAGTGTGCCAAACACAATAGGATAATCCCTAGTAATCACGCTATCATAGCCAAGCAACCCAAGCCCATCAAGATTAAAAATAATCTCTATCAAAAGATTAGAACTAAAAAACATACCAATAAAAGTTGCAGGAAATAGCGTAATTAATAAGAGCATTGCATTGCGAAATATATGTAAATAAAGTACGCGTATGTTGCTTGCCCCCTTACTCCTTGCAAGCAACACATAGCCTTTATGTATCTCATCAAGAAATGAATTCTTAACAAGTAATGTAAGACTTGCAAAACCACCAACACAAATACATATAAGTGGCAAGGTAATATGCCATAAAAGATCTTTGATTTTCTCCCACAAACTCATAGTATCAAAATCCTGACTCACTAAATCTTTGAGCGGAAATATGTCCCAAAAGCTTCCACCAGCAAACAAAACAATAAGCAAAATAGCAAATAAAAATGATGGGATAGAATATAGAAATGTAATACAAATACTTGTAAATGTATCAAATACACTATTGTTATACACTGCTTTCATGATGCCAAGCGGAATACTTATAATATAAATAATTAATGTGCTAAAGATTCCAAGCGTAATTGATACAGGCAGTTTTTCCTTAATAATATCAAGCACACTTGCTTCTCTATAAAAGCTCTGTCCAAAGTCAAACTGCATGTAATTACGCAACATAATAAAAAATCTCTCTAAAATAGGCTTATCAAACCCATACATTTCTTTTAGTTGCGCAATAAACTCAGAATCAAGCCCTTTTGCACTCTGATAGCTTTGCAATCTTATGCTTCCAGCATTACTCTCACCCCGCAAAGTATTTGTAAGCTTTGCACTCATTTGTTCAACGGGACCACCAGGTGCCAACTGAATAATAAAAAAATTAAGTGTAATAATGCCAAGCAATGTGGGTATAACCAACAATATTCTTTTAAAAATATATAACAACATAGAGTGCCTAATTTATACAAATTTTTGCGATATAATACTATAAAATGTGTTTGTAATAAAATCTACCTTATTATAAACTAAATGTAAAATGACAAACAACCTCAAAAATCAATGAAAACTCATCACTAATTCATCTAAAAATATTTTTAGATGAATTAGTGAACTATTATAATAGATTCTATTCTTAAAGTAAAAGCCATTATATCCACTAAATCAATAAAAAACAAACATGTAAGCTTACAGCTATATGTCAAATTGCACTATTTGAATTACCCAAATCTTCATGAAATATTTTGCTACTTCTTATCCTAATGTGTTGTACTAGCATTCTCTAAATCAAATAAAGGCTTGATTTACTTAAAATCTTAAATGTAGAATATATATCCTTATATTGCTTTTTTAAATTGGCTTTTTTAGTAATTCCTTGTGCAATATATGCACCCTATAAGTGCAAAAAATAAATGATCTATATTTATATAAGTTATTCTTAATTGTTTAATTATAATTCACATTCAACACAACAAATCTTCTTATACTTGTTCATGAAACCTTAGATGTCTTTACAATAAAACTAAAATCCTTCCTATATTGTTTTAATCTCATATTCAATATTCCTATAAGATATTCTACTTTTACTTCTTTTTGTTCTTATTGGCAGGATTTCATCAAATGATTATTATAAACTTGATTATTTTAAAAGACTAAAAAAGATTCTAAAAGTCATGGAAACTCGTCTTGTAAAAATATAAAACTTCTTTTTGATTTTATATATTTGAATGAAGTGTAGACTATTTAAGCTCTTTTTATATTTTCAGAATCTAATCTTTTACACAAGCTCATATGATATTTAAGGCACTTTATTTCATCAAGCAAACTTAGATTTAACATTTAAAGTGAAGCCTCTCTATAAAGAAATTAAAATCTTTTTTAGAAAGATTTATAAAAAATTTATTCCTTTAGTCCTTGAGAGATTACAAAACCTTAATACGCTGCTATTTTCATTAAGGAAACTACGTTGTATTTTTGATTGATAGATTTAAAACCAAATAAGAAAGTCTGCATAACTACATTCCTACATTCAATTAACTCTAGAACAGATATAAGCATGAGATCAATACTATAAAACAATACATTTCTATTCTTCTAGAATATAAACTCATGTATATCAAGATATATAATCCTATAATGGGAGATTAATCTTTGATATAAGATAAAAAGCAACTGCACCAAATATAGCTGATAGCGGCACGGTAATAAGCCATGAAGCAATAATTCTATTAATCGCGCTTCGTCTTACCAACTCTTGTTTATATGCTTTTTTCAAACTTTTACGTTCTTTTTTTCTTAACACTGGCAAATCATTATTCTTTCTATCAGCTTTTGCAGCATTTGCTTTGAGAGACTGCAACATCTCTTGTTTCTGTCGAATATTTGCACGATCAAATTTTGTCAAGAATTTCTGCACTGCCTCCTCATTTCTCCCTTTATATGCTTCAATAATTTCTTGCTGCATAGTATAGTAACGCTTTTTAAGATACTCACGTAAAAATCCGACACCAAAGATTGCACCAATGGCAATATGAGTAGAACTTACAGGCAAACCTAATTGCGAAGCAATAAGCACGGTAATAGCAGCAGAAAGTGCTACACAAAATGCACGCATTTTGTCAAGATCTGTAATTTCACTACCAACGGTTTTGATTAGTTTTGGTCCATAAAGAGCTAACCCTAGTGATATTCCAAGTCCACCTATAAGCATAATCCAAAATGGTACCTGTGCCTTACCACCAAAAGACTCTACAGCAGTCTCGCGAATTGCCTCATAGATTCCAGCCAAAGGTCCAATAGCATTTGCCACATCATTTGCACCATGAGCAAAGCTAAGCAGAGCAGCAGAAAAGATTAAAGGAAGTGTAAAAAGTTCATTAATATCTTCTTTGGTATTTGAAAGCGTATCTGCTTTTCTGATAATAAATGGACGAGAAATAAAGAAAACAACAATAGCAATGCCCAATCCAGCAAGTAATGCGGCACCAAAACTAAGCTTAATCATACCAGTTTTTTGCACCAAATACACGCTAAATGACCATGACATAATAAGAATCAACAGTGGCACAACACGTTTTGCAGCAGTTTTTTTATCACTTTGATAAGTAATAGATCTCTTAATAATAAATAAAAATATCATAGCAATTAAGCCGCCAAGACAAGGAGACACAACCCAACTTAATGCAATCTCCCCCATAGCGCCCCAGTTTGCTATACCAAATCCACCTGCCATAATACCAGCCCCAAGCACGCCCCCAACAAGCGAATGCGTTGTAGATACAGGTGCACCAAGTGCAGTAGCAACATGCAACCAAATCGCTCCAGAAGTAAGAGCAGCAAGCATAACATAAATAAAAGTTGCGCTATCTTGCAAACTGGTTGGATTGATAATGCCAGACTTAATGGTATCAACAACATCCTTTCCAGCAATAATTGCCCCAGAAGCCTCTGCAATAGCAGCAATAATTATCGCACCAACAAGTGTGATAGCGTGTGAACCAACCGCTGGACCAACATTGTTTGCCACATCATTGGCACCGATATTAAGTGCCATATAGCCTCCAACAACTGCGGCAAAAATGAGCACAACAGGGCTACTCACAGGATAACCAAATGTAATCGCAATACCAGCAATAAGAATAAAAAATGCAAGCACAATGCCAATTTTTACAATATCCCTTTGTCCAAATGATGCAGCATTCTCAATCTTTTTAATATTTTTAATATCCATAAAACTTTCCTTAAGACGTAAAAATGGCACAAAGCATTCTCATTATTATACCCTAATTGCTTTTTGAATTAGCGTTAACTTGTCATTCATCAGTCACAAATAGGTGCGGTCTAATATTAAAACAATAAGAATTTGTAAAACCAATATTTTATACGACACCATGAAGATATATATACTCACTATCAAAGCAGTATTGTAATAACTTGATATACTCATGTCTGCTTTAAGCCACAATAGCAATTACATTGGTGCTTTCGTAATATATATTTGTGTATTTTTGATAAAATACAAGCCTTTTTAATTATGTAATTTTTGGTAGTCAAAAGGCAAAACATGGGACAAAATGATAAGATTACAATCACAGGTGCAAAAGAAAATAATCTCAAGAATATAAACCTCTCTATTCCAAAAAATCAATTAGTCGTTTTTACGGGCGTAAGCGGAAGCGGTAAAAGCACGCTTGCATTTGACACCCTATATGCAGAAGGACAAAGACGATATATAGAATCTCTTTCAAGCTATGTACGACAATTCCTTGATAAAGTTGGCAAACCAAATGTAGAAAAAATAGATGGATTAACCCCTGCTATTGCGATCGATCAAAAAACGACTTCAAAAAATCCACGTTCAACGGTTGGAACTATTACAGAAATTTATGATTATTTACGACTTTTGTATGCTAGAGTTGGCATACAACATTGTCATTTATGTGGAGAAAAAATTAGCTCCATGTCATCAACAGATATTATTAATGAAGTTTTAAAGCTACCAAAGGATTCAAAGCTTATTATTTATGCTCCAATTGTTAAAGAAAAAAAGGGGAGTTTTCAAGATAAATTAGAATCATTAAGGGCAAAAGGCTATGTAAGAGCAAAGATTAATGGTGTAATGACGCGACTTGATTCTGAAATTACACTAGCAAAGACAAAAAAACACAGCATTAGTATTGTTATGGATAGAGTAGTATTAAACGAAGAGAGTCATGCAAGGATTGCCTATGCTATAGAATCTGGTTTAAAAGAATCCTATGGTGAAATCGAAGTTGAGATTCTAAATGAACAAAAAGAGCACAATGAAACAATCCACTTTAGCGAACATTTAGCATGTTTTCAATGTAAGGTAAGCTTTGAAGAACTAGAGCCTGTAAGTTTTTCTTTCAATTCACCAAAAGGTGCATGTAAAGAATGTGGTGGTTTGGGTGTAAAATATGCTCTTGATGTAAATAGTATTATTACGCAGCATGAGCCATTAAATAAAGGTGGTATAAAATTTATTTTTGGCTTCAATAAAAGTTATTATTATGCACTTTTTGAGGGTTTTTGTAATACATATGAAATAGAATCGAGTAGCACCTTTGCTGAACTCCCTAAGGATAAACAAAATGCACTCTTATATGGTAGCACAAAAGACATCATGATAACTTGGAAAAATAGCACAATAAAACAGACTTGGCGGGGTGTTATGCAAATAGCCCTTGATGTGCTAAAAGATGATGCAACAGATTATATGGTAGAAAAAACTTGTAGCGGCTGCAATGGCAATAGACTTAATCCACAATCTTTAAGTGTAAAGGTAGCAGATAAAAGCATTGCAGAAGTAATTAATATGCCAATTGAACATTGTTATCATTTTTTTGATACAAAAGAGAATTTTTCCTATCTCAGCACACAACAAAAACAAATTTCAGATTCTATATTAAAGGAGATAAGAGAAAGGCTCTTCTTTCTTTATGATGTTGGTTTAGGTTATCTCACCCTACATCGCGATGCACGAAGTATTAGCGGTGGAGAGAGCCAACGGATACGCATTGCAAGTCAGATTGGTAGCGGATTGACTGGCGTTATGTATGTGCTTGATGAGCCAAGCATAGGATTGCATGAGAGAGACACGCTAAAGCTTATCAAAACACTAAAGTCATTGCAAGAAAAAGGTAATAGCGTCATTGTTGTGGAGCATGATAAAGAAACGATTATGCGGGCAGATTTTATAGTAGATATTGGACCTGGTGCTGGGATATATGGTGGTGAAGTAGTCTTTAGCGGTAAAGTCAAAGATCTACTTAAAAGCAAAACACTATCAGCACAATATCTAAATGGCACAAAAAAAATCGACTACAAATACGAGAGAAAACAAGAAAAATGGTTAAGCATGAGCAATGTTACATTGCATAATCTCCGTAATGTAAGTGTAAAGATTCCATTGGCTAACTTTGTGTGTGTAACAGGTGTGAGCGGTAGCGGTAAAAGCTCACTGATATTGCAGACTCTTTTACCCACTGCACAAGAGTTACTTAATCATTCAAAGCGTATCCAAGCAAATAGCGGCGTAATGATTGAGGGTTTAGAGAATCTTGATAAAGTAATTTATCTTGACCAAAGCCCAATAGGTAGAACTCCTCGTAGTAACCCAAGCACTTATACTGGACTCATGGATGATATTCGCCATCTTTTTGCAGAAACAAAGGAAGCAAAAATACGCGGCTATAGCGTTGGACGTTTCAGTTTTAACGTCAAAGGTGGTAGATGCGAAAAATGTCAGGGTGAGGGTGAAATAAAGATTGAGATGCATTTTTTACCTGATGTGATGGTGCAGTGCGATGTATGCAAGGGTGCAAAATATAACCCTCAAACTTTAGAGATCACCTATAATCATAAAAATATAGCAGAAGTGCTTGCCATGAGTGTCGATGAAGCATGCAACTTTTTTAGCAAGATTCCAAAGATTTTTAATCGACTTAAAACTTTGCAGGCAGTAGGGTTAGGTTATATTACACTTGGACAAAGCTCTCTTACGCTTAGTGGTGGAGAAGCACAAAGAATTAAACTTAGCAAAGAATTAAGTCGTAAAGACACAGGTAAAACGCTCTATATCTTAGATGAACCAACAACAGGATTACACTTTGCTGATGTAGATAAACTTACAGGAGTGCTTCATCATCTCGTTAGCCTTGGTAATTCTGTTGTTGTGATTGAACATAACCTAGATGTAATTAAAAATGCAGACTACATTATTGACATAGGACCAGATGGTGGTAGTGGTGGCGGTAAGATTGTAGATTGCGGTAGTGTGGCTGATATCATAAAAAATAAAGATAAGAGTGGAAGTTATACAGCACAATTTTTAGCAAATGAGGTTTTGTGATATAGATATATAGAATCATACAAAAATAGTTATTATCTTCCAAAGGGTATCAAGTAAGTGTTTTTTATTACTGCACATTTGTAAAATCCAAAAAACGCCTTTTAGCATTAACAAACATACCCTAAAGCTACAAGGCGTTAAATGTATTAAGCCTTAACATACATATATCACAACAAAAGCAACAATCACACGCAACATTTAAGCTTAAGCATTTGATACAAATAGAAATAACATAGTAAGCAAATCTTACATACTCACAACACATAACACCTTAAAGGAATTCACAAAAAGCAAAAGCCTTTAAAACATACTTTACTAAATGTTTTTTGTGTATAGTTTGTAAGAAGTATCAAAGAAACCTAAAACACATCACAAGCTAAAAACCTTGCAAAATATGCTTAATTTGGTGCGTGTTGTATTGGTAAGGCTTTCTAGTAAAAACTATCCTTTTGTATGAAGAATGATAAGGGGTTTGTTTGATTTGAAAACTATATTAAACTAGCTTTATGTGGTTGTTCCTCCTTAGCTAAGGGTGAATCTGAAGCTAAACCTATATATAACCGCTATAACCATACTTATGATTTTATATCGTGATTGCTTTGTGGGATTATTCCTTCCTATATGTAAAGATATATATCACCTTAAAAGATCATTGAAACGCAAGACAAACAGCAACCCTTAACCTTCAAAAAAGATTGAACGATAAAGTAATATTTAGTTAAACAAGCCCTTCTCTCTTTCATCAAGATACAAATCATTTGCTTCTATAATATCACCTTCACTTAAGATACATGAACGCTCAACAACACTTAAAAGCTCTCGTATGTTGCCAGGCCATGCGTATGCCAACATTTTGTCTTGTGCACTCTTACTAAAAGTTTTTTGCTTGAAACCATAATGTGCACAAACCTCTTGGATATGGCTTGTGGCAAGTGGCAGAATCTCTTCTGTGCGTTCTTTTAAAGGTGGTATCTTAATAGGCACTGTTTGCAACCTAAAGAAAAGATCTTCTCTAAACTCTTGATTAGCAATTTTTTCTTGTATATTTGCATTTGTAGCAGCAATAAATCGTACATCAATCTTTATTGGTTTTGCACTCCCCAAACGCATAATTTCTTTTTCTTGCAAAGCACGAAGCAGTTTTGCTTGCAATGCCATTGGCATCTCCCCAATCTCATCTAAAAAGATACTTCCACCTTGTGCAGATTCCAAAAGACCAGGCTTTGGTGCTGTAGCATCTGTGAATGCACCTTTTTCATAACCAAACAATTCAGATTCTAAAAGATTTTCTGGTATCGCAGCCATATTTAATGCAAGAAATGGTGCATCTTTGCGTTTTGAATTTTCATGGATAAAACGTGCAAAAACTTCTTTACCTACACCACTTGCACCAAGCAATAAGACACTAGCATCTGTTGGGGCAGCACGAAGTGCTAGGGTTTTTGCTTCTTCAAGCTTCTTGGAGCTTGATCCAAAGAGTTTTTCTTTGCTTAATGTCTTTTTTGGACTCTGTTGTGTTTGCTGATGGGTTTTATTGAATTCAACAACCTTTTTTGTGCGATAAATAGCTTCAAGCAGCTCTTGTGGTTCAAATGGTTTTTGAAAAAAGTCTTTGACACCAATACGAATAGATTCTATAGCTTTATTCAGTGTAGCATTACCAGTAATAACAATAGCTTCATATCGTCCATTTAATTTATTAAGAAACTCTAATCCATCCATTTGTGGCATGTTAATATCTGTAATCACTAAATCAAAGCTATCATCAAGGGATTTTAGTGCATCTTTTGGATTTTTAAAGCTTACAATATTGAGGTCTTTATAGTCTGAAAAAAAGAATTCAAGGCTTTTTCGCATATTAATGTCATCTTCAACAATGGCTATTTTCATGATATTCCTTTTCAATGTTTTTTATTTGGTGGATT
Source organism: Helicobacter trogontum (assembly GCF_000765905.2). Lineage (GTDB taxonomy): Bacteria > Campylobacterota > Campylobacteria > Campylobacterales > Helicobacteraceae > Helicobacter_A > Helicobacter_A trogontum. Next base: position 32,763 of record NZ_JRPL02000007.1, on the reverse strand, counting down.
AAAGACTTGCAAAGTCAGTATACCTCCATGAAAATCCACAAGCACATAAGAACGCACACTTGTAATCGTTTTGGTGCGAGACTCTAGATTCAAAGCGGTATTCGTATCATCAAGATATGCTTGATTGAGCATAAGGCATTCTAATACTTCTGCTTTATATTCTTGGAGTAAATTATACAATAAATATTGCGTTTGTTTTCTGATACTTGCTTGCATTTCTGCTTTTGTGTAGTGATTATAATGCGTGATGGGGAGTGAATGCTCTTTTGTATTTATCTCACAAGTGCGTGATGGTGTCTTCATGCGTTGTAATCCTAACATATGTAATGGCACAGAGATTTTATAATCTTCACCATAAGGTATTTCATCAACGATTTTAAAAAAATATTGCATAATAAACTCATGCTGCTCTGTTTGCGCTATGCTATCTTGATATGTGCTGTATTCTGGTTTAATCTTTAGCGTGCTATCTTTTTGTATTTCTTTTTGTGCCTCGTTTTGTTTGTAATAGATCAAATCAGTTTGTGCAGGATTACCATGGAATTCCTTACGCATTAAATCCATTTGATCTTGCTGCATTTGCAATAGGCTTGGATCTTTTGGCAATGGAGCTTCTTTTAGACTATCTGTTGGCAATGAGTTGTATAGTGAATCTTGTGTATTCAATATTTCTTGGCTAGGATTATTTTGCATGAGCGTGCTTGTATCTGCATGGAGTGGAGCACAAAAACACAAAAAGCAATAGGGTATGATATATATATAGAACCTTGTGCTACAGGATAGCATAATGTTTCCTTAATCATAAGATTTAACATTCTAAACATAATGTATATGGTATATTATGATATATATTGGTATATATCGGTATATATTGGATATGGTATATATGATACAACAAATTTCAATAAAGAAGACTATGATTATTATCTTGTGTATGGGAAAATGAAATATTGAATCAAAAGTTAATATTGTAGTTTTGAGTAAGTTAGAAACCTCTTAGGGCAAGATGTATAAAATATCTCATAGTTTTCCTTTAAATGTAGTATATCTATCGAGTTATAATATGTGCTATCCTACAAAAAACAAATCAAGTTATTTTGCGTAATCCCATATTTTAGGGTTTTTTGGGGCATAAAAGTTATTTTATATATTTTAAAGGCATGGTAAAGCTTAGTGAGAATCTATATAAAAGCTTATAAAAGATTCTAAGATGAAGAAAAATATTTACTCAATTTTGTCGCTGCAAATCATACTTAACCCAGTAGCGAGTAATACAGTTGCTAACATGCAATTTGCAGTGTAAGTCAAAGCTTATATACCAAAACATATATCATTAAGTATAATTTCAATGCAATGCAATCCACTTTTCAGCAATACGCACAGCATTTGTCGCAGCACCAACACGCACTTGATCAGCCACGCAAAATAAATGCAAAATGCGTTTGTCATAATTATCTTCGCGTATTCTACCAACAAAAGTTTCATCTGTATCTGTGGCAATAAGTGGCATAGGATATTCATTACTATTTGGATTATCTATCACAACTACGCTTTCTGCGCTTCTTAGAATCTCTCTTGCTTTATCTGCACTCACTTCATTTTTAAAGCGAATACTCAAAGTTTCACTATGACTACGCAAAATTGGCACTCGAACGCAAGTCGCAGAAATCTCAAATGCAGCATGCATAATTTTTTGACTTTCATTGATCATTTTCATTTCTTCCTTTGTAAAGCCATTATCAAGAAATGTATCAATATGAGGGATAAGGTTTAGAGCAATTCTGTGTTGAAAAGCTTTTGGGATAACAGAATCAAGCTCAAATGCAAAGAACTTTTGCATTTGCATAATAAGCTCTTCCATACCCTTTTTACCCGCACCACTCACCGCCTGATAAGTGCTAACATCGACCCGTTCAATACCAAATGCTTTATGCAAAGGAGCTAATACATGCACCATTTGTATAGTGGAGCAATTAGGGTTTGCAATAATTGTAGAATCTTTTTTAATATCTTCTGGATTTACTTCGGGCACAACAAGAGGAATGGAATCTTGCATACGGAAAAAGCTTGTATTATCAATCACAACCGCCCCAGCTTTTACTGCACTTGGAGCAAATCTTTCACTCACGCTTCCACCTGCACTAAAAAATGCAATCTCAACTCCCTCATCTTTAAATACAGAATCTGTTGTCTCCAAAACCTTGATTTTTTTATCTTTAAATTCTATCGTATCTCCAGCACTACGTGCACTAGCAAGTGGGACAAGCTTTTTTACTGGAAAATCCCTCTCATCTAAAATCCGCAACAACTCCTCACCAACTGCACCTGTAACACCTACAATACCTACTACAAATTCTTTTTTTGACATGTTTATCCTTTATGTGTATTACTATGTTTTATAAATTCTATAATTATAACCATAAATAAAGTAATATGTAAAACCATGTAAATATAATTATTTTATCAAGTCATTACAAAATATACAATAGGAACTTATATAATAGTTCATTTCATTATATTTACATGCTCATAAAAAATACTTTAGATATCATTAATCATTCTATAAAAGAGATTCTTAATTAATTTTTCTATACGTTTATAATCGTAGCAAATATAGATCTATGCAATCACTTTGTGCGAATACAATACAGAAACAAATAACATCAGATTAGATAAATATTATTTTAATCATATGCGGTTAGCTTCCATGTCACTCTACATTTCACACGATATTGTTTCTATAGCTTTTCTATAATCCATATATACAAAACTCTGAAAAACACATATTCAAATGAGTATCTTTATTTATTCTCGCCTAAAACAAGTACAGATTCTATCAACCCATCAATATCACCATCTAAAACCCCATCTGTGTTGCTTGTAGCATAATTACTTCTTAAATCTTTTACCTGCTGATAGGGTGCTAAAACATAACTGCGGATTTGATGTCCCCAGCCTATCTCACTTTTTTCAGTATTTGTTATCCCTTCATTTTGCTTTAAACGTTCTAGCTCATAAAGCTTACTTTGCAACATTTTCATTGCTGTGGCTTTATTTTTATGCTGGCTTCTATCATTTTGACACTGGACAACTATGCCCGTTGGAAAATGTGTAATGCGAATAGCAGATTCTGTCTTATTGACATGCTGCCCCCCTGCACCACTTGCACGATAAGTATCAATACGAATATCTTTATCCAAAATTTCAATATCAATATCCTCACTTAGTTCGGGGCTTACTTGCACACTAGCAAAGCTTGTATGTCGCTTAGCATTAGCATCAAAGGGCGAGATTCTTACAAGTCTATGCACACCATTTTCACTTTTGGCATAACCATAAGCATTCTCACCTTTAACAATAAAAGCCGCCCCTTTAATCCCTGCTTCCTCACCATCTTGATAATCTAGTAATTCCACTTTAAAACCCCGCCTCTCACTCCAACGTAAATACATACGATAAAGCATACTTGCCCAATCTTGGCTTTCTGTCCCACCAGCTCCAGGTTGAATAGTGATAATAGCATTTGAAGAGTCATGTTCCCCGCTCAACATCACCTCAATTTCTACTTTTTGTATATGATTTTGCAAAGACTCTACACCTTCAAAAAGTAATCCCAAAGTGCTCGAATCTCCCTCACTCTCTGCAATTTCAAATAATTCCTTTGCATCATCTAATTCAGCTTGCATCTGTGTGTAGGTGCTCAAAACTCGTTCGCATTTTCGCTTTTCCTTTGCGATTTCACCAGCTTTCTTTGCATCATTCCAAAACTCCTGATGTGATTCTAATTCCATAATTTCATCAAGTCGCTTTTGCAATGCATCTGGATTGAGAATCTTTGCTATATTTTGTGCTTTATTTTGCAGAGTTTTTAACAACTCGCCGTATTCATAAGAATCCATTGTATGCCTTTAAGGTGCTTAATTATGCAGAATAAATGGATTATTATAGCAAAAAATATATAGCATAGGATGGGGATGATACAAAATACATATAACTAAAAACACACGCACCAAATTAATCCACATTTGCAAGGTTTTTAGCTTGTGATGTGCTTTTAGGTTTCTTTGATACCTCTTACAAACTATACACAAAAATATTTTTAGTAAAGCATGTTTTAAAGGCTTTTGCTTTTTGTGAATTCCTTTAAGGTGTTATATGTAGTGAGTATGTAAGATTTGCTTACTATGTTATTTCTATTTGTATCAAATGCTTAAGCTTAAATGTTGCATGTGTTGCATATGATTGTTACTTCTGTAATATATGTATATTGAAAGCTTGGTTTGCAACCATTTAGCAATTGTTTGCCAAATGATTTTGGAAGTTTAATAAGTAATATCTATCACTAGGCTTGAATGAAAGTTGTTGCTGTAAAATTCACCTTTAAGAAAGAAAGACCCCTAATAGACATAAATCTTATCTTAGAGTGTAATCATAAATTTATTTACACATTGCTTTGATACCTAATGCACAAGCTTTTTTATGCGCCTCAACTACTTCTCCATGCGTATCACCATTGATACCAATAAAAATACAAGAACCAGCATGTTTCATGTCACACGCTTTATGTGCATATTCTTTTGACTTTGCTCGATCTCTTTCAAACTCACCAAGTCCCTCAAAATAAACCAAAGCTAATGCAAAGCAATCTAATGCATAATTTGCATTGCAACCTTTGAATGCAAGATCATGTGCCTTTTTAAAAAACATTTCACTTTCACCTACAGGATAATCTGACTGATCTGCAAGAGATGATAAATCAAAACAGCTTTTACTATCATTAAGTGAACAACCTTTTACAAGCATTTGTATAGCTTTTTGTCGATCTCCTCGCGAACCATAACCATAAAAGCGTTCGTGATAAACTTCAGCTAATACAGAACAATCTCTTCCCTTTGAGTGATCACACATTCTTTTTGCCATTTCCTTCCATTCATCAACACGCCATACACCCTCTTTTAGATTATCAAGTGCGTTATAATCCTGAATTCTCTTCATATCTTTTGCTTCCAACATTGGTTTTGGTGCCTCTTGCTTAGCACAACCGATAATAAAATATGAAAAAATAACATACAAAAATACGACTATCACTCGCATTCTAACCCCTTTTATCTGTAGTCAAACTTCGCTAAGTGTAGCATAAAAATATGCAAACTAGGTTAAAGCAAGTTTATATGAAAAAATCTAGCTTAATATGTTTAAAATACAAAATTGTGGGTTCTAAATTTTGTTGTATTTAAATATGCAAAATATTCAAGATAGATTCTTAAGCCATCTCATTCTATTTTTAAAATCAAATTTCTTTCAAAGTGAAAAAATCTAATCTTTGTTATGTAAAAAAGTATGGGTTTGAAAATTATAGAGCACATAAGAATAAAATAAACTATCATATAAAAAGAGATTGAACTTATCGTAAACACTCTTTAAAACTGCAAAAAACACACAAGTTGCAGAGATAAAACACATTAATATAAGAGGCACAAATCTATCTGTAAAATCAAAACAAGTAAAACTCAATTAGTTTCTTAATATCTCCTTGCAATATAAAGGAGTTATAATTATTAGCATAATTTATTCTTATGTAATTATTTCATATACAACCAAGCTCATTGCAACAAAGGAGTAACTCGATGTTATAAAAAAATTTTATCTTGCAATATGAAGATGGGCTGTATAAAGAACTAAATTAAACAAAGAGTTCATATAGACTAGTTATACATCATTAATCACAATAGCAGTCAGACAAAAACTAAATATAAGCATGATTTTATACATAGATTCGAAAAAAACGGATTTTATATGTTGGTAATTTGTAAGATGCATAGTTACTAAAAATCCTATCATCTAGCCTCACAACCAACACATCATGACAACTCCATTGCAATATCTTTGCTATTTGACATCATTCTCTATCTTGCTACACATCAAAGAAAAGTTGTCATTAAGCATAACTTAGCCACCACTCCCTTTGTGATACATAGCCCCAATTAATATTCTAATCAAGAATGCTATTATCTATTATTTGCAATGTCTTGAATTAACACAATATTCAAGCACTAAACTATCCGAGTTTATACTCATTCTCCAAGTATTTTGTATAGATTACAGAATCTTCAAAATCCTTATTATCCATCATTTTAATATGAAATGGGATAGTTGTCTTAATCCCTGCAATTTTAAACTCTTTTAAAGCTCTTTTCATGCGTTTTATAGCCTCTTGCCTCGTTGCACCCCATACAATCAGTTTACCAATCATAGAATCATAAAACATAGGCACGACATAACCCGCATAAGCATGTGTATCAAGTCGTACGTTTGCACCACCTGGAGCAATCCACTCTGTAATTTTTCCTGGACAAGGATAAAATTTCTCTGGATCTTCTGCTGTGATCCTACACTCTATGCTATGTCCTTTAAATGTAATAGAATCTTGGCTAGGAAGTCTCTCGCCTTCTGCTATGCGTATCATCCACTCTACTAGATCAAGTCCACTTACCATTTCGCTCACAGTATGCTCTACTTGCAAACGAGTATTCATTTCCATAAAATAGAAATCCTTATTATTAGAATCTAGAAGAAATTCAAAAGTCCCAGCACCAACATATTTAATATGCTTAGCAGCCTTAATAGCAGTATCAAGCAAGTTTTGCCTAACTTCATCACTCAAAACAACTGCTGGGGTTTCCTCAATAAGCTTTTGCTGTCGTCGTTGCATAGAGCAATCCCTCTCACCAATATGCACAACATTACCATGCTTATCAGCTAGAATTTGCACCTCAATATGCTTTGGCTTATTGATAAACTTTTCCATATAAATCGTACCATCACCAAATGCACTTAATGCTTCACTCTCGGCAGCTAGGTATAAATTCTTTAAGAGCCCTTTATCTGGCACGACACGCATACCTCTACCACCACCGCCAGCAGCTGCCTTAAGTATAACAGGATAACCAATTCTATCAGCTACTTCCAAAGCTTCTTTATAGCTTTTTAAAGCACCATCGCTACCCACAATCACAGGTACGCCCGCCTCTTTCATGCAGTCCTTTGCCTTTGATTTATCACTCATGATCATCATTACTTCTTTACTAGGACCGATAAATTCAATATTATGATGTTCACAAATCTCAACAAAGTTTTGATTTTCGCTCAAAAATCCATATCCTGGAAATATTGCATCCGCTTCAAATAAATCCGCTGCACTCATAATAGCTGGAATATTTAGGTAACTCTCACTACTTTTTTCCCCGCCAATACACACTTTCGCGTCAGCTACTTCAAGATAATGTGTATCCTTATCAGCAATAGAATGGATTGCAATGGCTTGTTTACCCATCTCTTGAATCGTGCGAATAGCACGCAAGGCAATCTCACCGCGATTTGCAATAAGAATGCGTTGTAATTTCTTTTTTACAACACCACTACTTTCATTTATATCTTGTTGCTTACTCTCTGTTGTCTTTGCACCACCCATAAAACACCCCTAGATTCTTTCAACCATAACAAGTTTTGTGCCATATTCAACAGGCTGTGCATCATTTACTTCTATCTCTACGATTTTACAGTCAAATTCCGCTTCAATCTCATTCATAATCTTCATTGCTTCAACAATACCTATTGTCTGCCCTTTTTTAACTGTATCACCCACACTTACATAAGGTGCTGCACCTGGACTTGGTGATCGATAAAATGTGCCCACCATTGGAGAAGTAATAAAATCAGCACTGCTTGCATTAACAGATTTTGGAGCAGACTCTACTGCTTGTATTGCGGGAGCAGTTTCTGTTTTTTGCACAGGCGTAACTTGAGCCACATTATCCACTTTTACTTTTTTACCCTCTTTGTTAAGTTTTAGCAAGAAATTCTCTTGCTCCAAGCGAAGCGAGGCAAGATCTGAATCATTAAAGAGTTGGATGAGTTCCTTTATCTCTGATAACTTCATATGAAATCCTTCGAATGTAAGATATAAAATAATAGCCGCCTATGATAGCATAAACTTGTGAAGTTTTTTGGAATCTTATTTATACTAAAACATTTGGTAACACAATGTTTAGTGTTTGTTATCACTAAAAGCTGCTCTTATCCCCTCTCCAATGAATACAAGCAAAGAAAGCACAATCGACATAACAAGAAACCCTGCTATACCTAAATGCGGTGCTTGTATGTTGTTTTTACCCTGATTAAGCAACTCACCTAAACTTGCACTTCCAAGTGGCATACCAAAGCCTAAGAAATCAAGTGTTGCAAGTGTTGTAATACTGCCAATAGTAATGAATGGTAAATATGTAATAGTTGCAATAAGTGCATTTGGTAAAATATGTATAAACATAATATACATGTCGCTAAAGCCTAGCACTTTTGACACCTTTACATAATCTTGTGTTCTTGCGCGCAAAAACTCTGCACGCACAACGCCAACAATGCTAGTCCAACTAAAAAGCAGCACAATGCCTAAAATAATCCAAAATGTGGGTAATATAAAGCTTGACACAATAATAATCACAAAAAGTGTAGGCATACCACTCCAAATCTCCAAAGCCCTTTGCCCAAATAAATCAATAATCCCTCCATAATATCCTTGCACACCACCAATGATAACACCAACACACACGCTACACACACTTAATATAATCCCAAAAAGTAATGATGTCCGTAGTCCATATAATAATCTCGCACACACATCTCTACCTTGATCATCAGTCCCTAAAATATGATCTTTATTTGGTGGGGTTGGTGGTATACCTTTTAGATTCCAATCAATACTATCAGCAGCATACTCTATCAAAGGATAAAGCACAAAATCATTTGCAAAAAGATTTCGTACAAAAGGATCTTTGTAATCTGGTGTTGTATAAAAATCTCCGCCAAACTCAATCTCACTATAATCAACCAAAACAGGAAAATAAAGTTTGTTATCTTTATAAATCAATAGAGGCTTATCGTTAGCTAAAAATGGTGCAAATAAACTCACAATAAAAATTGCAATAAAACAAAAAAGCGAATATCTCGCACGTTTATGTGCATAAAATGAACGCCAACGCACATACAACAATGATGGTGTTTTACTATCCTGCATAACATACCTTTATCATGAATAAAATTAGAAGTATAACAAATCAAAGAAGGTAAAACAAAACTTTTTTCTACGATATTGCATCGCAGATTTTAGATTCTAAACATACTTGACAGATTGCATAAAATATATGCCATCATTTTGTATGGATTAGAGGCTAGAATATAAAACTTAGAATCTAAAATAATTTTATAAGAAAGCTTTTATATCAAAACTAAACATCAATCTTTATTAGATTTTGCGTTAGATAATATATGCTTTTTATAGTAATCATTAAACCTCATTAAATTAAAAATTATAAACGTCTTTGAACCATAAATAATAAGATATTAATATACTTACTATTTAGTGCAGTATAGTCCAAATATGATTGAACTTATCATTCTTTCATATAACATATAAGACATTCTTTTAGGAAATAAACTACTAATTTTATATTTAATCTTAAAATCCCTGTAACGCATGGCGGATAACTGACTTTTTATATCCTTTTGCTTGAAATTAAGAAAAAATACAATTTAGATAAAGTTCTTTGATTGCAAAATTAAAACACAATATCTTATCATCACAGATTCTATTTTGTTGGATTATATAGCATTAAATCTTTTTTAAAACCTTCGTTTAAGATATCTTTAATTCCAAAATTATTTAGAAAATCTCATATGTTATAAAATCTTACAAGTGTCATATATGCAAGATTGTATCCTTATAACACAAATGTAATAGATATTTCTTTGATAAAAAGCAATGTAAATTACTGATGCTAAATATTAGAGTCTTAAGAATATCTAATTTTATCTTATGAAATTAAAGTTTTAAAATGGTATGATCTAGGATTGGTTTACTTTAATCAATAAAAATGCCAACAGAGAGCTTTAGTGATTCTTGAAGAAAGCAATTATCACAAACTCATAAAACTCCTCAACATGAAGCTTTCAAACTTATTGCAAAATGCCATGGAGTATAAATTTGTACTTATCATTACCAATCAATTTGCACTAAATATTTTCACATTGCAACTTAGAATTTCTTAGTATTTACATCCTTTAAAATATCATTTGCTATTTCATTAACATTCACACTGATTGTCTCGGCTTGTTGAGCAATACTAACATTGTTGTGTGTAGTTGCTTCAAGCTGTGAGAGTGTTGTATTGATTTGGGCTATACCAGAAGTTTGTTCTTTAATAGATTCTGCCATGTCATTAATGCTTTGTGCCAAGATATTTGTATTTGCTTCAATCTCACCTAAAGATTTTTGTGTTCTCTCTGCTAGTTTTCTTACTTCATCAGCTACAACTGCAAAGCCTCTACCATGCTCTCCTGCTCTTGCAGCCTCAATCGCTGCGTTTAGGGCTAACAAATTGATCTGATCTGCAATATCACGGATAATTTCTGCAACATCCTTTATATTTTCGCTTTGAGATATAACCTCACCTGTTTTGCCACTTACATTTTGCATAGATGATGTGATTTCTTCTACTGCTGTAGCAGTTTGCTCAAGGCTTGTTGCTTGCAAGTTGGAAGATTCTGTAAGTTTCAATACAGAATCTTCAAGAATTTTACACTGATCAGCAAGATTCTTCGCAAATTCAGCAGAGGTTGCAAGCATTTCTTTAATTTCTATGCCAAGCGTATTTGCCGCTTTTTCTACCGTACCGCTTGCATTTGCTATCTCAATCGTAAAATCAAGATTTGTATAAGAATCAAAAACTTTTTGAATCTCATTCATATCCTTGCCTATTTTCTCTTCCAACACTGAAAGCATCTGATTGAGCACATTCTTTAACTCTTGGAGTTGTGGATTATGAGAATCTTCAGTGATTCTTGCAGTAAAGTGACCACGCTCTATCTCTTTAGCAGTTTGCACCGCTTCTCTTACAAGTAATGAATCTTTATCTAATCCAATCTGGGTTTTTTGCACATTTTCTGTAAAAACACGTGCCATATTACCAAATTCGTCATTTGCCTTTATGATGAGTGTGCGAGGTTGCTTACCTTCATGATTAATATATTTAAAGAAATCTTCAAGATAATCATTTAAATTACGCAATCTATCAATAATTTGGTATTTTGCAAATAGGCTCAACACAACCAAAAGGATAATCTGCACAACACATGATAAAAGTATAGTTTGTGTCCGCAATGCGTAATAATCAGCTAAAACATCGCTACGAGGTGTTAATGTAACAACATGCCAATGCACATTCTGAAACAATGAAACATTGACATCAGCATGTGCTGCAAATGTTTCTTGCCCACTTGTATCAACCGTTGCCGCTGTTAGTTCCTCATTCTGCATTACACGCGCTACAAGTGGTGCTAAATGTGGTTGCATTTTGGCTAAGTCTTGCAATTTTGCTCCAACAATCTTTGTGTTGTTCGCCGCGATTATTGTGCCATCCTGTATTGCAAGCACCTTTGCTTCATTTGGATATGCACTATTTTTTGTCGCTAATAAATCAGCCGAAATTAAGTCAATATCAATCATACCTCCAAGCACCCCGACAACTTCACCTTCATAATTTAACACAGGGAACACAAATATCATAGTCTTTACTTCTTTGTTATCAACAGAGATTGTTCGCAATGTGCTTAATTGACTCCTCTTTGTAGCTAGTGTCTCTTGTATTACAGGTAGATCAAGTATGGCTTTGTTTGCTTGCAATGCTTTGCCATGCTTATCTGCTATAACCATCATACCTCTATCAACACGAAATTGTGTAGGCAGTGCTGAATAATCTTTATCGTTTAAATATAAAAAACCATACATTGTATCTTTGTTTTCTCGTGTCAAGTCGACAACTTGTTTTACTATTGCTTGATACGAGGAAAGTCTGTTATTTGCAAGATTATGTGTCAATGCGCTGCTATACATATTGAATGAATACAAATTTGAGTTAAGTTCCCTGACAATGTTTCCAGAATTATACTTTGCGGAAAGCAACATGCCATTTTGTGCGTTCTGGATCTCTCTGTGTTTCATTTGAATTAAAATTGCATAACACAAAGCACTGATTGTAATAATGGTGGTCGTTGCAATAACGTATCGTAATTTTGAGCTAAGAGACATACCTTTATGCATACTTAAAAAACTCCTTTGCTATTTATCAAAAATGGCTAATATTATACAAAAAAATGTGCGTTATTGTTGTAATTTTTGTTGTTTTTACATAACATAATTTTCATGCAAGAAATGATTAAGTGTTTTTTGCACAACTAATGGAGTTTGAAATGAAAGAAAAAAATGTTACAAGTGGTTTTATTAGTGTTGTTGGACGCACTAATGCTGGTAAATCCACGCTACTAAATAATCTTGTAAAAAGTCCCGTTGCTTTAGTATCAAAAAAGGTAAATGCTACCCGTAAACGCATGGATATTATCATACCTTTTGAAAATGAGCAATATAACTCACAATTGATTTTTATTGATACACCTGGCCTACATGAAAGTAAAAAATTATTAAACGAATATATGTTGCAAGAAGCCAATAAAGCAGTTGGAGATTCTGATTTAAGTGTTTTTGTGGCTGTTGCTAGCACAAAAGAAAATGAGATTTTGCATTATAGGAATTTTTTAGAGCAACACGACAAAAGACATATTGTTTTACTTAATAAAATAGATACCTTAAGCAAACAAGAGCTCTTAGAATGTTTAGAATCTTACAAGCAATACCAAGATCAGAATTTAGGTATCATTCCCGTAAAAGCAAAGGATATTGACACATATACAATGCACACAATCTTATCTTTACTTGCAAAAAATCTACCATTACATCCACATTTTTACAACAATGATATGATAAGCACAACCATCATGCGTGATATTTATAAAGAAGCTATAAGAGAGACTGTATTTGAAAGATTTAGCGATGAGATTCCCTATGAAAGTGATGTAAAAATTTTAAAAATTACCGAAAAGCCTAGAATTCTATATATAAAAGCACAAATTATTGTTGCAAAAGATTCCCAAAAAGCAATGATTATTGGTAAGAATGGCGAGACTATAAAATCACTAGGAAGCATTGCAAGGAAAAAGTGTGAATATCTTGCCGAACAAAAGGTGTTTTTAGAACTCATTGTAAAAACTATAAAAGGTTGGAATACAAACAAAGAAATGTTAAAAGAAATAGGTTATGACTTTATGGATTAGAATCTATACATTTGTCTCTAAACATAATTGCGTTTAAAAATCACACCTTATTGTTATTAATCATTAAGAACAAAAATACAAAAAATACGCTTATTTGACAATAGATTGAGTTATATGTTTGTGAGTTATAAAAAAGGAGTTTTAAGAGAATTTTGCATAAATATATGTGCGATTTGTGCTTGTGAAAGTTTGTGTTTGCATATTGCTTAATAAGTCTATTTCATGTGCTGTATTTGTTCCTTTATATAGCAAATAATGACCATTAGATTCCAATAAATGTTTGCTATCATGCACCAAAATGTCACTTCTACATACTGCACGAGAGCTAATCAAATCTCCTTGCAGATCTCTCACATTATATGAATAATCTGCGATCACCTTAACATGAGATAAACCCATACTAACAATTGCATTTTCCAAAAATGACACTCTTTTTTTACGTGGTTCAAGTAAGTAAAATTGGCTTTCAGTATAATAACACGCAAGTATTAAGGCTGGAAATCCCGCTCCACTCCCTATATCAATGCAAGTGTGAAATGGTTTTAAAAAAAATATAGGAAGTAAGCTATCTACTATTTGATGATATAGGGCTTTAGAATCTTTTATAGCGGTTAGATTATGAATTTTTGCCCATTGCAGTAGAATCTTGCTAAATGATTCTAGTGGTTTTGCCATACGTGGTTGGGATATAATAGCTTTTACATCGTAGTCAATACTTTGCATTCTGCTTCCTTAATGAGTTGAACTAATTTATTTAATATCTTTCATCGCATTGATTAGTGCCTGATAGATTCCGTGTGCGATGAGCTTATATCCTTGTGGGGTTAAATGCACATCTTTTTTTGAGAGATTGAGTTCTGTCCATGCGTGTTTTGTTCCATTTTTCTCAATGAATTCATCAATATCAAAAAGCATGATATTCTCTAATTTTGCAACTTTTAGTATTGCTTCTTTCACTGGTCTAAAGGTTTTTGCATTTTCATATCGTTTTTTTGAAGCATCAACGGGAAGCAAGACGGGCGGAGGTGACATTAAAATGATAATTGCGTTTGGATTATATTGTTTGAGTGTGGAAATAAATTCTCTGTAATTTTCAATAAAGCGTTCTTCTTTTAGCACATCATACATCGCATCATTTGATCCGTAGCAAAGCATAATAATGTCATAATCAAGCACTTGGAGTTCTTGCTCTAAAATCTCTTTATCCCACTTTTTCCAAATGTCAGAACGCACTCCATTGATCCCTAAATGTTCAACGATATTGCTTTCTTTCTCTTTATAGATGAAATAGCCACCAAGCTTTACTTCTTTGCTTAAAGCGTGAATAGTAATAGGGAATCTAAGTTTTAAATTCACAATCTCCCAAACATCACTTTTATTTGCATGCAATGTGTAACTTTTAGAATCCGCATCTTCTATCCTTAAAGCCTCCTTTGTATTATCGTTTTTAAACACAATTTGTATGATGAAGTTGTTATTCCAAGCACGAATTTGCCTTGGATTTATACTAAGCTTTATACTTGCTGGGAGACTTTCAGGATAAGCAACCACACCGCCCATAGGATAGTCTGCATAATCGCTAGGCTTTCTTGAATCTAGCACTAAAAAACCATCATTTTGATATTCTAAAAGTAATGTTTGATGATATGAGGGCATGAGTGGATAAGTAAAACCTATTGCATTAATATTACCCAATATATTTCGCAATTCATTTGTGATAAAATCACTAGCAACATGAGAATCACCAAACACACGAATACGCAAATCCTTTCGCCTTTTCCATTTATGCTTGAGTTGTTTTAGCAATATGGAATGTTCCATATAATTTTGCAGTACTGCATGTTCCATATACGATTTATATTGTGGATTAAGTTCTAAAAATGTGAGTGTTTGGGCATTTATACTATTTATTAAAGCACAACATGCGATAAAACATATTGCATACTTTTTCATATTTTTCCTTAAAGTTACATCTTCTTTCTTTTGAAGAGTTTTGGCTAAGTTCTATAGATTCCATGAAATTATATCACTTTTATCGAATTTCGTATAATATCCATTTTTTTTTTAAATTTACAAATGCAGACTTATATCTAAATCATATTATGAACTCCATTAGTAATATTTGCATAGTAATAAAATTTTGACAAATGACAAAGGATTGTAAAATAGAATTTATAAGTTACATGTAGTGCAATCCAATAAGAGATTCAAGTAATCATTACAAAAAATTTGATATAATGACGGCTTTATGACTATATGTGATTTAATAATGGTGGTATGGCTATGTTGGCTAGATTTCAATCTTTAATAAGACAATATTCTATAACTATAATGGTAATTGTCGTAATCTATGCGCTTTCTGTGAATGAGCAACTTGGGAAATTGTGTGCTGGGGTTGCTATTTTGCTTTTTGGTATGCTGTTTTTAGGTGATGGGTTTAAGGCATTTTCTGGTGGATTTTTAGAGAAAACATTGACAAATTCTACAAAAACTCCATTTCGCAGTGTCATGTTTGGCACGATTGTTACTACTCTTATGCAGTCTTCAAGCCTTGTTTCTGTTTTATCTATCTCATTTGTTAGTGCTTCTTTAATCACATTAGTGCAAGGTATTGGCGTAATGTTTGGGGCAAATCTTGGCAATACGACGGGCTCATGGCTTATTGCTGGAGCATCCTCAATTAATATCTCATCTCTTGCCTTGCCACTTATTGTTGGTGGTTTACTTTTTAATTTTCAGAATAACTTAATTTACAAAGGTGTGGGTAAAATTCTAACAGGACTTGGTTTCTTTTTCCTTGGTGTGTTTTATATTAAAGCAGGTTTTGAGGGCTTTAAGCATGTCATGGATTTATCGCAGTATCAACTTGAGGGTTATAAGGCAGTTATTGGTTTTCTTTTCATAGGTGCATTGATTACTTCTATTATCCAAAGCTCACATGCTACACTTGCAATTATTATTACCGCATATCTTGAGCAGCAGGTAGGATATGAACAAGCCTTAGCTGCTGTACTTGGCACAAGCGTTGGCGGAGTAGTAACTGCTCTTGTAGCTTCACTTAGCACAAATATAGAGGGGAGAAGATTGGCGGTTGCAAATTGTATTTTTAATTTTACAACCGTGCTAATTGTCGCAATATTTTTTGATTATTTTGTCATAGTAAATAATATGATTTCTGATGTTATTGGATTGGGACAAAATTCTATCTTAAGACTTGCTGTATTTCATACATTGTTTAACCTCTTTGGTGTTGTGTTGCTTATTGCATTTATACCAAAAATCGCTGATTTTCTCACTAAAACACTGAAAGGGAATACTACAGGGGAAAGTGTGCCATTATTTATCAATGATAGCATATTGCCATACAAAGATACGGCACTTGAAGCACTTGACAATGAAGTCAGACATCTCTATGACAATGCATTTGCAATTATTTCACATACCATAGGATTCTCAAGGGCTGACATTCGGTCTGCAAAAGAGTTTAATGAAATAAAAAATAATAAAGATTGGTTTAAACGAACTTTCAATGTTACAGAGCTTTATAATACACAAATAAAAGTCTTATTTAATGCGATTATGGATTTTTCTACAAAATTACAAACTTTTGTAGATGAAACGCAATATGTTGAGCGTATTGTTGCATTACAAATTGCATCAAGAAAGATTGCAGAAGCAACCAAGAACATCGGTTTATTGCAAGCCAATATGAAAAAACATGCGATGGGCAATAACCCTGCGTTACAAAAAGAATATGATGATATGCGTTTAGATTTAGGACAGCTTTTACGTATGATTGAAGAGATTAAACATGCACCACAAGAGAGTTTAGAAGCATTAAAAGATGATCTTAAAAAACAAAAGAAGCTTTTTAAACAACAAGATAAAGATGCCTTTGATGTAGTAGAAAAGCTGATACAAGAGAAGGCAATTAATGCTGCAAATGGCACATCGCTTTTGAATGACTTATCTTTTATTCATAATGTAGCAAAAGAGCTTATCAGTGCAGCAAATCACATCTATGGTATGTCAAGCATTAAAGCTGTTGGTAAAATAAACACACAAGATTAATGCTGATTTGAAAGCTTTTGTCTGTATTGTTTTTACTTTATATGTGATTTTATAAGAGCTAGATTCTAATCTTACTTTAGAGGGCGTGTAACTTGAAAATAAGCTGATAAAACTTTGATAAATTAACACCTATTCTCAATACAGAAAAAAGTGAAGTTAAGCTATATCTTAAACTTAATACCAAAAAATGTGTTAATGAAGTTTTTATATATTAAATTTCAATTACAAGTGCGGAATCTAAATAATGAAACAATAAAGAGCAAGTATGCATCCTCCATAGAAATACCTAAATGGTTACTTGAAAGGTAAAATCTTACAAATATTGTATTATGAATAATCCTTAAGGTATAAAAGAATCTTTAAAATGTGTTTAGGCTAATTTTCTACATATATGACTATAACTTAGTAAGAATACATATAGTTATATGATATATGATATATGATACTATCTAGTTAACCCATAATTTTGATAATCATAAGTAATGTTGTAGAGTAAAAGTTGTGTTATTTATTGTGGGTGGTATTATAATCATAAGAAATAATGGCATATTGTGAAACCTTAATATTGCCGTAAGTGATTACAATCGAGCCTTTATTGCTTTCCACCAATGCGTATTTTGGCAAAGTAGGTTTTATGCTTGTATTGATTCCATAAAAGTTAAGTCGCAAAGCCAAGTCGCTATTTGACACATTAATATGTGTTATATTTCTCTTATATAGTTCTTTTGCTAAGTCTTTTGCTTCATAAAAAGAATATGCAAAGTTATGTTGCACATCGCTCACATAGTAAGTAAGTTTATTACCAAAAAGCACTATATTTCCAAATAATAAAAATAAAACAAGTCCATAAATACGAATTTTATATCGCATTCTAAATTGTGGCAGACGGGAACGTACATCAAAGAGAATCTTTTGCATAAAAAATGGAATCCCAACACATAATGGTGGCAAAAAGCTTTCAATTTCGATTTTTTGTCTAGTTGAAAACAGCATAATAAATAAAAATCCAACAAATGGTATAAGATTTAGTAACAATGGAGATTTTTTGAAAGTGTAGCTGTAAGTAGCAGCAATGTAATATACAAAAAATACAGGTGTAAAAACTAAGGCCATAAGTCCTAGTGTATCCAATACGTATGAATGTGGAACACCATGTATGGGCGAAAACTGATACATATTAATACCAAAACACACCATACTAAAAACAATTGTATAGGTTTTTCGCTTTAACAATGCATAGAAAAAGAGTGCTAAACATAAAATAGCGCTCCCAGAATCTAAGAACACAGCAATAATAAATAATTCATAGGCAATACGCTTATAACGTATTTGAATATAGACAATAAGTAAGCATAAAAATGTTAAAATCCCCATATAAGAGAGAACGAGGGCTTGTGCGGATACACCAGGTATTGCCATAAAGAGCACGACGCTCAAAATAGAATCAGTATTTTTACGCAAAATATGCAATGAAATATTATACATCAAGATGCAGTTAAGTATGTGTAGGCATATAAAAGGTAGACGCATTCCATAATCATTTAATAAGGGATCATGAAAAAAATATTGCACACAAGATACAGCAAAATTAGCAAGGTAGCTTGGTAGAGAATCTCTATCAAAAAAAATATATGCTTCCTTAATGTATATGCTTGTTTGATCAACCATAAAGCAAAGTAGAGCTACATCTAATAATAAAATGATATAAAAAAGCATATGTGTCTTAAGGCAACCTATAGGATTTAATGCTTGATTGGTATGTGTATAATCACACAAACTATGTTTTATATTATGTAATGCTGCCATATTCTACCTATTAAGTCTTTTATCAATTTTATCTTTTGTCATCCCTGCTATTACATTGTATGATAAAAATGCAAAGTTGTCGTTGTTTTTTATTTGATTGCCTTAAGGATTAGAGCGATATCTTGAAGTTTTTATTGAAACGATTAGATAAATAAATATAATTTTTGCATATTTGGGAGAAAGAAGTATACTTTTATACGAGTAAGGATAAAACCTTGCCAATTGAGAGTAATAGATTCATAGGATTTCTTATGGATTGAAATATTTGAGTGCAAAAGCCCTAGATACAAGAACTTATCATTTTATAAATAATAAATCTTGGCAAATAAATTTATTTGAGTTTTATAGCCTTGATGATATTTGAGAAGTTAATTACTTTTTGCATAAATACGCACTAATTAATATATAATTCTAGTGTTCTATCTATATTGTTGTAAAGGAAAAAGATGGTATCAGTGGTGATTTTAGCAGCTGGGTTTGGCACAAGGATGAAATCAGATACACCAAAAGTCCTACATACATTGTGTGGTAAAAGCATGATTGAGTATGTGATTGATACTGCATTGCAAATAAGCTCTGATGTGCATGTTGTGCTTTATAATCAAAAAGAGAAAATACAAGCATTCTTGCAAGATAAATACGCATGGTATATTGCTGATAAAATCACTTTTCATACACAATTGCATGATAAGTATCCCGGCACTGGTGGGGCTTTAATGCAGGAAAATAAACAATTAATTGATATAAAAGGCACAAAAGTGCTGATCCTTAGTGGCGATACTCCTTTGGTAACATGCAATGATTTAGAAAAGTTAGTAAATGGGGGTGGAGCGATAAATCTTTGCGTGTTTCAAACGCAAAATCCTTATGGTTATGGCAGGATTATAAAGAAAACACAAAATACAGGCTCTAAAGAAGAATGTTTTGCAATAGAAGGCATTATTGAAGAGAAAGATTGCGATATAACGCAAAAACAGATTGATGTTGTGAATGCAGGAATTTATTGCTTTGAGAGGAAGATTTTACAAGATTATATACCAAAACTAGATTCTAATAATGCACAGCAAGAATATTATCTCACACAAGTTATAGAACTTGCAAGTAGAGATTTTGGGGAAAACAAAGATTTGAAGTCAAATGCGGATTCTAGAGATATCTTTGCTTTTATGTGTTGTGAGGAAAATATGCTTGGTATCAATACAAAACTACATCTTTCACAAGCAGAGCAAATCCTTTTAACTAGGCTACGCAATAAGGCAATGGAGCAAGGTGTTATTATGCAGATTCCAGAGAGCATCTATATAGAATCTGATGTGTGTTTTGAGGGAGAATGCGTGCTTGAAAATGGAGTAAGGATTACAGGGAAAAGCTATATTAAAAATAGCCATATTAAGGCACATAGTGTAGTAGAAGAAAGTGAGATTACGCAAAGTGATATTGGACCACACGCACATATACGACCCAATTCAAATATCAAAGATTCTCATATCGGAAACTTTGTCGAATGCAAAAATGCAAGTTTAGAGGGAATCAAGGCGGGACATCTAAGCTATCTTGGCGATTGTGTAATAGGCAGTGGGAGTAATGTCGGTGCAGGTGTGATTACTTGTAATTATGATGGTATGAAAAAACATAAAACTCATATTGGTAAAAATGTTTTTATAGGGAGTGATTGCCAACTTGTCGCACCAGTAAATATTGCAGATAATGTTCTCATTGGTGCAGGTAGCACTATTACTAAAAATATAGAAGAAGGTAGTCTATCTCTTGCTAGAAGTAAGCAGGTAAATTATCCTAATGGATTCTATAAATTTTTCACACAAAAGAGTGAGTAAGGATACTCGTGCAAACACAACATATTACAGGTGAGAGAGAAAGGCAACTACAAGTTACTTACTATAAAAATATGGAGTTTTTTCGTGATTTTAATCCAAAGCTTTTTCATGCACTCGCTAAAGCACCCACTCTTTATAACCTGCATATCGATTCTTATGGATACAATATTATCTATCTTCCAACTCAAACCATGCAATATCCGCTTATAGCTAACACCACAGATGATAAAAATGCTCCAACACATAAGACAAGTATGCAAGACACACACAAAGAGCTTGCTAAAAATCCTATGAAAAATCCACAATGGGAGCTTTTCAGCAATCATCCATTAACCCCAAATGCACATTTTATTAATGAAGAAAAACTTGCCATTACAGGCAAACTTTGCAATACCTTATTAAAAGAAAGTGTAAAAATAGGGCTTAAAACCCGTGAAACGATATGCCAGACTGAATGCAACAAAACATTTGATTCTAAACAAGATTTAAATACAAATGTCTCCTTGTTAAAAACGGATTTATATAGCAGAGATCTAGATTCTACACAAGACAGCAATAAAGTTGCTGTAGAAGAAGTTTCTAGTGATGTAAACTGCGAAACCCTATTTGCCCAAGATCAATCAGATTTAAACAATAAAGCAAAAACAACATATTCTCATATAGATACCAATAGGTTAGAACAAATTGATATCCAAAAGCAAAGCACACTAACACTTTATCAAAATCTCATAGAATCTTTTTGTGATTCCAAGTTTCTCCCACAAACAAATATATATGGGCTGATAGGTGGTATGTTTTTACAAGAGTTAATAGATGAGGGCTATCATTTTTACTCTTTATTAATTTATGAAGAACACATTGACTTATTTCGTGTTTCACTTTATTTTGTTGATTATGAAAAGTTATTTAGATGTGTGGGAGAGCAATCTTGCTTTATTATCATAAAAGACATATCGCTAGAAATCGTGAGTGCTTTTTTACATACAAAAAAGCTAACAAATAATTTCTTAAGTCTTAGTCTTACGCATTACACAACAAGCAATGTGTCTTTATTAAAAGATTTTATCTATAAAGAAAAAAAGGCAATTATGCGTGGTTGGGGTAGTTTTGAAGATGAGCTTATAGGTTTCAAAAATGCTTGTTTGAATCTTAGGAATTCTAGATTATTGAGTATGCAACCAAAACGTGTAAATGCACCAATTTGTGTTATTGGCAATGGAGCTAGCCTTGATTTATGTATCGATTTTTTGAAAGCCTATAAAGATTCTATGATTTTGCTTAGTTGTGGAACAGCATTAAAGGTATTGCGACATCATGGTATAAGCCCTGATTTTCAAATAGAGATTGAAAGAGTACCATATCTAGCAGAAGTTTTAAAGGAGGCAAACTTAGGTGATACTCCATTATTATTTGCACAAACTACAGATATAAAAGCATGTAAGTTAGCCAAAGAAAGATATGGATTTTTGCGGGGTGGGAGTAGTAGTGCATACTTAGATTCAACATATACACCATTAGAGTTTAGTGCACCTTTTGTTGGCAATGCGGGTGTGAGTATCGCAGCCCTGCTTGGAAGTGATGTGATATTATGTGGTGTAGATTGTGGTTATATTTTAGGCTATAGTAAGCATGCTCAACATAGTTTT
Source organism: Helicobacter trogontum (assembly GCF_000765905.2). Taxonomy (GTDB): domain Bacteria; phylum Campylobacterota; class Campylobacteria; order Campylobacterales; family Helicobacteraceae; genus Helicobacter_A; species Helicobacter_A trogontum. Next base: position 10,184 of record NZ_JRPL02000007.1, on the reverse strand, counting down.
TATGGCAAGGAGGATACACAAATCCCAAATGATTGTTTTCAAGTAGAGGGTAATAAAAATCTACAAGTATTTAGTAACGATTTATTTTATTTAAGTGCAAAAAATATCGAACAAGCAATAAAGCTATATAAACCCAATCGTGTTATTAATCTTGGTTATGGAATGCGTTTGCAACATACAATGAGTCTTAATGAAGATGACTTTATGCTAAAACCTATTGATAAACAAAAAGAGATTGCACGTTTTAAAGAGAATTTTACCGCCTATAATCTTACCTTAGATACGCAGGAAATGATAATTTCACTTAATGCTTTTTGTAGGGCATTACAAGATATTCTAGCAAAAAATATACACACGATTCAAGAGATTTTTGACCTCACACAAGATGTTTTTAATCTACTGCAAAAAAGCATTAATGATAGAACTATGCGTAAAAGTATCATCTTGCTTGAGGGTAGCATTATGCACTTAAGCTATACACATTTACTCGCACAGCTTTTTGCAAAAACTATACACACCACAGAATCTAAAAAGTCGTATTCTAAACAAGATAAAAATAATATACCTATACAAGCACTAAAGACACTTTACTCGCAAAGTCTTTTTTCACTAATAAATGAATGTAAAAAAGCAATAGAAGTGATGAAGTAGAGATTTGATGTATTGTGACTTTTTTATTTGCAGAGATAAGATAGTCGCTGTAATAGAGATTAATGTTTTATTTTTATTGCAGGATTTACATAAGTAATAAAGATACATTGATCACACTAGATAATCTCTATGCTATTTAAAGTTAATTTTGCAAAAAGAAGAATGAATGTAGATTGTGTTAAAGTTTCTTTTTGAAACTTCCAAAACTACATATAAAAAAGCTATTTAATAAAGCATATTATAAGGGATTATGTTGTTCGAATAATTTTTATACATAAGAAGGTTATAAAGTTCATTCAGTAAGTCTTAGATATTTTTATATTTTTGTATAAGGAATATATAAATATGTAAGTTTTATTGCTATGTTTTTATACTTTATATAACTGACTATGTTAAATCGTATGCGTTCTTTTGTTTGCTTTGGCAAATATGTATGCAAGATTTTTACATATAACTACTTTAATTGTTTCTTCATATGTGTAATGCTATTCACTAATATTTAGAACATTGAAAAACATTTATACATAGTTTTTTTGCCTATTCATATCAGTTGCAAGATAGGGATTATCATCTTGCATCTTATAAATGAGCTCTTGTATGTGTTTTTTGCTGTCTTCCACATTTTCATATCGCATAATCCACTCTAACTCTTTTTGTGTAATGCCTATAAGTTGTAAGAATTGAAGCTTGCCGTGTGCGGTTGTAATGCTTTGTATTTCAGTGTCATGTGTCACAATCATAGCAGTAATTAAGGATTTATCATCGCGGTTAAGAGGTTTGCCATCACCCGCAATAAATTGTAAATTTTCTAAATAACTCTCTTGTGTGTTTGTGAAAAATGCGAGGTTTGCAAGTGTATTTAATACCCATAGACACTCTTCAGGTTTATTTGCCACAAGCTTAAATGTCATCTCATAGCCCCAACCGCTCCATTCACCACCAAAAGATTCTTCATTTGCATATAATTCGCTCATACCATAGGTAACAATATGCTGATATTCATTCATAGAACTATAAATACTATAACCATCAAGGTATTGATCACCACCAAGATTTGCACGAGAGGTTAGGTGTGTAGCATAATGACGTGGTTTTTGATCACCATAAATAATACGAAACGAATCTTCAATAGCTTCCCAACCAGGTGAGTAATCAGGATCTTTTTCCATATGTTGTTTATATTCATCTAAAGTCATGGCAATCCCTTGAGTTTTCAAAATGATTTTATAATCACAATCATATAATATTTAAGCTGAAATTTTGTTAATTCTTATTTACCCACATACTTTTTAATCTCGCGAGATTCTATATTTTTTAATGATGAATGATGGCAAGAAAGAATTGCATTAATTTGCATTAATTTAGTAACATATATTTATATAAATTTATACAAATTGACTAAAGTTTTATTATATAAATAATATAAAATTATAAAAAATTTAGCACTTGTTTATAAATATTGCTAAATTTATGCTATGATTCCAGCATATCTTATATGAGGAGTTTCTTATGAATATATTTGATAAACTGACAAACCAAATGAGAGAGATATTAAATAATGCGGCGCAATTTGCAATTACGCATAAAAATAATGAAACACAGCCTATCCATACACTGCTTGCTATGCTCGCAGATTCCAATATGCTTTTATATCAAGCGTTGCAAAAAAATAATGAAGACATTAATGCCTTGATTCAAAACTTGACACTTGAAATTGATAAACTACCTAAGGTAAGCAATGCAAATGCTCAAAACATGTCGCTTAGCAAATCATTGCAAGAAGCATTACAAAACGCATTTAGCCTTGCTACGACAGAAGGTGATAGCTTTATTGGTGTAGATAGTTTTGTAAGAGCAAACCTTGATTCTCACTTCAAAGATTTACTGAAAAATATTGATAGATTGGAGCTTATTAATACCTTAAAAAATATGCGAAAAGGAATGAAGATAGATTCTCAAAGCAGTGATGATATACTTGAAACATTGGATAAATATGGCATAAATCTTAGCAAACTTGCTGCGCAAAATAAGCTAAACCCAGTAATTGGCAGGAATGAAGAGATTGAACGCATGATGCAGATTCTAATTAGAAAAACTAAAAATAATCCTATCCTTTTAGGAGAACCAGGGGTTGGTAAAACTGCAGTTGTAGAGGGACTAGCTATTAAAATTGCAAAAAAAGAGGTGCCTTTATCTTTGCAAAATAAGCAAGTCATAGCTCTTGATATGACAGCATTAATGGCTGGGGCAAAGTATCGTGGTGATTTTGAGGAACGATTAAAAGCAGTTGTTGATGAAGTAAAAAATAATGATGAAATCATATTGTTTATTGATGAGATTCACACCATTGTTGGAGCAGGTGCGAGCGAGGGTGGTATGGATGCGGCAAATATTCTAAAACCAGCATTAGCACGAGGAGAACTAAGAACAATAGGAGCTACAACACTCAAAGAATATAGAAAATATTTTGAAAAAGATGCCGCACTTGCAAGGAGATTTCAACCAATTAATATCAATGAGCCAAGTCAAAATGAGGCTTTGCAGATCATGCGTGGTATTAAAGAGAGCCTAGAAGCACATCATAATGTAAGTATTACTGATGGTGCATTGGTGGAAAGTGTGAAATTATCAAGTCGCTATATTACAAATCGTTACTTGCCTGATAAAGCTATTGACTTAATTGATGAAGCAGCTGCAGAGCTTAAAATGCAAATAGAATCTGAACCAAAAGCTATTGCAAAAGCAAAACGCGACATTGAAGCCCTAGAAGTTGAAAAAGTTGCTCTAAACCTTGATAAAAATGAACAACACAATGTGCGTTTGCAAGAAATAGAGAAAGAACTTATAGACTCTAAAGAAAAGTTGGGTGGATTGCAAAGTGCCTTTGAAAATGAAAAGGCAATCTTTAGCGATATTGCAAAAGTTAAAAATGATATAGAATCTTTGCGTAGAGAAAGTGAGGTAGCACGCCGCAGTGGTGACTATGCAAAAGCAGGTGAGATTGAACATGGAAGAATTCCAAAAGCACAAGATGAGCTAAAAAAGCTTGAGACAAAGTGGCAAGAGCTGCAAAAGCAAGGTTCACTTTTAAAACATGCAGTCACCAAAGAAAGTATTGCAGAAATCGTATCACGTTGGACGCAGATTCCAGTAGGAAAAATGCTTGAAACAGAAAAACACAGAATCTTGCATATTGAAGAGAATTTAAAAGCAAGTGTGGTAGGACAGGATAGAGCGATTGAAAGCATAGCCCGTGCCATCAAACGCAATAAAGCTGGATTAAATGATACAAATCGCCCTATTGCAAGTTTCTTATTCTTAGGTTCAAGCGGTGTTGGTAAAACACAGAGTGCAAAAGCCTTGGCAAAGTTTTTATTCGATAGCGAAAGAGAGCTTGTGCGGCTTGACATGAGTGAGTATATGCAAGAGATTGATGCCACAAAACTCACAGGAGCAGCACCAGGATATGTTGGCTATGAAGAGGGTGGTATCTTGACTGAAGCAATCAAAAGAAAACCTTATAGTGTCGTGCTTTTTGATGAGGTTGAAAAGGCTCACCCAAAAGTATTTAACGTGCTTTTACAAGTATTAGATGATGGAAGATTAACGGATAATAAGGGTGTGGTTGTAGATTTTAAAAACACAATTATTATTTTAACAAGCAATATTGGAAGCGAATTTATTTGCGAAGATTCCAAGGAAATAGCAATGAAGCGAGAAGATATTGCTACACTGCAAAAAGCAATAAAAGAAAATAGTGGGAGTGAATCTGAAATAACACAAAAAGAAGCAAAATTAGCAAGTGAAAAAGAGATTCTTAATAATTTATTGCAGGTGCAACAAGCTAGTCAAATGGAAAAAATCGAGCAAGAGCTGAAGAAGTTCTTTAGGCCAGAATTTTTAAACAGACTTGATGACAAGATTATTTTTAATGCGCTAAATAAAGATGATATTCGAAACATTATTGATATTTTGATACAGCAAGTTACTCTAAAACTCAAGGATAGAAATATCACACTTGTTCTAACAGATTCCATGAAAGACTATTTAGCAGATATAGGCTTTGATCCTATATTTGGAGCAAGACCTCTAAAAAGAGCAGTGCAGAGAGAAGTTGAAGATAGACTTGCGGACTTAATTCTTAATGAAGAGTTAAATGAACAAAGTAAAGTGATATTTGATGTCATCGATAATAATGTAAAAACAGAAGTTACATCATTGTAATATTTAATCCTTGTGCCTAGTTTATCTTTTTTAGATAAGGCTAGATATAACTTGGCTTCTATTCTTTTAGAATCTAAAGTGATTTTTGCTAAATATGTCTTCCAAAGACAACTCGTTTAAGTGTTTGTCATTGCTTCATATTTGCAGAATCTCTAAGTCATTTAGCAGCATGCTAAATGATTGCAAACCCAAAGCCTTTCATGTATTAATCCTTTATGCACACCACAGCAACAAAGATAATCACATGCAACATTTAGACTTAAACATTTGATATAAATTGAAATAACATAGTGCGCATTTTTATATACTCACTACACAAAAAAACATTTAAGGATTCCAAAAAAGACAAGAGAATCTAAAACATGCTATCAAATATTTTTTATATATAGTGTGTAAGAGGAATCAAAAAAACTAAAGCACATCACAAAGCCAAAAAACATTGCAAATATGGCTTAAATTATTAGTGTGTTATACAGGTAGTGTTTTCTCTTAATAGAGAATACAAATTATTTACGTGCTAGGAAAAGTGTAAAGTTTACCCATTTGAAGAGAATTTCAATATGCCTAAAACCACAAGATTGAAGCATTGTATAATTTTCTTTCACACTATAAGGGACAAGCACATTTTCTAATGCTTCACGTTTTTTATAGATCTCTTTATGTGTGTAACCTTGCTTTGCTTTATAGTCATAATAACACTCAATCATTTGCCCTTCAAGCCTAGAATCATCACTAATCACTTTTTCTGCAAACAAAAAAATCCCATCATCATAGAGTGAATCATAAATCTTTTGTATCATGTCTTTTCTTTGTAATGGACGCACAAACTGCATCGTATAAAACGCAAGGAAAACATGTGTTGGCTTAAAATCAAATGTAAGAAAATCTGCTTGTAAAAAATCAATATTAAATCCCATAGCAGCACTTTTTAGCTGTGCACGCTCAATCATTGCAAGAGCACTATCTATACCATACAGATGTGCTGATATCTTCTGCTTTTCTAAACTTGCTGCAAGTTTTAATAAAAGATTACCAGTTGAGCTGCCAAGATCATAGATCACTGGTTCCTCTTTTGCTTGTTGTGTATATGTTTGTAAGTATTGTTGTATAAAAAAAATTGAGAGATTCATCACCTCATCATAAAAAGGTATAGAACGCTCTAGCATATCATCAAATACACTCGCCACTATTTCATTGAATTCGAATTTTGGCATGATTTGCATAGAATCTTGTAAAAAGATTTCATCTTTTTTTACACAAGCCGCCTCTTTGAGAGTTCCATCTGTATTGTGCGTAGAATCTAAGTTTGGTGCCCTATCACATTTGATATGATTGGTTGTTGCATTGGAAAGTATATTTTGTCTAGAATCCTTTTCATCTATCTTCTTAGAATCTGTATATTTAGATTTCATATCTGCCTTACTATCCTCACTTAGTATTTTATGATGCTATTGTGATAGATTATATGCCTGATACACACATAAGCTCTCAATCTGTCTAACAATGTAAACAGCAAATTAGATCTGATACATCTCAAGGAATGACAGATACATAAGCATAGCGATGCTACCAAATAAAATTGCATCCATTCTATCTAGGATACCACCATGTCCAGGCAAAATAGAACCAGAATCTTTTAAATCCGCCTTGCGTTTTAATGCACTTTCAAAAAGATCACCAATAATGGAAATGACAACAATGATAGCACTCGCAAGTAATGAAAGATAGAAATTGCCAAAAATTCCAATACCTGTCACAGAACCAACCATAACACTACCAATAAACCCACACAAAGCCCCCTCTATAGTCTTTTTTGGCGAAGCTGCACAAAGTTTTGTTTTGCCAAATTGCCTACCACCATAATAAGCAAAAATATCAGCTAAAGCAACAATTAAGATGAGCCAAATAAGATAGCCAACTCCATATGCAGTATATAATACAAAAAGTGATACAAATGGTAATGTCGGGTAAATAAAAGGAAGGGTGTATTTTGGATTCCCATCACTTACAATAAGAGTTAATGAGGCAATGCAAAGTCCAAAAAGTGCAATAACAAGTGCCTCATGGCTGTAATAAATGCCAATCCAAATTAAAATGGCAAGTAACAATCCCAATAGGTGAAAACTAATTTGATAAAGCCTTGTGCTTTCAAAAAATGCAATGAGATATAATACACCCATAAGTGCCCATGTAAGTGTTGTATTATTGATAAAAAACACAACAGCAAGACAAACAATCATTGCAACACCACTCCAAAAACGCTTGAAATCTTGCATAACAATAGCCTTAACTTTCTCAACCATAATGACACTCCATATTGACAACTTGGTGTTATAATTCTACTAAAAAAAAATATATTAGGATAAAAAATGAGAAATAATTACGACATAATTGTAGTTGGTGGCGGTCATGCTGGTGTAGAAGCAAGCCATATCTGTGCGAAAATGGGTTTACAAACCCTACTTATTACTCATTTAATCGATAATATTGCTCTTGCAAGTTGCAATCCTGCTATCGGTGGCTTAGGTAAAGGGCATCTTACAAAAGAAGTTGATAGTCTTGGTGGGCTCATGGGGGCAATCACTGATATTAGTGGGCTACAATATAGAATCCTAAATGCCTCAAAGGGTCCTGCGGTACGTGGTACACGTGCACAAATTGACATGGATTTGTATCGTAAGCATGCAAGAGATATTTTACTCAACACAAAGAATTTACATGTCATGCAAGGAAATGTTATAAAAATTCTATCTGAAGTGCGGGAAAAAAAGATAGAAGCCATAGGTGTAAGATTAAGCATACAAAAGGAATTTTTTGCAAAAAAAGTAGTCATTACAGCAGGCACTTTTCTTAAAGGTTTAATACATATTGGTGAAAACCAAAGTGAAAACGGACGTGCTGGCGAGATAAGCAGCAATGAATTGAGCGAAAGCCTCAAACAATTAGGTATCCCACTCTCAAGATTAAAAACAGGGACTTGTCCGCGAATACTTGGATCTAGTATCAATCATACAACGCTTGAAAAGCATTATGGCGATGCACATTATGATGAAATACATAACCTAAGTGATTTACACACAGCAAATCTTTTAACTGATGAATATCGCAATATGAACAAACAAAATACTACAGAATCTAATCAAAATATGGAACGAAATGATATATCAAAGAAGCAAGATTCGCTCTTTAGAAATGCCTTAAAACATAGTGATTTGCATGAATGGAATAAGTTTCAGCATTTTGTGCAAGAAAATCTTAGCTTCCAATCAAGCGAATTTTCTAATACAATTTCGCAGCAAGATTTTACACAGGTCTCACAAGATAGTAGTCAAGGAGAGCAAGACAGCCTTGATTTCAAACAACTATTTGCGACAAATCATACTGAAGCACCTTACTTTAGCCTTTTAACACATGATTATTTGCTCTACAATCATGAGAGTATTATTTCAAAATTTCTTGAAAAACGTATAAAGTATGGCTATTTTCGCCCAAGAGAACTGCCATGTTTTGTTACATACACAAATGAGACGACGCATAAGATTATAGAAGAGAATTTTTATCGTGCTCCACTTTTTACAGGACAGATACAAGGTGTTGGACCGCGTTATTGTCCAAGTATTGAGGATAAGATTAATCGCTTCCGAGATAAACCAAGACATCAGCTTTTTTTGGAGCCACAAACATATAGTGCGGGTGAATATTATGTTAATGGGCTTTCAACAAGTTTACCCTATGAAGTACAAGAGCAAGTTATTCATTCTATTGAAGGTTTAGAAAATGCCATTATTACGCGTTATGGTTATGCGATCGAATATGACTATAGCCAACCTACAAATCTCTTCCATACTTTAGAATCTAAAATTGTCAAAAGTCTTTATCTAGCAGGGCAGATTAATGGAACAACAGGTTATGAAGAAGCAGCTGCACAAGGGATTTTGGCTGGGATTAATGCTGCATTAAGTATTTTGTATGCACAAGGCAAAAGCAAACGAGAATCTTTGGTATTGTCTAGAGAAGAGAGTTATATTGGTGTTATGGTTGATGACTTAGTAACAAAAGGGACAAATGAGCCCTATAGAGTCTTTACAAGTAGAGCAGAATATAGATTGCTTTTACGTGAAGATAATGCGTGTTTTCGCATGTTGCCTTATGCGCGTGAGCTCGGACTGCTTAGTAAAGAGATTTTAAATCAGCTTGAAATAGATTTGGCACACATAGAAGAATGTCTGCCAATGCTTAATGAGGATTATACACCTAATAAGCAAAATCTTGAACGATTAACACGTATAGGTGAAGAGGGATTTCAGAATAAATGCCGTTTTGGTTTGATACTTGGTAGAGATAGTATGAGACCTGCAAAAATGCGTAAACTTGATTCTCGTTTTAGTGGATTGAGTGCTAGAGCCCTAAAGCAGATTCAAATCCATGCAAAATATCAAAATTATATTGAGAAGCAAAGCGAACAGATAAAACGAAGTGAGAGGAATCTATATATCGAGATCCCATCTGATTTTAATTATGAGGGCATTTCTGGCTTGAGCCTTGAAGTAATAGAAAAACTCACACGTGCTAAACCAAAAACACTCAAGGAAGCAAAGTTAATTAGTGGCATCACTCCTGCAAGTCTTGAGGTGTTGGAACTCCACATTGCCCTGTATCATAAAAAGCAAAAAGAAAAGCTGTAAAATTCTCATTTACTTTCTGTTCTGGCCGATCTGCAACATTGTTTGGATATATATGTTGCATTAGTTGTTCTATTTCATTTTTCAATAATATCAAGAGGTTGATAGCTGTATTAACACAGATATGACTCGTATTGTATTGTTGATATAATAGCCTTCAATAAATTCTAAGCTCTATTAAAGTTATTGAGATTTTAAATCTTACCTTTTGCATAATATCTACTTGTGTTTTTAAATAACAAGTTATGGCTTTATTACTGCATATATGATTAAATTATTGCTTATGCAGAATAACTTAATATTTAAAAGCACTGCTTTTATTGAGCAAACCCATAAAAATAGCTTATCTCATTACACCACAAAGAAAGTTTAAATCAAGTATATTACATATTGTAGGATATAAAGAAGTAATATGTAGTCATGAATGTATGTTGCGTGCAATTTCTAGCTTAAATAAAGCCATTAAATAAAATTTAAAAACAAAAAAAGAGTAGATCTCATTAGTAAAATATAGATAAGCCTTTTACCTTTACTCAACCAAACAACAAACACTACTTATTAGCTATCATTACTCTTGCTCAAAATTTCTTTTATCAAGCACATCTAATCGTGCATCAAGTAGAGCTA
>NZ_JRPL02000079.1 GCF_000765905.2 Helicobacter trogontum | reverse complement strand
AAATCACCAAAATTGTAAGCAGTAGTCCAAAAAGAAGCAACCCCTTTGGCAAGATCACTTAAGTGGTCTGTAAAGTCTTTATTGTTTTTTGCCATTTTCTGTCTCCTTTTTACATTTTTGAGTGTCATATTTATCAAATGGTATAATACTTATAATGCTGAAATTCATAATATGCCAACAAGCAATACTTATGATAATGATAACCCACCACTGCATTGGTGGAAGCACAAGCCATATGAGCAACATGCAAAATAAATTACCAAAAATAATATCTTTAGGCAAAAACCTTAATAACATATAAATTATTGTGTTTGGTTGATAATGAGCTTGGCAATTTTGACATACGATACTAAAATTGTTATGCCCTGATAATTCATACAAATTCCAAATATTCTGTAATTTATTAATTTTAGTCCCACATACTTCGCATTTTTTATACAGCAACATTTGATAATCTCCCTAACTTGCTAATTTGTATTGAAACATAATATCCACATTAACTAAATGCTGTGCCTCTGTATTTCTATAATCTAACTTGTCATCTAAGGTTATGCCAAGCTTTATGCCCAAATCTGATATAATAGAAGTTGTAGGCTCATAAAATTGCTGCCACACATTGCCTAAACTAGCATCATTTCTCATAGTAGCCCTAATAGATTCTAAGTGATGTATTTCAATATCAAGATTGCTACCTTTTTGTGCTTTTTTGAGGTTATTTCCCAATTCTCCAAATATCTCTGCATCCTTATTAGCCTCTACAAACCTCACTATATTATCAGTATTGCCATCATAACCTGAAGCTTTCAATGATTTATCTAATACTTTTCTTGTAAAGCCATTTGGATTAAATAGCTTTGCTATACTTTTAACTAATGCAACTATAATCTTCCATACAATCCTTACTACTCTTAACAATACAACCACAGCATAAGCTATAATCCCACCAAGTCCTGGAGCATTATAAGTATAAAGTTCTTTTATTGCTAAAGGATAACCTGTAACAAATACCTGTGCTAAATGTCCTCCTAGTGAATGTCCTGTGCTTGTCACTCTAATATTATTTGATAAGAAATACTCCTCAATACTTTTATATGATTTATAATCATTTTGCAAAGATTTTACATCTGTATTGTAGGCATGATTATTTGTCTTGCTAATAAGGAGTTTATGATGAGCTATGATAGATCTAAATATCCTCTTAGAGAGCCATTCTAGTGCTATTGCTTGAGTGAGAGCCATCCCAATAGTAGCAAGTAATGCATCAGCAACTAACATATCAGTAGTAATACCCCCTTATATCTGATTCTGTCCCACGAAAGGCAATGATATAGTCTTTATTATGCGTGTCATAAAAGATTGTAGATGAATAACCACTTAGAGTATTTGGGATATGATGGACTAATTCACAACGATTTACAAAGTTTTTGGTGCGTTGGGAGATTCTAGCTTGAAGTGATATATCGTTGATAGATTTTATTTGTTTATTTTCATCATTTATCATTTCTTTGCAAAATCGTGCTTCAATAGCTCGAGCATAGGTGGTGTTGGAGTCTTTTTTGTGCAAAACATTGTCATTATTATCTTTTATATACCTATGATTTTATCACTTTTTGTT
>NZ_JRPL02000078.1 GCF_000765905.2 Helicobacter trogontum | reverse complement strand
TTCTAGCTCTATATCATCATAGCTTTTATTATCGCTTATAAGCTTGTATTTTGGGCGTTTTTGCAATCTTTTAACATAGAGTTCATCATCTATGCGAGTAACGCATATTTGCCTTCTTTTGGTGTGCCTTTTTGCACTAAAAGCTTACATTGAGATAATGCTGCGTGAGTAATAGACTGCAAACACTAATCAACCAACTAATCAACCAACTAATCAACTTCATTTATAGACACTAATCAACCAACTAATCAACTTCATTTATAGACACTAATCAACCTTTTATGTTGATTAGTGCAGTATAAGTTTTAGCTATATCGTCTTTAGAAAAAAGCGACATATTAGTTTTAACCTTTCCTGTTTTTTTTGTGGTAAAATCAAGTAGGTTATCGCATCCGCTAACCACACCTTTTTGAGATTTTTTAATATTAAAAATTTCTTGTAGTTTGGGAATCATATATTCTTTATAATCTTTTGCACTTTTGTCTTTTAATTTATCCACAACTTTCTTTTTTAAAAATTTCAAATGCTTTACAGCTTTATTAAAATTATCTTGCTCTATCTCCCTATAACTATTAACTTTCATTTTTGTTTTTAAGCTCCACCATACATCCCTGCTCGTATTGCTTATGTCTACACCATCTCTAAAATGAATTTGGAATTTTTTGCAAAAATCATGTATATCCTTAACTTGTTTTTGCAACTCAAACCTTTGATCTGGCGTAATATGAATATCTGGGTCTAATTGCAATTCAATCACTTTTCTAACAATCTTCTTTTCACCAAAAACTATACTATTGTTATTTCCATTAACCTGAATGTTGTTGTTGCCATTAATCGCCATAACTATCCTTTATTTTTAAGAGTTTTTCTTTAATGTCTTTAATCATCTTTGGTGGTGCATAATCTCTGATGAGCTGAAATATTTCTTCCAGCTCATCATTTTTAGCATTTGCAATATTGTTATTGCGACCAATAATCTGAACATTGTTATTTCCTGCAATCACACCATTGTAGAATGCGTTAAAATCAACACCATACTTATCTGAAATTTTTTTCATAACACTGCTCGGAACCTCCCTTTTATTGTGTTCATACCTAATATATGTTTGGAGCGGAATATCAAGGTCATGGGCAAACTGATTTTGCTTAATCCCTAATGAATCTCTTATTTCCCTTAATTTATTATCTATTTTCATAAAATTACCTTGACTTATATTATCTATTTGGATAAAATTATCCAAATAGATAATATTAATTTTCGATTTTTTTGTTATATAACATTATATACAAGATAAAGGATGTTGATGAAAAAAAATATAAGCAGTCAAATAAAAAAGAGATATGGGACTATTAAAACATATAGCATTAAAAAAAAATTAAATTATTCAACTTTAAGATTTTTTATATGCAAATATCCAAAAGCAGATATGCCTAGATACGAAAAAGCCCTAAGGGAGGATGGATTCATAAGATGACAACAAGAGAATTTGGAAAGATGTATCATATAAGCATTCAGGCTATTAACAAGAAAGTTTTAAAAGCAACTTCAAACCATAAAAATATTATCCAAATAGACAAGCAATATTTCACCTTCACCTACACCAATGGCATTGGTCGTGGTGGCAAAGTCCTCCAAATATGGAGTGAGCCTTTTAAGAGTGAAGCAGAAGCAGAGGCATTTCTGCATAATTATAGGGTGGATATGCTAGAAAAGATGGCAAAACACACATTT
>NZ_JRPL02000077.1 GCF_000765905.2 Helicobacter trogontum | reverse complement strand
GATATTACCACTGATACAGGAGAATCCATCAAGGCACATCAGTATTCTAAGCGATTTGATGGGCAATGTGTGGAAATGAGAGAGGGGATAGTAGAATCTAAAGAAGACAAAACTTACAATAAGCTTTATAAAGAAGACAAACAAGAGGTATTGGCTCTTATAAAGAAAGCCAAGCAAAGTTTAAAATTAAAAACAGATAAGAAAAACTCTTGGAAATACTATGATATGTGTGAGTTAGATTGTGATTTTGGTGGAGCGGAAGGCATATATCGTCTTTATGTTTTTGATGGCGAGAATCTTAAATCAATCTATGACAAAATCCGCAATCCTCAAAGTTTTATGAATATAAAAGAATTTGAAGAGAGTGGCGTAGAATCTTTAGCCAAGATTCTACCACAGACAGATTTTCAAGAGATTATACAAACTACAGAGGGTTATGATGGCAGAAGGTGCTATATGTATGATAAACAAAACACATTATGGATACAACAAGCTGCAAATCCCGGTGGGTGTAACTTTGCCTTTTTTCAGAATCTAAACAATATAGAAGTTGTAGTGGATTGCACTTGGGGATATGATTTTGATTGATTCTAGGTAGGGGCTATAAGAGCAAGTAAATATTATATGTTAGCAAAATAGTACAAAACCTACCGAATTTGTACCTGGAGATACAAGACCTGCTACTAGAGAGTTAATTAAACAAATGATTTTGCACGACAAGAAAGCCTATCAAAATTTTTCATTTATAAATGAAAATTATAAGCGTGTTGAAAGAGGTGAAATATCAATTTAAACTCATCATAAAGGAGGATTATAATGGCATATAGTAAGCTTTATATACCAAAATATATTTTATGTTTCTTAGTGCTAACAATATCGTATATTTACGCATTCAATATTACTTCAGAATATGAAATAAAAGAAAAACCCTTGGTTTATAATGGCGATACAATACAAATTAATGCCAAAACTCTTTACTTCAAAGAATTACAAAAAAACACTCCTTTACCAAAAAATGTCACACCACTTAAACATACCAAAGATACACAAGCACTTTTACAAAGCAAAGAGATACCGCAGGGACACACTCACAATCGCTTTGAGGGTAATTTGGAAATTAATGGAATTTTGCAATACTCCATAAGGACAGACTGGAATGGGGTTCATACAGACTGGGTTTTGTTTTTTGATGAAGTGTATTATAAATCTAAACTCATCCCTAAAAACAAGCCATATCCTAACATCGAAGAAATGCTTATGCCAGAGAGTGCTTACATGCGTATAACAAAACCTAAAGAGCAAGAATTGCAGAAATTATTTAATATAGCCGAATCCAAACCTTTGATAATTATTGGAGTTAGGGTAAATGGCATACTTAAAGAATTAAATATTACTACCCATGATGGCGATGAATGGGATTTTTTTGGCAATGTGGAAATTGTTTCATTGTCGGGTGATATAATCTTTAAATATCCAAATAAAAGAGAACTTATAGAATCTATGGGTTTAAGCGATAATATTTTACTATATGCTTCACCAGACTCTTATATCAACTTGCGTCAATCTCCAAATGGCAAGATTTTACAAGCAATCCAAAAAGATACAATATTAAATGATTGTAATTTACGAGGGAATGAGCTTAACAATCAAGGAATATTATTATCTCTTGGCAAAGACCCCACCAACCCCAAATGGCTAAAAGTAGCCTATATCCCAAAAGAGGCAAACGATACAAGCAAGGCAATCTATGGTGTAATACACGAAAGCCAAGTAAGTTTTGATTGTGAGGAGT
>NZ_JRPL02000076.1 GCF_000765905.2 Helicobacter trogontum | reverse complement strand
TTCTTCATTATCTTTTATATTTGATAGGGTAAGTTCATTATAACCTTGTTCAATGGTGTTTGCTGTGTTTGAATGCTCTGTTTGTGATGAATCTGCTTGGTTTAGTGAATCTGATGAGTTTCTTATATTTGTTAAGTTTATTGTTCTGCTTGATAAAGAAGTCTTATGGGAATCTAGGGGATTATGTATTAGGCTAGGATTAGTTGTATTATATAAACTTCCAGATATAAATGGCTTATCTATATCATTATCTAAGAAAGAGATTATGACTTCATCTCCAATTCTTGGAGTATGATAGAAGCCAGAAGAGTTGCTTGCAATAGGAGATGCTACTCTAAGGAATGAAGTATATGAATATCTCATTTTATATGTGTTGTTCTCTTGATTAGTGCGTGTTTGGTTTGTGCTATTACTCTCATTGGTAGTGTTTGGATTATCTTGTAAATAATGTTTATCTTTTTGGATTCTTTCTAAGAGGGCATTATCTCTTTTTTCTTGATTTGCATAGATATTCATTCTCACTTTTACTCGACCATATTCATCTGTATAAATTGTGTTGTGTTCTTGCAAAATCGTTTGATTTGCTTGTTCTTGTGTTGGTGCTCTTAGATAACCTTCTCCTATTACAATACCTTGTGTATGCAATGGTGCTTTTGGTTTAGCTTTAGTATCTGGGACATAAAGCATATGAGAAGGCATAAGCTTTAAAGTGTTGCTATAAGATCGCGTAAAGCCATTTTGATTTTTAGATGATGATCTTATAGATTCATTGTCATGAGAGTTACTTGTTGTTGTGTGAGCAACATCTCCTTGTGTTGTGCTATATTGTGTTAAAAGTGCATTATCTATGAGTGTTTGTTCTATGGCCACAATAATAAACTCTTTATGTTTATTAAGCAGAGTGTTATCATTATTTGCATATTTATATTTTTCATAATCTATTTGTAGAAAGTCTGCTAGACCTAAATGATAAATATTGCTTTGTGCCTTTAGGGTTGCATCAAGCATTTGCAATCTTTTTGCTTTGAGATGCAGTGGCTTTCTTGTATCAATAGATTGTGTAAAAGAAGATCCACTATCATAAGCATGTGTAAAAGAAGTCAATGTATTATCTGGTTGCTCTGTTTCTTCATCTTGATATGTATAAATCTGAGAAGAAAATATATCAATTGGAGCATTTGCATCATGACTTGAATAAGTAAAAGAATTGCTATGTAAGTTTTCTTCTTTAGAAAAGTGATGGATGCATTCTTCATGAAGTGCATTAGCAATTACATGAGGATTGTAAGCAATATTTTTTGTAGGTTTTGTTGTCAAACTGTCACAAAAATAGATCGTATTTGCATCTTCATAAAAGTAAATACCATGATTATGAGCTATTCTAGTCATAAACTCTAGATCAGATTCATTATATTGAGAAATAATTTCTTGAGTATTATATGTTTGAATGATTTGAGAAAAATCAAGAGTTTTTTCTAAGTATCCTTCATAAAATCTTAAGGTGTGTTTGATAGCATCTATTGGTGTTATATTGGTATAGATTCTATAAGCAGTATTGAGTGATAAGCGAAGAAGTGGTGATTGTAATGTAAGGGTAAAATTATGTCTATAGGTAAGTGTATTAGTGGTATTTTGTTGAAAAGAACCAAGGTATTGTAAATGCGTGATAATGCCTTTATAGGTTGTGGTTTGCATATTTGAGTAAGAATGATCAAAATAAATTATCTTACTATCCTTATTGTGAGGGGAATGATGAATATTGAGAGTGGCTAAACAATTAAGAAAGTCTTTTGGCTGCAAAGAGATATTTGAATTATTGGAATTTACTTCCAA
>NZ_JRPL02000075.1 GCF_000765905.2 Helicobacter trogontum | reverse complement strand
TGTTTGTATAATTTCCTCTTTGCTTTTACCAGCTTTTTTCTGTGTTTCATATACATCTAACATCCGTTGCCCGGGCTGTTTATAAGTATCTCTTTGTTTCTGCAAACCATTTGTAATGATATTATCATACATAATTTCTGCTTGCCGTCTAGGTGTTCGTGCTGTACTACTTTTAGTAACTCTCGTGTAGTTAGAAGTTTTTGTAATTTGTCTTAGTATGTTTTTAGAATATTCAGACACTAAACCTATGTCCATTCTATTTTTTTCTACTATCTCAATACCACTTTAATCCTCTTCCTCTTCATACCCCACTTCTAGCTTTATTCTATTTGTAGAATATTCTCTTTGATATTCTAGCAATACGTTTGCAAAATCACAGAATATATCATATATTAAAAGTTCTGTATTGATTATATTTTGTGTATTGTTGTTTGTAATAGTTCCTACTTTGTTGTTGTTTTCATCATATATATCTAGATAATATATTTTTTGAGATAATGGGATAGGGGATATATTTTCTATGTGTATAAAATACTTTTTAGATTCAGCAAATTGCCTTTCTGGATTATTGAGGCTTAAGAAATGAAGTCCAAAGCTTTTCTCTCTTTTCACTTCTCCCCATTCTACTATCTGTAATTCTTTACCATTGAATCTAAGGGATAAAGAGGGTTTGCAATCTGGCTTGGTGAGAGTGGTTGTTAAACAAGTATAAATCTACTCTTCTACTTCTATTTGAGATTTACACAACATATATTGTTTTGCATTATTTGTATAAAACCTTATTCCAAATTCATCTTTGACAGAGAGCATATTGTCATTAAGTATTTCAATGCCAAACACGCTATATTCTTGTGAGTAGGAAGTAGTATTTTGTATGGGCTCATTTAAACACTTACTAACACCTATTTCGTTACAATTATGTGGTACAGAAACAGCTTTTATGGATATATGATTATTTTTTGTTTGAATATCTATAATTTTCAAACTTTCAGCCTCCATAGCAAAGTTACGAATCATTTTTTGCAATTTTTTATTTAATCTCAAGCTAAATCCACTTACATCGGCTAATAAGCAATCTTTGCCATTCTCTTTATTTATTTCATAAAAATTTGTATCCCATAAATCCATTGTCTGTGCGTTGAGAAAGATTGTTAGAGATATATATAGTATTAGCTTTTTCATTGGTTTGCTCCTTATATTTAGTTTATATTAACCCGCACTTGCGTTACAATGTAATTTTTCTTACTTCCCATTTGTGTTTGTCCACTTAACACAAAATTAGATTGTATGTATAACTTATTATTGTCGCTTGTTCCCCATTGATATGTTTTTTCATTGATACTATGTGTACCAACTTCATAGAATAAATAATACAATTTTCCTTTTTCATCATATTTTCTGCCTACGATTACTATAAAGTGATCGGTTGTTTTATCGGTATTGTATGTATTACCATAGGTATGATCTACACCAACAACAATGGGGTAAGCATTTTCTAATTGTTCATTTATATATTTTACAGCCTGTTTTGCTTTCAAAACATCAATAGATAGATAATCAGTCTGAGTGTTTGCTTTTTTAATTTCTTTTGCTATCTGTAATGTTTTTTCGTATGGACCACTAACATCTTTTACACCTGCTTGTTGGACAGTGTATCTTGAAGCCCTAAAACAAGCTGCATTTCCATAATTTGGAACAGGTGGCTCAAATTGTGAAAACCACTTAACCTTTCCACCACTCTTTTCTCTCAAATCAATTTCACTTTTCCTTTCCCCATACCCCACCTCTAGTTTTATAATAATTCTACCTTTATCATCTTTTATATATTCTAAAATATCCTTATATTCTTGCTTTAAAGATTCTAAGACT
>NZ_JRPL02000074.1 GCF_000765905.2 Helicobacter trogontum | reverse complement strand
GCTTGTTTCATTACATCAAGCACAGATTGAATGGATTCTCCTAAGTTTTGAAAGACTACTGATTCTGACATAACTAGAATCCTGCTTTTGTGTTATCTAGTATTTTTTGGTATGCTGCTTTACCTGCATGTTTACAATTAATACTGCTATCTATACCGCCTTTTTCTTTACATTCTTTAACTTTTTCTTCTCTTTCTTTATCATGATTCAAGTAATACTCTACACTTTTTTCACTCTCACCACAGCCAATAATTATACACGCAACAGCACCTAGCATTATACCTTTAAGTATATTTATCTTCATTATTTACTCCTTATTTTCTTTTGGCTTCAGCTTGTTCTTTAAGTCTAAAAAACCGCGAATGAACTTTCCCAAGTAATTTTTCTTCAGCTTTTAATTTATTTTTTAATCCCTGAACTTTTAAAATATTTGGATTTTCTTTCATAATTTCTTTATAAGCTTGTTCTGCTGTTTCACATAGAAATTTGACTTTTTCTTCTGTCCCATATAGTACCAAGCTACCCGTAATAACTTGATCACTATAGAACTTTTCCCAATCATATCTAGCGATGGTTACATCATTAAAAGAATCATCATCTTTTGCCATTGCATGATATTGTTTAAAACGATCAGCAATATCTTGTGGTAATTCACTGCAATCTATTTGCCTATTTTCTTCAGTATCTGTTTGATTGTTATTCTTATTTGCGAGTGCTTGAATAGGATGATTAACTTTTTCTCGTGTATCTTGGGAGAGTTTTAATAAATCAGCACACCCTACAAAACTCATCAAAGATGTTGAAAGCAATGTAAAAAAAAGCTCATGTTTTTTAAATGGCATACCATTCCTTTTTTTCGTATATTAATTTACATACACGAATATTATACACGATATCAAAAAAAATGCTTTTAATTTATTTTTGAATTAAATTCTTTGAAATAGTTGTGTTTTTCCACCCAATAAATTTTGTAAAAATTCTTTACTTTGTTGTATTTCTTTGGCTTGGCTGATATAAAAGAGTTCTTCTGCTTTATTTTTACATTGCTCAAGTATATTAATATCATTTTTGAAATTCTTTACTGCAATGTAAAAGAATTTCTTATCACTTATTCGTTCAAACACAGCAACAATTTGGTTTATATCTTCATTTGCATATTTCCAACCATAGTATTGGAATGTACCGCCTAGTTTTTCAAAGAAGAAACTTTTACCTGAATAGGTATCTAGCACTTCTATGATTTTATCGTTGAAATGTTTTTGTTTGGTTTTATCTCTTAGGATACGCTTGTCGTTATTTTTATAGTCAAAGATACATTCTATTTCTGTGATTTTTCTACCAGTTTTGAAGGTTTTTATCTCTAGTAGAATAATGTTTGATCTACCATTAATATCTTTTGTGGCTTGATTTAAGACTTTCTGTTTAAAATTATCCCATATTTCTAGGCTTTTTGGTACTTCTAGGATATTTTGCAATACAGCAACACTAATTTTTAGATTCTGTCTATTTTGCTTTAATTCTGAAACAAGCATAGTATAAATTCGAATACTATAAGCTGATTTCATTTGTTGTATATCTTTAAATTTAATTTGTGTGAAATTGTGTTTTAGATCTAGTAAATATTCCATTAAACTATCATTGAGTTTATAACTTACACAACTCTCTCCATCTTTGTATGAAATCCATTGAAAAAGTGGCATAATCTTAAAGCAATTCTTTTGTTTCATAGTTTTTTCATCAAGCAATTTAAAGTCTTCAATATAGACTTTTTTACTCATTGAATGGCAGATTTCTCTAATATATGCATAATCTATTTGTAATACTCTATTCTTATTCCATTGCCATATATCAATGACTTGATTAAGTGGCACTTCGCATATTTGGAAGAGTTGATCTTTTTGATTATTTATTTGTCCTACTATCCACATGAAAAATTTCATTTCATTCGCACTCATGTTGTATTTTGCATAGACAAATTTGTTGTCTTGTGTTACTACCATTTTTT
>NZ_JRPL02000073.1 GCF_000765905.2 Helicobacter trogontum | reverse complement strand
AATGCTATATATTATCCCATACAACAAAAATACGCAGAATACAACGAGAATTTCGCATTTTTTGTGCCTACATATCTCATAGGCACTCCTATCGCACTTTGTCTAACAAAAGTTATCAATAAACTCCACCGCACAAATAAAACTTCACAAATTTTGCATAGAGGTAAAACAATCATATTTGGCATATTCGCACCAAGTGGGTTATTCTTGATAGTTTTTGTGGTGGAAAAAATATAGCACGATAGGATAGAGTTATGATTGGGAGTTTGTATGTTATTATGTTTTGTGTAGAAGCTAACAAAAAACAATATTAGGAGCAAGTATGCAAACCCATTTATTTTCCAGACGACCGATAGTACTATCAATGCAAGATATAGATTCTCTTACCAAAGATTCTCCTATTGCTTTGCTCAATGCCTTGTATCAATGTCAAGACTTTGTATTTGTGGATTCTATGCATAATCCAAGCTTAAATGAATCTAATATTACAAAAACCTTTGGGTATAAATCAAGCTTCTACCTCTCCTTCATCGCTAATAAAGATTCTCTAAGTAATGAGTACCTCCAAGCTAGAAAAGCCTTGTATAAAACCTACCAACTCATTAAGCAAGAACAAGCAGAGGACTTACAAAAAACAACGACAAGAGCTAGAGCAAGAACTGCAAGGATTAGATTCCAAGCAAAGAGAATCTAAATTATTGTTTTTATATAATTTTCCAAAATGCTCTAATCTTTTCCAATCCTTGCTATTTTCCTCTGGTTTATAACTTTCATTAGCTAGATGAAAATATCCATAGGCTGCCATAGCAAGTTCTGCATTGTCTTTTAATTTTTGTATTTGTTTTTTATTGTTTTGCATTATTTTCTTTCCATTCTTTGAATTTTTTATATTCACTCTTGCTTAATATTTCAAAGCAACTCAATCTATCTCCTGAAAGATAGAATCCTGTCCCCTCATTACCTGATGGAAATGGGCGCAAATCACGCCAAGAAGCATAAAAAAGGTTTTATACTAAAGTCAATATTGTCTTTTATTGCAATATTACTTTTAAACCATATTTCAAAGCTTATATTGGTTCTTTTATCTATCCATGTTTCAAACCAGTATCTACTATATTTTTTATCATTAGTTACCCCTAGCTCTTTTTTATATGACTTTGACATATTATCCAAATCCGTATCAAAATACTTTAACACTTTATTATAATATTCCTCATCAAGCTTACCACCATTGGCTTGGTAAATCTCTGGTTTTAACTTACACATATTTCTAAATTGCCAATAACTAGGCTCTAAATAATAAGAATATGGTGTGTAGTAGAAAATAAGGAAAAGAAATAATGCTACTAAAACACTGCCTATGTTATATTTAAAGCGAATAAACAAAACCAAAGGAATAATAATAAAAACTACATATAAAGGGATTCCTATAAGATAGATAATCCCAATAAGGAATAAGATTGTAAATTTTTTTAGAATCTTTTTTACCTTAATAAGATTCTTTTTTCTTTGAAGCCGTTTTTCTATTGTTGTCATTATTTATTCCTATGTAGTAATCATTTATTAAATCTTTGATTTGCTTTAGTTTAGATTCTGTCCCACGAATGGCTAAGATATAATTGATATAGCCATATTCACTTGTATAGCTAATCTCTTTAGATTCTGTATTCCTTTGCTTTCTTTTTTCACCAAATAAAGTAGCAGAAAACCAGATTCAGTATTTGGTTGATGGAATAAAAGCTTAAAACGATTAGTAAAATTTATGGTTCTATCACTTAACTCTTTAGGATATAGCTTTATACATTTATTTATTTCTGCATTAAAGATATGACACCCATTGCTATCGTCGTATTGTGTAGAATCTATTTCTTTAGATATATTTTGGATTTTGTTGTCAAGCTCTTTACCTTGAGAGTTTTGAGTATCTTGATTAAACCTTGCTTCAATAGCTCGAGCATAGGTGGTGTTGGAGTCTTTTTTGTGCAAAACATTGTCATTATTATCTTTTATATACCTATGATTTTATCACTTTTTGTT
>NZ_JRPL02000072.1 GCF_000765905.2 Helicobacter trogontum | reverse complement strand
AATCTCTTTAGATTCTGTATTCTTTTGTTTTCTTTTTTCTCCAAATAAAGTAGCAGAGAATCCACTTTCAGTATTTGGTTGATGAATGAGTAAATCATAGCGAGAAAAGAATCTTTGTGCTTGGGTGGGAGTCATGTCGCCTTTGAGTTCATCATCAAATATTAGACCTGTATCTTTGACTTTATAGCCTTTGTAAGTCATGTCTAAAATATCATGAAGAGTTATGGGTTTGTCAGCTTTATCACCATATTTTTCTCTATCATTCTCAATTTTCTTCCCTATTAAATGAAAATATCCATAAGCTGCCATTGCTAATTCAGCATTATCTCTTAGTTTTTGTATTTGTTGTTTATTGCCCATTATTGTTCCTTAAGTATTGCATTTCTGCATTTACATCAACACATGTTAAAACTCCCTCACTCCAATAAAACCCACTCCCTTCATTACCATCTGGAAAATAACGTCTTGTTTGCCAAGTAGTTAAAAATCCTATTAGAGGTAAATTTTGTTGAAAAAATTTCTCTTTGGAATGCGGATATAAAAAGACATAATTATAACTTAATCTACCCTTATTTTTTGGAGTAGAAGAAGAGTAATTGATTACTTTTCTCTGATAATCAATTGCAATAGGTGAGCCATGGGCTATTTGCGCTTCTTTATTCAACTCCTCCCAATCTAGCGTATCTAAACTTGTATCAAAATACCCTAGAATCTTATTATACTTCTCCTCATTATTAGGTAATTCATTAAGCTTACACATATTTCTAAATTGCCAATAACTAGGCTCTAAATAAAATGAATATGGTGTGTAATAAAACATAATTAAACCTATACTTCCAAGCACTACAAGAAATTTAGATATATGCTTTTGTGATTTAAAGAGTTTTCTATATATAAGCCACCATATAATATATGAAAGAGTAAAGAATAGAAAATAAAAAAATACCATAGGCGGATACACAAAAAGCATTACCAAGCCTATACTTACAACAAATGTTAGGGCTATAGAAATCTGTTCTTGCGATTTAAAGACTTTTCTGTATATAAGCCATAAAAGAAAATATGAAAGAGTAAAGACGATAAGGAGAAAACATACTATTGCTAAAAGCATTGTAATTCCTTTAGGAGTTTGGATTCTGTATTCCTTTGTTTTCTTTTTTCTCCAAATAAAGTAGCAGAAAAGCCACTTTCAGTATTTGGTTGATGGATAAGTAAATCATAGCGAGAAAAGAATCTTTTTGCTTGATTGGGAGTCATGTCGCCATTGAGTTTGCCAATTTTAAATCCTCTTTCATCAATAATTTTAGAGTTTTTATAGGTAATATCTAAAACATCTTCAAAGGTAACAATTTTATCTTCATCTTTTATATCAAATTTATTATCAACGCAATGAAAATATCCATAACTTGCCTGTGCAATTTCCGCCATATTCCTTAGTTTATTGATTTGTTGTTTATTATCCATCTAACTCTCCTACTAAGCTTCTGCAATCTATTTCACCGTCAAACTTTAATCTAAAATCCATATTACCCTCATTACCATAAATATTTGGTGCATAGTTTTTCCATATTGGTCTAAAATACATTTTATCAATATTTTTAAAAGTTAATGTTTTGTTGTTTGGATTCTTATAATAAATATATACTCCTAAATCTATTCTATTGCTATAACCTATTTTTGCATAACCATTTTTTCCTATACTACCATCTAAACTCTTATCAAAATAAGCTAAGATTCTATTATATTTTTCCTCACTTTTTGGGTAATTATTTAACTTACACATTTTTTTAAATTGATGATAACTTGGTTGCAAGTTATATGGCACAAGCCACCCCCAACCACTAATACAACCATTAAACAACAAAGCAACACTAGATAATAAAAGAATGTGTAAAAACTTTTTCATTTATGCTACCTTTCTAGATTCTATATATTCTTTAGAATCTCTTTCTACATAAAAAGGAATATTTCCTATACATTGATTATAAAACAAAAGCATATCAAGATGTTGTTTTTTAGGGAGATTTCTTAATGTGA
>NZ_JRPL02000071.1 GCF_000765905.2 Helicobacter trogontum | reverse complement strand
TTATTTGTCCTACTATCCACATGAAAAATTTCATTTCATTCGCACTCATGTTGTATTTTGCATAGACAAATTTGTTGTCTTGTGTTACTACCATTTTTTTCACTCTTTTTGCACTACGCTTTTTTGGTGTTCCTTTTTTCTGCATTTTTTGTAACCTTTGTTAATAAAGATTACTCCCATGCTATAGGATAATGTTTTTTTTAAGATATTCTCTTTTTTTCGCAAATTCGTTTGATTTAAATAGTTTTATATAAATCTCATTTATTTTTTAGTAGCAAGTGATTTCTCTATACGCCATTGCATTGCATCACAAACATATTGCTTTATTTTTGTATTTTCATCAGGCTATTTTATAGTTTCTCTCTTCATGTAGGAGTTCTTTGTATATTTGATAACCTTTATCCTCTTTCATTTTTGTTCCTAATCTTTTTTACTTTTATTTCAAGTTCTAGTAGAATTTCGCTAAAATGCTTCATAGCAGTTTGTGCTACCTTTTATCTTTACTATTTATGTTGATATTTTTCATTACCACCCCTCTCCCCTATTTGTATTCTAAGCTCTGCTGATAAAATATCTTGGATTTTCATTAAATCACTTTTTGATAATTCTCTAAAAATAGTTTTGTTGGTTTCTTGATATAGATTATTAAAAGTAGTATGAGCGTGATAATTTCTAATTACTTTGCCATTAAATTTACTCACATGTTATTCATCTCTATAAATGGAGATATATAATATATTTGCTTTTTTAGTTTGGGCATTTTTATTTAAGATTCTCAAGAGCCTTTTTGAGATCTTGCATTGTATGGCCTTTTTATGTCCATTATAACTTCTTTTACTAAACCTACATTTGACCTTGCTTTATTCTGTGGGCTTGTAATTTTATATCAATTATTGCTTTTTTCTCTAAGAGCTCTTTTTGTTTTCTGTCTTCTCTTTTTTTTGACTTAATCTTTCAATTAATTTTATGATGTTTTATCGTTATAATTATCAAGGATAGGTAAAAGTTTAACAAAAATAGTAAATGCGTAGTAGGTGATGTCTTGGAGATAAATACTTGGAATAGAATAATTATGGAAAATTAAGATTTAATTTAAATATTGTAATTTTATGGTATTTTTCTGCATATTGACCAAACCCTATTATAATATCAAGAATTATAAAACTTTAACAAAGGATGCGTATGGCACAACCAGCTTATATTAGGATAGAAGGTGTTACTCAAGGTCTCATTTCTAGTGGAGCTTCTACTGAAGCGAGTATTGGTAATAGATATCAATCAGGACATGAAGATGAGATAATGGCTCAAGAAATATCTCATATTGTAACAGTTCCAACAGATACTCAAAGCGGACAACCAAGTGGTCAAAGAGTGCATAAACCTTTTGTTTTCACTTGCTCTTTAAATAAAGCGGTACCGCTTTTATACAATGCTTTAACAAAAGGCGAAAGATTAAACAATGTAGAGGTGCATTGGTTTAGAACATCAATGAGTGGTGGAGCCGAACATTATTTTACAACAAAGCTTGAAGATGCTATTATTACCGATATTAATCTTGTTATGCCTAATGCGCAAGATAAAAACAATAATGATAAGACAGAGCTCTTTCAGGTTTCTTTAAATTACAGAAAAATCATTTGGGAGCATGTTGTTGCTGGAACGAGTGGGAGCGATGATTGGAGAAATGCTTAGAAGTAGGTGACACAAGCCAATATTTCTCTATCAAACCTCTAGGATTAGATGGGATTAGCATTACATTGGATTATTAAAACAAAACTATTTAAAAGATAATTCATCTCGCAAATGAAGTTAGAATTTTTCTTATGCTCTTCAATCATGTTACTTCTTAATTACACAAAGGGTTATTATGCAGTCTTATCTCTCACTCTCTATCCTTTCAAATCTTAAAAAACATTACCCTGATCAGGGCACAAGAGAATCTCAACCTTCTCTCAATCTTACACTTACTCAAGCAACTATTAAAGAAAGTCTGGAATCGGTGTTAAGTATAAAATGTAGTGGTTTTATAGAATCTATGCAAAAAAACCTTTTATTGGAAGTAAATTCCAATAATTCAAATATCTCTTTGCAGCCAAAAGACTTTCTTAATTGTTTAGCCACTCTCAATATTCATCATTCCCCTCACAATAAG
>NZ_JRPL02000070.1 GCF_000765905.2 Helicobacter trogontum | reverse complement strand
CAAATTTATAAAGATGCACTAGAAAGCTTTATCAAACATATGCCAGATTATGCCTTTACAGATGATCAAAAAGCTTTAGCATACAGCGATTTTATGGCTAAAACATTCTTAGGTGTATTTCAAAGTGCAGTCCAAACTGCCTTAAGTATAGATCAAAATGAAGTTGCTACACGAGATGCACAAAATCAAAGTGCATTGGGCATACTTGCTAAGAAAAAAGAAGTTGCTATGCTTGCAAATCAAGTTAAAGAAAGCTTTTTTAAAATACAAGCAAGTAAAATGCAAACAGCACAACTCCAAGCTCAAGCTCTACAAGATAAGATTAAAGCAGAAGTCTTACACAAAAGTGCTAATGATAATGCACAAATCAATAAAGCAAACTGCATGGTAAGCTATCAAAATGTCCTTGCTAATGCGAATAAACCAGATTTATTAAAAAGCTATGATATGCAACAAACAACAGTTGATGCACTAAAAGCTATAGGTGAGGCAGCTATTAGTGATTATACAGATGAATGGAAAAAGGTGCAAATCCCAGATTATAATACAGGATTTGATACAACTATACTTGAGATATATGTAACTAAAAGTGTAATCGCAGTAGATGAGATTGTGGGATTTCATATCGTTACTTCTGTAGAGCTAAGAGATGTTGAATGGGATTTTGGTGATGGTGAGATAAGCACACAAAAAGATAATATATTAAAATCTTTCAATAAAGAGGGAACATATATTATAAGATTTAAAGCATTAATAGAGGTTGAGAATAAAGACTATAAAGCAAGTAATGAAAATACAGATATGCAAAATCTAAGCACTAATGAGGATGATATAAGTGCAAATACAAAAGATAAATTTATATACAAAGAATATATAAGGGAATTAGAGATCTTAGTGTGTTAGTTTGTGTGTTTTCATCTCAACTTGATTAGATTCTATTATAAAACCCATGCACTAAAGAGTTTCTAGCTTTATAAACTCTTCTTTATAGATCAGGGCTTTAGTGTGTTTATTTGATGGTTACATATAGAGTAAGCTATAAAAGTTGGCCACGTGTATAAAAAGTCAAATTTCTCTTGTTTTTATGCTCTCATCTATGACATATCTATAAAAGTTGGCCACGTGTATAAAAAGTCAAATTTCTCTTGTTTTTATGCTCTCATCTATGACATATTATTCTTGCTTAGCTTCACGCCACATTTTAAAGTTTTAGCTCCTTTCATACACACGCCACAATTTGGCTTCACTTTTTAAGTTTCATGAGCAACATGCCTTGTTTGTGCTTCCTCACGCCACATTTTAGGAGATTTTTATATTTTATATGTTTGTTTGTATTAATACGCAAGGGAGAGCATATAAAAAAGATTGTTTGCATGTGTTTTGCCTTGCAATACATTGAAATAGAGCAAAGAGTGCGAGAATTTTATAAAATTGCAAGAAATTGCAAAAATTTAAACATGCTTTTTGAGTTAAAATGGAATCTAGTTAGAGCAGATTTGAAGTAATTTTGGTGAAATTTATGAGATTTTTGGGCAACAGATAGATACAAATCTGCTTGTTATGTGCGTATTGCTCTATTTTAGGGATACACACAAGCATATATCATATCTTATGCTAGGCTTTAATCTAGGAAGTAGGATAGAACTTAAGATTTAAAGCTCTCTTGCGTATTGTTTATGGCTGCAAGAGGCTTATTTGAAGATATGAAGCTTTCTTGCTTTGCTAAATTTCTTGTAGTCTAAGCAGAGAAAAAGACACATAAATGTCATCTCATGGCACAAATTTTGACACACATGGTCATTTTGTGCCCTATTTTGCGGACTTTATATAGAATTACAATTCTATTAATTAAATTTTAAGGTATTTTTAAGGTTAAAAAAGTTTATTAAGGTTGGCTTGGAAGCTAGACTTCAATGGCTATTTACATACTATCATCATAGGTGATATGAGATACAAGGGAAAATTTATCTTTCATAATAAATACACTTACCCAATTAAGCTAACTTGCTTCATATAAGTTACAATATTACACACAAGCATATAATTTTTAAAACTTTTTTCTAATCAACTTTCATAAACTCACACAGATAGAAAAAATATCGGTTTTTTGGGAACTTGGAGGGGGTATGTTTGCCAAGCCCATCTTTTTTATTCCAGCTTAGAGCTTATAAATCAACTTGACAATGAAAAAA
>NZ_JRPL02000006.1 GCF_000765905.2 Helicobacter trogontum | reverse complement strand
CACCTGCTCAAAAAAAGCAAGTGCTTCTTCGTGCTTACCAATCATTTCATAAATATAACCTAAGCTTAATAACTTCCTGCTCATATTATCCCTTTATACCATTATTTAGAAAAGCATAGGAGGTAATTATAGCTTAGTGCATCATGATTTTACTTCTTTTTGCTCATTTTTACATAGAAAAACAATATAGTAAAATATTGATTGCTTATACAAATAGATATTGATTCTATATTATTGTTTATTTACGCCCCAACGCACAAATAAATCATGCGGTATATTCAACATATCAAAATATCTACCAATCAAAAAATCATGTAAGGATTCTAAGTCGTAAATACCACCATAATACCCAGCAATAGGGGGTGCCACATACACACCTAAGTTGGCTAACTTTGCCATGTTTTCAAGCAAAATTGCACTTAAGGGCATCTCCCTTACGCCAAGCACAAGGTTTCTTTTCTCTTTCAAGCATACAGCACCTATGCGTGTAAGCAGGTTACTCTGCAAACCATTAGCAATACTTGATAATGTATTGCTACTTGTTGGCAAGATAATGCAGGATTCAAAATAAAAACTACCACTTGCCAAAGGGCTTGTCATAGAATCATAAAAGGCAATATTGTCTGTGCGTATAGCATTGATTAGATTTTTAAGATTCTGCTTTTTTTCTGCCTGACAAAGTAAGGCAGCATTTTGCGTTGGCACAATATAAAGCATACGTTCTTTTGGAAATCGTTTAATAAAGTGTAATGCAAGCTCAATGCAACTCCCACCACTTATACCAAGCACGATAGGCGCTAGATTGCTATCTTTTTCTCTATAATTCACGCACAAATTCCTTTTATTTGTCTATTTGCCAAATTATCATAAGGGATTTTATAGTAATTTTATGGCGATATAGGTAACTTCATATATGAAACATCTCACATTTCTACACACACAAAATAAAAATATAAGACACATAGGTATGAAACAATACAATATAGGATTTTTATGTTATTGTATTGTTTGGGATAAGACATATTGTCTTAGTTTTAATGTTTTTTAATATTATTGAATCTTACTTGGGAGTTTTATATGAAAAGACTTTTATTTCTATTTGTTATATTCTCTAGCTTTCTTTTTGCAGCAGTAAATATTAATACTGCAAGTCAAAAAGAACTTATGACTTTAAATGGTATAGGTGAAGCAAAAGCAATCATTGAATATCGCACAAAAACTAGATTTAAAAAGATTGAAGATATTAAACAAGTAAAAGGTATAGGACAAGCAATCTTTGATAAGATTAAAAAAGATATTGTAGTCACAAATCAAGTGCAAACAACAAGGAAGTAGTTGTTGCACTTTTTACAATTTGTATCTAACCTACATAACAATAATTTGTTACAATAATATCCTAATGTCAAATTACTATGGAGTAACAGATGGTAAAGTATTGTTGTGCCTTTGTGTTTTGTATTGCGTGTCTGCAATACATGTATGCTCTTACGCAAGAAATTGATGCAGAAGATTCTATGATAAGTCAGCAATTTATGACAGAAGCAGAGTATGGCAAATATCTCTATCAAGAGCCACGCGGTATTGGTTGTCAAAAATGTCATGGTGAAGATGGTAAAGGTAAGCAACTTGTAAGCTATACACACAAGGGCAAAAATATGGAGATTAATGCCCCAGATATTACAGAACTTGATCTGCAGGGTTTTACACATGCATTGCGTAAAACCCATGCAGTCATGCCAAAATATTATTTGACAGATTCTGAAATCTATGTCTTATATAAATACATTACAACGCATGAATGAAATGTATAATTCCAATTAGCTTTAATCTCAACATATTAGTTTTAGAATCTAAGTTATGAATATGACACTTTTGTAACCTGATATCATTTGGTGTATTACACACTTATTCAATTTTATACGATACAATCTATCTTTTATATCAAACTTATATTTAAGGTTATATATTATGGAACAAATTAAGAAAAAAGTTGCATTATTAATGAGCGGTGGTGTTGATAGTTCTTATTCTGCTTATTTATTGCAACAACAAGGATATGAAGTTTTAGGAATTTATCTCAAGCTTCATGATAAAGAAGAAAAGCATGCAATTTTTATCAGAAACTGCGAAAAGGTATGTGCATTTTTAGGTTTAGAGTTTAAGATTATAGAAGCACAAGAGGAATTCAAACAAGCAGTATATAATGAGTTTATAGAATCTTATAAACGCGGTGAAACGCCAAATCCTTGTGCGTTATGTAATCCACTTATGAAATTTGGGTTAGCCTTAAACATGGCACTTAGTTATGGTTGCGAATATATAGCAACAGGGCATTATGCACGTATCGCGACAATACAGGGTGTAAAGCGGATACGAGAAGCAAGAGATAAAAGCAAGGATCAAAGTTACTTTCTATATGCTATCAGTCAAGATGCAATTAATCGCCTTATCTTTCCGCTTGGCGACATGCTAAAAGAGGAGGTAAAACCAAAGGCATTTGCAGCATTACCAATACTTGGTGATTTAGAATCTTATAAAGAATCACAAGAAATTTGTTTTGTCGAAACAGATTATATTGACATCTTAAAAAAACATACAAATGTGGATCAAAAAGGTGTTGTACGCGATACGCAAGGCAATATTGTAGGTGAACATAAAGGTTATATGCAATACACTATAGGCAAACGCAAAGGTTTTAGCGTAAAAGGTGCACATGAGCCACATTTTGTATTAAAAATTAATCCAAAAGATAATGAAATTATTGTTGGGAAAAAAGAGGAATTAGAAACTTTTTGTGTAACCGCATTAAATAAATCCCTACCAAGTGAGTTTATAGATGGTGAATATAAAGCAAAGGTGCGTTATCGCAGCACACCAAGCAATGCTACTATCGCAATACAAGATGATAAGATTATAGCAACGTTAAAAGAGCCAGTATATGGTGTAGCAAAGGGACAAGCCTTAGTAATTTATAAAGATGATATTGTGCTTGGTGGTGGTGTCATTATGTAGATTTGGCTGTGATTGTACTCTGCAACCATCACTAGGTCATATTTACAGATACTTAACCCAATCAATGCACTTAAAAATACTTTTAAAAAACTATTGAATAGAATATATTTCAATGCCTTGTATCGTTGAGTAATTTTAGATATTTTGCATAGTTTTAATACTTGCATTGGCTATTTAAGCTTAAATTTATATATGCTATTTTTCTTGCTTCACTGCTACATAGAGGCTTTAATATTTAAAAGGATTAATGCTTCTAGTATGCTCAAAATATCATGCACACAATAAAACTTTGTGTCTAATGCCGCGTTTTACAAAAAATCACTTTTAGTTAATTTCAGGTATAAAATCTTGGGATTTCCCTAAACCATTTGCCCTCTCATATACAATGCGGGTAATAGGATAGGCAATATGGATATCATCTTCGCATAAATATTTCTCTACTATTTCTTGAGCTATTACGCTTTTTAGCTTTAATGTCCCATAAGCATAATTTTGAAACCATACAGAAATATCCATGCCATTATCTTTTACAAAATTAAAAACGCGTGGATCAACATTTAGGGCGGAATGCGCTAAAGCAAATCTATCACGCATTCTTTGCATTTGACTCCTAGTCTGCTCTGTATAAATCTTTGCATGCGTACTTGCAACTTCAAGAGCTATTTTTTTTGCCTTTGTGATATTAGAATCAAAAGTAATGCACACAGACACACTATCCCATATATTTTTCAGATTGCCATAAGTATAATTTGAAATTAAATTCGTGAAGATATAGTTATTGGGTATAAAGATTAATCTCCCTGCACGATGATTCTCTCTATATGAAGTCAGTGTAATATCATCATAAATTGTAATACGTAACATAGATATATCAAGCACATCTCCGATGAATACTTCATTCTCTTTTTTTACTCTAATTCTATCACCAACATGTATGCTACCACCAACCACAATGACAAGCCACCCAAGCGTACTCATAAACATATCTTTCATAGCAATAGCAACACCCGCGGACGCAAAACCCACCATCGCCACAGCATAGGTTGCATTATCAATATATGCAAATAAAAGGATTAAGAAGATAATAGTAATATTAAAAACATTGATGATTTTACTTGTAGTATAAGCTCTTTCATGATGTTCTATGTAGCGTTTTGCGATGAGTTTTAAAAAAAAGGCTATAACCACACTTAACAAGATTCCAATACCAATATATACAAGTTTTAAGATTTGGTTTTTGATTTGATATTCTAGATTCGCCTCAATTTCATCAGCATCTTTATTAAATACATCTGTGGTTGTCTCAAGGATATTTCTAGCACTTTGTAGTTCTAAATTCTGTTCTTGTGTGGCTACCAACACATCTTTATAGCTTTGCTTTTCTGTGACACTTATTTTTTGACTTTGTATGATTTCATTAAGGATTGCACTTTTTTTATCAAGTATAGTCAGCAACTTATCTAAATCTTGCTGATTATATTGCATATTTGATCTTATATTTGATATATGTTTGATATATGAAAACGCACTAAAGATTTCAAATGGATTTGTAAGGACTGGTGCAGCCTCAAGTGTAGGTTTATCAAGCAATTCACCAAATGGCTTCGTGCGGTATTGCTCTAAGAGGTTTTGCTGCTTTTTTAATGTCATCAATCTGTGTGTTTTTTGTGCTTCCAATGGTGCCAATAAGGCTTCTTTTTCAATCTCTGCAATTTCATCTGAAATATCATGATAACTTTTAAAATTCTCATATCTCTTAAGCCATATACTCTCTGTTTTATACAACGCAGAATCAAGTTGTTTTAACTGATCTATATATGAGCTCAACGTAGCGCTTTTTACTATCGTATTTGTTTTATGATGTTTAGATTCAGCAGAGTCCAATGGTGTAGAATCTGCTTGTGTAGCAAATAATTGTGTGCCAAAACACACAAATAACACAAAAATACAATATAAAACCTTTGTGTTAAGCAAACTCATGCAATACCTCATAGATGATTTGTTTATCTATGTTGTTATGGACAGTTGCCTTAATAACCTCTTTTGATTCAAGCAAAATAAAATGTAGTTTCGAATCAAGACTTTTTTTGTCGTAAAAAAATGCGTTATAAAAAGAATCTATATCTTTTATTTTGTAATGCGTAGGAAGCCCAATCCTCTTTAGTAATGCACAAATAAACATATCAATATCGCTTGATAATATGCCTAGCTTAACTGAAAGTCGGTTTGCCATAACAATCCCCATGCTTACTGCCTCTCCGTGTAAAAATTCACTATATCCTCCCTCTAGCTCTATAGCATGACCAAAAGTATGTCCATAATTTAATAACGCCCTTAAACCATGTCTTTCTTTTTCATCTTTTTCTACAACTTGAGCCTTTAATTCTATGCTCTTTTGGATATAAAATTCAATATCAAGCATATTAAAATTTTGCAATAAAGAATACTCAAAACACGCAAAAATCTTAATAATCTCTGCTACACCAGCCAATAGCTCCCTTTCTGGTAATGTGCGTAAAAACATAGGTGCGACAAAAACTTGTTTTGGTTGATGGAATAAACCGATAAGATTTTTTCCATATTTATTATTTACACCACATTTACCACCCACACTTGCATCAACCATAGCAAGCAATGTTGTAGGAATACTAATAAAATCAATGCCTCGTTGAAATATCCCACTTGCAAAACCCACCATATCAGTAATGACACCACCTCCAAGTGCAATCATCAAAGCATTTCGATGTAGCTTATGCTTAAATGCGGATTCTAGAATCTCATCGATTGTCTGCATGTTTTTATGCATTTCACCATCATCAACAACACAAACATTTACGCTTTTAGCCTTTATAATAGAAAGCATGTATTCCAGATAAAGATGTTCAAGATTTTTTGATGTAACAAGGAGTACATCTTTATCTTCAAACTTTAATGATGTGATTTTACCTATTGTAACTGAATACTTTTGTGTCCCTGTGCTAAGCATAATATTTTTTCTCATATTCTATACACTAACCTCCGAGTTATCATTTTGAGCAATAGTCTTTCTTAATATTGTAGCCTAAAATAAAATGATAGTATTCAAATTTCACAAATACAACAATACCTTGTGCTATTTTTACACACCATATATATTTTACTAATATGAACACTTGTTACTTAAGTTTCACACTGCAAATCCATCTTGAAATCATTAAGTTTTGATATAATGACGTCTTTTAGATTCTATATAACTTACAGAAACAAAGGAAACATATGGAGCTTGCTACACACTTTTTTCACCTTATACACCAAGAAAAAATTCCAAGTACATCCATTTCAGATACATCAATAAAGGCATTATTGGACACACAAAAAGACATCTTACTAGCACTTCCTCCAAAACTTCAAGCCCTCATTCTATCCGTGCATAGCACAAATGTTAATCTCTATGAAAAAAGTCAGGCTTTTTGTTCTCTTTATTCACAATGTATGCCACAATATGAGCTCAACATGGAGTCTATCAAGTTGCTACAATATGCACTTTTAAGCGTTGTAAATGCAGCAGATTTAAAGCATTTAAAGGCACATATTTTACGATTAAATGCGGCTGAGTTAATCACAAACCAACATGCACGAAGCCTTTCAAACTTTTTCACTCAAAGTGCTTTTCAAGCACAACAGGCAAAAGAAGAACACAAGGTGCTAAATCTCAAAACACTCTCTAATGAACTCGCACAGATTCTAAAAAGATTATATGAGCTAAAATTGCATGAGAAATATTATAAAACCTTGAACCAAATTTACACAAATGCACAAAATCATAAATTCTCAATTGGAATCACGGGTGTATTAAGTGCAGGTAAAAGCACATTTTTAAATGCTTTATTAGGCAAAGAAGTATTAGGAAGTTCTACTATTCCAGAAACGGCAAACTTAACGATTTTAAAATACAAAGATACAGAATCTGCGGAGGTATTTTTTTGGAATACAGGCGAATGGGAAGAGCTTAAAAAAGCAGGGCAATATGATAAGAGTTTGCAAAGCTTTGTACTTGAGAGTGAAAGAATCTTTGGCACTAGACTTAATGACTATATCACAAATACTACAAAAAGTGAGGTAATAACACTTGATAATTTAAGTACCTACACTTCCGCAAATCATGAAAGTAAATTATGTAATCTTGTAAAAGAAGTAACGCTTTTTACACCACTTAAATTTCTTCAAAATGGTGTCGAAATTGTAGATACACCAGGGCTTGATGATCCAATTACAAAAAGAGAGGAGATCACAAAAGCCTATATTACGCAATGCGACTTGCTTATTCATGTTATGAATGCAAGTTGTGTAGCAACACAAATTGATATTGATTTTATCCTAGAATCACTTCTAGAGCAAAATATATCACGACTTCTTATCGTATTGACACGCATTGATCTAATTAGCGAAAAAGAGTTAGCACAATCGCTTGAATACACAAAAACAAGTTTAGCAGCCCAACTCAAAAAAGCAAAGTATAGTGGTGATATAGATTCTATAATAGAGAGAATTGATTTTATTCCTGTTGCAAGTTTTTTGGCACTTTTACATAAAACAAATCGAGGAGAAGAGGCGATAAACCAAGGCTTTTCATTAGAAAAAACAGGAATTATAGCAGTTGAAAATTACTTAGATAAAATGCTACTTGGTGAAAATAGCTTGAAACAAAAAGATATTTTATATCTTGCATATCGTGGCTTCTTAAAAACAATTGAGCAATGCAAAGAGGATATGCGTCTAGAATCAATTCTATTAAATGCTTCCGAAAATGAATTAGAAGAAATGATTGCAAATCTTAAGGCTGAGCACGAAAGGCTATTTTTACAACTTGATGTAAAAAAGCAGGATTTAAAAGCAAAGCAAA
Source organism: Helicobacter trogontum (assembly GCF_000765905.2). Taxonomy (GTDB): domain Bacteria; phylum Campylobacterota; class Campylobacteria; order Campylobacterales; family Helicobacteraceae; genus Helicobacter_A; species Helicobacter_A trogontum. The sequence goes on along the minus strand of NZ_JRPL02000006.1, from coordinate 106,027 downwards.
ATGATATAGAAGAATTTTTAAATGTATTGCAAAAAAGTATGCAAAAAAGTCTAAAACGAGAACAAGAAAGATTGCAGACTAGAATCTTTGATGAAGCAGTGTATGGTTACACCCATGGTAATCCTCCAAGTAGTGAGCGTATAGGAGAAATTTTAGAATCTGGACTAAGCGATTGTTTCAGCGATGTGAGTAGAGATTTTAAATATAAACTCGCAAAAAAAATCACTCAAATATTGCTTGATGAGCACACTGATATAAAGCAACCAAAAGTTAGCTTTCATGCACCAAAGGAACAAATCGCACAAAGTGTTGCAAAACTAAAAGATTCTATCCCTAAGCTTATTAATGCTTATGGTAAGGGTAGGGAAAATGAGCTCTCCATTAAACTACAAGAAATTTTTAATCAATCTTTTGAGCTTTTCACGCAAGTACTTATGGAAAAAAACAAAGAAGTAGAAACAAAATTTTTGGAATATTTCTCACAAATCTTACAAGCTCAAGAAGAGATTCTAAAAACACAAATTGCAGAAAAAGATTCTATACTGCAAAACACACTTGAAAAAAGACAGCAAAACTACACGCAAGAAATGCGAGATTCCATGCAAGCAAAGCAAAAAGAGCTTACACATATTGCAGAAGAACTTGCCTATATCACACAGGCGTTGAAATAGCATTGATTCTAAAACTAATACAACCTAAAGATAAAGACAAGATTTTCCAAATTTTTAAGATTTTACAAGCAACTAAAATCTGCTTTGCAAAGCATTATTGCAACAAAGGCTTAGAATCTTAGCTCACCACTACATCAAAGTCAAAAAATTACAGAAAAATGATAAAATAAGCACGAATTGTTTTGTATTTTGCCATTATTGAAAGAGGAAGTATGGAAGATAGAATATTTTTAAAAAGTGAAAAAGGATATTTTGGGGAAGGTGATTTTAAATTTGGCGGATGCTTTGTCCCAGAAATATTATATCCAGCATTAGATGATTTACAAAAAGCATATAAACAAATATTTCAAACCAAAGGCTTTCAAAAAGAGTTAAAACGACTCTTAAAGACATTTGTTGGCAGACCAACGCCTCTTATTTATGCAAAAAATGCTTCTGAAATACTTGGAAATGAAATCTATCTCAAATTTGAAGGTTTGGCAAATACAGGTGCACATAAAATCAATAACGCCCTTGCACAAGTTTTACTTGCAAAACGAATGAAAAAGACACGCGTTATCGCCGAAACAGGTGCAGGACAACACGGCGTAGCAGTGGCAAGTGTATGTGCCTTTTTAAAGATGCCATGCACTATTTTTATGGGTGCAATAGATGTGCAAAGACAACGACCAAATGTATTTATAATGGAGCAGTTTGGTGCGGAAGTAGTTGCTGTTGAGAGTGGGACAAAAACGCTAAAAGATGCGGTAAATGAGGCATTAAGGCAATGGAGCACAATGCCACATGAGTGTTTTTATGTGCTAGGAAGCGCACTTGGTCCATACCCATATCCGGATATTGTGCGGGATTCTCAAGCCATCATTGGGAAAGAGATAAAAAAACAGATTAGAAAAGCCTTAAGCAAATATCTTAACGCGTTTTTGCCAGATTATGTTGTTGCATGTGTTGGTGGTGGCAGCAACTCTATGGGTGCATTTAATGCATTTTTGGAAGATATGGAAGTAAAGCTTGTTGGTGTAGAAGCTGGTGGAGATGATTTTAAACCCAACCGACATGCAATGCGTCTTGCAGAAAATAGTGGTGCAAGTATTGGCGTAGCACATGGATATCGTTCCTATTTTCTACAGGATAAGCATGGACAAATCTCAAATACACACTCAATTAGTGCTGGGTTGGATTATGCTGGTGTTGGACCCCAACTTGCACACTTAAAACACATTGGACGCGTAGAATTTATGGCTGCTAGCGATGATTCTGCTCTTGAAGCCTTGCAATTTTTTGCTAGGCATGAAGGAATCTTACCAGCATTAGAATCAAGTCACGCATTGGCTGGTGTGCTTGAAATTGCAAAAAAAGAAAAAAATAAAATCATTGTAGTGAATGTGAGTGGTAGAGGTGATAAAGACATTTTTATTACCGCCAAAGCCTTATGCACAAGTGCATGGAGAGATTTTTTAGAATCTGAATTGCGTAATGTAGAAAAACTTTTAAAGCAAAAAAATAAAGCAAAAGAGGTAATCATACAGGAGGAGACAAACGAGAATGAATCAAAGGAGCGGCAAAATGAGCTAAAACTTGCTTTGCAAGATATAAGCCATGAGGATATGAGTTTTTTTGATTCTATCAATACAGAGAATGAAGAGGCAGATATACAACATTTGGTGGATACACAAATAAGCCCTGCAACACAGATACAAAGGGATACATCTCTTACTATAGCAGCAAGTAATGATTTGAAGAATCTAGATTCCACATCTACAAATATACAGAGCTTAGAGGAGCTAGATTCTAATCTTATTGAAACAAATACAAATACTTTGCAGGCAAGCAAAGATATAGATTCTATGCAGTCTTTGTCAGAAAACCAAACATCTGCCCAAATAACAGAGGATATGGATTTGAGCGATGATACCTCAATACAATCAGACATGAAACTCAATCTAGATTCTACAGACATTACAAATAATGAAGTCATAGATGAATTTACTGCTTTACAAACTCAAAATAATAATGAGTTAGAATCTAGCATAATAAATCCAGTAAATGATATATCAACAAGCAATACAGAATCATCGCAAAACACACAAGAAGAGATTAAAGAGCTAGAGCAAGAAAGTATAGGCGGTACACAAACAGGTAATAGTCTGAAAAATCTCAAAGAATATGACAATATAAATGCTACAACAATAGATATAAATTCCCCAAATACAGATGAAGACAATATGAAGTCCTTCAGTAAAGAGCCACTGCATTTTTTAACTACAAATTCTGATACAGAATCAAGCTGTACAGAAGATATCTCAAAATCCAATCCAACACAAGAAAATATGCAGATACTGCATTTCCTGCAAGATGATGACTTGCAAGAGAAAGGCAATTTACAAGTTAATGCAAGCTCAACACAACAAGAAGCAATATCTCATGATAATGCAATATCCAAAGCCGATTTAACAGATGAATTCCAGCAGGAGTTAAACCAAACTGCCAATATAGAAGATAATATACCCCATGATGATTTGCAAGTAAGCTTCAATGAAAAGGACTTGCTTGAGAAAGAAAACTTGTCACAAGATTCTGCACAAACAGAATCTAATAACACAGATTCCACAGAAATACTCTCTCATGCAGAACAAAACATATCCTTAGAATCTTTATTGCACCAAAATTCTAATATGACGAAAGTGGAAGAAGGCGACACCATCTCAAATAATAGCAACATGGAAAATTCACAACAAAGTAGAGAACAAGATGATATAAATTCAAATCAACAATTAGCCAAGCAACTTCTATTTGATCTGCACACTACACAGGAAACCACATTAGAAACTTTGGAAGATTTGCAACACTTAGCAACACAACACAAACAAATAGACTTAATAGATGAGACACTACAAGAATCAAAAGGAATAAATATAGATGATGAACTAGCATTAAGCCATGTGGATCATATACAACATGATAATGATTGCCAAACACATAGCGACACCATGGAATCTAGTATCATCAATGCAGCACAACAGACAGAATCTATCTCACAAAATACAGCTAATACAGCCAATGATATACTAGAAGACATTTTTGATATAAATACCACCAATAATATAAAGGATGAACAATTAGGCTTAACTCATATAGATGATAGCCAAACAAGCAATGATGAAAGCCAAATACACATAAACACCTTTGATGAAATACTAGGTTTAGAAAGTCTAGATTCTATGAACAATGATAATATACAAGATGGTGGTGTTTTGGCTTCTCTACTTGAAACAAATGATGCAAGAGAAGATAATGATTTAGACAAGGGTTTGGTTTTAGACTCTAGTGGGCTAGATACCTCTAGTGCAGAAATATCAGATATACAGACAGATTCCATAGAACAAGAATGTATAGAATCACAAAGCTTCAAGAGACAAGATTCTGTGCAAAAAAATATAAATATACAAGATTTTGACATCAATGATAGCAACAATACATTGGAAGACTTACTAGATTCAAGTGATAAGACAACCTCGCTAGAAACAGATAGAAATCCATCCTTACATCTTGATGGAAGCCTATTGGAAAATACAGATTCTGCACAGAGTGATTTAGAAAATCTAGAACTAGAAATCGAAAATGAACTCATGGGCATTTTTGAAAATATAAACGATAACAAACATGCTCTACACGATACAAGCATGGATCAAGAAAGCATAAACTTAGATATACAAACACAAAAAGAAGATTTTATAGTGCCAAGCTCCAACACAGATAATAATAAAGATAATATGGAATATGATCAAAAGGATCTTGAGGCAAACAACCACACACTAAGCTACATTCATACTGATATGACTAAATCGCGTGTTTTTAAAACTGTTCCAGAGCTGAGTAAAATCTGTGGCAAATCTTTAAAATCATAATAATTTTATAGTGAATTTCTATCTCATTCAGATCCCAATCATATCAATGAGACACACTAATAAAACAACGGATATATCACAATCACGAACATATCTTTTGTGGAAAATAGCATGAAATTAATAAACTTTTAATCTAAAAAACATTAACATAATGGCTTACATTCTAAAAAACGGCGAAAGGATAAGGGTATGCTAAAAAAAATAATAGCCGCAGGTGCAATCAGCATGGTTGCATGTGGAGTAAGTTTTGCTAAAACAGGTGCATTAGATATTATGGAGTGGGTATTGCAAGATGCAGAAAAAGCTGGTATCACATATAATTGCGTCGGAGATAACTCTCATGCAACCTGCCACTTTAAAAATATCGATGGCTTTTTATTTCAACTCAAGGATGTACGCACAGATATGTGGCTCAACGATAATGAAGTAAGGCAAGAAATATCGGGCAATATCGTTGCAAATCTTGAGGAAGATTTAAACAAATTTGTCCCAAAAAGCTTTACGTGTAATAGCACCTCTACACTAGAAGATCTACAAAATAGTGGCAATGGAACATGTGTTATTAAATCTGATGTAGCGACCTTGAGCCTAGATTCAAAAACACTTCTAGAATCTCGATCATTTCGATACAAAACTATGCCTACGCTTTTAGTGCAATACATCACAAAGATAAATCAGTTTAGCAAAGAATATGATCATATTCAAACAAAATATCAAAATGATTTAGAAGCATTGCGAAAGGAATCTGCGAGTGCATTAGATGATATTAATGCAGAGATTGAGATGCTAGAATCATCACAAAATCAGCAACAATGTGGTTGTGGTTGCATGGGCAATCCGACCAATGAGGCGATTGCCCAAAACAAAAAAACCAAAGAACGAATAACAGAAAGCTATACAAAAAAATACGACGAGATTCAAAAACGCTATGAAGAAGAAATGCAAAATTTTAATAGTTCTATTGTCGCATGGCTTAGTCAATATAACTATACCATACAAGAAGTACGCATACATGTTCGTTCAGATGGGCTTGCTGAAAGCGTAAGTAATTTGGCAAAAAAATACCTCACACTTAACAATGGTATTTCGTTTTTAAAAAATAAACAAACAAAGAATGCTGATATAGAAAAACGTATTACAGCACAATACTATTCTGCCTTGGAAGCTAGTCGTGCAGCAGGCATGACCTTTGTGGGTTATAGTCCATATTTAGCACCACATTTAAGGACAAGTTTGCAAAAAATTATCTCAGATCAAGCAAAGCTTTTAGATCCAAATGCAAATAAAAATAGTATAAAAATACTTATTACGCCTTTGAAGAACAACGCAACAATGAATTTAGGCAATGAGGCACAAAAATTTATTAATGCCTACAGCAAGGGCAGAAACCATGCCTTGATACAATCATTCTTCGATATTATAAATCAATATGATATTAAATCTGTACGCATGTGGCCAGAAAATAATTAAAGGAGAAAATAATAATTGATAATGATTAGTTCTTTATCAATTATCCAATAACTTAGGTTAAGTTATATCTATTACGCTAAGTTGCACGTTATTGTAATGCTGGGTATCTTGGGTGTAATGCAAGTAAAATAAAACAAGCGTGATTTTCATTTTTCAAATTATTGACATACGCTGACACAATGTATTGTGTTGGAACTTATGTTTTATTGCAAACTCAATCTATACTAACTTAGCAAACATATAATGAGTTTCTACAGCATACACACAAAAATAAGCTATAATCCACACAATTTATTACTATATCTACAATTTATTATTGAGGTTAGAATTATGACACTAGGGATAAATGGGCTTGGTAGGATGGGACGCACGATCTTGCGAGAAGCGATCAGAAGGGGGCATAACATTAAAGCACTTAATGATATTGCTAAATGGGAAATTTTGGCATATCTCATCGAATTTGATAGTGCACATGGCACGTTTCATCACGACGTTTCATACCACAACAATACATTGCTAATCAATAATCAATCAATACAAGTAAGCAACCATAGTGATCCTAAAGATATTGACTTTGGTGAAGTTGATGTTGTGATTGAATCAAGTGGGAAGTTCCTTACAACAGAATCTGTTCAACATCATTTGCAAAAGGGTGCAAAAAAGATAATTATTTCAGCTCCACCACAAGATGATACAAAGATGTTTGTGCTTGGTGTAAATCATATGGAATACAATGGTCAATCCATCATATCAAATGCTTCTTGTACAACAAACTGCATTGCCCCTATTTGTGCCATACTTGATAAGCATTATGGAATCATAAGTGCCACAATGACTACAATTCATAGCTACACAAATGATCAAAATCTACTTGATAATGCACATAGAAGTGATAAGAGAAGATCAAGAGCGGCTGCAAACAACATTATCCCAACCACAACAGGAGCGGCCATTGGATTAAAGAGGGTTTTACCAAATTTAGAGGGTAAAATACATGGACAGAGTGTGCGTGTACCTTTGATTGATGTTTCAATGGCAGATTTAAACTTCTACCTTAACAAAACTGCAAAACTAGATGAAATACACACTCTATTTGAATCTTATGCAAACGATAGTATGAAAAATATATTAAGCATTGATTCTAAATATCGCGTAAGTAGTGATTTTCTAGGAAGCACATATAGTAGTATTGTAGCAAAAGACTTAAGTGTGCAAGTTGGAAATATGTTAAAAATAATGGCTTGGTATGATAATGAAAGTGGTTATGCAAATAGAATTTTAGACATGGCAGAATTTATACTTAGATAAATATACGCAACACAATATGAAATCATACGAGATTAATTACTAAAGCATTCACTATATTAGAAATTCATATAAGAACTAATTTGACATTACATATAAATAAAAACTTATACACGATAGCTATAAGATTATGATAGTAATTCAAGACCCCTATATCACATAAGTTTATATTCAAGCACACTCCATTATATCATTGTCAATATATTGGAATTTTAATGCTACAATGATTATATATTCTGTGAAAGTAAAGGAAAATAATGAAGAAATGGGGTTTTTTCATTGCACTTACTACATCTCTCATTGTCATTGCTTGGGTTATATCAGAGCAAAAAGATGATGCACATAATACTCTTGTGTATACTGATTATGATATACACGATAATAGTGTAGTCAAAAGTGAGACGACTTATATTTCTGATTCTAGTCATACATTTAAGATCTGTCAATCCAGAGATGGTAAAACGCCATGTAAAGAAGTTTCGGGAGTGAAGCATGGGATACAAAAGTGGTATGGCAATGGCATTTTAAAGTATGAAGATTTTTATAACCATGGCAACCGCACACATACAATAGCATATTATGATAATGGATTAAAACGCAAAGAATGCTTATATCAAAATAATAAGCTTTCACAAACAAATATTTATGGTAAAGATAGTGCAAATTCTCTTATTGAAACGATATTTTACAAAGACGATGAGGAAGTAAGAAAATATTATATCCATAGCAAACTACGTAAAGAAGAGAAATATCGCAATAACAAACTTGTAAGTAGAAAGATATATGGGAGTGATGGTTTATTACAGCGACTTGAAGAGTATAATTTCATTGGGAATGATATAGATTCTTTTGACAATTTCTTTGAGGGACTTGATTCTGTAAATCCGTTCTTATTTGATTTTGAAAATCCAAACCCTATGCCAAGACAATATAAAGACAATAATACAAGAGATAATAGTCTATGGATTTAATCCTTGGTATCCGTGCGTGTAATGACACGCCCCTCTTTTTTGCTTTTAAAGCTAAATTTTATAATTCTAAATTCAAATTAATACACGCTATAGTGACACATCTGCCTTTGAGCTCCCACAGATATGATTAACCCATACGCATAACGCCCTGTTTAATTGGTACAAATTGACAAGATTCTAAAATATGGTTTGTAAGTGTATTGTCTTTTTGCTTTACAAAGCGTACAATGACCTGTCCACCATTATGGTACATTGGAGCGACAAGCACCCCATTTACCTGCAGTTGATCGATCAAAGTCTTTGGGATACTCTCCGTACATGCAGAAAGCAAGATTCTATCATAGGGAGCAAAAGAACTCCAACCATTCATACCATCATCAAGTTTTATATTAATATTCATAATCTGTAGCTGTGCGATACGCGCCCTTGCTTCAAGCCATAAAGATTCTATACGCTCAATGCTAAACACTCTGCGTATGAGATGAGATAACACAACAGCCTGATAACCACTTCCAAGCCCTATTTCCAAGACACTATCTGGTTCCAACACGCTATCTCCTAAATCATATGCCATCAGATAAGTTGTCATTTTTGCTACAGTAAGCGGTGCACTAATCCATTGTTCATCACTTATAGGCAACGCATTATCAAGATGAAATGCCGAATGTTTAATGACTGATGGGACAAAAAACTCCCTGTCAGTTTGCCGTAATGCAGCAATGACTCTAGGATCAAAGCTATCTTTAACATCCTTTAGCATTTCCATATTTTTTATTTCATGCAATTTCATATATGTGGGATTCCTGTATCAATATGCGTTCGCATTTTTGTAACTTCAGCAAGATTTACTTGTGCTTGAATGATCTCCTTGGAATCATTTTTATACACAATTCCATAAGGTGTAATAATACTGCTGCCTTTTGCATATTCATTGCCCGAACATGAACTAGCAATAACAAAGCTTTGATTTGCAATCGCTAAGGCACGTGTAAGTGTCTGAAAATGGACTTTCCTTGCCTTACCCCATGCTGCTGGAACAAAGATAACTTGTGCACCCTGTATCTTTTTCCATAAATCAATAAAGCGGATTTCAAAACAATTGAGCGCGGCACATAAGATTCCATCAAGCATAAAAGTTTTAATATCTTTGGCATCTCCAGCCTTAAAATGCAGGTGTTCATTACCTAATGGAAAAAGTTTTACTTTTTTTTGTGTATATGCTATGCGTCCTTGATGAAACACCTTCAAACGATTAACATAACCCCTACCCTCTTGTTCTATCATAGTAATTACAATGGTTTTGTCCTCACTTAGCTCTTGTAATCTTTTTGTAGCGATCTCACTAAATTCACTTGCCTCTGCCATTTTCTGGTATGCAAACCCTGTTAAGAAAACCTCACTCGCAAGAATATAAGAATCTTTTTCACACTCTAATATCTTTGCCTCAAGTCGCGCTAGATTGTCTTTCCAATTTGCCTTTGTTTTTAGCTGTAATGTATAAAAGGTTTTAAAAGTCGTCTTCAAATGTCAATTCTCCTCGCGTATAGTTACGCACTTTCGCTTCAAAAAAGTTTGTCCTTTGGTTGTTAAAATTTACCTGTTCCTCGACCCATTGTATAGGATTTTGTGTATTATACAAAATAGGATAATTTACTGCTTTCAATCTCTTATCTGCCAAGTATTCAATATATTGGCGGATAATTTTTGAGGTTAATCCAAGAATTTGTCCCTGTGTAATGTATTCTCCCCAACTAGATTCTAAATCAACAGCTTGGCGAAACATCTCCATAACCTCATCTTGCAATTCTTTTGTGAACAAATCTGGTCTTTCTCTACGCGTGGATATGATCATTTGTTGAAAAATTGTTAAATGTGTAATCTCATCACGCTGAATAAAACGTATCATCTCTGCACTATTTTGCATTTTTCCACTTCTAGCGAGTGTATAAAAAAATGCAAAACCACTATAAAAATAAATGCCCTCTAGAATCTGATTGGCAAACATAGCCTTCACAAGATTTGTTTCTGTTGGATTTTTTGCAAGATTTGCATATACATCAGCAATGTAATCATTTTTTGCACGAAGCTTATCATCCTTACGCCACATTTGATAGATCTCATCAGTATTTGTTGATATAGAATCTACCATAACTGCATAACTTTGTGCATGCAAAGATTCTTCAAAAGCTTGTCGCACTAAAAGCATATTTATTTCTGGACATGTGATGTATGGATTAATGTTATCCGTTAGGTTATTTGTTTGAAGAGAATCCATAAAGATGAGCTGTGCTAATGCCCTATCATATCCCTGCTTTTCCTGCAAAGTTAGCTCCATATAATCACGCTTATCCTGATTCATATTGACTTCTTCTGGAAACCAAGTATTTGCAAACATTGTGCGTAAAAGATTATATGCCCATTGATACTTGATCTTATTTAGCTCAAAGATCGCAGTAGGATTTCCTCCAAATATACGCCTGTCATTGACACTTTCTGTGGAATATGGATTATATATTTTCTTGCGAGATATTTTGTTGTTTGGTGATGGATTGTCAATATTAATGCTTTCATAATTCATACTCATATCCTTTCAATGTGAAATTATAACAAAAAGGCGCAATTTTACATACTTTTATTGGCGATTCGCGAACATATAAATGAAATAGCAATAAAGCCTACGCCAATAAGCCCTGTAATAATCTCACTTACTTCCATAAAAATCTTTAATAGCATAATCATTGCTAATGCACCTATAGCATAATGTGCACCATGTTCAAGATAAATCAGCTTTTGCAAGGTTTTACGCTCAACAAGATAAAGCGTTAGGCTACGCACAAACATAGCTCCAATACCAAGTCCAATCATGATAATAAAAATATTCTCACTTAAAGCAAATGCGCCAATCACACCATCAAAACTAAAACTTGCATCAAGCACTTCTAAATATAAAAAGCCCATAAGCCCATTACGCACTCCATCAGCCCCAAGCAACTTGTCAGCAGAATGAATGATTAAATAAAGCACAATAGCGCAAAAATATGCCATACCAACGAGTATATTATCTGTTAGAGCAAGCAAAATGATTCCAAGTGTAATTGCAAGCAACAAAGCAAAATTTGGGAATCTCATACAAAAACGCATAATTATATTATTTTCAATCCAAGTAAGCCAATGCACATCTTTATCATCGCTAAAAAAGAATTGTAAACACACCATAAGTAAAAATCCTGCACCAAATGCATAAATCTCAAAACGTGTTTCCTCAAGTGTTGCACGATACTCTTCTGGAGAATACAAAGCAAGGCTTAAAGTTTCAATTACATTCAATCTTGCCGCCACAGCTACAATAACAATAGGAAAGATAAAACGCATACCAAATACTGCAATAGGAATACCCCAATAAATAAAGCGTTTTTGCCACTTTATATCCATTGTATCAAGCACTTTTGCATTAACCACAGCATTATCAAACGAGAGACTAACTTCTAAGATAGAAAGCAAAATACATATATAAATCGCCTGCCAAGCCCCAACATAAAATGCCAAAACTAGCCCAACTAAAGTTACAACAAAAGAACTATAAAAATGCTTCATCACTCCCTCATTTTGTAGTAGAATAGTGTGCGTATTGTAGCATACTTTATATACATAATAATATAATGTGAATCTAAGTAAGTCTTCTGTCTGTATGTCTATTACTATTTTTACTGATATTTTGAGAAAAAATACTGCACTTTAAGTTTTTATTTGCTATAATTCTACAATTTTATTTCTAAGATTAGTTTTTACTTTTATATTATTTTTCACATTCATTATTAAGGGGATTTTCATGGATAAAGCAATTACTAAACGATTAGAAACTCTAGATTCTATACTGCTTAGACTACGCACTTCGATTAAGAAAAATGGCTTAAAAAACTCAAAACAAAGAGAAGAAATTATAGGTGTTCTCTACAAAAGTGGTACACATTTAAGCCCTGAAGAAATTGCCAATCAATTACGCATTAAAGATAAGAATACAAGCATTTCATCTGTGTATAGAATCTTAAGTTTCTTAGAAAAAGAGCATTTTATCACAGCACTTGAAGCAGATAAAACGGGTAGAAGATATGAGATTGCTGCTAAAGCCCATCATGACCATATTATTTGTTTGCAATGCGGAGAGATTATTGAATTTGTAGATTCTGATATTGAGAGATTGCAAGTTGATATTGCAGAGAAGTTTGGCACACAGCTTATAAGCCATGACATGAGACTTTTTGTGATTTGTGCTAAATGTAAAAATGCCTAGCTAAATGCAAAAAATCTTGCATACAATCACACTTTATCTATTACGAAAAAGCGTATTTGAACGCATTATCCTTTTATGTTTGTTTGTAGTGTCTTGTGTTACTTTGCTTAGCTATATCGAATATGATGAATGGGTGCTTACACAACGCAAACAAGTGGATATTACAACTATGCAAAGCAATATAGCCTTACTTTTTAAAGATTATGAGATTACGAGCAAATGTAAGAATGCGATTTGTTCCAATAAAGAATTAAAACAAAGGCGAATGCAAACTACACTGCCCTATACAACAAATCACTACACTTTATTTTTTACTTGTAAGGCAATGCTATGCTATGAATTTATACACGCCCTTGAAGCGTTGCCTACACTTTTTATACATCACATTTCATCTTCAAATATCACATTACAAAACACAAATCAACATATAGATTCTATGCAAGAGGATATTCAATTTACACAGGATATAAAAATCATATTCTCCATTGGGAATTATCAGATATGATGAAGCTTAAAATATTTCGCAAAAGTTTTATTTTGCTCTTTATTTGCACAGCCTTAGTATATATTATGTTTATAATAGGCAACACATTCTTTACACCACCAATGCATAATATAGAAACCAAATTGCTCTTTATACAACAACAAAAAGATATTGCACAAAAAGATTTTTCTTTTTTAACAAATCTCTTAAAGCCACAAGAAAAAAACCAAGTCTTAGATAATGAAACATTACTGCAATCACAAAAGGAGCAAGATATATCACCACAAATACCGCTAAGACTCCACGCCATCATTAACAACAAAGCATTAATTAATGAAAAGTGGGTTAGCCTCTATGATGAAATTGAATACAATTATAAAATCTATATCGTAGAAAAAATAACACAAAATAGAGTAGTTCTGCGTAATAAAGCTGATAAAAAAGACATGCTTTATCTTGAGATTTTTACAACGCCACAAGAACTTTTTTTACATATTTTTTAATTATATAAACACCACCACATGAATATGCCAAATTTATAGAGCACCAAAAATACTATAAGATAATAAAAACTAATCCAAACAACACTCAACATAAATTTTTATGCAGCAATCCATAGTGCTTTAGTATAAGTGCATTTCTATTTGCTATGATTTTTAATTCTTTACGTGCACTTTTGCAGTTGGGATAAAATCTCTCTACTTCCTGCCAAAATAGTTTAGAATGGTTTGGATATCTAATGTGTGCTAATTCATGTACCGCAAGATAACACAATAGCCTCTCATCGCACAATACATTACGATAATCAATCTTTATTCTTGCTTTAGCATCACATTGCCCAAGATATGATTTTGCATGACTGATTGTTAGCTTTGTATAGTTAAGCTGCATTTTTAATGCATATTCATCTAGTATTTCCTTTGATTTTACATATAATTTCTGACTTAAAGATTCTATAGTAAGCTCTTTTATACTCACCTGTGTCCCAAATACTACAAGGGTATTTGGATATTCATTTAAATACTGCTCTACTAGATTATTATTGATATTAAATTTTGTCTGCTGTTTTAATAAAAAGTTGTTTAATTGCACATGGTTTTCTTTTATGTATTGCTCTACAATCCTTTGTGTATTCTTAATATAATATGGAAAATGGAAAATAAAAAAACCTTTCACATCATACACAATACGCCATCTTTTAATGCGTTTGCTCATCTGAATCTCAAAATGAAAGCCCATAATTTCTTGCAACAATTACCCTTTTTTTGCTAAAATAACGGGGATATAGTAGCAAATCAACTTAAAGGTGTCAAATGCGTGTTTTATTGATCAAAGATGTAGCAAGTCTAGGCAAAGCAGGAGAAATAAAAGAAGTAAAAGATGGATATGGGCACAACTTCCTCATTGCTAAAGGACTTGCAAAACATGCTACAAATGAAGTCATAAATAAATACAAGGCGGAGCAAAAAAGACAAGCCGAACTAGAAGCATTGCAGATTGCAGAAGCAAAACAAATGCAACAAGCTTTGGAAAAAATTGAGCTTACAATTCCAAAAAAGGTAGGCACAAATAATCATCTCTTTGGTTCACTTACAAAAGATGAAATCTCAAGCGAGTTGCAGGCACAACACAGAATTTCAATCGACAAGAAAGCTTTTGAGATTCCACAAATAAAGATGCTTGGTAAATTTCAGGTAATTGTGAAACTTGGTCATGGATTACAAGCCAAGCTTAATCTCAATGTGATTGCAGAATAATTATATATCAAATATCAAGTATGGATATGACTGCATAGAAGCAGTTAGATTAATCTTTATTGCAGATAAAATCTGCGTAGTGTGTGGGCAAACTAGATTCTATATAATAAGATAAACCTATTGCAACAAATATTTACAGCCACAACATCTACAGCTACTTAATGCCCCATAAATTGAGCGTAAACAAAATAAGTCTATCACAATTAAGCACAAAAGTAAAAATAGTCTGATTTTGCAAACATACAACACGCTATAATGAGATAAGATTGAGAGTTGAGAGTATTGGTAGCAGCAGAGATTGTTACCAAACTCTCCACTTTTAATGTGTGCATCCCCTTATTAAAAGGTAATATTAACGATTGTATTTTTTTCTAAATCGTTCTACACGACCCGTTGTATCTGCAATTTTATCACTACCTGTATAAAATGGATGACAAAAGCTTGATATATCAATGCGTAACTCAGGCTTAGTGCTCAACACTTCAACTTCTTTACCACTTGTTACACAAGTTACCTTACAAGGAACATATTTAGGATGAATGTCTTTTTTCATGATAAATTATCTCCAAAACAATATAAATAAGCCGAGCATTATAGCTAAAACATTCTTAAATACAGCTTGTAAATTTCAAATTGCCATATTTTTGGTATAATCATTCACCCATAAAGGCATCTAATGACAAGGAATACTCAATGGCACAAAAAACAGAAATTGATTTTGAAACACATGTAGAAAAAGTAAAAGATATAATCAAACAATTAAACGACAATACGCTTAATCTAAAAGATGGCATGAAGCTATACAAGGATGCACAAGCACACATTAACACTGCAAATAAAATGTTAGAAGAAGCAGAGTTTGAACTAAAAAATGCTTTAGAGCAACAATGATATCTTTGTTGACACATAGCGGCGTTTGCATTTAATCACATTCAAAGTAAAGTCTGATAATTTTGATAAGGTAATAATATATCTAGGAAAATATAATGAACTATTTAGTTGAAATGGAACATGTTTCACATAAGTTTGATGTCGTGCTGTACGAAGACATTTCCATGCGTTTAAAACCTATGGAAAGCATAGCAATTTTAGGTGCCAGTGGTAGTGGAAAAAGCACAATTTTAAATCACTTATCAACACTTCTGCCACCACAAAAAGGACAAATCAATCTAGCACACCTAAAAGATGTTTATAGTCTTAGTGAAAATGATTTGCTCCTTTTGCGTCAGAGGATTCTTGGCATTATCTTTCAGACGCATTACCTCTTTCGCGGTTTTAATGCTATGCAAAACTTACAGATTGCTGAACTCATAGCACAAACACAAATCGATATGCAAATGCTTGATGAATTTGGTATAGCACATACACTTAAACAGCAAATTGGTGAATTAAGTGGTGGACAACAACAGCGACTAAGTATCGCACGTATTTTGACAAAAAAGCCAAAAATTCTTCTTGCTGATGAGCCAACTGGAAATCTCGATAAAGACACGGCAATGAGCATTATGAATTATCTTTTATCATATGTAGAAAAAAATGAAGCTGCACTCATACTGGCAACACATGATCAACAAATAGCAGAACTCTGCACTCATATTGTTTTGCTTGAAGATAAAACTTTAAAACAGCTAAAATGATGACTAAAAGATGCATAATTATCCATGACGCGACGTTGAAACAAACGAGCTTCATTTATCCAACTTTGAAACTCGTTGTCAAAACATGATATCTGATTGTGCGAGATTCCTAAGTTATGTTTGCAAATTTAAAACCAATACGCAAATCTCAATCATCTTCGCTGCAATAATTAACCCCAAGGTGTCTGAAAGACTAAAGAAGCTTGACATAAATCTAGTCATCATCAATCATTCTAGCAAAATATTTTATCATTTTCTATAGTCCTATGGCACCAAGCATTGATTTGTCTGTAATAGTTGCTTGAGTCTGGCATATTGAGCTTTTCTCATCTTTTCAACATTATCTGTCATAAATGCTTCATGCCTATATGTCATAAAGTCATTAGATTTATCCAATATTTGCATAGAATCTACCTAATATATCTAAAACGCCTTGCACATATTCATCATCACAACTTAGCACACCATTACCACTATAACCTCTAAACATACTAAAAAGCATGACATTTGCGATACATGCAATAAATTTTTACAATAATCCTTTCCTTAAAATACTCTAAATATCACAAAATAATTTCAAGATATATAGACAATATATTTTATATGTAGGAATATAAGATAAAATTTAAACTATCAATATAGAACAAAAAGTCAAACTATCTGATCGCATAAATAGCTGTATTATTCAAATGTTTATAGAGAATTAGCATTTTTAAGGCAGCTAGATTCTGAATCTGAAAACTTATTTACCATAACACTATTTTTTATGCTACAATTGTGCTTCCATTTTATGCGATGGATCTTTAGCTCAGTTGGTCAGAGCGCTCGGCTCATAACCGAGTGGTCGTAGGTTCAAGTCCTACAAGATCCACCACTTCACTGAATTTATTGAAATTTAGATAATCCAATAAGCTATACAAGTTTATACTAGTCAAATTACAGCTATCAAGGTAAAATAAATCCTAAAATCCAATTAATATACACAAAGTTTATATTCCAAACAAAAAACAATATGTATTACAATAAATTCTCATCCTAGATACAAAAAATATTTAATATAGACTCTAAAATTCTAGTGTGTTACTTCTAACTTAATAAATACTTTACTTGGTGTTGTGTTAAATGCGTAAGTTTTAGTCTTTAAGCACTATGGAAATCTAGTATATCTCTTAAATCTAAAGTGATATAATCGCAACCATTAATGATTTTCTTTCAATCTGACGCTACATAGCAAAAAAACATAATAGCGATATTGCTGTGAGTGCAAGTGTATTGTAAAAATAAATAAGAGATTCTATCTTAGTTTCATATTAGTAATTTTACAAGTATTGTTGCCAAAATCTTCATTGATATATCATCCAACATAACCCATTAATGAAACTTACCATAATGTCAAAAGCGTAGGATAAGTATATTTTAAACAAACACAAAAAATTATTTGAACAATCCAGTCATTGCAAACACGAAAAAATAATCAGAAGTAATCATAAAATAGCACACAAAAAGTTGTGATAAAAAGCAGAACGTTTATACTAATATCACGCTTTATATACACTTATTATTTAAAGATATTTTGTAGAGATAAATTCTACAGGTATATTTTACAATTACAGGTTATATGCAAGAAAGCTATTCAATGAGCATATTTCACTAGTTCCCATCTTAAAGCAACTCTTTATGTAAGAATGCACAAAAGCTTCTTTGATATTATTTACATGCATATTTAGTTATTTAATATATGCCAACCTTGCTTGCTCCATACATGCGATAAAGCGTATAGAAAATAATAATATTAGAAATCTATAATAATCCAAGTAAATAAAAAACCACAAGCTAATAATACACTAATATGAACAGGTGCTAAAAAGATAAAACAAGAAGTTAGAATCTAAGGAATCTACCCATTATAAAACTTATAAGTAAGTTTTTACATGTAGTTATAAAAAAATTATTGCTAATCAATCAAAGCTTTCATGTCTTTTATTGCTTGTTCTAATCCCACAAAGATTGAACGCGCTATAATGCTTTGCCCGATATTTAGCTCTTCTATGCCCTGTATATTTACAATATCTCTCACATTTGCATAGTTTAGCCCATGTCCAGCATATACATTTAGATTTGCCTTGCATGCTTGGTGCGTTATCTCTTGCAAATTCTGCACTTCTTGTGCCAACATAGCTTTTAGCCTCTCTCTATTGCATTCCAAAGTCTGTATGGAATTATGCATACGTGATAAATTGGAGTTAAGCATAAGCGAAAGATTTGCGTATTTTCCTGTATGCAATTCTACTGCGATAGGTGCTTTTAGAGATTCTGAGAAATCAGCACTTTTTTCTACACTCTCAATGTTTGGATCGATAAAAAGGGCTATTTCTATTTCATTATCTCTTAGAATCTTTAAAGATTCTAAGAGAGTTGAAGAAAGCTTTAGCCCACCTTCAGTAGTCACCTCATCTCTCTTTTCTGGCACAAGTGTTACTCTGTGTGGTTTGACTTTGCTTATTAGGTGTATCATCTCCAATTCACTGCAACATTCAACATTAAGCGGCAAAAAGCTAGACTCTGCAATACGATATAAATCACTATCATGTATATGTCTTCTGTCTTCGCGTAGGTGAAGTGTAATTTGATCTGCTCCTGCTCTTTTTGCAATAAAAATCGCTTCAAGTGGATCTGGATCATTTATCTTTCTGGTTTCTCGCAAATATGCAATGTGATCAATGTTGACGCCAAGCCGCATGTTTTCACCTCTATTTTAAAAAATATGCTAACATTATAGTAAAAAGATTTGCAGAAAATAAGACTTTATGCACATATTTTTTAAGATTTTATAAGGGGCATTTTTGAAAGAAAATATTTGGAAGCTAGATTCTAAAGCACTGCGGCAAATACAAGATACCTTGTATGATATTTGTGGTATTTATCTCACCGATACACGTCAAACAATGATACAAAACAGAATTAATTCACTACAAAAGGAATCTGTTTGTGCCAACATTAAAAGTCTTGATGAGCTTTTATGTCTTGTGAAAACAAATGCGCAAGTAAAGCAAGTTTTTATCAATAATTTTACTACAAACAAAACAGATTTATTTCGAGAATCTTATCATTTTAACGATATGCTTAACCGCACTTTAATACCACTTTTACGTAGTAATAGCCCAATAAAGATATTCTGTTCTGCAAGTTCAAGTGGTGAAGAGCCATATTCTATTGCAGCTACATGTCTCTATGCAAAAATGCTTTATAACTCGACCTCTTCAATTAAAATTATTGCAACAGATATTGATACAAATATGCTTGAACTTGCAAAAAAGGGAGAATATATGCTTGATTCTAGATTAAATAAGATTCCAGATTGGGTAGAGCTTGATAAATATTTTGATATTGTAAAGGTCATATCACAAGATGTATTATCCTTGCGTGCTAAGAGTAGTCTAAAAAGCATTATTACATTTCAGCAGCTAAATCTCTTTAACAAAACTTATCCCTTTAATGCTGGTGAATTTGATATGATTTTTTGTCGTAATGTGCTTATATACTTTAAACCCAAAGATCAAGAAAGCATACTTGCAAGATTACATAATGTATTGAAGATGGGTGGTACGCTCTATTTAGGACATTCAGAAGATATATTAGGGCTTAGTCCATATTTTGAGCGACTTGGCAATAAAATGTTTGTAAAAAAATCAGAAGCAACAATAAACATATTGTAAGGGAGAAAGCGATATGGCATTGAAAAGAGATGATAAAAAGAATAATAATGTTTTATCAAGACAAATAGAGCAGAAATATCACCCAGATTCAGTGTTGCCCAAAAACCCTTGTGTATTACCAAGAGATAAACTTATTGTCATCGGTAGCTCAACGGGTGGAACAGAAGCGTTAAATAAAATTTTTGCAGAATTACCTAGAGGGTTACCACCCATTGTCGTCGTACAACATATCCCAAAGCTTTTCTCCGCGTCTCTTGTTGCAAGACTTAATGCACATAGTCAAATTGATATTTTTGAAGTCAATGCAAAAACGCAATTGCAAAATGATTGTGCCTATGTTGCAAATGGTGATACTCATGTTGTAGTGAGCTATGAAAGTGGGAAATATTATGCTTCGCCACTTGAAGCAAATAGGGTGAGCAGACATAGACCAAGCGTTGATGTATTATTTAGAAGCACAAATAATGCATCAGGCAAAAATGCCCTTGCTATCATTCTCACAGGAATGGGTGATGATGGTATGATAGGCATGAAAGAGTTATTTGACAATGGTGCATATACTCTAGCGCAAGATGAGGCGAGTTGCGTTGTGTTTGGTATGCCAAAGAAAGCTATTGAGATTGGTGCTGTAAGAGAAATATTGCCTTTACAAAAGATTGCACAAAGAATTGTGGATTATGCACATAATAGAATCCAAAACACAGGAAAGAAAGAGCCAGACTTGCAAGTATAAATAATAAATACAAACAAGTAGTATTATAAGAAGACAATCAAAAACACTAAAAAGTGTGAGAAAGATTGCAAAAATGTTAAAACATAATGTCAGCCATTTTTTGATATGTGTGAATTTAGCAAATCTTATAGATTTATACTAGGCGATAATGTATCAAATCCCATCATTTGTATGGGGATTATCCAAGTATAGCCACCGATAAACAAACCGATCCTACAATAAATAAGCCTTTAAAGATCGCAGATCATAATAGGATCATTATGCTTAATATAATCCTACAAATCACTACTCACCCAGATAATATATCTAGCAGAATGCAAACAAGTTGGCATTAAGAAAACATGAAACATATACAATATATCTTCTCAAAATATAAAAACAATAATACTCTAGCCTGTTTTGGAGATCATATTACTATTAGAGATTATTGAATACATATGCTTTCAGAAATTTGTAGGCTAGATACTAGGAGAAAATGGCTTCGTTAGGAAATCTAACAGGACGAGATAACCCCAAATCTCTTCTATACCAAGAACATAATGCACTACTGCAAAAATTTGATATGTTTGCCTATCTTAATAGACAAGGATGTTTAGGTATAAGAAGCCAAATGACATTGCATATTGATTGCAAATTATAATGAGATTTTGAAATACGATTAGGATTTGGCATGTAAATAAAAAAATTAGTTATTCATTCAATTAAGGCATACTAAAAACACATAAGAATATGATTCAATTTCATTTTCTTATGTATCAAAACTAACAAACCTCTCGTTATATCTTATCGCCGAGTTATCTAAATTCAAGCACTACGTAAAATGAGCCTTGACACAAAAATTAAAATAGCGATTTAACAAGTTTTTTGCTAAAGACCTGTATGAAATATATAATGATTTTATATCCCCCATATAATCCTTAAGACTTTTTTAGAAAGCTTAACCTATAAATATGCTTTAGTTTTTCAATACTTTAAAAACTATACAAAAATCCTATCAATAGAATATGCAAGGATTTTATCTTTGAGTAAGTTAGGTATTTTCATGAAGAAAATGTGTAAAAACTACTGCATTATTTGCATTCATGCTAATTGCTTAACATTGCTTGTATTGCTTCTATTTTGTTGTTTAGTTAGATTTGTTACCAAGCAATATATAATCTAATCAATCTTTAATACCGCAAGAAATGCTTCTTGTGGTATTTCTACTTTACCTATTGCTTTAAGACGCTTTTTGCCCTCTTTTTGCTTCTCTAAAAGTTTTCTTTTTCGTGTAATGTCACCACCATAACATTTTGCAGTTACATTCTTGCCCATAGACTTCACGGTTTCACGTGCAATTACCTTATTACCAATACTTGCTTGAATTGCTACTTCAAAAAGCTGCCTTGGTACAATCTCTTTCATCGCGGATACAAGTGCTTTGCCTCTTTCATAGCTCTTACTTTTATCGACGATAACACTTAAAGCATCAACAACTTCTCCAGCTACACGCACATCAAGTTTTATGAGATTTCCTTCCCTATATTCAATAGGCTCATAATCAAAACTAGCATAACCTTTAGTTTGAGATTTGAGTTTATCATAAAAATCCATAATGATTTCATTGCTTGGTAGGGCATAAGTTAGCATCACACGATTTTCATTTAAATATTCCATATTTTCTTGCACACCCCGCTTGTTATTAAGCAATACGATAATATTACCTAAGAACTCACTTGGTGTAATAATAGTCGCCCTTACAAATGGTTCCTTAATACAGGCAATTTTTTGCTCTGGCGGTAACTCACTGGGGTTTTGCACCATAACTATACTGCCATCTGT
This sequence comes from Helicobacter trogontum, assembly GCF_000765905.2. GTDB lineage: Bacteria > Campylobacterota > Campylobacteria > Campylobacterales > Helicobacteraceae > Helicobacter_A > Helicobacter_A trogontum. The sequence goes on along the minus strand of NZ_JRPL02000006.1, from coordinate 83,266 downwards.
CAAATGCACTTCATAGACAACCGTTGGTGCTGAAGCAATCAAATCAAGTCCAAATTCACGCTCCAATCGCTCCTTTACAACTTCCATATGCAAAAGTCCTAAAAAACCAACACGAAACCCAAAGCCTAAAGCAACGCTGCTCTCTGGCTCAAACTGCAATGCAGAGTCATTTAGCTTTAACTTATTTAATGCATCGCGTAAATCCTCGAATCGATCTGTATCAATAGGATAGATACCTGCAAATACAAAAGGTTTTGCTGGCATAAAACCCTCGATTGCCTCACTTGTTGGACTATCAAGCAACGTGATAGTGTCTCCGACTGCCATTTCCGTAACACTTTTTAGCCCAAGATTTAAGATTCCGATTTCTCCACTCTTTAATATCTCGCTGTTTTGCTTGTGGAGCGGGTGTGGGTATGCAAGCCCTAAGACTTGGTAAGAATTATTGGAGCTCATGGTCTTTACCATATCTCCCTTTCTAATTTGACCTTCCATAACCCTAATAAGTCCTAAAGCACCCAAATAATTATCAAACCACGAATCATATACAAGTGCTTTTAATGGTTTAGAATCATCTATGTGTGGTGGTGGGATCAGCGTCACAATGCTTTGCAATAAAGATTCTATACCCTGCCCTGTTTTTGCACTTACAAGTACCGCATTAGAACAATCAAGTCCCAAAATACTTTCAATCTCTGCGATAACTCGATCTGGTTGTGCTGCTGGTAGATCAATTTTATTTATCACAGGAATAATCTCAAGATTATTTTCAAGAGCGATATACACATTTGCAATAGTTTGTGCTTGTATGCCTTGACTTGCATCAACGACAAGCAACACGCCCTCGCATGACTTTAGGGATCGAGAAACCTCATAACTAAAATCCACATGTCCAGGTGTATCAATCAGATTCAAGATGTAAGTTTGTGTGCCTTGTTGATAAAGTAGTCTTGCGCTTTGAGCTTTAATTGTGATACCTCTTTCCTTTTCAATATCCATGGTATCCATCATTTGATTACTTACTTCACGCTTAGATACACTGCCACACGCTTGTAATAAGCAATCAGCAATGGTGCTTTTACCATGATCAATGTGAGCTATAATAGAGAAATTTCGAATATTACTTTGCATGTTATGCCTTACAGAATTAAATTACGACAATGAGTTTTTAAGTTTTTTACTTTATGTTTTATCGTAAATAGCTAAGAGGATTGGATTCTATCAAAAAATATACCTAATTGTCAAAGATAAATTTTATTAGGCTTCTTATCACAAAAATATTTTAATCTTGATTACATCATGTTGATATGCAAAATAGAAGTTGCTATCATATAATATGAACATAATTGCGACTTATCTGTTTTTTCAAATCAACAAAATTGCGATCTAGTTTTTTGCATTTTTGCGAATCTAACTTAATTGTTTTTAACTATATAGATTATGTTTAGTAAGGGTAGTTTTGATTATACATAGTTACATAAAAAACTTATTTATTAAGAGCTTATGAATAAAAACCACTGAGCAAAAAATTAGTTAGGGATACATGAAATCATATAAATCCTTCTTGATAAATACTCAAAAGATGAGTTAAAAATATGTCATACTTAAGACATTTAATTAGCAAAATTATAGTAATACCCCAACTAAAACCATTAGAGTCATAAGTTTGTTTGCCTTTATTAAAACAATGACTTTAGAATCCAAGAATAGAATCATATCTGTTTTTATACACTTTGATAGGAACAACCATGAAAAAATCACAATTAAAACAAGAACTTACATTACGGCAACTTACAGCAGAAGACATAGAAGAGTTTAATGAGCTTTTGCGTTATGCATTTCAAGTAACAGAAAAAGATCTTTTGGCGTTTGGTTGGAATAATGCTGCCATCAAACAATCAAAATATCCCGTATTAAAAAATGCCTATGTGCTTGGCTGGTTTAATAAAAATAAGCTAGTTTCTCAAATCGCACTTTATCCCATGCAGATAAATATCTATAACACAATCTTTGATATGGGTGGAATAACAGGTGTTGCTACCTATCCTGAATATTCTGGCATTGGGCTTATGGCAGACCTAATGAAAGAGATTCTAGCTACCATGCGAAAAAACAAACAAAGCATATCATGCCTTTATCCTTATTCAATCCCTTATTATCGTTCGCGTGGCTGGGAAATTGTTAGCGACAAAATGACTTTTAGTATGAAAGATCATCAAACCCCAAAGGTTCCAAAGGTTGATGGAATCATACGCAGAGTAGAATGTGATCACAAGGATTTAATTGCCTTGCATGATGAATTTGCCAAACAAACACATGGCTGTCTTATTCGCAATAAACTTGCATGGGATGAATATTGGCGATGGGATGTTGATGATGAGGTTATTGCAATATATTATGATAGTAATGATAAGCCAACTGGCTACATTGTCTATCTACTTGAGAACGATGTGTTTAAAATCAAGGAACTAGTATATCTCAATAAAGAAGCTCATTATGGAATCTGGGGTTACATAAATGCACATCAATCTATGTTTGACAAGGTAAAAGGAGCTAATTATAGCAATCATAATCTTGCGTTCTTGCTGGAAGATGGTCACATAAAAGAAACTACACAACCCTATATTATGGCACGCATTGTTGATGTTATGCAGTTTTTATCACAATATCCCTTTGATTCTATAAATATGGACGTCGCACTTTGCTTTATTGTAAGCGATCCTCTACTTGAATGGAATAATAAGCAATTTATCGTGCATTTTACTGCAAATGCAAAACAAGTAAGCGTTGTAGAAAAAGAGTATGATTCTAAGACTACATCTAGCCAAGCAACTTATGCACTACATATTGACATCCAAACGCTTATAACTATGCTTATGGGATATAAACGACCGCTCTATTTACGTCAGATTGGCAGACTTGATGCTAGTGATACAACAATTGATATTTTAGAAGAGATTATCCCAGAAGGAAAGGCATATTTTAGTGATTATTTTTAATATCTCTAGTTAAGAAAATAATATCATGGTTATTTTTTATACCACAAAGATGTTGCAACTAGATTGCATAACCCTGTGATTGTGTTTTACCTGCATATATTCTCTTACAATTAACGATTATTTTGTATTATTTCATAGTGTATTTGCAAGAATATTTTTACAACAATTGCAGGGGTGGAGTATGTTAGATCCAAAGTTTGAAAAACTATTGCATTCATTAAAACAAGCACGTGATATTGATGATTTAGCAAAAATATCTATGAAAAATATAGATTCAGAAAATTATAGCGAACCGCAATTTGCAAATAATACACAAAGTATAGCTACATCCTTGATACAAGTTGCTCCAAGCCTTCTGTCTGCAAACTTTTTATACTTAGCACAAGAGATAGAATCTGTTGTAAATGGGGGTTGTGATCTATTGCATATTGATGTGATGGATGGACATTTTGTGCCAAACATGACGCTTGGACCTTGTGTATTAGAAAAGATTAAAGATATGGGCGAAATCCCATTAGACATACATTTTATGGTAGAAAATGCGGATTTTTTCATAGATCTGTACGCCCATTTGACACCAAAATATATGAGCATACATATTGAAAGCGAAAGGCATTTGCATAGACTTATCCAAAAAATTAGATCATATGGAATCTCACCTGCTATTGCTATCAATCCACACACATCACTTGATGGGTTAAAATATATTCTTGCTGATATAGACATGGTGCTCATCATGAGTGTTAATCCAGGCTTTGGTGGGCAGCAGTTTATCCCAAATACGATAGAAAAAATCGCTGATTTAAAAGATATGATTCTTATGCGTAATCCACAATGTCTCATAGAAGTCGATGGCGGCATCAATGATACAAATATACATACATTAAAGAATGTTGGTGTTGATATAGCAGTTGCTGGCAACTATATTTTCAAACAAAAAGATAGAAAACTAGCAATACAGAGTCTCAAAATATAATATATGAAATAACGCCTATATAATTAAAAATAACAAGCATGTTGATTAATAATGCCTATGATAAAACTAAAATTTGTGCCACCAAAGTAATAGTTTGTGATTTAACCCATCTAATGAAGATAATAAAAGAGTGACAGATCCTTTTATTTAGCATTTTTATAAGATTTTAAACAAAGAGTTATTCACATTAACATACAAACAAAACTTATTTAAAATTTCAATAAAACATTGTCCATGCATTATAAAACAAAATGATTTCAGCTATAATACAGACTTATTCTTAGGTTTTAAGGGCAATACAATGAGAATATTCTTAGCAAAGGTTATAGATTTTAATCAAAATAAACTTGGCATATCCCATACTTTACATCATTTAGTGGCTTTATTTGTAAAATCATTCGTCTCAAAGTTTCTCCTATTATTAGGATTATTAATGTGCAGTATGTCCTATATCGCATATGCACAGACACAAAATACACATTCTTTTTTACCGCAGAAACCACTCACCGCGATGCAAGGCAGCTTTTTAGCATGGTATCAGCAATGTGCAAAGAAAAACTATACTTCGTGTGGGCTTGTTGGCAGGTCGTATTATGAGGGTTATGGTGTATTACCAAATATAGATAAGGCTAAATACTATTTTACAAAAGCTTGTTACAATGGAATAGTAGAATCTTGTTTACTTTTAGGAAACTTTGCAAAAGAAAATACAAAACAAGAATATATTGCACTCTTATATCAACAAGCATGCGATTTAGATCATAAAGAATCTTGTCTACAACTAAGTGATATTCTATTAAAAGAACTTAAAAAAGATACAACAGATTCAAAGAAAAAACAAATCAGCAGTCTTTTCGATAAGATTTGTAAGCTTGAAGACGATAAAGAATGCTTTCGAAAGAGAGCATTTGATGCACAAGTTGGTGACAATATGGACATGTTGCTTGCAATAGAGTTTCAGCAAGTCCTTGCCGCGTGCAAGAAAGCCCAGCAAGACTATGCTGATGACATGCGTTCATGTGGTGAAGTCGGTATAAAATATGCAAATGGATTAGGTGTTGATAAGGATAAACAGGAAGCACAGACATATTTTCACATTGCATGTAAAAAGCACAATGAATTTTGTCGCTATGAAATACTTGATTCCATATTAAACTAATACAAGGTGGCTTTAATGAAAAATAACGTTATGGCATATTTTATCGCAATATTTTTTATAGCTTTATTAAGTCTTTCTTATGGCAAAAATGGAACGCTTATTGACGAGTGTAAAAATAATTTTAGCACATCATGTCTTGTGCTATTAAAACAAGCAAAACAACACAATGACACACAAAATATTGCTCTCTACAAAGCAAAATTACTTGATATTATGGATAGTGCATGTAGGAAGGATTATCAAACATGCATTGTGCTGTCACGCATTTACGAATCAAGCGATAATGCAGCAATACAGGCGATAAAAAGAGATATACAGGCACAAAAAATACCCACACAAAATACATTACCCCTTTCTAGCAACCTCAACAACACAAAAGAATTTTTTGAAGATACAGAATCTATTGTGATGCTTATGCGTGACAAGCCAGATCCAGACAAAGCATTGCAATATCAAGAAAAATCATTAAGTCTTTTGGAGTACTCTTGTTATGATTCTGATGTAAAAGCATGTTTGTTTGTACGCTACTTCTATGAATATGGTATTGGTATAGCACAAAATCGACCAAAGGCGGAACGACTTCTAAATCTAGCCTTAGATTTTGCGACAAAAGAATGTATGCTTGGAGATATAGAATCTTGTAAAATATTGCATCTATACAAGGAATATAGGGAACAAATTGCAACAAATTTAGATGGACTTGCTAGAAAGTGTGACGAGAATGATGTTACAGCATGTTATCAAGTAAGCCTATATTACACACAAGATTTTTACACCAATAATACTGCAAGTAACACGCAAGATGATAAAAGTGATTTTGTAAAAGCAGCAAAATTCCTACAAAAAGCATGTAAGCTTGATATGAATGCATGTAAAGATACAATCTTTAACATCAAATATGCAAAAGAATGTATTATGGATAACGATATGACTGCATGTGCTAACACACAAAATGTGCGACCTGAGTTTTTTGCACTTGCGTGTGATAGTGGCAATATGAGTAGCTGCTATGAACTGCGACATTTACCGATGTTTAATGATACAAAAAGATATGTAAAACTCCTACAAAGAATTTGTAGAGGTGGAATTGTTGAGTCATGTGTAGAATTATCAAATATGTATGAAAAAGGCAATCGTGTAGCAAAAAATAAAGAAAAAGCACTTAGTTTTATGCAACGAGCTTGTGCATGGAGCATGAAAAAAGACTTGGGTGGAAATTATTGCTATTTTGCAGGACTTGGATATGAACGAGGTGAATATGTTAAGCAAGACATAGAAAAGGCCATTGAAGTCTATCACTATGCATGTCAAGTGAGTGATGAAAACTACGCTTCTTGTGAGCGTTTGGGTGTATTATATGAGAACTACAGACAAGATATGCTTGGTGCATTGAAATGGTATAAAAAGGCTTGTGAATTAAGCAAAAATGCTGTAATAAGTTGTATGCAAATTGCAAAACAATCTATAAATGGAGAATATTTAAATATGGATGAAAATGATGCGATACGTATCTATGAGGAGTTATTGCAGCATAAAGAAGCTCCACACGATGAGATTTATTATAATCTTGCAAATATCTATAGTACACATGAATTCCATAGTAAAAAAACTCACACAATACATGAAAACTCACATATGAGTTATGCAAAAGCATTGCAATACTATAAACAAGCATGCAGTCTTGGTTTGCAAAATGCATGTGAGAAAAAACTTACCCTACCAAACTTAGCACAGGAGTGCAAAGCAGAAAACGCAAACTCATGTTATCAATTAGCAACACTACTTGAATTGATACAAAAAGATGCGAGCTATCAAAATATGCTTATAACACCAAATAAAGACTCACTCAAGGCAGAGATCATCAATAATACAAAACCACTTGCAAAAGATGATAGCAGGGCAATTAGTCTTTTGCTCTACAAGCAAGCATGTAAAGGTGATATCGCAGAAGCTTGCATGAGATTCTATGATGAGACAAAAGGTGTATTTAATAAAGATTTTATATTACAAGAAGCAATGTGTAAGAATCTAAAATCTAAAGTTAATGCAAAGCCAATATGTCTTGATTTTGCCAAGGATGCGGTAAGAGAAAATGAATATCAAAAAGCAATTGATGCACTCAAGCACTATCAAACAAAAGATGATGAGATGGCTCTTGATCTGCTGGTGAAATCTTATTTTTATGTAAAAGATTATAATAAAGTGATTGAGACATATAAGCTTATTTATGCCTACAATATACCAAATGATTACTTTTATCTAGCTCAAATGTATGTTAATGGCTTTGGCGTAAGGCAAGATTATGAAAAGGCAATGAATATTTATAAGCTATCGAATTCAGCTAGAAACTATCTTGGATTAGCACAGATGTATGCTAATGGTCTTGGTGTGCAACAAAGTATATTCAATGCAAAAGATTATTACAAGCTTGCATGCCCACTTGATACACACGACTCAACAAAGGTCTCGGATGAAGCATGTGTGAATCTTGGGAGCATTATCTATGATGAAGGAGATTTTAGAAGTGCACAAGAATATTACCTAAAAGCCTGTGAAATGGGTTATACAGGAGATATTATATCGTGTGACAAGAAGTAAAGTTGGATATTTTTATAGATTAAAAATAAACAATTTACACCCTAAATATGTCTGAGGATTAAAAAATATGAAAAGAATATATTTTGCATATATTGTTTTGTTTTTGCAGAGTTTATTTGCAGATTCTATTGATAATGCACTTTTGGAATCTTTAAAAGAAGATAGGGAAAAAGTAGAAAGAGAAAAATATAGTAAGCAAGAACATGAAGTAGTAAAACCTAACTCCATAAAACCTAAAAGCACACAAGATGACATAAAATACCGCAATAACTCAAAGCCACATGTAATAAAATCACACCTTCGCTCACCCTTTCGCTATCATCTTATCCAAAATAGTGCAATAAAAGAGATACAGCCATACAAAAAAATGACATGGTTTATAGGTGTAGGAGTTGAATCCCACACGTTGAGCATATTTGGCAATAGGACCACGCAAACGAACAACACATCTACTCTCAATACCAATTTATCCGTGTTAAGTGCAGGTATACAAGTTGGATTCTTTGCACGATTTTCGCCCAATCAAGGGTTGAAATTTGCTGTCATAGGCGATTATAATTTATTCTCAGCAAGTGAGTTTTATAGTCTTGGTGGTGCAATTGATTACTTTTATAATGTGGCACTAGAAGGACGATTCTTAACTGGAATTGGCGTATTTCTTGGCGCAAGTGCTTTGATGCCACTTCACATATATGATACAGCAAATATTATCGCTAGGATTGGACTTGGGGCAAATACAAAGAAGTATAGAATAGAGGTGTATGGTGGATACCCTATCAGTTACATTTCTGGAGTAGATCGTTTCGTTGCAGTTGGTTTTAATATGCATTTTCTACTTTAGGCTAAAGGCTTTTTATGCGATTTGGAAAAATTGAATATTTAAACTTATTGCCATTTGATGTATTTTTGAAAGGATATAGAACAAACAATAGTTTCAAGCATGCTTGTAACTACAAGAAAAGTTATCCTGCAAAGCTTAATCAAGAGTTTTTATTTCGGCGTATTGATTCTGGCTTCATCTCATCTATTGCAGGCATGAAAGCACATTATAAGGCAAAGGCGTGTAAAGCTGGTATTATCGCATGTAAAGAAGTGTGGAGTGTCCTTGTTTTAGAATCTAATCCTGCAAATGATTATCAATCAGCAACTTCTAATGCACTCTGTATGGTGCTTGATTTAAAAGGTGCAGTATTAATTGGCGATAGGGCTTTAAAATATCATTATGATTCTATAAATGGCAACACGCGAGTGCAGTATAAGGATATGGCAAAATGTTGGTATGATAAGACTGGATTGCCCTTTGTTTTTGGTCGTGCATGTTTTCATACACATGATATATTCTATCAGAATCTCATATCTGATTTTAATCATAAATTAGGACAAGGAAAGCGATATAAAGGCATTAAGATTCCACATTATATACTTATGTCTTATGTCAATAAGATTGGTATTAAAAAAACATTTGCTCGTGCATATTTAGAGCGTATTTATTATAGAATTGGAGCAAAAGAACATCATGCTTTAACCATCTTTTATAGATATTTGAGATTAAAAGGGATAAAGGCACCTAAAAGGTTTTAGCACCTCATGATTATAAATGCCTCATATAGCTATACTTAAAAAGCATATCTCATTGTCCTCTAGGTTTTTATCAGTATGAAAGAGCTATAGAATCATATATATCCTGTATTACTTGTTTTTTATTAGGATTATTATGAGTTAGCATATATTTATGAAACATATTTGCAATGCTTCGTGTAATAATGTCAGTTTCAATATTAACTCTGCGACCTATTGTATAACCTGCAAAAAGTGTATTTTGCATTGTGTGCGGGATTATGACAAGACTAAAGCTAGAGGATCCCACATCGTGTATAGTAAGACTGATACCATCAATACATACACTCCCCTTTTCAACCATACACTCAAGAGCCTTTTGTGTTGTCTCTATGCAAAAAACATAGCTATTTGTCTGCATTTCTATAGATTTTATCACACCAACACAATCAATATGTCCTTGCACGATATGCCCATGCAATCCATCATGTAAACGCAGGGCTGGTTCAACATGCACCAATCCTTGCAAATTTTCTGTAGCAATCAAAGAAGCACTCTCTTTGCTAAGCTCAACACTAAAATGCGTTTTTGTACTTTCTATAGCGGTAAGACATGCACCATTAACAGCTATGCTATCACCTATTTGTGGGTTTAAGTCAGATTCCAAACACAAAATCTGATTGCGATAAAACCGCACTTTTGCAAATTGTCTCACAAGTCCGCTAAACATATACTTCTCCATATTAAATATCTAATATTACCATAATCATATGATGATATTGTGTAATGTGTTTTTAAATAGTAGTTAGATCTTCACAATAGTGTTTTAAGCACATAGGAGTTTTAAGTGGGTTAGGTATTTGCATTATTCTTTTGTCTTGTGTGCAGCATGATTGTAACTTCATCTAGCTGCTTTACTTCCTGCTTATTGTTTTCTAAAGTCTGTGCATTTTTGGCTTTATTATAGAGATATAGCATTTTTTCATGCTCTAGGTGTGCTATACGAATTTGCTGCTTAATGTATTCTTGCTCATCCCTTAGAATGCCAATTTGCATTTGAATTTCATGTATTTCATATAAGTATGCTTGAATCGAATCTTTTTGGCTCTGATAGGCGCTAAAACTACCAGATGAAGGCATAGGAATACTAGCAATTTGCACATTTATAGAATCTATATGGGCATATTTATGCGTAATTAATGTCTGATTACGTAATAAGTTTTTTTCCTGCATATCAAGCTTTTGCTTTGCAATTTTTACAAGATTAGCAAGCTGTTTTGTCATAGCATTTCCTCATAACTAGCAATTTGCATTATAGCATGTATTTCTAAAGCCTTTCTTAAACACCACATTAGATTCCATGTTTAGTTGCAAACTCAATATTTTCCATTCTACACTTGCTAACTCCCATGTAAATGCAAACTTATGTTATGCAACCTATCTTGCTTGATGGGTTTGCCACGTAGCAACAAGATTCTTACAAAAAGTACCCTCATTATAAGGATATACAACAATGTTATTTTGTGTGAGCAATAAGCAAAGCTTAGAATCTGTAAAAATTGGCAATACATAAGGCGAATTATGTCGCCTTAGGCTAAATTGTAAATACGTTAGCCACGAGATAAAAGTTGCTTGTATGCAAGCTTTTTGTGCTGGATAATACATACTTCCTGATCTACATTGCATGATAGCCAAAGGATTTGTAGGTTCAAATGATGTAAAGGAAAAATATTTTTGCATGGTTTTTATATTATTATGTTGTGGTTGCACATATAAAATCTTATTACTAGCTTGCAAAGTGGCACTAGGAAATTGCCTTGACATAGCATGTAATATAAAATTACTTTGAAATTTCTCCATATATTTGGCGTATACAATCCTATAAAAAAGAAATGAATACAAGGAATCTGGTAGTACATATTGTGCTATCTCTGTGATATCTCGCGTTTTTTTACTAGTTTGTGTTACATAAGCATATTTTTCTGTAAGCCTTAAAAGACTATGGGCTAACACAATATTATTGAGATTTTCATAACTTTCATTTTCAAATTGCCCTATTTCATCAGCTACTTTTGCCACAAAACTCGCACTTATAATATGATTACCAAACTCAATATCACTCGCAAATGCTTCCCATGGGGCAACTATTAGCCCCATTTCTTGCAAAAATAGAAATTCTCTAAAAACATCTTGTGCAAAAAGGGTAAAACTAACAGATTGTAAAAGTTTATCTTGGGGCACATGCTTGTCATAATCCTGTATTTGACTCAAGTCAGCAAAATAAAGCTTTGCAAACCGCTCATATTCTTCTGCACCTTTTTTGCTTGATGACTTTTTGAGGATAGGTAAAAATTGCTCTTTATACCATTTATTGCTATCTGCCTTGTTCAAAGCAAATGGTATGCTTGGATGTTGTGACTTGATTTGTGTTTTTATATCTTGTTTTGATGCAATCTCTTTTTTAGCACAAGCACTAAAAACGAGGCATACTATGTAAAATAAAATATATAGAATATGCTTTGGCTGTGCTAGATTCGCTATATTCATGATATTTTATTCTTTAATTACATAAGTACATTACGCACACTTAAACATTCTGGTATAGCCCTCAAGTCATCTAACAATTGTGTAGACACAGTGCTATCAACAAGTATAAGTGCTAACGCACTCTTTTCACTAGAATCTGTTTTTCTACCGAGTCTAAAATCTGCAATATTGACTTGATGCTTTGCAATTGTATGCCCAATACTTCCGATAACACCTGGTACATCTGTATTTCGCACAAGTATCATGTTTCCATTAGGCTCTAGATCCATACCAAAACCATTAATATTATTAAATCTTACAATGTGTCCATCATAAATTGTACCACTTACACTCACACTTTCTTTAGCAGTATTAAGTGTAATTTTGACAAGATTTTTATAAGGTTCTGCATCATGCTTAACTTCTACATTGCTCTGCACGCCCCGTTCAGTCGCAACAAATGCTGCATTGACATAATTAATCTTATCATCAAGAGAAGGTTTTAATGCACCAACAAGTCCAAATGTTAAAAAAGCATCTTTATATTTCTCTAATTCAGCACCATTAATGCAAATATGCAATGCGCTTATTGCACCATCAATTGCTTGTGCAGCAAAATAGGCTAACTTCTGTGTAAGTTCAAGATATGCAATAATAGAATCTGGCATATCTTGTGTTTTTGTTGGCAAATTAAGTGCATTTGGGAAAGCCGAGCCTCTTGCTGCCGAAATAGCTGCTTGCGCAGCTTCTATTGCTATTTTTTCTTGACTTTCAAGTGTATTTGCTCCAATATGAGGCGTTACATAAATGTTATCTAAATCTAAAAGCTTATTGTCTATAGCAGGTTCAGAATCAAATACATCAAGTCCCGCCCATGCAATTTTTTTGGATTTTAATCCCTCGTATAAATCATCTTCATTATATAAGCCACCACGTGCACAATTTATCAAAATTACACCATCTTTCATCTTTGCAATTTCTTTGCTTGTAATCATATTTGTAGTTTGTTTATTTTTTGGTGTATGAATGGTAATAATATCACACGCAAGAATATCATCAAAGTTAGTCGTATATTCAATGCCCAAATCAAGCGCTTTATTTGGATTAATATATGGATCATAGGCAATGACTTGCATATCAAAAGCTTTTGCACGAATACCTACACGACTTCCAATATTGCCAAAACCAATTACACCAAGTTTTTTATCTTTTAGCTCAGTACCATACCAATCCTCTCTTTTCCATTTACGCTCCACTTTCAGTTGCGTATGTGCACTTGGAAATCTACGAATAGCACTCAAAAGATGTGTCATTGTTAGTTCTACCGCAGCAATTGTATTTGCAGTAGGCACATTCATCACTACAATACCCCTGTAAGAACACGCATCAATATTAACATTATCAACACCTACTCCTGCACGCACGATTGCCTTTAATTTTTTGGAATTATCATACGCAGACTCCAAGAGTTTTTCATTTACTGCAGTTGAACTTCTAGTAATAAGCACATCAGCTTTGTGCAAATGAGTAAGTAGCTCATCTTTTGGTAAATGTGCTAAATTTTCCACAGAAATATCATCTTGTGTACTCAATATCTTTAAGCCCTCATCATGGATATGATCGCATACTATAATGTGTTTTTTCATATTGCTCCTTTAAAATCGTTGGAATGAAATAATATCTATTTTTTCAGACTAATTTCATATTCTATACCATAATATTTAAAATCACTCAAGATCATTTCACGTTGTGTTTCATCTGGCATAAACAACAGCAAATCAAGTGTATCTTTATGCTTAAAATAAGAAAAATCAATATGCTTTTGTCGTAGAATCTCGTTTAAACAAAAAAATTTATAATCATCAAGATTTTTAACTAGTACTTTTGTGTAATCTGTCTTTAAATCTTCATAACGTTTGACTTCGATATTAATATCAAGCACATTGGATGGAAACTGATAGGTAGTAGCAAGTGCTTTTTCATCTGCATTACTAATCCATACATCATCTTGTATGGTCTCCATTTTTGGAATATTTGTGATTACTTGCTTTTGTGGAATCTTTGTTGTAGGCTCTTCTATTTGCACATCGGTATTCTGCATTTTTTGATAAAACGCATACAAAACGTAGCCACCACCAAGCACAACAACAAGCACAAGTCCAGCAATTATGCCTCTTATCATCCAAAACCCTACATACAAAAGATATTATTTTTTGCCAAGATTCTTAAACTTATCGCCCAAAGTATCACCTAGAGTAACTTTCTCATCAGAATTATAATCATTTAGTTCTTGGCGCTCTTTATTTTTCTGTAATCTACGCACAGATAAGCGTACACGATTTGTTTTTTTATCAATCTGTGCTAACGCACCCTTTATGGTATCACCAAGTTTAATGCTATCTTTAGCAATATTTCCTAAATCCTCATTGCGAATAAGTGCATCAATATTTTCACCTTCCACCTTGATAAACACACCAAAATCTCGAATATCAATGACTTGACCAGAAATTTCATCATCAATAGCATATTTCTTTGCAAATTGTTCACTTGGTGACTCTACAAGATAGCGCCTATTCAGTGAAATCTTTTCGTTTGCAACATCAATTTTATCAATCTTGACTTCAATAGAATCTCCAACTTTAAATTCATCAGCACATTTCTTAGACTTATCCCAAAAAGCATCTTCATTATGCAACAATCCATCAACAGAGCCAAGATTTACAAATGCACCAAAATTCGTAATAGTTGCAACCTTACCTGTTACAACATCACCTACCTTATATTCTTTTGTAAATTGAGTGAAAGGTTTATCTTGTAACTTTTTAAGGCTTACCCTCAATCGTCTATTATCAGGATCAATCTCGATAACTTCAACATTAATTTCTTCGCCAACTTTCAAGCAATCGCTAGGTCGCTTAATGTTTTTATCCCATGACATTTCAGAAATGTGCAAAAAGCCCTCAACATCATTTCCTAAATCTACAAATGCACCATAATCTTCAATATTGCTTACAGTAACTCGTATAACATAGCCAACTTTAATCTCATCTTTAATTTCTTTCCACGGATCATCAAAAAGAGCACGTATAGAAAGTGACAATCTATTTTTCTCTTCATTATACTCAAGAGGTTTGACTTGCACTTTATCGCCAACCTTATAATGTTTTTCAGGGTTTACAGGTCCCTTATGGCTAATTTCTGTAAAATGCACCAACCCATCAACAGATCCTATTTCAACAAATAGACCAAACTTCGTAATATTTTTTACAACACCTTCATAAGCTAAACCACTCTCAAGCAGCTTTTTAGCATTTTCTTTTTGTGCAGCAGTATGGGTATCAAGATAGCGTTTTCTTGAAATAACAATAGAATTGCCATTTGGTCGTATATCAACTATACAAGCTTTTATCGACTTTCCAATCACTTTAGAATCATCTTTGTCACGACTTAACGCAGAATAATGTCTTGGCATAAAATACTCAACACCATTTGCAGATTCTACAAGGTAGCCACCCTTATTTTTTCCTCGTATTATACCTTCAACAACCTTATCTTTATAGTCTGTACCAAGTGCTTTAATCTCATTCACAACTTTTTCGTACTTCACAGCTTTTTTATAAGATACCTTAAGGCCACCTTTTTTTGATACATGCACAAGAATACTATCACCTTGCTTAAATAGGAGATTTCCATCGCAATCTTTTATCTCATCGATACTCATGCGACCTTCTTTTTTATCTTGCACATCAATTATAACGCTCTCATCGTCAATCTTTACGATTTTTCCTTCTCTCAAAATGTTGTCTTCAGACTGCTCTGAACGGCTTAACATTGTTGCAAAATCTTCTCCTTCATTGGGAAACATTTCATCAATTTTTTCTGGACTAATTTTCATCGGATACCTTTTTTGAAATCTATAGATTTCGACATTTTAGTATATTTTCAGTGAAAAAGAGATAAAAATCTATAAAAAACACTATTTTAAGATAGGCAGATTACAAAGTTTTATACAAAATTACTTTGAATCTTACCTCAATATTATCACACGCATTATAATTTTGTTAATTTTATATTAGAATACAGGAATTTAACAACAAATGAGGCTGTATCATGATTATTATTCCCGCAAGACTTGCTAGTTCAAGGTTCCCAAACAAGATCTTATGCAATATCGATGGTGTACCTATGTTTATTAAAAGTGCACAAAATGCACAGGCAATTGATGAAGTTGTGTTAGCACTTGATTCTACTGAAACCTATAACATTGCAAAGCAATATAAAATCAAAGCAGTTCTTACGCATCCAGATATTCCAAATGGTAGCTTGCGTGTGCTTGAAGCCGCTAGAATCTTAGGACTTAGAGATGATTGTGTTATTATTAATTTACAAGCAGATGAGCCATTCTTAGAGCATCATGTCATTCAGGCTTTAAAAGATTGTATGCAGTCTGATACCTTTATGGCAACTTGTGCCAAAAGTATCACAAACCAACAGGCACAAAACCCAAATCTAGTCAAAGTAATAATAAACCATCTGCAACATGCAATCTACTTCTCACGCTCACCCATACCATTCCATAGAGATTCTAAGGAATCTACACAATTAAGTTATCTAGGACATTTAGGCTTATATGGATTTTTTAAAGCAACACTTGAAGAATATGCTGCACTACCAGAAACACGTCTAGAGCATATTGAAAAGCTCGAACAACTTCGTGCAATTTATTATAATAAACCCATTAAAATCGCATGTGTGGAAAGTGAGAGCATAGGGATTGATACACAAGAAGATTTAGAATATGCAAGAAACAAATATGGTTTTCAATAATATCAAGCAATTGCTTACCACAAAATCCACTATGTTATACCTCATAAAATCATATTTTAGAAACTAGTCTATATAATATGTGTCTTAATGGAATGTTAAAGACATAATAATATATGGTTAATTTCGCATGATATTAAATATTTTAGTAAAAAGTATAGTTTATTCTTGACTTATTATCATTTATAATACTATAATGATAAAGTTAATTTGAATTCATACCAAATTATCAATACTTACATAGTTTAGGAGCATAATATGTTATCAGCTGAAGTTACAAAAAAATTGAACGAACAAGTTGCCAAAGAGATGTTTGCATCAAACCTTTATTTAAGCATGAGTTCATGGTGTTTTCGCAATAGATTGGATGGTGCGGGACAATTTTTATTTTCACACGCAGGACAAGAAAGTGATCATGCCAAAAAATTAATCACTTATCTTAACGAGACAGATTCTGTTGTTGAACTACAAGCCATAGAAAAGCCAGAATCTAATTTTAAAAGTTTACTTGATGTATTTGAAAAAACTTATGAACATGAGTTGTCAATCACAAAATCAATCAATGAACTTGTAAGCTTCATGTTGGAAAATAAAGACTATTCAACTTTTAATTTCTTGCAATGGTATGTAGCAGAGCAACATGAAGAAGAAGCGTTATTCCGTGGTATAGTAGATAAAATAAAACTCATCGGTGAGCAAAGTAATGGTCTTTATTTGGCAGATCAATATATTAAGACACTTATAGGGAAATAAGAACGTCTAGTTGTTTATCCTTCTATACTTGGATTTAAATTGCTTGCAGTGTTTGCAAAAAGTCTTATTATAAAGATGGATTGAGTAATTTCATCCATCACTCCTATTTTTTCCAATACTCCGATATTTACAATACTTATTCATTGCATGATACTTAAATTCTAGGCAAAATAAGAAATCAACGATAATCTTGAACTACCTACTAGAAACTTGCCAATACCCCTCAATATAAAAACCATTATATATACAATAACCAATGTTAAATCCATTATTTTACATGTAGACTTTAAGTACTTGAACAATTTAGAATAAGCATAGAGGATAGATGAAGCAGTAAGAATTCTTTCATATAACATATACAAACATTTGTGTATTTTAAGAATATTTTATCAGCTACTCGTGCAATACCTCAACACAGATGTATTGTAATATCATATATTAAAGCTATTGCTATAAAATATAAAGATAAATTGCAATCAACAAAGATACCAAAAAAGATCTAACCATTCACATTTGTAAATACAAAGAAACTTTTTTACTTAATTGCAACTCTGCCAAATTCAACAAGGTAATTTTGCGTAATTGTAGTTAAAAAGTATAGGAATACATAAGCACATAAGTAATATCTGTTGATAGCTGCCTAGTTATGTTAGGAATGCTATTGTATGGAATCCTAGTCACTCCATCAAGCCTACTTCTACCACCATCAAAAACCATGCCCACTCCAGCATGAAAATATCCTAAAAACCCACCATTTTCAACAACACCATATTCCTTCGCATACCCCACACTACTACCAATAATCACACCCAAGCCAAATGGTTCAGTTTGGATAAAATCCCACATGATATCTAGTCCAATACCACCAAAGTAGCTTGTCTGTGTATTGTCAAAAATACCATTCAGCCTCATACCAAAAGTTTTATGGAAAAAATAACTATATCCAAGTGCTACACTAGCATTGACTTGCAATGATCCTGTAGTAGCATTATGAGTAAAATTCACTCCCACACCAACTTGCACATTACTTTTTGCTCTACGAATTTTATTATTAATATCATACTCAAATGAATCTCCACCAGCAAGCTCAAGTTGCTCAACCTCACTTCCGCTACTTACACCAGAATCACCCTTAGCAAAGGAAAATGCAACCAAACATAAACCAACACATAATATTCTAAAACAACGCACAACACAACTCCAACAAACACATCAGATTAAAATCAATATCGACTAAACGCGGTAACAAGCAAAAAAGATTCCTACACAACAGCCCCTTTTCTTATGGAAGAATAATCAAAACATTTGCAAACACTCTTGAATGAAGTTTATTTGCAGTCTGTTATAAACAAAATAATTGCACTATGATAGAAAATACAACTTAGAATCAAGTTTGCAAATTGTCCTATTTTTCAAACATTAATGAGTATGATGATTTCCTGTTATTACCCCTTGCATCCACTCTCTATATTCTTGAATGCCTTATGAGCAATCTTTGGAATCCTTGTGAATACAAATACGCTTCGACACAGAATAGCATAAGACTATATATTCTGTTTTTTCTAATCTTTTAGAATTTCTTATGACATACATCAAGGAGATATTATACAATTTCTATACAAAATCTAGGCAAACAACTCTAGGTGTTTGTTGCTTTATAATTTTTCTTAATTTTACTTAAGAAAAATTGCTACTATCTCCAAGGATATAATCCTAAATTGCTAAATATTTCCATGTGCAATCAGGTAAAACCTCTTCTATTTTATGCTTTAACCTTTCATCAATATACATACTGCTTTCAAAAATAAAAGTTTTTCCACTTACGCTATCTTGAAAGCCAATGCCAAATCTAGTATCACCTTGTGATGATCGCATGATGTTTGCAATCGCACTCACTTGCTCCTCTGTAATAACACTTTGCATCAAAGCGCATAAGCACGAGTTTCTTATATCCATGTCAGCGACCAAATCTAATGGCTCAATACCATTTACTTCATCAAGAGCAGAATCTCCATATACTACATCATTGTGCAGTTTAGAATCTACTTCTTGTTTTACAAGTGTTTTAGAATCTTGCGTATCTGGCTGAACTTTTGTATTGTCTTTTTTCACACGCAATTTTATCTCTTTGCATGATTGCAAGGTATGCACCTCATGCACTCTTATTTCAATCTTATAGCTTACTTCAGCACTACCATCTTCACCCTCTGTTACCATCCTTTCTTTTTCGAGTTTTCCTACTATTCCAACAGGACTACCCAAGTCAAAACTATCAAGCAAGTTAAGCTGATCTTCAAACAAAGTTAAAGGTTGTTTACCACTAAAATCCATAAGTTTTGCTGTACCATAAGTTCGATTATTTTTGCTTATTTTTCGTTGCAAATCCTCCAGCTTCCCAATAAGCATGATCCTTGAACCATCAGCAATATTTTCCAATTCTGCAATTTTTACAACATTTTTTATCGCTTCTATTTCACTTCTAAATTCATCAAGAGGGTGTCCACTAAGATAGATTCCCAAACTCTCATACTCATATTCAAGCAAACTTTTATTATGTAGTTCTTGTATAGGTTTTATTTGCAACTCAGGACACAACTCTTCTGCACCAAACAAACCACCACCACTACGCTCCCTAGACATTCTTCTACCTAAGTCGCAAATATAATCAAGATTATCAAGCATACTTGCACGTGTATAACCAAGATTATCAAGACTACCACTTTTTACTAAAGGCTCAAACACTTTTTTAGAGATTTTACTAAAATTTGCCTTTGCAATAAAATCTTCAAGATTCTTAAAGACACCTTTTTGTTTTCTATCATCAATAATACTTTGTAAAGCACCCTCACCCGCCCCCTTAATCGCATTCAAGCCAAAAACAATTTTCTTTTTACCATTAGAATCTATCATAACTGAAAAATTTGTCTGGGAAGTATTCACATGTGGAGGTAAAATCTCAATACCCATAGCCCTTGCCTCATCTATATAGGTGGCTACTGCCTCAATTTTATGACTTTCGCTTGAAAGCATTGCTGCCATAAATTCATGCTCATAATACGTTTTTAGATATGCAGTTTGAAAAGTTAAGATTCCATAAGCTGCTGAATGCGACTTATTAAATCCATATTCTGCAAACTTTGCTATCTGATCAAAAAGTTCTTCTGCTTTTGTTCTATCAAAACCATTTTTCTCTGCACCATCAGCAAACTTTGTGCGATTTTCTGTCATGATTTGTGCATCTTTTTTACCCATTGCTCTTCTTACAAGATCAGCCTCACCTAAAGAAAATCCACCTATCACCTGCACAATTTGCATAACTTGCTCTTGATACACAATCACACCATAAGTATTTTTCAAGATAGGTTCTAATTCCTTAAAAGTATAACTTACTGGGCTCCTCCCATGCTTTCTATTGATATACTCATCACTCATACCACTTTCCATAGGACCTGGTCTAAATAATGCAAGAAGTGCAATTGCATCATCAATACCACTTGGTTGCAATCTGCGATTAAACTCCTGCATACCACTAGATTCTAATTGGAATATCCCAAGTGTATTTCCACTACGTAATGTCCTATACACCCTTTCATCATTGACATCAAGTGTCGAGAGATTAATATCAATATTGTTTGTATCTTTTATAATATCTAGTGCATCTTGTATTACAGTTAGCGTCTTTAATCCCAAAAAGTCGAATTTGATCAAATCAACTGGCTCCAAGTATTTCATGGAATATTGCGTTACCATAACCCCTTTTGTCCGCTCACTCACATATAAAGGAACTTTATGCCATAACTCTTTTTCAGAATCTACCACAAGAGCTGCAGCATGCTTTCCTGTGTTTCTATTGAGTTTTTCAAGCCTTAATGCCATGTCCCATACTTTTTTTGCAAGCCCTCTACTTTTCTCATCTCTGTCATGCTCACTTTCTGTAATCAGTTCTTGGATTTTTGGTTCTAACTCATATGCTCCATCAATATGGTTCCCATTTTTATCAGTATAGCCCTTTAATGTAATGCCAAGTTTTGATGGAATGAGCTTTGCGAATTTATCCGCATTTGGAATAGACATACCATAGATTCTAGCCACATCTCGTATTACGCCTCTTGCAAGCATTTTACCAAAAGTGATAACTTGTGCAACATTATATTCACCATACTTTGCCTTCATATATTCAAACATTTCAGGACGTCTTCTTTGACAAAAGTCAGTATCAATATCAGGCATTGATATACGCTCTGGATTTAAAAACCGCTCAAAAAGCAAATTATACTTAATTGGATCAACATCTGTAATCTCTAAACAATATGCCACAAGACTACCTGCTGCACTTCCCCTACCTGGTCCCACTGGAATCTTATTTTGCTTTGCATAATTTATAAAATCCCAAACTATAAGCATATATCCAGGGAACTTCATCTGCGTGATAATATTAATTTCTTCTTGTAGTCGCTTATGATATACCTCATGATATTCTTTATCTACTTGCTCTAACCTTTTTGTCAAACCTTGCTCACATTTATAAGCAAAATACTCCGCTTCATCTTGTATTGCAATGCCTTCATTTTTTGCATACTCTTTTGCAAACTTAAAGCTTGGTGGTGTTGGGGGATTTTTGTCATCTTTTAAATCGATGCTAAGATTACATTTATCAGCTATTTCTTGCGTATTATAAACTGCTTCTGGTATATCCATAAATAAATCAAGCATTTGTTTTGGGCTTTTTATATAAAACTCTTGGACTGTGTGTCGCAACCTTTTTGGATCATTAACATCAGTTCCCATAGCTATCATCATAGCTGCTTCTTGCATACTAGAATCTTCTTTATTAGTGTAGTGCGCATCATTTGTAGCAATTAGCTTTGCACCTGTTTCAAGGCTTAAACGCAATAAATCATTATCAATAAAACGTTGATCAGCAATGCCATGTCGCATTATCTCAATATAAAAATCATCTCCAAAAATATCTTGATATTCATGTATCGCTTCTTTTGCACCATCATATCCTTTTGCACCCATGATAATTTTTTTCTCTCGCTTTTTGTTATCCATGTATGGACTAAGGTTTAGATTCCATGAAATCTCGCCATTAAGACATGCAGAAGAGCATATAATACCCCTAGAATGTTCTCTTAGAATCTTTTTATTAATCCTTGAAGTACGATAGAATCCCTGTATGAAACTCTGACTTGATAGATACATAAGATTCTTATATCCCTCTTCATTTTTTGCATACAGACATATATGAAATTTTGGTGTATTTGGAGATTTATCACCCAAATCCTCTTTATTATGAATGTAAGCCTCAATGCCAATAATGGGTTTAATCCCAGCCTTCTTCATAATCTTATAAAACTCAATAGCCCCAAACATATTGCCGTGATCTGTCATTGCAACGCTGTTCATGCCAAGCTCTTTAATGCGTTTTGCTAAGACATCTAGCTTATTTGCTCCATCAAGCAACGAATACTCTGTGTGTAAATGCAAATGCGTAAATGGTATATTTATTTCTTGTATATTATTCATATTTTTTCCTTTTTTAAATCACGATTACAATATTACATCATGCAATATTAAAACTCTTTGAATCTATATATTTTATATATGGTGTAACTAAAATTCTATCTACCATATCTATTGGTAATAAACACATTTTTTATTAACATGCTATAATATTACATGTTTTAACGCAAATATTCTTAAACAATACAAGTATTATGATATCAAGGAATAAAAGGAAAGATAATGCAGCAGTCTATACCCACAACTAGCAATACAACTTTACCTATTGATACGCCAATTGACACACTTGATATACAAATTGATACTACAAAACAGACAGCCACGTCCTGCGGTATCATACAAAAACTACTTAATAATGAAGACATTCATCATTTATTACCAAATGCAAGTACGGCAGAGTTAAACAATATAGCAGAGTTAATACGTGCTAGAATTTTGGAGGTGGTGAGTAAAAATGGAGGACATTTAAGCTCTACGCTTGGAGCAGTTGAACTCATTATAGGTATGCATGCGGTATTTGATTGTTCAATGCACCCATTTATCTATGATGTAAGCCACCAAGCTTATGCACATAAGTTACTTACAGGGAGATATAAGTCTTTTGAAAGTTTGCGTCAAATCCATGGTATAAGTGGTTTCATTGCACCCTATGAGAGTAAGTTTGATTACTTTATAGCTGGGCACAGCTCTACTTCTCTTTCACTTGCAGTAGGTGTGGCTAAGGCAAAGAAATTACGAAATGACCCACATAAGCCCATTGTAATGATAGGTGATGGCTCTATGAGTGCTGGACTAGTCTATGAGGCTTTGAATGAATTGGGTGATTTGAAACTACCAGTCATTATTATACTTAATGATAATGAAATGAGTATTGCAAAGCCAATTGGGGCAATTTCCAAGATCCTATCAAAAACAATTGCTAGTCCTTTATATCAAACTATGAAAGAAAAAATCAAAAAAGTAATTGATAAAATGCCAAATGGCACAACCTTCATTGCCAAACGATTTGAGGAAAGCTTTAAACTCATCACTCCTGGATTGTTATTTGAAGAATTTGGTATTGATTATGTAGGACCAATTGATGGCAATAATATAGAGGAGGTGGTTGCGACATTAAAAAGTGTTGCTTACTTAAATCGTCCAGTATTACTACACTGCCAAACCATAAAAGGCAAAGGCTATCAAATTGCTGAAGGCAGATATGAGAAATGGCATGGTGTTGCTCCATTTGACTTAAACACAGGACAAGCAATCACAAAAAGCACAATCAAAAGTCCAACAGCAGTATTTAGCGATACACTTCTAAGCATGGCACAACAAAATGAAAAAATCGTAGGCGTAACTGCAGCCATGCCTAGTGGTACAGGATTGGATAAACTTATGGACACAATGCCAGAGAGGTTTTTTGATGTAGCAATTGCAGAACAACACGCAGTAACCTCAATGGCAGCTATGGCAAAGGAAGGTTTTAAACCATATATTGCTATATATTCTACATTTTTGCAGCGTGCTTTTGATCAAATTGTGCATGATGTCTGTATCATGAATCTTCCCGTGGTTTTTTGCATTGATAGAGCTGGTATTGTGGGTGAAGATGGCGAAACACATCAAGGATTGCTAGATATTGCATATTTGCAAGGTATTCCAAATATACAGCTTATTGCCCCAAGAGATAATAACACCCTTGCTATACAACTTGAATATTCACAGCATGCAACTTCACCATTAGCCATCCGTTATCCTAGAGGGCAATTCATGTTAGAAAAATGCTATATGCGTTTAGATTCTATTATAAAAGAATATGATATAAAAAAGGAGCAAAACACTCATGCCAACATGAATGAAAATCTAGATTCTATATCTACAAACCTCACGCCTATTCAGATAATAGAAACTTTAGAAATTTGTAAAGGCATGTTACAGAATCTACTTAATACATCAACCTATAATATTAACCTACAATCATATAAGGCACAAATGTTATACAATAATCTAGAATATGTAAAACAAGATTCTAGACAAAATCATATAAATTCTAATGAAGATAAAAAAATTCTACTTATGGGGTATGGCAATGGCGTTGGTCGCCTATTGGATGTATGGATTACTCTGCTAACACAATACAACATCCATACATCATTGCTTGATATTATTAGCCTCAAACCACTTGACACAGATACGCTTACTTCATGCTTGAGGGATTATACGCATATTTTTATCATGAGTGATAACTATAAATCAAATGGTATTGGTGCGTGTGTTATGCAGTTTGCTTTTAGTCAATTAGAATATGGAAAAATCAAGCAGATTCCAAAAATTATAAGCTTTGAGATACAAGATATATTTGTGAGACATGGAAATACACAAAAAATTGAAGAGCTTCTAGGCATAGATACAAAAAGTTTAGTATCTAAGATCATTAAATCAACGCATACTTAAGACATGATGAGCGATTAAATATTTATAATAAGACATTGTGGATATACCTTGCAAATATGTCTTAAAACTCTTATGAACAATTCCTGCATACCTTAAACCAAAACATGTAAGCTCTCCTAATCAATTCAGTATGTGTTGTAAAACATATTGTCACCATCAACTTAGAAAATCTTCATTTGCATATAAGCAATGCATGAATAACGATCGATGAGGTATTTATAATAAGACTTATCATACTTTTGCCATACATATATACCAATAGAAATCTTACATAAGTGGGTCTACTTTAAGAGTATCACAAGAAAACTTATATATTCAATGCAGAATCTTATAAAGTATTGCCAAAAAGAAACAATAGAAAACACGCTGTCTAGATTCTAAGCAATTATAGTAATATACTAGATGTAGCTTCTCACATCCAATATAGATACTTCATCTTTTTAAATATTTACACAATCTAAAAATTATTCGTAAGCATGATTTCATATAGCAAAAGTATGATGAAAGATAAAATCATAAAAGTATTTAACGCCTTATTAATGAGCAATCAAGTATTCACACAAAGAGCTCTTTTAGCTACAATAAAAGATCCTAGGAAAAACTCATATTCCTTCTTACCATTATTTAAACAAGGGGATTCTTAAAAAGAATCAGTGAAAAACTTCTAATTCTAACCTACACTATACAGCCCACACCCTACTATTATTCGCATAAGATCAGAATCCAACTTAATATTTCACAGCTAATCTGTTTAATACAGCATAATTACGAATTTACATTACAAAATTCACTAGTTTATTTGGCACAAAAATCTCTTTCTTAATAGCTCCATCAAGCCACTTTTCTGCTGCACTCTTAGCCATACTTATCACTTCTTCTTTTGTAGCAGTTGTGGGCATTACAACCTCGGCACGTTTCTTTCCATTGACACTGATTACATAAGTAATTTCATCTTGTTTGAATGCGTCATTATCGATTCTAATAGGTGCAAAATTTGCCAAATTAAATAGCTCTTGGCTAAGCTCACTTGCAATATGTGGAATAAAGTTCTCTAAAATATGCAATAAAATGAAATAACCCTCTGTAAAAACCATATCATCATCTTGTGCACACAAAGCATTGTGCGCTTCCATACACGCAGCAATCACAACATTAAAGGGATAACCCTCAATTTTTTTATTAAATATATTTTGTTGTTTTTGCAATGCTTCATAAACCTTTAGTCGTGCATTTTTAGAATCTTTGTTTAGCGTTTGTGTATCTATTTTTGGCAGTGTATCTACCTTTGCAACACGCACTTTTCTATCAATGAGACGACAAATAAACTTATAACACCCAACCACACTATTATCATTCCAATCGAGTGCAGATGCAGAAGGTGCTGCAAAAAGAATAAACAAACGTGCAGTATCAGCACCATAAGTATCTATAATGTGTCTTGGCTCTACTACATTACCAAGACTTTTTGACATTTTAACACCATCTTTTAAAACCATACCTTGTGTAAGCAAGTGCGAAAAGGGTTCACTGAAGCTAATATAACCCAAATCACGCAACATTTTTGTGTAAAATCTAGCATATAAAAGATGCAAAATAGCATGCTCTATACCACCAATATACTCATCAACTTCCATAAAATATTGTAATGATTCTTTACAAAATGCCTGTGTTTTACGCAATTGCTTTGGAGTTGTGTAATGCAGGAAATACCAGCTTGATTCCACAAAAGTGTCCATAGTATCAGTTTCTCGCACAGAATCTGCACCACATTTAGGACATTTTGTATATTTCCAAGTCGCATGTTTTTCAAGAGGATTTCCCTCACCTGTTATTTCAATATCATTTGGCAATTCAACTGGTAGGGTGCTTGATTCTACCACGCCACATTGTGGGCAATGAATAAGGGGTATAGGTGTCCCCCAATAGCGTTGGCGTGATATGCCCCAGTCTCTTAGTTTGTAATTTATAGTTTTCTTGCCTATACCCTTTTCTTCAAACAGAGCAATAATCTTTTCTCGTGCTTCTTTGCTATTTAATCCTGAAAATACATCACTATTGTATAGGATTCCATCTTCTGTATTAGGTTTATTTATCCCATCATTTTCGCCATTTGATTCTATTACAGGCAATAAAGCTAAGTTATATTTTTTTGCAAACTCAAAATCCCTTTCATCATGGCTTGGCACACTCATAACCGCACCACTTCCATAACTCATAAGCACAAAGTTACTAATCCATACTGGGATTTTTTGTTGTGTAAGTGGATGCAAGACAAAAATTGGTAGGGCAATGCCTATTTTATCAGCTTTAGAACGCTCTTTTTCAGCTTGATTGCGAATACTTTGAATTGTATTAACATCATCTTGTGTAAGTATATTTTTTTTAATAAGCAAATCCACTATACCATGCTCTGGTGCAATGACACAATAACTCACACCATAAATCGTATCAGCACGAGTCGTATAAACATCAAGCGTGGTGATTTTGGAATCTAGCAAGACTTTGGAATCTTCACATAACTCAAATGAAAAAGATAAACCACTGGATTTTCCTATCCAATTTCTTTGCATACTTAAAACCTGTGGTGGCCATTTACCTTCCAAAGTTTCTAAATCTTTAAGTAATTCTTCTGCATAATCTGTTATTTTAAGATAATATTGATACATTTCTTTTTGTACTACAGGAGTATCACAACGCCAACACTTACCATCTATTACTTGTTCATTAGCCAACACAGTCAAGTCGTTTGGACACCAATTAAGAAATGCTTTTTTACGATAGACTAATCCCTTTTGCCACGCTTTTATAAAAAACTCCTGCTCATATTTGCTGTATAATGGATCGCAAGTTTCTAACACTCGTTCTTTTGAAAAGCTTAACCCCATTGTCTGTAATTCTTTTAACATAACCTCCATGTTGCTGTAAGTCCAATTCTTTGGATGGACTTTATGCTTGATAGCAGCGTTTTCAGCTGGCATACCAAACGCATCAAAACCAATAGGATGTAATACATTATAACCATACATGCGATAATATCTTGCCATAGCATCGCCTATACAATAATTGCGCACATGTCCCATATGGATTGCCCCACTTGGATATGGAAACATCGAGAGGATATACTTTTTTGGTTTCGAGAAATCGTTGCTTGGCTCAAATACGCCACTATCTTGCCATATTTGTTGCCATTTAGATTCTACTGCAGCTGGATTATAGTTTTCATGTTTCATTACATATCCTTATAAATACTTAAAAAATAATTGCAATTTTATTGTGATTTATTAAATACTCCTTGCAAAATGTAAACTTTATAGCAAGAAATATACGCATATTTATATGTTTATATAACATTATTGCAACCCCTTATTAACAAGGGGTTTACACCTTATCATCACAAAGAATGCCTAAATATTGTGGCATATATAGCATATAGATCCTTAAATATAAAGATCACTTCTTTATCTCACTAGCAAGTCTTTGTAATGCTTCATTCATGGCATGTTGCAAGGTAATCGCAGGATTCTCACCCTTTGCTGAAGTTGTTATGCTGCCCTCTTGTATGCGTTTCATATCATATCCTAGGATTTCATAGGTAAGATATACTTTCCCCTCATAATCATCCACACCCTTGACATACAAGTCATTAATATTAAGACGCAGAATATTTAATCGTTGGCTTAATGATGGGTTTTGATCTATCTGTAAGCAGTGATTTGCAGCAACTTTTATAAAGGCATTACGCACCATATTTTTTGGTAAATCAATCCATTTATAATCTGGTATTATTTTAATTTCATTATTCTCATTATAGAGTAAAATATCTTTACTATCATAAGGTGAGAGTGCATTAACTTGCAGAGCAAAACCATTTTGCTTCTTTTTGCATTTATCTTCTAACACCACATTGTCAAGACTATAAAAAGTCTGATTTGGCAAGACTGATTTGAGATTGACATTGAAACAGCCTTGCAAACACATTATAATCAAAATAGCACAAATTCCATATATAAACTTTTTTTGTAACCGCATACACACTCCTTTAATTACGTTTTCCAAGCAATGTTTCATAAGGTTCTCGCTCCATCCTATCCATAAAAAGACTTGCTTTTTCAAGGAAAGCATTAAGCGTTTGTAAGCTATATCCACTTTTATCAATAAGTGGTGTTAGAATCTCTCTCACATTAAAATCACCACGTAATAATGCTTTATTTAAATCCTTCAAAAGCTTATCGGCACTATTTAAGGTTTTATCAATATTTTGCTTTGTCCCCTCTAGTGATATAAGCATATTGCGTATATCCTCAATATTTTTGCTATCAGTGATATTTTTTACATTACTTACAATATCTTGTATATCACTTGTCATACCTTGCGCATTTTCAAGAAGTTTGCCAATCGCATTTTTTGCTAGAAAAAGTGTTGCTTCATCTTCATCTTTAATCACACTGCCTTTTTCATTCTGTCTTAATCTTAAATAATTCATACCTACAAAACCATCAGAATCTACAATGAGTTCTGAACCCTCTCTTACAGGTATTTTCTTATTGATTGCAACATCAATTTGCACAATGCCCACATCATCCTTTTTAAACCCCATATGAGTTACACTGCCCACACTAATACCCTTATATTTCACAGGTGTATTTACACTAATACCCCCAACTTCATCTTGAGTATAAACATGATAAACTTTAACTCTTCTATCATCAATCCCAAAACGACCAATCCAAAAAATAAATGCAATCATTGCAACTGTTAAAATACAAAAAATCATGCCAATAAGTGTATAATTAATATTTCTCTCCATACATCATCCTTATTTATATTTCCAATATTTTTCACCACGAGTTGAATGGAAAAGGCTGCCTTGATGCAATCCATTATTTGCTTCTTTTGCAAACTCATCTAGCGTTCCACTAAATTCAATCTTTTTATTACCAAGCAAAATAAATCTATCTGTAACATCTTTTATACTATCTAAATCATGCGTAATCATAACTATTGTTACGCCAAATTTCTCTTTCAAAGATGCAATCAAATCATCAAATTTACATGCACTAGCGGGATCTAGCCCACTTGTTGGCTCATCTAAGAATAGAATCTCTGGCTCTGTGCACAATGCTCTTGCAAGAGCTACTCTCTTTTTCATACCACCGCTTAATTCATTAACATACTTATTGCATACGCTTAAATCAAGTCCCACATTATGTAGCCAAAATTTTGCAATCTCTGGGTAAAGGTGTGATGGAAAATATGAGTATTCTTCAAGTAAGCTTGTTACGTTTTCAAGCACACTTAATGAGCTAAAAAGTGCACCAAACTGAAATACAACGCCCATTTTTTGCATAATAGTATGTTTTTTGGAATCTTTTAACTTCCAAATATCAGTGTCAAGTATCTTAATATTTCCAGATGTTGGTTTGTGTAAGAATATAAGTGTATGTAAAAGTGTGGTTTTACCGCTCCCACTTCCACCAAGTATGGAGAAAATCTCCCCTCTTTTCACAGAAAAACTTATAGAATCATGTATAAGCGTATGTCCATAATGTGTAGTAAGATTATTGACTTCAACAATATTGCTCATAGATTATACCTTGTAAAAATAAAGGAAAAAATTGCATTTGCCATGATAATCCAAAATATTGCATTAACAACACTCATAGTTGTCATTTTACCAATTGATTGCGTATCGCCCTTGCACTCCAAACCACGAAAACACCCAACAATACCAATAATTGCACCAAATACAGGAGCTTTTACCACCCCTATCCAAAAATGTGTAATTGAAACTGTTTCATAAAATCTTTCCAGATAGGTTTCAAAACCAATATTAATGCTTGTTTTAATCGCAACCATACCGCCAAAAAGTGCGACTGCATCTGCAGCAAACACCATTAATGGCATAACAATAATAAGTGCTAAGACTCTAGGAATAATAAGAAAATAAAATATGTTTAAATTCATAGCTTTCATTGCAGATAATTCCTCTGTCAATCGCATAGATCCAAGCTGCGCAGTAAAACTTGAGGCACTTCTACCTGCAATAACTAAAGCAAGGATAAATGGTCCCATCTCTCTTAGAGCAAGTTTTGCAGTAGTATCAACACTCATGATCGGTACACCCATAGAATTTAGTTGGTATGCTCCTTGCAATGTAATTGCATAACCAATAATAAGAGATGTCATAAGTCCAACAGGCAATGCCTTAAATCCTTGTTCGTAAATATGGTAAATAAGAGATCTTATGCGGAAATTCGAGGGTTTTAAGCAACTCAACACAAAGAAATGCAATAACATGCCCATAAAATTAAAAAACGATATAGTGGTTTGATAAAAATTAACACACCACTTTCCTATAAGATTAAAAAAACTAGAAAAAATATTTAACTTATTGTTCTTATAGGGCGTATTTAGGACGCTCTTTATTGTTGCATTATCATTGTTATCTAATGCAACATAGATCTCACCATTAAGATATAATGCGTAACGCTCTGATGAGAGGAATGAAGCAAGACGCACAGTCTGCATACTATCAACATAAATATACACATCCTCTATCTGACTAGATTCTAAAGTGTTGCGTAAAAGTAGCATAAAAATAATACCAACTTTTGCATTCTGAAAAACAATATGAATCTCTCCAGTATATTTCTGCACTTGAGCACGCAAGGCGGTAATATAGGCTTGCTGAACAAAACTATCCCAATGTCCCTCTATTATAATAGCATTTGAAGGTGGTTTTATAGTGTTACAACGAGCACATATTTCCTGAATCTCACTATCTGAAACAAACAAAGCCTATCCTTAAAGATTCTATAATATAAAACGAACAAGCAAATAGCCACCCCAAATAAAAGCAGCAAACAACATACAAACAAACTGCAAACTGCTACCAATATCCTTTGCATCTCGTGCAAGTGGATGAAAGGTGGGTTAAACTAAATCAATAATTTTTTCAATAGCTGTATTTACCAATTCTGCAAACACCATAAGAAATAAAGGTAAAACCAAAAAAGCAATCTCAAAAAAGTTACGCCCCAAAAAACATGCGATAATAAAGAACAGCACAAACACAGCAAGGATTTGTCTAACAGAAGTCTCTTCGCTAATACAGACTTTCAGCCCTGCTAATGAGAAAAAGAATGCCCCTATAATGCGTTTCATCCCTTTTTTACCACTTTTCACTCTATCCCTTTATTTATGATTGAAAAATTTATCATGAATCATGTATCTTAACAAAAAAAATACATGTTTATGCAAATAATTCATAAAAACATAACTTGACACATAAAGCCCATAATGAATTAAAACTGAAAACAAAACATATTAGTATATAATCTGCAAGGCAGTGTTTCACATAAAAACTATCAAAATATGCACACAATGCTTCCAATTAAGTTTTTATAACATGAAATTAAAAAAGCATAATTCTTAAGAATACTAAACTAGAAAAATAGTAAAAATACGACAAAAACTATATACATTACTGCGATAATTGTTAGATAACACATAACAAGAAAGAAAATTTGTCGTATACATAACATACGATATTAATGAGTGGGAGTCGGAAAGAAAAGCAAATTTAGAACTAAAAATTTAGTAAGTAAAAGTAAAACTTTAGATTTCACAACGCAAGAATCTCACCTCATAATAATCTTGAATTATAAGGAAGTGGTAGGACTTATCTAAATGCCTAATAACCAAGATGCACTACAAAGAAACAATAAATAAAAGACTTTAATCTTTTAAAAACTCATCATAGTATAAAAAATAATTTTTACTTTTCTTTGATGAAAGTGAGTAGGTTAATGAACCACCGCCCTCAAAACTTGTGCGTGTATAAAATGGAGATTTTGTTGTTGTATCTGTCAATGTATTTTTATATTTTGCGATTCTAGCAACATTTTGGCAATTAAAAACCCCAATATCTTGGCTACCTACAATAAATACAAGCCCAACACCATATTCATTACATGCTTTTGGCAGTATTTTTGGTGTTGGATCATGCTTACCTTGTGAGTTTAAAAAACCCATTAATAAATCTGAATTTACAAACTCTATAAAATCATATTGTTCAACAATGGCTTTATAAGTTGTTTCATTAGGAGCAATAAGAAAAGCTTTGTTGTTAAAACTTCTAAAGATCACTATATCACCCACTTCTGGTGTCATATTTGGTGTTGGTAAGTATGGCTGGGCTAATTGTGTAAAAGGAAGTACCTTAGCCACAGCCTTTGTGCCTTCCAACCTTACCACAACCACACTTGCCACAATCGCTTGGTAAGATGACAAATCACGCATGACAATACCACTCTCACCAACCTTAAGATTAATATTTGCGAATGTTACAAGCATAGTATTATCTTGCTTATTTATTTCTAATATCTTACTTATTTCAGGCTGTGTCATAAGTTTTATAGAATCTTTTATATCTATTTTATCTTCTATGCCTTGATCACCATATACAAGATTCCCAAACAACATAGTATTTGCCATAAATACAAACAAAGCCATAACACATCTTTTCATGTATAAACCTTATAAAACTATTAAATTGTAGTCCAACCCTATCGTAGTTATACCCTACCACCCTCATAAAGCTGTCGCATACGTTTCTTTTCTTCTTGTTTTTTGGCTTTCTGCACCTCTTTTGCATAATATGCTTCAACAGAAAAATTAAGTAAAATTGCAAGTTTTGGTGCCACAAACATTGAACTATATGTGCCAAATATAATACCAACAAGCAAAGGCAAAGAGAATCCTACAATAATTTGCCCACCAAAAATATAAAGTGTCAAGACTACAAAGAACATAGTTAACGAGGTGAGTGTTGTCCTTGTAAGTGTGCTTGATATCGCCTCATTAATTATCTCATGTGCGTTCATCTTTTTGCCCTCAAGCATCTTCTCTCGGATTCTATCAAAAATAATAATGGTATCATTGATCGAGTAGCCAAGTAGAGTGAGCAATGCTGCAATGACTTCAAGATTCAAGTCGATTTTAAAAATAATAACACTCGCTGCAGTAATAACAATATCATGCACCAATGCTATAATAGAAGCAAGGGCAAAACGCCATTCATAACGAAAACTTACATACGCCATCATCGCAATAGTTGCTAAAACAAGTGATAATATAGCGCTTTTACGCAGCTCATCTCCAACTCGCGGACCAACTGTGTCAAGTTTTCTGATTGCAAAATCACCACTTGGTTGCAGTAGGGTATGCAGTATAGTATCAATTTCGCTTACTTTCAGATTCTCATTAAATGGAATCTTAATTACAATCTCATTATCAGCACCAAATCGGCTCACCTGTGAGTTCTTAAAACGCTCATCACTTGCTAAAAGTTTGCGTATTTCTGCCATAGGTGCATTTTGCTGTGTATATTGAATCTGAGCTGTGCTACCACCTGCAAAATCAATCCCAAGATTAAAACCCACACCAAAAAACAAATAAAATGAAGTAAGCGTGAGCAAAATAGATGCTATTAAACCATACTTGCTCCAATGCACAAAATCAAAAATTTTCTGCTGTTTAAAGATCTCCATGCCTATTTCCTTACTAACGCTTTTGTTGTGTTGTTATCTGTATTTTTGAATCCAGTTTGATACCAAACCAAAAAGCTGTGTTTTTACTGCGCTCTATGTAGTTACCAAGCCACAAATAAATCCCATGTGTACCAACTATAGCTGTAATAATGGAGGCTAATATACCAATACCAGTGGTAATTGCAAAGCCTTTTATCACACCTGTACCATAAATATAAAGTAAAACGGAAGCAATGAGCGATGTAATATTTGCATCAAAGATTGCACGAGAAGCATTTTCATAACCAACACGCAGTGATTTTGTTATACCCATACCGGATTTAAGCCCTTCTCTAATGCGTTCGTTAATGATAATATTCGCATCTACAGCCATACCTACAGTAAGCACAATACCAGCCATACCAGGTAGCGTCAGCGTGGCATCAAAAAGTGCCATAATCGCAATGATCAGGAAAAGGTTGATAATAAGTGCAAGAGATGCAAAGACACCAGCCATAGCATAATACGCAATCATAAAGCCCACAACCAGGATAAAACCACTAACAAGGGCAATAACAGAAGCTTGTATAGAATCTGCACCAAGACTAGGACCTACAACTCGTTTTTCTACCACAGAAACAGGGGCAAGAAGAGCACCAGAACGAAGTGCGATAGCCAGATCACTTGCTGATTTTTTATCAAAGTTACCAGTAATAATACCACTACCCCCACCAATCCTTTTACTAATGCTAGGTGCAGAAATAATGCGTTTATCAAGAACAATTGCTAGTCTTTTCTCGATATTTCGCCCCGTAAAATCACCAAATATTTCAGCACCTTTAGAATCTAACTTAAAGTTCACTGCATCTTTTTTGTTCTCATCAAACGTAGAATCAGCTTTTACAACAGAACTTCCATCAAGAATAGGGATAGCTTTTAGAGGTAATTTTATTATGTCGTTTTCAGCATATGGCAATAGCACAGAGCCATATTGCATTGCCTCTTCATCTGTGATTGTCTCACCATTCATCATGCGTCTTGCAAGATCTTCATCTACTGCCATAAACTCAAGCTGTGCATTCTGTGAAATCAATTTGATAAGTCTTTGCTGCTCCTCTTCACTTTGTGCACCAGGCATTTCTACGCGGACTTGATTGATCCCCTCGCGTAAAACATTTGGCTCTGTCAAACCAAAACCACTAAGTCGATTACGAATGGTAAAGATTGTTTGATCAAGGGCGTTTCTCTGCACTTTTTTTATAGCCTCTTCATCAAGTTTTACATTAAACGTATTCCCATTTTGACTCCATACTACGCCTTCCATCTTGCCAAAGATGGCTTCCATATCCTTTAGCCTACTTAAGTCAAGCAATACAAAGCTTATAGAATCATCTTGCATTCTTAGTTTGTTGATAAACATATTTTTCTTATCTGTTTCATGTTTTAAATCACTAAGCATACTTCCGTATTTATTGCTAACTGCCTCATTAACATCGACATCAAGCAAAAGACTTAATCCACCCTGCAAATCAAGTCCAAGTGTAATTTTTTTATAACCATCAAAGAAAGGATATTTATCAGAATTCTGGAAAAATGAAGGAATACTAAACAAGATTCCAAAACAACACGCAACAATAAAGACCAACAACCTATAATTAAAAGGTTTTTGTATATTTGTGTGAATCTTTGCCATACGCTAGTCTAACCTATATTCTATTTTTTATCATGCTTGCTTTTAGATTCTTTTTCTTCCTTTGAATCTGCATTGGAATCATCTTGTTCTACCATTTCATCAACTTTGTAGGCTACAAACTCTTTTGCAAGCCTTACTTGCGTATCACCCAACTCTACAAGTATAAACCTATCATCTTGCTTGATTACCTCACATACAAAACCACCATTAGTAACAATCTTATCCCCTCTCTTTAAAGATTCAACCATAGCAGCATGCTTTTTTCTTTGTTGCTGTTGCGGACGAAAAACAAGAAAATAAAACACTGCAATAAGAACTGCTAATGGTAAAAAACTAATAAGCTCTTGCATATATCTCCTTCATACCTAAAAAATAAAGCATAGATTCTAACACAAAAAATGTTAATTTTTTGCTTTGCCAGATAAAAGCAAGAATACAACACCAATAATACATGAAGTCAGTGATGCGAGCAAGATAGTAATTTTAGACAATTCTTTTGCTTCATGTATATCAAAGGCGAGTTCAGACACAAATAACGACATTGTAAAACCAATACCTGCTAACATACCCGCACCCAAGATATATTTCCAAGAGATTCCATCAGGTCGTTTTGCAATACCGAGTTTTTCACACAAAAATGATGCAAGAAAGATCCCAATAGGCTTGCCTAATACCAAGCCTAAGAAGACGCCAAGAAAAATATGATCTATGTTGAAATTAAAATTAGACTCAATACTTACACCCGCATTGGCAAATGCAAAACAAGGCATAATAAAATAAGCACTCCAGGGTTGCAAAAAATGCTCCAATCTCAAGAGTGGATTCTGTGTGTTTATTGCACTTTGTTGCACTTCTTGCACAAACTCTAATTTATCATGATCTAAAAGTATAGATTTTTGTTTGTTTTGTTTGTGTTCATAATTTTTTGCCCATACACCCATTTGCTCGTAAAATGCTTGGAAGTCTCGTTTTGCTTTTACAGGAATACAAAATGCTAAGATAACTGCAGCAATAGTTGCATGAATACCACTTGCATGCACAAAAAACCACAATAAAACCCCAAGCCCAAGATATACACTCAAATGTTTAATACCACGCATATTGCAGAGCACTAATAGCACGATGATACCAGCTGATGCAAGCAACCATAAAGCATGTATAGAATCCCCATAAAATAAAGCAATAACAACAATAGCACCCAAATCATCAACAACAGCAAGGGTAACAAGAAACACCTTTAAAGCGATAGGAATGCGTTTGCCAAGTATAAGCAGCACGCCCAATGCAAAGGCAATATCTGTTGCCATTGGAATCCCAAACCCATGACTTGAAGCGGTTCCAATATTTAATGCATAATAAATTGCACCTGGGACTATCATGCCCCCCAATGCAGCGATAGCTGGAAAGGCAGCTTTTGAAAAAGAGTTTAACTCACCAAAGAGCATCTCTCTTTTAATCTCCAACCCAACAAGTAAAAAGAAAAATGACATAAGCACATCATTTACCCATATTTTCAACTCCATACCCACAAAATATTCACCAAACTGAAAGCCAAAAGGTGTTTCAAAAAATGTATGGTACATATGCGATAATGGTGAATTAGCAATAATAAGTGCCATAATTGTGCTAATCCCAAGAAAAATACCACCAAAAGATTCACTGCGGATAAAACTCATCAAAACTTGTGTAACACGCATTATAATCCTTTTTTATTATTTAAAAAATGAGATTATTATAATAAAAAACTTAAAGCATAATAAAACAAGATGTATTTTTCTGTATTTTTATATTTTGTTTCCTAATGTCATATAAGCTATAAAGTTTAAGGTAAGAGCTAGATTTATCAGGGTGGTTTTGCTTGTTAAGAAAACTTGACTGATTTTGTATTTATTTGTTTTAAGTAGATGCTTTTATATACACTCTCTTATTTTTACAAGATAGTATGGTACAATATATAGAAAGTTATTAGAATGTCGTTGTATTAGCTAATTTATACATTCCATAATTAGAAAGGATAGCAATGTTTAATGCAATATTAAATCCCATGGGATCTACCGCTGCAATAATGCTACATTTTGGCCTTAGTGCTGCTTTTTGTTTGATTTTAGCAAGTGTTATTATGAGTAAAAATTATCGATTTAGAAATAATAAACAGGGATATTATGCCATGATTACTTGTTGTTCACTTTTCCTTGTGCTGTGCACTCCATTAATAACAGGTATTTTAGCAATACCATTGGCTTTTATCATAGCATATTTTGCAAAAGATAATAAAACTATGCTCAAATTATTTCTTGCAAAAAAAATATCATCAAGAAATAGACAATAATATAGATGGCAACAAGGTTTAATATAATGGTAGCAAATCAAGATTCATAAGAAAGTTTATCTTGCCTGAAAGATTGCCTAGACCTTATTTGTTGTTTGGAATCTATCTATTTAATAATCCCTCTATATACTCCTTATAGACTGCAGCTTAGTGATTAAGAATTTAAAAGATATGTAAAATAAATGAACTCTCAAATGATGATAAAAAGTATAATGAGATTCTGCGTTACTTTGATTTTAGTTTGGATACATTAAATTGGGGGAGTTAAATAAAGTAATATCTAATACCTTAACTAACGAGCAAACAACTTATAAAATTGGAATATTATCAAGAACCCTGCTACCCGACGATGAATAGATATCAAATATGTAAACAAAAATAGATTTGCAATAAATAAACTCCCAAACTTAAAGATACTGTTATAATTGTGGAATTTTATGCCCTACAGCCACACATTGACAGAAACAATTAACAGATATAAAACATTTATATATTAAAACATGACGTGTTGTTCTTGCCATTTTAGCTATACCCCTTATGAGTGCCTAAAGTGAAAGATTGCATATAATGCGATGAGATTAGAAAAAGGGATTAAGAATGAATAACAAGCAGCAAATAGAAAAACTTGAGGATAACGCCAAATTAGCTATGGTAAATTATGGATATTTGTGCTTAGTAGATTCTAATTATAAACCTAATGAGTATAGCAAAGATAAAAAAGATTAAAGACTTTTAGAGCAACAAAAAAACGAATTAGACAAAAATTTTAGACTAACCTACGCATACTAGACATGACTCATAAATACCACCTTGATGAAAATGATAAACTTCACGATGGATTGCTTGATGATAAATTTTTAAATGGTAAACTTCTCTTCACTCCAAGCAAAAAGATTACCCAGCATAACAAAAGCAGCAGCAATAAAACCTATATGTGATTGCCTAGATTATGTAAGCATTTTGTAGATAAAGCAAAAACGCTTTGATAGATTTTGAATGCAGTGTTGCTGCATCAAATATCATAGATATTTGAATCTGAATTTGAGATCTTACACTCTAAAGTTATTTTTATTTTAAGTTACATTAGAACCTAAAAATCACGCAGACGCACACCAACACCAATTCTATTCACAGGCAAACTATATTCATACAAACTATCACCATGACCATAAAGATACTGTGCATAAATAGCATAATGCTTACTTACTCCATAGCTATATCCAAGCTCAATAAGTCCCTTCCAATTCCAATAATCACGTGTAAAATAGTTGTTAAAAATATTATTAAGATACAGCTCAAAGTGATTGTTTTTATATGTATAAGAGAATTTGATATCCCCATATCCTATATATTTTCCAATATCACCATTTGTCTTTGCACCATCATAAGCGATTGCAGAAATATTTACCCATGCGCGTATGCGTGTATTAAAATTCTTGTATCTATAGTTTGTTTCAAAGATCACCCTATCAAGTGCCTTGGACCTCACAAAATTGCCACCCCACTCTGCTTGACGCGGATCGGCACTATTTACATTTTCTCTCTCTCCGTTGCTTACATGGTTGTATCCTATAGAAAACCAATTAAAATAGCCACCATTTCCATTGGCAATAGGAATAGGCTTTTTATATATAAAACTTACACCTGGAGATAGGTCTGTATCACGCAAAGGTGAGCTTTGTGGATCATTGTAAGTTTGTAAATAGATTTTTTGCGTATAATCAAAGCTAAAAGCACAAAATTTACATACCACATCATTCAATAACTCCAAACGAAAGCTAATTTGTGCTTTAATCTCTGTACGCATTAAATCTGGGCTATACATATCACTAAAGCTATAATATGCGGGTAGTATATACCATGGTTCATAAAATTTAAAATATGAAAAAAGCGATCTTATATCAAGCGTATCGGATTTAAAAGGCTGAATTTGTGTGCGTGCATAGTCATTTATTATGCGTTTCTCCAATGCACTTTCTTGCTTAGAGGCTTCTGACTTAGAATCTTCTTGCTCCATAACCTCTTTATGAGTTGGTTTTAATTCTTTTGTTTGTGGGCTATGATTTTTCTTGTCTTGTTGTGTCGTCTGCAAGTCCCTTGTATCACTTTCCACATTGCTAACTAATGCGTGAGCTATATACATATGCAATAGTATATACATCACAAAGATTTTTTTTATACGCATATAATAAACCCCCGTAATAAAATACTAATATTCCTCTGTTAATTTAAAAAGGGTATATTCTAGCGATAAAATGTCAATTATTCGCTCGTAGATAGGCTTGGTTGTGTAAAGAAAGGAAGGGATTATTGTCGTATGATATGTGGCGTGATAATTATAATTAATTCTTCATTACGATTAATATTACTCTGTTTGCCAAAAATATTTTTTAACCATTTATTTTCACCCATTTTTGGGATTGCTTGGCTTGTATTTTGGATAACATTACTGAGTAATCCGCCAATAATCACCCGTTCACCATCTCTTAGTCTGACGATTGAAGAGAGCTGATTTGTGCTAAGGTTTGGTGGTGCACTTAATGCTTGAGCAATGTTTTCCATCTCTGGATCTTTTGTCTTTGTAATGGAGGGATTTATACGTAAAATTACTGAATCTTCACTAATTGAGGGAGTAATATCAAGCAAGATCCCAGCAAAAATACTTGGATATTGTGTGCTTGTATTCTGAATTGTCGTATTTGTATTGTTGGATTGATACACAAGATTTTGTGTATAACGCAGGACAGAGCCAACACTAATGAGTGCGGGCTGATTGTTTAATGCCATGATTTTTGGATTACTAAGACTACGCAAATCACCATAGGTGCGTAAGAGATTAAAAATACTTTGCAAATCAGCATTATTATTTCCAAGCGTAAGCATGGCACCACCACCACCAAACGATAGATTGAGATTTGATTGTGTCGGATTGAGAATAGAAAATATTGATTGCCAATCAATACCTACATTATTGGTCTGAAAATGCATGAGTGATAAAATCTCTACATCAATGGCTACTTGCATATTCATCTTTTGCTCCAAATTTTGCAAGAAATGTGAGACTTCTCTCATCTTCTGCTTTGTAGTCCATACAGCAATAAGCCCTGCACCTTTATCAATCATAAATTTATCACCAAGCTTTGTATCAAGCATAATGTGCAGTTTAGATTCTATATCTGCCCAAAAATTAATCTCATCAAGAGAATACACTTTTGTTCCACTTTTTCCAAAACGTGTATTGGCTGTGCTCATTTGAGAACGCAGTTGATTACGCAATGAGAGGTTATCAAGATAGCCTGACATGCTCTGATTTTCTCTTTGTGAAGTTTGCGTATTTGCTGGATTATTTTGCCACGCATAACTTTGTGTATAGCTTGGAATCATACTATTATAGAATCCATTATATCCCATATTATAGTTATCATGCTGTTCTTGTGAGAATAAGACATCTGTGCTGCTCTGTGCCATTCTTGTGCTTGAAATATAATTGATTGTAAACATTTGCATTGAAATATCGCTGATGATCAAGCGATTGGAATCTATGGTATAAAACATATTACCTAAAAGCATATTTAATACAAAATCAAGCGGCTTGTCGCGTATATTGAGCGTTATATTTTGATGATTATGTAGGTTTTGCTTAGCATTATGCGTATATTGTATGGAAAAATCACACTCTTTTGCAAGGGCGTGTAATAATGTATGGATATTTAATTTTTCATCCTTTGTAATATTAAACCTCTTTTTTATACACTTTGGAGCAAGTAGGTTTATATCAATATCTGTTTTTGTGTTATTTTGCTGATTTGCTATACTTTGTTGTCGTGCTAGATTCTGTATATTTGTGTGGTTTTGCATATCTTTAGATTGCACATCAACCCCCTGTGTAGAATCTTTTAATCTAGTTTCTATTTGCTGTAAAGCTTGTTTTGAACCTCTTAAATCAAAGCTATTGATAACATTATTTGGTAATGACACAGAACAACAGGAAGCATCAAGAATGGATAGAAAATCTGCGTAAGTAGAATACATGTCTGTGAAATTCATTCCTTGCTTGGCTGTAGGATCTAGTGGGCTATATTTAGAATCTGGCGTTAAGTTTAGTTGAGATGTGTATACACGCGGTATCTCTTGAGAAAGTGGATAGAGATTAGATTCTAAATTATACACTTCTTGTTGTGATGTACGATCTTGTTTTGTGTTTGTGGGTGTGGGTTTTTGTGTATGAGAGGTTCTAGAGTCTAATCTTT
Source organism: Helicobacter trogontum (assembly GCF_000765905.2). GTDB lineage: Bacteria > Campylobacterota > Campylobacteria > Campylobacterales > Helicobacteraceae > Helicobacter_A > Helicobacter_A trogontum. Next base: position 40,107 of record NZ_JRPL02000006.1, on the reverse strand, counting down.
CTGGTATAGCTATAGTGCCTAAAGAGTGATTATTAGAATCTTGCATATTTTTTAGCATTGCATTATACTCTTTTAAGATAACTTTATATTGTGTATCCATACTAGAGTAGGGCTCAAATGCTGTGCGAAGATCATGGATGATGGAGTATGTTTGCAATTTATATGTATTAACTGGTGGATTATGAATGGGATTTGAATAAGATTGTGCTTCTTTTGTGGGAGGTGATTCTTGCAATTGGACTATATTTTGTTCGCCATATAAAGTATGAAAAAACAAAACTATAAAAAATGTAATTGAAATAAAAATGCCTTGAAATCTTTCTAGACATATATTAAAGATTCCATCACTATTTTGCTTTTCCATAATTTATACACTTTAAATATCATCATCTTGAATGTTATATACTTTTGCTTCAATATATTTTTACAAGATGATATCATCTATATCAATATAGATTGCATAGATTTGTATGGTATTCCATGTTGATAGGCCAATGAACTATCAACATTTATTAAGAAGTTATTTCATTTGTGCTGCAACTTCTTCAGCAAAGTTATCCACTTTCTTTTCAATACCCTCACCAAGTTCAAAGTTTGTAAATGATACAACTTGTATATTATCATTCAATTCTTTACTTTTCTCATCAAGCACTTGTGTGATAGTTTTTTTATCATCAAGAGCATAAAGCTGTGCTAGTAAAGTTAGTCTTTGATCTAAAATTGTATTATCAAGGATAAAACGATCTAGTTGCCCTGGAAGGATTTTATCCCAAATTTTCTCTGGTTTTCCTTCAGCTTTCAATGCAGCACGCAATTCTTCTTCTTTTGCTTGTAGCACAGATTCTGTAAGCTCACTGCGACTTACAAACTCGGGAATACGATGTAATGGTTTTTTTAGTCTTGCAAGTTCCTCATTTTCTTTCTCAAGTTCAGCAGCAATTGCCACTCTCTCTTTTGCTACAAAGTCCTTATCAAGTTCTTTATAGCTTAAAAACTTTGGCTTCATTGATGCAATATGCATACTTAAAAGCTTACTAAACTCGCTTAATTTAGACACATTCTCTTCTTTTTCAACACTCAAAAGTGTTATTGCACCAACCTTTTTATTATGGTGCAAATACCCATTAATAAGCTGATTTGGCTTACAAGTGATAGTAGCAACACGACGGATAACAATATTCTCTCCGATGATAGCAATCTTTTGCTTCAAGTAATCTTCAAAAGATTCACCATTAACACTAAGTTGCATTAAAGATTCTGTTGTGTTTAGCGAACGTTTGAAAGCTAAATCAAGAATATTTGCAACAATCTCTTGAAAGTCATCATTTTTGGCTACAAAATCTGTTTCAGAATTTACTTCAACTAGAGTTGCCTTTGTAAAATCATCAGCAATTTTCATTGCAATAGCGCCTTCAGCAGCTATCCTATCTGCCTTTTTAGCAGCCTTACTTAACCCTTTTTTACGTAGATACTCGATTGCTTCTTCAATATTTCCCTTGCACTCTTTTAATGCGTTTTTACATTCCATAATGCCCGCATCAGTCTTTTTACGCAATTCTGCTACAACCTTTGCAGAAATTTCTTGTACTTCTTGTTTGATTTGCTTACCTGCTTCGCTTATTGCTTCTTTTGCATTTTGCAATGCTTCTTTTGTCTCATCACGCATTGTTATTCTCCTTCTTTTGCTTGAAACTCTTTTTCCATTTCTGCTTGCAATTCTGCCATTACTTCTTCTTTCTCATCCTCTGTAGCTGGTAAAGGTTCTGTTCTTACTACATTTTCCTCACCTTCAGCACCATTCATCTCTCGCCCTTCTGTAATTGCATCGCTTATTTCTTTGCAGAAAAGCTGGATAGAGCGAATCGCATCATCATTTCCTGGAATTGGATAGTCAATCAAATCTGGATCACAATTTGTATCAAGTGGCGCAACCACTGGAATACCAAGCTTTCTTGCCTCACCAACTGCAATTCTTTCTTTCAGTGCATCAACAACAAAAAGCATGTCAGGGGCTTTTTTAAGATGTCTTATCCCACCAAGATACTTATTAAGTTTTTCTTTTTTACGCAAAAGCATGAGTTTTTCTTTTTTTGTCAAAAGATCAATTTGTCCGCTTGACTCCATTTCTTCAATAATCTCAAGTTTTCTCACCGATTTTTTAATAGTGCTAAAGTTTGTCAACATACCACCAAGCCAACGATAATTTACATAAGGTGCATTTACTTTTTCAGCATATTCTCTTAGCGTATCGCTTGCTTGCTTTTTTGTCCCTACAAACATAATCACTTTACCCTCACTTGCTGCATCACGTACAACATTATAAGTGTAGCGGAAGTAACGCAATGTCTTTTGTAAATCAATGATATGAATATTTTTGCGTACACCAAATATGAACTTCTTCATTTTTGGATTCCATCTTCTTGTTTGGTGTCCAAAATGTACACCGCATTCCAACAAATCTTTCATAGTAACCATAGCATAAGCTCCTTAAAATTTAATAATAAAATTTTGTGAATTGGTTTTGCCACCATGCCCATTAACCCTTAGTTTGCAACTAAGCTTATCATGAATCTAAGATGTGCAAACAAAGGACAACCAATCTTTAGGATTGACATGTGAGTTTTTCCACAAAGCTAAAATTATACAATAAGATTATGAGTTTTATGATTTTTTATATAAAATTTGTTTTACTACGTCAAACATATAATGTTTGACTTATAATCTTAAATATTGCAGAAAGGTATAACATTGTATTTAGAATCTACATTTCAGTGCTTTAAAAACATAATGCTTAAAGTGCAAATAATAAAACCTTTAAAAATATTTTTATCTAAATCATATTGGGCTGTGCTCATCATATTACTTGCTTCTTAATTTTTTCACTACATTAACATATTACATCATAAACAACCAAACAAGAAAGAAAGCAGAATCACCCCATAGATAGCCATAAAGAAGCTATATCCTCTTAGTTTATTTACATTTTTACAAAATATCATAACCATGTCATTTATAAAATGTAGTTTTTCATTTTTGAATAAAATTTGCTAGAATCTGTTTTATATTCTGCATTTATTTTTGTTGATAATAAATGGGCGACACCAATAAATGTAATATAGATGTGCGTTAGCATTTGGAGGCATTATGGTTGATTATGGCATTAAGTTATGGTCGAATGATGATTTTATTATTGATGATGGCGTGGTCAAGGTGAATTATAAGGTAAAACCCGCACTCATCGATATTGTAAGAGAGGCGAGAGAGAAGGGATATAAAGGACCATTGCTTTTAAGATTTCCGCATTTAATAGAGAATCAAATTACAAAAATTTATGAAGCTTTTCACGCTGCCATTCGGGAGTATCAATATCAGGGCTGCTTTAAAGCGGTATTCCCTCTAAAAGTTAATCAAATGCCAAACTTCGTCTTACCTCTAGTAGAGCTTAGCAACGATAAATGCTATGGTTTGGAAGCTGGAAGCAAATCAGAACTTATCGTGGCTATGGCTTACACAAATAAAGGCAGTCCTATAACAGTGAATGGGTTTAAAGATAAGGAAATGATTTCGCTAGGGTTTATTGCTGCAAATATGGGACATGACATCACGCTCACAATAGAAGGACTAAATGAGCTAAAAACCATTATAGAAATTGCAAGTGAAATGGCAGAACCTTATCCCAATATTGGTCTAAGAATACGTTTGCATAGTGTTGGGACTGGTATTTGGGCAAAGAGTGGTGGTATCACCTCTAAGTTTGGATTAACTTCCACAGAGCTTTTAGAAGCTATGAAGATATTAGAACATTCAAAGCTTTTGCATAAATTCACAATGATACATTTTCACATTGGTAGTCAAATCAGTGATATCTCGCCATTGAAAAAAGCAATTAGAGAGGTTGGCAATATCTATGCAGAGCTTAGAAAAATGGGGGCCAAAAATCTTACTGCAGTAAATATTGGTGGTGGATTGGCGGTGGAATATGCACAGCATGAAAGTATGAATTGTAAAAACTATACTCTAGCTGAATTTAGCGGCGATGTAGTCTTTAGTTTAAAAGAGATTGCTAAGAACAAAAATGAGTTAGAACCTGATATTTTTATAGAATCTGGTCGCTTTATATCCGCTTCACATGCGGTTTTAGTAGCCCCTGTATTAGAACTATTTTCACAAGAATATGAGGAAAGTGCATTAAAGCTGAAGGAAGATTCTAATCCGCCACTTGTAGAAGAACTCAACGACTTATATAATTCTATCACAGAAAAGAATGCAATAGAGTATCTGCATGATAGTCTTGATCATATGGAATCTTTACTTACACTTTTTGATTTAGGATATATTGATTTGCAAGATAGAAGCAATACAGAAGTGCTCGTGCATTTGATTATAAAAAAGGTCATTAAGCTATTAAAGTATAAAAATCATAACGAGATATTGAAAATACAAAAAAGTGTGCAAGAGAGATATTTGCTAAATTGTAGCTTTTTCCAAAGTTTACCTGATTATTGGGGATTAGAGCAAAATTTCCCTGTTATGCCACTTGATAGATTAAATCGTCGTCCAACTCGTGCTGCAAGCCTATGGGATATTACCTGTGATAGTGATGGCGAAATATCATTTAATCCACAAATGCCACTTTTTTTGCACGATGTTGATGTGTCAAAAGAAGAATATTTTTTAGGCTTTTTCCTTGTTGGAGCATATCAAGAGGTGCTAGGCATGCGACATAATCTTTTTACACATCCAACAGAATTTAGCATTATATTTGATGATGAGCTTAATAAGGGGTATGAAATCGCAAATTTACTAGAAGCACAAACAATAGTTGATGTGTTAGATGACTTAGATTATGACACAAAAGAAATTGAAAGAATCTTGAAGCAACACATAGAAGATAGTGATTTAGACGTGGAGACAAAAAAAGCAGTATTAGGAAAACTTTATGTTATGTTAAGTGAAAATGGTTATTTGCGAACCATAAGCCCTCAAGGAGTAATTTAGGAAAATCTTACCCTAGCATTCCACAACAAAAAATCTTAAAATAAATTATCCACACTTGACAATACCCTTTAAATATTAAAAGAAAATAATAATTATTTTCTTTTAATATTTGTAATATATAATACAGCAAAGCTTAATGAAGGAATCAAATGCTCAATTACACATCAGGAGACAAAAAACTTTATGTTTATATTAATAAGAAATTGATTGTTGCAATCTTATGTGGTTGCTATACTAACACTCTGTTGGGACTTAGTCTTAATAATACGCCTAATTCTCATGTATTTTTAGAATCTGCATCAAACAAACATAAGGTGGCAATAAATAATCACATAGAAAAAATACATACCAACACAAACTCCGTAGCTGCAGACACAAAATCACCCTTGCAGCATGAAGCTCATTATAAACGCCTAGATTCTATTGTTACAACAGGTAATGCACTAGCAACCGATGTCTCAAAAATACCAGGTAACATTAGCACAGTTAGTGAACAAGAAATCAATACAACGACAAATAATAAAATAACTGACATTGTTAAAAAACTTGTCAGCGTGCGAATTGACAATGATGTAAGTTTTAATCCACGCCCAAAGATAAAAATACGAGGGATTAACTATGGTACACTTATTATGCTTGATGGTGTTATCTTGACAGATCTGGAGGGCGAAAACCGACTCTTAAATCAAATTTCATTATACGATGTTAAAAGAGTAGAAGTAGCAAGAGGTGCATTTTCAAGTTTATATGGTACAAATGCTATTGGAGGAGTTATTAACTTCATCACTTCTATGCCAAACAAATTCGAAGTTGAAGCATTAGCAGGTTATGGTAATGAATTTATCCCCAATACAGCGGAAAAAAACCTAACAAGATTATATTTTAGTGTTGGTAACGCGTTTCTTGATAAAAAGCTACGTATAAAATTGAGTGCTGGTATGAATAACTCACAAGGTTATACAAGCACTCCAGTTTATCTCACCTCCAAACCAAATGGTATAAATGGAGGCTATTTTGATAAAGCAGGTCGATACATTATTGGTGATGAGGGCAGAAGAGAGTGGCAAATATGGGACACTAGATTAAAAATAGAATATGATCTTTCAGATACCAGTATGCTCTCAAGTATGTTTAGTGTATCAAATCACAATTATACATTTGTGAATCCACGCACATTGATAACAGATTCTAATGGTAAACCAGTCTTTGAAGTGCCAAATAATAACTCAGGGACAATTGATCCATTTGTGGGATCAGGATATGGAGGTTATGGATCATATACGCATTTTTTGGGCAATGTTGTGTATATGAAATATTTTGATGAAGGGGAATTAAGAATCTCACTATCAAGTGTTAATTTATTCAGTCGATGGATCGATGGGTTAAAGGGACAAGCTACACGAGCAGGTGGACTAGGATACACACAAGACATTTATACCTCAAGTAACTATCTTGATGTACTTTATCACACTCATATTAATGAGCAGCATAATATTGCTACTGCACTTCAATTACGCTATTTAAACTTTGATTCACCAAGTTATCATTTAAGTAATTGGAAAGATAAAACAAGTGTCAATAAAAACGCATACCGAGGATATGGGGGTATGTCCTTTGTAGCCTCAAGTTATCTAAATTGGGAAGCTGAATGGCTTGATTCGTTGAGCACAACATTAGGATTGCGTTATGATTACTGGTTGAATTTTCAGGGTTATGTTTTTGGAGCACTTGCCAATGACAAACAACTTAACTTAACAAATAATCACACCTCGCAACTTAGTCCTAAGTTCTCACTCAACTATATGCCATTTTCATGGTGGATATTAAAAACAAGTGTTGGAACAGGGTTTAGAATGCCAACATTGCGTGAACAGTATCAAGCCTCTCATGGCGGAATCGTATGGCTTACATCGCCAAACCTCAAACCAGAAACAGGGATAAGCTTTGAAGTTGGGACAGAATTTAATACAGATCATGGGAATCTAAGCCTGTATTACTTTCAAACAGAACTTTTTAATATGATTTATAGACAAGGTGCAGGAACAAATATTAGTCCTTTTATGTATGCAAATGCAGGATATGGTAGGATTAATGGAGTTGAGTTAAGTTTTCAGATACCAATCTGGAAATCCTTGCGATTTGATGGCAATTATACACTTACTCTAGCAAGAGTTTTAAAAAACCCATCACAGCCAGAATCTATTGGCAAACAATTAGTGGATACTCCAGAGCATATGGCAAATATTAGCTTAAATTATGGAGAAGATAAGGGGTTATATGCGTCTTTATGGGCATACTTTACATCGGCATTTTATAATGATGATATTAATTCGCTACCACTCTATCGCACATTTGGTGAATATGATGCACAATTTACATTAAACGCAAAACTTGGCTATATTTTTAAGAATAACCTTGATCTATCAATGAGCTTTTTAAATATGACTAATAATCGCTATTATGATTTTTATCGTGTAGCAGGTGCGAGTTTCTACATACAAGCACGATATAAATTTGCACATTTATAAAATACCAAATATTTTATAAGTATTATTACAATATGTAGTGTAGATGGTTAATCTCATCTGCATATTCACTAGAATATGCACATACAAACAGGGTTTAGTCCTATAATTTGATAATAATTTAAACAAAAATTGTAAAATAGGGCATCTATTATAGATAATAGACAACAGACTTAATAACTAAGATTGTGATACAAAAAGGATTGAAAATCTTAAACAATATGTGGTATTAAAGAGAGTGACAGGCTAGATCGCAAAGTAAAAGGTATCTAAAAATACGTCTTATATTAAAAAAATACCTTTATTTATTAAAAGCAATGCATGTTGTAGAGTTTGTTTGGAGAGGGGTTGTATGAATTTTATATATAAAAGCATGTTAGGTTTTATAGTATGTTTAAATCTTGTGATAGCAGATTCTAGGCTAGATTCAAAAAGGGGAATAGAATCTAGTCAAACACAAGATTCTGTGAAGCCAACAGATTCCAAGACAAAAAATAAATGGTTAGACGCAACTATAAAGCGTATAAAAATACTCTTCAATCAAAACAACTATGTAGAGGAAGCAAAGTGCGATGAGAACTGGCAAAAAAAAGTTTGTGATGGCAGCATTATGTGTTATGCTACAAAATGTTTTTATCCACAAGCAAATATTGATATGATGCATAGAATCTTCTTAGAAAACCTAGTTTTATACTTAAAACACCATCATACAACAAACGAGAAAGATCGCATCGCACATTTATCTAAGCTTTCTAACCTTGGTTTGCCAAAAGACAATGAAGAGCATAACTACACCTTCATAAATTCATACAATGTAAAGTGCACCTATACGCTCTGGCGAAAAGATGACAAGACGCTTTTTTTTAACCTAAGTGGTTGCTTGAGCAGGGAAAATCAAAGAGTAACACGCACACTCATACAAGATGGTTTAGGAGTAATAGAACTTTATGAGCATGTCGCTTATTAGTATTTCTACCTATTTGGGTAAAAGCATAGATAGGCTACATCTAACTCTATTTTAGATTCTAATAAGATTATAAATCTCTTATAGAAGAGTTTTAGAAACTAAATTTCTATATTTTCATATATTGGCAAATCATAAAATTAACCTATGCGTAAAAATAAAATGATTTTAGATATCCCAGTAATACGTGCTAAACTAAACTATCTAACACAAGTAAGACTTTAATCATTAATCTCAAATGCCTCATGTATATCCACGCCACTTTCAAATCTATAACCTAAAAGTGAGGTTTTCTGACAATGTAGCATGAGTCGTTTTGCCTTGATCTTGCTTGTTTTATTATAAATAATATCTCCAACAATAGGATGTTTAATACTTGCAAGATGAATGCGTATTTGATGAGTTCTACCAGTTGGGATTTGCACAGAGACAAGAGTTGTATATGTAAAAGTTTGCACTGGCGTAACTATGCTTTGTGCATGTAAGCCATGATCATTAATATGGCTTTTTGCTTTAGAATCCTTTTGCGTACTTATCTTTTTTTCAATAACAATTTCTTCATACACTTTACCTTCAATCAGGGCGAAATATACTTTTTCTACCTTTTTCTGTTTAAATGCCTGTATTGCATTTTGACGCATTTTTTCATTTTTTGCAAGTAAAATCACGCCACTTGTATCTTTATCAAGACGATTAATAAGCTTGTAATGTGGATAGGTTTTAAGCAAATTGTAACTTTCAACCCCTACACTCTTATCAAGAGCTACTATATCATTATCTTCAAATATCACGGCACAAGGTGTAGTAAGGACATCAAATTTGGTATTAAGTGGCAGCAATGTGCGTGCTATAAGCAGCCTTTTACCTTTAACACTCACTCTACCAGAATCGATTAAATCTTTTGCCTTATTAGTAGAAATGTTACATTGCAGAGCAAGCAATTTATAAGCCTTTGTGCCTTGCATTATTTGTGTGTGTTGAGTTTTTTTTGCTGTAACTGCGGATTGCGTTTGTGTAATAGTTGCACCTTTTTTATGATAGCTGTTGCGATTTTGAGTTATATTTGTATTTTTTTTAGCAACATAAGTTTTATTTCTTGAGGTTTGTCGCGTACTTTTTTGTGTTTTTTTGTGTTCCATAATTATCCTTTTAGAATCTTACTTTAACCAAGTGGTTTTACCTCAAGGAAGCTCCACCAATACCATACAGAAAAAAGCGTAACACACACAATACCAACAAGACTTAGTAAAAAGCCAAATCGTATCATGTCCCATGCTTTAATGCCACCTTGTGCAAATACTATAGCATTTGGTGGAGTACTGATTGGAATCATAAATGAAAAACTTGCACAGATTGTTATAACAAGCATAAGTAAAACACGCGAAGCATCACTCAAAAATGACTGGGTCGCAACCTCTATAATAGGCAGCAATATAGCAATCAGTGCTGTAGTTGATAAAAATCCTGTAGCAACAATCGCAAATACACATGCAAGAAAGATTAAAACAATGAGAGGCAAACCATCAAAATGTGCAAAAAACGATACAAATGCACCCCCAAGTTCTGCTTGTGAAAATGCAGTGGCAATACAAAATCCAGCACCAAATAAAAAGATAATTTCATAAGGTATAGACTTTGTATCATCCCAATCTAAAAAACCTATCTTTGGGATAAACATCATTAATCCAAAAGCAAGTAAAACAATATTTTCATTAAAACCAATCCCATCATAAAATGGTCTTATAGGGGAGTTTAAAAGCAATATGACAAGCAATGCAGCAATAAACACTAAAAGTCTTTTATGAGTTCCATTCACATAAACAGAATCAAATACACTAAGATTGAGTGCTTGATCACTCACACCATAAGACAGAATTTTTATCATCATAAATAGCATTAAAAAGGTCAATGGTGCCATCATAAAGATCCATGTTGTAAAGCTAATACCGCTTAAACCCTGAGATTCTAAAAAACCAAGATAAATAAGATTTGGTGGGCTTCCAATAGGTGTAGTAATGCCGCTAATGCTTGCACCAAAAGCTACTGCAAGTAAAAATCTTGTGCGTAAAACCTTATTATCTGTAATTGACATTGCAACAGGTAATAACAAAAGTGCAACCGTGGAGTTTGAAAGGGCTGTCCCAAGCGTCACAGATGCTACACCTAAAGCAGAAATAACGCCTTTTGTATTATTGGGGAATCGTGCTAAAAACCATTTGGCTATAACTTTATGCAATCCTATCTTCTCTGTTGCAGTTGCTATCATAAAACCGCCTAAAAAAAGATAGATAATGGGATTTGCATAATTTGCTGTTGCACTTTTTGTGTCTAAGATCCCAAAACTTGGAAATAGAATAATAGGAAGCAAGGATACAACACCCATAGGCAAAGCTTTATTTGTCCAAAGCGTTATAAGTAAGCCCATAATACCAATAAGCATTGAAACCTTTAATGTTGCATGTAAATAAAAATATGCAAAACAAAAAACAATCACACCTAGAACAAGAGATAGTCCAACACCAAGTAAAACATTTATAATTTTATCTTGTGATTTTGTTTCTTGTGGCATATCCGTTTGCAAGTCTTTGGATTCTGCATTATCTGTAGAAGATAGATTCTGTGTTGTCTGTTTGGTGCTTCTTATAGATTCTGTATCATCATCTGTATTCAGCATAGAATCTAAATTTTCTGGTATTTGCGTGGTCGCAGGGCTTAGGGGGCACTTCTTAGAATCTAAATCGTTTTTAGTATTTGAGTGTTTATCTTGCATAAAACCCCTTTATCAAATTAAAAATAAAATTATAACAAAAAGTGTTGAAAAAAGGGGATTATTGGGTTGCTACACATAAATCCTACATACATAAACCCAAACGCCTATCATGTATAAGTCAAAAGCAACGCAGTAATAGCATATACAAAATATAAAATCCCATCAAGCATTTTAATACGCCATGAATAAATTGGCGTCAATAAATAGATAATAAAAAGCACAAAACCTAACGACAAAAGAACATAAATATCGCGTAAATGCAACACAGAAAGCACAATATATGAAGCAATAACAAAAAGTGTATTCACAAGCAAATACTTTAAACGCAACATAACAATACAAAAATGTAAAATCACCACAATAAATAAAAAGCCATTTTCAAAAAATGGATTATGAGATAAGGATTCTGGAAGCTTCAAATCAAATACAGAGGTAACAAGGATGTATAACCCACTCATTACCACAGCAATGAGGAGACTTACAAAAAGCCATGAAGTTTGCCCTGCAGTTGCACTATCCATACCACTTTTTTCAAGACTATATTTTAATGGCGTGTATAACGGGATACCGCTTTTTTCTCCCTCATTGTCCTTTTTCACCCTTTTTTTAATTGGCATATTTCTCTCCTATCTTAAGATTTTATTTCATACCAAATGATAATACTTTTTTTAAGCCATCACTCACACTCATTGAAGACTTTTTTAATTTATTTTTATGAATCCTTAATAGAAGTCCTGAAGTAGGTGGGGTAAGCGGACAAAATACCCAAAAATATTCACCCTCTTCTTTTGTAATAAAGCCTAAAATCTCACCCTCTCCAATAGTTACATAGGCAACACCCAAATACTTGTCCTTTGAACTACCTCCTATCATACTCACTAAATCCTTGATCGTATAATACACACTTCCCATAATAGGAATCTTAGATAATGCCCACTCGCCCAATTTAATAAAAATTGCATTTTGACGCTTTTCAAATTTATAGCCAATGTAAAGAATGAGAGAAAACATAACTAAAATTAATCCCACGCTTACAACAATGCTAGGGATTGTTGTATCAAGATTCTCATTTGCTACTTTTTTGACAACAAAATGAACCATATCAAGTATAAGAACCCATATACCCTCCAAAATTCCAAACAGAAAAAAAAGTAACCACACTACAACCGCAAATGGTAAAATAACCATTATACCTTTACCTAAGATTCTAAATATTACACTCATATATTCCCTCACTATAAACTATTAATCATTAATTTTATTGCATGTTTGATGAATAAGCACTGCCTTTAAACTCAATGTATTAAAATCGACATCATTTATTTGAATCTGTACAACTTCGTGCATATTTACAAGACAATCTTGACAAGCAATCTCAACACTACAATAACCAACTTGATGTAAAGGAAAACCATAAGCAATATTTTTTCTCACCATAAATACAAGGGCTTCATCATTAAAAGGCAATATGCTCTGTGCATATCTAAGCATCTTTAAACGTTTGTAATATGATTCTATAGAATCAAATTGCACTTCTCTTTTATTAATGTGTGCTAATATGGTTTTTGTTTCACGCATAATATATTGCAATGCCTTTGTATTATTTTGCAGATGTGCAGTAATTAAGCGATGTGCTAAAAGATCGCTATAACGACGAATAGGGGATGTAAAATGTGTATAAGAGGAGAAACCTAACCCAAAATGTCCAATGTTATTACTCATGTAATTTGCTTTAGCAAAATGCCTTACAATACAAAAATCTACAATATGTCTTTTATTTTTTCTTATTGCCTCTTTTTGCAATGCTTGTAAATTAAAAAGAATATTATTGCCTACTTTTTTATGTTTTTTACCCTGTTTACATGCAGATATATTGATATGCGATAAAACATGTAAAAGCTTATAAAAATCTCTTTTATTTGGTGCGGCATGATTACGATAGATTCCATGTTGTATAGTGTGAAGATACATTGCACTTGCTTGATTTGCAAGTAACATTGCCTCCTCCACAAGCATATGAGAAATCTCTTTGTTTTCTAACGTTATGGATTCTAGTTCTTCATTATCATCTACTTTTATGGAGAAATCTCTTAACGCTAAATCAATTCCATTTTTCATACGCTTTTTATACAGCAAAACTGCAAGCTTTGAAAATGCAAGCAAAGATTCTCTAATCGCTTGATTTTTTATAGTTTCAATGCCTATGCCTGCTTGAGTAAAGCTAGAATCTGCCATAATTTCTGAAACCAAAGCAGATGAGTGTTTTGCTTGTGCTATAGATAAATGCTTAGTATCTCTAGATTCTAAAAAATAGCTCACTTGCTTATAATGGAGCGAAGCTTTGGAGCAAATAAGTGCTTGAAAAATCTGTGCATGTAAAACCGTAGCATTTCTTTTATGTAGTTTTAAAGCCCAAATCAAAGCCAATCTATTTTCATTAGGCTTTAGCGAACAAGCATGTGCACTAAGGCTTGGTGGCAACATGGGGAAAACCTCATTTGGGAAATAAAGACTAAAAGCTTTTTCTCTTGCCTCTTTATCCAAAACACTATCCATAGGGACATAGCTACTTACATCAGCAATTGCCACATATAAAATGCTATTTTTAGAATCATAATATATTGCATCATCATGATCCTTTGCATTTATGGGATCAATCGTGCAGAAAGGAAGATGTGTTAAGTCATAGCGAAGTGTTGTATCTAATTGCTTTTTTATGTGATTTTTTGGCAACTTTACAGATTCTGTATTTATAAGGCTTGTCGCCATGTTTTCTGCTTCATTTAAAGCTTTTTGACTAAAGTCTTTTGGTGTATAATCATTAACATAGAGTGATATTTCTTTGTCTTGTTTACCTTGTAAGAGACTACCTAAAACTTCTACTATCTCATTATCTCCATTGACTGCTATAAGTGTAAATTTTGGTAGCATTTTTAATGCTTTTTGTGTTGCTTTCACAGGCAAAATCATACGGGTATTAAGGGCTTGTGCTACAACTTTGCCTCTTCTTTCTGTAATCATGCAAATATGTCTTGCTGTATTGCTAGGTTGCACATGATTATGTCTTTTGACATCTTTTTCTATATTGGCTACATATTGATTTGTATTTGCATAATGTAGATTTTTATATATTATTGCATGTAGGCTATGTTTATATTGTAATTTTAATTGCATAACCTTTTTATAATCTGATTTTGGGATACTTTGATACTTTTTAGAATCTTGTTTTACCTTAATAAGCAATAAATCATATAATTGTAATGGTTTTTTTGAAGTCAATGTCACAAAGTAAATATATGGACTTGTCCTTATAGAATCTTCATTAGAAGCTACAGATGATTTGGCTAATGGTAGAAAAAAAGCCTCTATAAGCATAAGTTTATAAGAAATTTCTTGATCTGTTTGCAAAACCTTCTCAAGCTTTGCAATCACCACACACCTTACATTTTTTGCCAATGAACAATGCTCACCCCTTACAGAGATAAGCGTATTTTGACACTCTTTTAATATTGCCTTTATAGGTTTGCTAATCTTAATGCGTGTTTTGCTTAAAGCATGAAAAAGTGTAAGTTTTTTTACATACTCTTTTATTGACAACCTACGCATTCCATATCTCTGTTGACCACGTCATCGGTTTCTTTGCTTTGCGAACGTAAATAATAAGTAGATTTTAGTCCCAAACTCCATGCAAGCATGTAAATCTCATGCAGTTGCTTTCCACTCACAGAGTCAAGCCGTATAAATATATTGAGACTTTGCCCTTGATCGATCCACTTTTGACGAATAGCTGCTGCACGCACAAGATCGTGTTGATTGAGAGAATAAGCTGATGGATAATAATTCATAGTCTCAAGCGTAAGATTTGGCACAACACTTTTAATCATTCCGCTTAGATTCTCTTCATGCCATATCTGTTTATAAATGGGCTCAATGGTCTGTGTTGTCCCAACAAGTATGCTAATAGAGCTTGTCGGAGCAATTGCCATTAAATAGCCATTTCTCATACCCTGATTCTTTACTAATGCCCGTAAGGAATCCCAATCATAATAAAAGCTTCTCTCTATAATTTGTTTAGCCTTCTCATTTGCCTTGTCAATAGGAAAGATTCCTTTACTCCAATTTGAGCCCTCATAGGTAGGATATGCACCTCTTTCTGTTGCAAGCATTGAACTTGCTTTAATCGCATTGTAGCTAATTGCTTCCATAATGCCATCAATGAGATTAAAGTGTGCTTCACTTCCCCATGAGATAAGCTTACTAGCAAGCAATTCAGCCTCTCCCATCACACCCAGACCTATCGCACGATTTGCCATATTAGTTACTTTCACCTTGCGACTTGGGTAAAAATTTAGATCAATCACATTATCAAGCATACGCACTGCAATAGGCACAATTCTTTCAATATCTGCATGTGTATGAATCTTGCTAAGATTAATACTAGCAAGATTACATACAGCAGTTTGCCCACCTGTTTGCACTCTTTGCGTATTAAATATTTTTTTGCCATTTAATGAATCTATGCTTGTGAGTTTGTTTGCCCTCTTTGTTACACCGCTATCAACACATACCTCATCACGCTCTTCTAAATAGATTTTTTCTCCATCATTAAATTCCACTTCGACTTGATAATGGCTTGGTTCTGTATTTTGAAAAATCTCTGTGCATAGATTGCTGCTACGAATAATACCGCTATGTGCGTTTGGATTTGCCTTATTTGCACTATCTTTGAAGCAAAGAAATGGGAGTCCTGTTTCAAAATAGCTATTTAGAATCTTTTTCCACAAGTCCTTTGCAGGCATACTTGAAACCACCATATTAGGTGTTCTTTCTAACTCTTCATATCTTTTCTTAAACTCATCTCCATAAAGATTTGTCAATTCTCTGCATGCATACGGATCAAAGAAACTCCATTGAGCATCTGCTAATACTCTCTCCATAAACAAATCACAAACCCAAAGTGCTGGAAATAAGTCATGCGTCCTGCGTCTTTCTTCTCCGCTATTTTTACGCAACTCAATAAACTCTGGTACATCATTATGCCATATCTCAATATATGTTGCTATTGCACCTTTTCTTGTGCCAAGCTGATCTACTGCGATGGCAATATCATTTGTAATTTTTAAAAATGGAATAATTCCTCCAGCCGCATTTTTATGTCCATCAATAAAACTACCAATGGTTCTTACTTGTGAAAAATCCCAACCAATACCACCACCATATTTGCTAAGCAACGCCATTTCTTTATATGAATCAAAAATTCCCTCAATATTATCAGGCGTACTGCCAATATAGCATGAGCTCAACTGATGTCTTGTAGTGCGTGCATTTGAAAGTGTAGGCGTAGCACACATGACTTCAAAGTTAGACAACGCGTCATAAAACTTTATCGCCCATGCATTACAATCATCTTCATTCTGTGCTAGAAACATGGCTATTGCCATAAACATATGTTGAGGCAACTCAATGGGTTTGCCATTAGAATCTTTTAACAAATACCTATCATAAAGAGTTTTGATACCTAAATAATTAAATTGCAAATCTCTATCAGTTACAATTTTAGAGTTCAATAAATCTAGATCAAACTTTTCTTTCAAACCTTTTAGAAGTTTGCCTTCTCTTTCTCCAACTTCAAAATAATCACGCAAATGCCTATATCCAGTAAAGCGACTCACACGATGATATAAATCATAGAGAAAAAGTCGTGCTGCAACAAAGGTCCAATTTGGACTTGCGACATCGATTTTATCAACCGCAGTCTTTATCAATGTCTCTTGTATCTTCTCTGTTGTGATGCCATCATAAAACTGCAACTTAGCATCAACTTCAAGCTCGCTTTGACTTGTCCCGCTTAGCCCCTCTACCGCACTTGAGGTATGCTTTTGAATCTTTGTAATGTCAAGTTCTTCTGTTGAGCCATTTCTTTTTGTTACATATTTTGTCTGCACGAAAACCCCTTATATGATTCTCACAAGCTCATCTAAAGACATGCGAAGTCTTTTGCTTTGCGGCATATCTCGATACCCAAGACACAAAAGAAGGCTAACTTGCTCTTTAAAGCTATCAATCTCTAAAACAGATTCTAAAGCCTTTTTATCAAAACCCTCGAGCATACACGAATCAATACCCAAAAATGCTGCATGATTCATCATTGTAGTTGCCATAATATAGGCTTGATGACCACTCCATAAACCTAACTTCTCTAGATCTGCTGTATAGCCCAATGTCTCTAATTTTCTTTGCCCATAACGCTCATATGCATAATGCTTGATTTCTTCTTGTGTTTTTAATCGGCGAGAAAATTTATTGATAATATAGTTTGTATGCGGAAGCATATCAACTTTTAGTGATGTATAAATGATCACAGAAGACGCATCAACTATTTGATTTTGTCCCCAACAAGCCTCTTTTACTTTTTCTCGCATAGAACAAGATTCTACAAGAATCATACGCGTAGGCTCTAGTCCAAAAGAGCTTGGTGCAAGCCTACCTGATTCTAAAATCGCTTGAAACTCATCATCTGGAATCTTCTTTGTTTTATCAAAAATCTTGCAAGCAAAACGAGATTGCATTGCTTGTAAAAAAATATCATTTTTCATGCTTAACCTCTGTATAAATTAAATAAAATAAAAGCGTATTGTATCTAAAGTATCTAAAAATTCATTTAAACTTATTTTGTTAATACCCCAAATGCAAAACATAACAACAAGACACATTTTTGCAGTTTAAGTTAATATTTCTTACAAGCCCTATTTTGTTGTAACGTTATTTAGGAGGAATTAAATCGCATTTATAGCATTTGAAAAATATATTGATTGGATATTGCAGACAACAAAAGTTTGTGCTTAGGTTAATCTTGGTGTTAAATAACACAAGCTAATAACACAGATTATCTATGTTAAACAATTACAATTATGCCTATCATTTTTTTATGAATATGTCTACCATTTTTATGACAAAGTCACAAAACCTTGAAAATTGTTTTTCTTTCTTGTATAATTTCAACAAGAAGCTTTAATAAAACAAGGAGAGGGGATTATTCATGAATAAATATAAAAAGTACTTAATTTCGGGTATATTCATCAGTACAATTAGTCTTACAGCAGTAAATGCAGCAGAGCAAAATAATGGTGCATTTTTAGGTTTCAACGTGGGCGGTGCAATAACTGGACAATTTAGCAATGGTGCTTCATTAAATTCTTCAGTTGCAATTGGTTTAAAAGGTGGGTATCAAGCTTTTTTCTATGATAAAATCGGTGCGAGATTCTATCTGTCTGGTATTAGTTCGTTTGGTTTAATCACTGTATCTAGCCCAAATCCTACCATGAATGTAAACCTTAGTATAATGGCAGACCTAAATGGTGATATGTTATTTGATTTTGTTAGTGATGATGATTTTACAACAGGGGCGTATGTCGGTTTTTTTGGTGGGACACTTATTCACACGCCAATTTATGTACCTGCTGGAGGAACAGCAAGTGCGACTACTATTGCCACAACCTTAGGTTTTAATGTTGGATCAAGAACATCCATTAGAGCTCATCATGAATTTGACATTGGTGCAAAATTAGGCGTAGCATTCAATACAGAAGGACAACAAGCAAGCGTGGGTGCAGCAATCTATCTAGGGGCATCTTATTCCTACAAATTCTAAATTATCTTATATTAATTTGGGCTTCAAAAAGTTTTTTATATCTCAACACTATCAACATGTTTTATGTCACTAGGCATAAAATATCGTTACTACAGGGTTTTTACTTGCAGACAATTCAACAAAGATATTAAAATCGATATCCTCCTTGGATAAAAAATTGTCGTCCTACTTCATAAACAGGTATAGCAGTCATCCCTGCAGTAGAAGAAAAACTTAGACTTGCAATAGCAATATTTTTTGCATCCAACACATTAAAAATGTCAAGATTCACATAAGCTATATTGCCCTTTCCCATATCAAATTCCACACCAAAACGCATATCCCAAGTAAATGCACCAGGTACCGCAAAGAGTTTAAAGGTATCCACCTTTGTTAAAACCCCATCAATCACAAAACTATCTTTATCTGACTCTTTAGTAACAGCGCTCATCGCATCATATCCAGCACGATAACGAAAAAAATTATTCCATAAGAATTTATACCGAGAAAACGCATAGCTATGAGTAGTATTAAGCCGTAACGTATAGGGACGCACAAAGTTTTCTGCAGGTCTATCTGCATAGCGGATAAGTTTGCCATCATAACTTATCCATTGATTTGCCAATTCTCCATTTGTTAATATATCTGTATAATCAGCATAATTACGATACACACCCGTCCAATCAAATGCAAATAAATATTGATGCTTTATGCCAAATGTATCAATTACTCGATTATTTTGTAAGCTAATACTCACCACATCTGTATCACTTCGCCCATCATTTGTATATACATAACGCAAATCTTTTGTAAGATTAATATTACTGCTACAATTCAGTGTGCTTATATTGCCGCTTGGATCTTTACATGCTCTTCTTATCTCATCTCGTCCAAATCTATGAATATATTTTGCACTAAGATTAAATATATAAATTTGTTGTGAGATACCAGCCATAAGCTCATCAGCATAAGGGACTTTGATTTGTGAAAAATTTGTATCATTTTTATTTTGTGTTGCTGTTGCTCCCTCCCAACTTTGCAAATAATCATTGCGAGTAAGTGTGTATTCCAAACTCGATCGCCCATCCATTAAGGCGTAGGCAAAAAGATTGCGTCCATAATAACGATTTGCTCCAAAGCTAAATGTTGTAGCAAACTTACTGGAATCATAACTCCATGGAGCAACATAAGTAAGACTTAGTCGCGGTGCTATTGGAGCCTTGTTCATATAAGTATCATAATCAAGTCTTATACCAAAACGCAGAAGTAAATCACCATAATTCTTAAGATCAATCTTCATAGAATCTTCGATAAACATTGCCATATTAATATTGTGCAATGCAATAATACCTGCTTTATAAAGCGTGGCTCTATACATGTATTGCCCATTATTATTTTGCCATACACCTTGTTGGCTTGCTGGGAGCTTGCTTGTATCTACAATACCATTGGAACACCAAAAAAACTCACTACACACTTCTCCATTTTTAAGCGGTTTTGTATAAGCAGATCCGCTAAAAAGCGTATCTTCTCTTCTTTCATAAAAGGCGTATGTATAGCCAGTTTCTAATCCGACATTAAAAAGATTCTCAAAAAAACTTATAGTAATTGGCTCAAACTGCTGTGTAACCTTTAAATCAAATTTTGCTTGTGAATTATCGACATTGCCATAACCGCCCTCGCTTTGATTGCCATTTGGATTCCAATTCTTATCGCTACTATACTTCCAACCTCTCATATGCTGCTCACTACCACTACGGGAATTTTCCATATAGTTAAAACTGCTTTGTGCATTTAATATACCTAATCCATTTTGATAAGTTGTTTTTAAACCAAGTTGATGTCCGCCACTTTGTAAGTAAAAATCAGAATCTCGAGTATTTACAATGAAATATTCATTATATTGCGGTGCATACGCATAACTACTCTCAATCTGGACATTTTCTCCAATATCATAATAACCTTTGATAAAAAAGTTATAACTCTGTCGTTTTTGAGTTTTCCTTGTGCTATCTGTCGTTGTCTCATTTTGACTTGAAACATAAGCATTAAGCGGGATAAAGCTTTGCGTAGTTGTAAAACTTGCAATTATTCCTGCATTATCACTAAATTTAGATTCTATGCTTGATCTGATTGCATGTTTTATAAAGTTTGGTTGAGCACCTGCGGAAGTGGAGTTCAGAAAGTCTGCATAACTTTGTGAATTGCTCTCATAAATATGATAGTTAGTAAGCGAAAACATATCTTTAGCAGCATTACCCTGTGTTATTTGATAACTAATATTTGCACCAAATTTCTTTGCAGGACGCCTTGTATTTGCTTCTACAACACCACCTGTAAAACCACCATAAGCAGCAGAGATATTAGAATCTTGCACTTGAATAGATTCTAAAAGACTAGTGTCAATGTTTAATCCTTGACTTCTGCCTGGTAGTGCTGTTGCACTGGAGGGATTACTCCCTTTTGAACCTGCAGGATCTAAGTCATTATTCATATTAAAGCCATCTAACTGAAAGTTATTTTGATAAAAAAGCCCTCCACTAATGCTAATATTTGCTGGATCTATCTCGCCAGGCGTAGAAGATTTTAGTTGTGCATTATCAAACTGCACATTAGGAAGTATTCTTAAAATTGAGGTTATATCTCCATTTCCATTAGGATTAGAATCTAATAGGCTTTGATTAAGTTTGGATCCACTCTGATAAGTTTTTAATTTACTGCTAGTTGCAACAACTGCATTCACCCTGCGTGAGTTCTCCTTTACATCTTGCAAAGCTATACTCTTACTTTCTTCTGCATGGGCAAGATACACGAATATTGAGATTATCAGAATATAATATCTTTTTATTAAATGTTGCAAAATAATCCTTTAGTAATTTAAAAAAAAGAATTATTCCTATTATTATATTAATGTATGCTTAAAAACTATGCAAATTATTATTATTATTTTAAAAAATACATTCACAAACGTGATAAGTGATAACTGATGGGTCAAAATGACAACAAAGGTATTTTAGTATGCTATGATTGCAATATCTCCACCAAGGACATAATTATGCAAGCAACACTCCCTCAAAGTGAATTTCTAGAACCTCATATTCTCGCACAATACCTTTCAGCAGACAAAATCACTTTGCTTGATGAATTAATACATAAAGCTAAAGAGAGCAATCTTAAAAGTAAGCATGTATATAAAATGTTTCATGGAATCTTTGCCTGTGGCAATCTATCATTGCTTAAAAAGCCAAAAGTAGCCATCATAGGCACACGAACACCAAATCAATATACAAAGCAAATAACCGCACAACTAGCTAACATGCTTTCACAAAAAGGCTTTGTAATTGTAAGTGGTGGAGCTATTGGCATTGACTCCATCGCACATGTAAATGCAAATAATAATGCTATTTTGATCTTACCATGTGGGATTGATACAACCTACCCTAAAGAAAACCATCATTTAATCAATACATTAAAACAAAAGGCACTAGTCTTAAGCGAATATAGCGACTCGCATAAACCTATGAAACATACATTCTTAGAAAGAAATCGTCTAATAATTGCATGGAGTGATGTCATAATTATACCTCAAGCGGATATAAAAAGCGGCTCAAGCTCATCAGCAAACCTAGCTATAACACTGCAAAAACCTCTTTTTGTATTACCTCATCGACTGCATGAAAGTCGTGGTACACAGGAGTTATTACAAACACAAAAAGCACAATGTATTTATGATATAGAATCTTTTGTGAAGAATATGTGTGAAATTTATAATATAACACACGAGCAAACACTAAAAGATCCAATCTTGGAGTTTGCACATGCAAATGGATTATTTGAAGATGCTATTAGATTATTTGGAGATTCTGTCTTTACATATGAATTAGAAGGAAAGATTAAACGCAATGGTTTATACATTGTACCTTGCTAATGTGATATATGAATATAATAAATTTCTTTGAATCTCATAACCTACAGAACTAGACAATAGTAGCAACTATCAACTATATGGTATTATTTCAAAAAATATGAGGGTATACATGAAAGCACAAGAGTTTCAACCTATTGTAAATTTTATTTGGAGCGTAGCAGATGATTTGCTTCGTGATGTGTATGTTAAAGGTAAGTATCGTGATGTAATTTTACCTATGACTATTTTAAGGCGTATAGATGTGATCTTAGAGCCTACAAAAGATCAAGTGTTAAAAACCTATAATTCCTATAAAGATAAAATAGACAATCTAGACAATATACTAGGTGGAAAAATGGGGAGTAATTTAGGTTTTCACAATCATTCAAACTTCACCTTGCAGACACTTCTAAACGATCCTAAAAATATTAGAATCAACTTTGAAAATTACCTTGATGGCTTTAGTGAAAATATAAAAGATATTATCACAAAATTCAAATTCAAAAATCAACTTGATACGCTTGATGAAGCAAATATACTTTATGGCGTGATTGAGCGGTTCTGCTCTCCTAAGATAAATCTCTCCATTAATCCTATCTTAGATGATAAAGGCAATGTGCTTCATAAGGGTTTGAGCAATCTTGGTATGGGATATGTTTTTGAAGAGCTTATAAGAAAATTCAACGAAGAAAATAATGAAGAAGCAGGAGAGCACTTCACCCCAAGAGAGATTATCGAGCTTATGACTCATCTAGTCTTTTTGCCCATAAAGGATAAAATCCAAAAAGGTGCTTTTCTCATCTATGATAATGCCTGTGGAAGCGGAGGTATGCTAACAGAATCTAAAGATTTTATCACAGACCCACAAGGGCTTATTCAATCACAAGCAAGCATCTATCTATATGGACAAGAGATAAACCCAGAAACCTATGCCATATGCAAAGCAGATATGCTAATCAAGGGTGAAGATCCAGACAATATTAAATATGGATCAACGCTAAGTGATGACAAATTAGGAGATTTCAAATTTGATTTTATGCTTACAAATCCCCCTTATGGAAAATCTTGGGAAAAAGATCAAAAAGAGTTAGGAATAGATAGCAAAAAGAATTGCAAAGATTTAAGATTCCAAGTAGGTATTACAAGCAAAAGTGATGGGCAAATGATGTTTTTATTAAATATGCTAAGCAAGATGAAAACGCTAGATATATCACCTCTTGGATCACGCATAGCAAGTGTGCATAATGGAAGCTCACTTTTTAACTCTGATGGCGGAATGGTAGCCATTAGAAAACACATCATAGAAAATGACTATTTAGAATCCATAGTCGCACTTCCTACCAATATGTTTTATAACACAGGTATTCCTACTTTTATATGGATTATCACAAACAACAAACCAGAGCATAAAAGAGGTAAAGTCCAACTCATCAATGCTACAAATGCCAAATATTTCTCCAAAATGAAAAAGTCCTTAGGCTCTAAACAAAATGAAATGACAAAAGAGCATGTAGAAAAAATCACAAATTTATTTTTGGATTTTCGCGAAAATGAAGATTGTAAAGTGCTAGATAATGAAGACTTTGGCTACACAAAAATCCTTATAGAAAAGCCAAAAACTATAGAATCTCTACAAGAAGATTCTAAATTTAATACCCTAAAAGACAAGGATAAAATCCTGCAAAAACTACAAGAGTTAGAATCTAGCCCAAAAGACTTTAAAGACAGAGCAGAGTTTTTCTCCTATCTTGGAGTAAAACTTAAAAAGAGTGAAGAAAATCTCCTGCTAGATTCTGATAAAACCAACAACACGGAGAAAATCCCACTAAAAACAGATATACAAAGCTACTATGATACAGAAGTAAAACCCTATGTGCCAAACTCTTGGATAGATTGGGAGAGTGCAAGTATAGGCTATGAAATCCTTTTTAACAAATACTTTTATACCTACACACCACCAAGAAAGCTAGAAGAGATAAATAGTGAGTTACAAGACTTAGAAAAAGAAGTGCAAGATCTCTTAAGTGAGATTATGCAATGAGAGTTTTTAAAGATAGTGGTATAGAATGGCTTGGGGAGATTCCACAAGATTGGCAGATAGTCCCTATTCGATGTTGTTTTGGCGAATTTAACACAAGATGTAATAACAATGACTATCCATTGTTATCTGTAACTATAGCAAATGGTGTGGTTTATCAAAATGATATAACAAACAAAAAAGATATTTCTAATGATGATAAATCTAATTATAAAATAGTCCCCTTTGGTGCTATTACTTATAACAAAATGAGAATGTGGCAAGGTGCTATCGGTATAAATATGCTTGAAAAAGGTATCGTGAGCCCTGCTTATGTTGTAGCTATTCCAAATAAGCAAATAGATATTAGCTTTAGTTATTATTTATTAAAGTCAAAAAATATGATTAGTGAATATGAAAAATATTCTTATGGGCTTTGTTCTGATATGAATAACTTAAGATATGAAGATTTTCAAAATATCAAAATCCCACTTCCACCCCTAGAAGAGCAAAAAAGGATAGCTGATTTTTTAGATTCCAAATGCAAACAAATAGAAACTTTTTGTGAGAAAAAGCAAAAGCTTATCACTCTTCTAAATGAGAAAAAACAATCCCTTATTAATGAATGCGTTACCAAAGGACTTGATAAAAATGTAACTTTCAAAGATAGTGGCATAGAGCATTTAGGAGAGATTCCACAACATTGGGAGATTAAAAAATTAAAAATGCTTTTTTTTCTTGGCAATGGATTGAACATAACTAAAGCGGATTTTATTCCCTGTGGCATACCTTGCGTTAATTATGGTGAGATTCACTCTAAAATACCCATGTCGCCTTGATTTATCTATCCATAGATTACCATTTGTGAGCAAAACACATCTTGCAAATAAACCACAATCACTTCTACAAAAAGGAGATTTTGTTTTTGCAGATACTTCTGAAGATATAGAGGGTTCTGGGAATTTTACAAGTATTCAATCTAATACACCAATTTTTGCAGGATACCACACAATCACTTTAAAACCAAAAAAATATAAAATTAATTCTTTGTATTTTTCATTTTTGTTTGATTCTGTATTTACAAGAAATCAAATAAGAAAAGGAGTTAGTGGGGTAAAGGTTTTTAGTATTACAAAGTCTATCTTAAAAGAAGCACAATGCCTTATCCCACCCCTAAAAGAGCAAGAGCAAATTGCACAATTTTTAGATTCTAAAATCTCCAAGATGGATAAAATCATAGAAAAAACCAAAAAACAAATAAAACTTATAAAAGAATACAAAACCACACTCATAAACCAAGCCGTATGCGGCAGGATTAATTTATAAAAGGAGAAAAAATGGAAGAAAAATATCAAATATTATCAGCTTTGGCAGTTTTTGATTCTTTACGAAAACAAGGAAAAGATTTATTTGAGATACTAGATTCTTTTATTGTATTTATAATATGTGATAAAAATCTAAATAATTTTACTAGTATTGAGATATATCAATGTTTAAAAAATGAATTTGAATTTGATATACCTAAGGCTGTTGTAGAACAAAGATTAAAAGTAATGAAAAAAAATAAAAAATTGCAATTCGATACAAATACTAAAAAGTTTTCTAATTGCAATACTAACAGTGACACACAATACATAAAAAATGAGTTAAGAAAAGTTATGCATGAAGAAAAAACACTAATCGATCAATTACATGCATCTTTAGATTCTAGCATTCTATCAGATAATAAAGAAAAAGAGGTGCTAAGTAAAGAATTGGTTAATTATTTTTTAGGAAATACACTTAATAATTATGAAAATGATATTAATAAATTTATTATTAAAAATATGAACAATCCTTTATTAAGTGTTATATCCGATGGTATTATTGTATATAATGCATTAAGATATCAAGATACATTTGATAACAGAAGGTGGGAAAAATTAAAAATTTATATAAATATGGAAATTATTTTTCATTTTATGGGATACAATGGAACATTTTTTAATTCAATAATAAATGAATTATTTGATTTAATTGTAGAAATTAATAGAAGCAAAAAAGTAATTTATCTATATTACACCTCAAGAGAAGAACAACGGATAGAAAATTTCTTCAATGCTTTAATAAACAATAAAAATATTGAAGATAAAGAAGCAGCAAAAACAATAAGAAATCGTTGCGGCGATGATGCATTAAAAATTATAGAAGAAAAAATAAGATTATTTGATAAACTTAAAGAAAACGCTATATTAAAAAAAGAAATTGATGAGGTAGATTTTAATTTAGAAAAAAATCAACAATACAATATTGCGTCAAGTAATATAAAAGAAAAGTTACCTGAAATTGATGATGAAAAAATAGAATTTTTAAATAAACTAAATATTTTGAGAAAAAATAATGAAGCAACCATAGAAAATTCTAAATATTTGTTTTTAACTGATGAAAATGGATATATAAATATTTCAAAATACATAAAAACTACCCTCAAGAGCAAAATCCCTATTGCAATACAAGTAATGTATCTAACTAATATTTTATGGTTAAGACTTGGAAAATTTTCTAAAAGCAATAATAAACTATTAATTTTTAAACCTGAAGTAAGAGCTAGAATATCTATAGCGCTTAATTTACACAATCACAATATTGATTTATATAATCAACTTGATAAGAAAATAAAAGAAGGTATGAGCGAAGAACGAGCTAAAAAAATTTTAGCTGAAATTCGATTATTAGATATCAAGCCTGAAGATATTGATGAAAATAATATAGTGTCTATTTCTAATATGAGTGGCGTAGATTTAGATTATTTTATCCAACAACATAATATTAAAGAAGAAAAAATAAATACAATGGAAAATAAAATAGAACATTTAACCAATGAAGTTAATGGGGTAAACCGAGACAAAAGTAAATTACAAAAAGAAAACGAAAAATTAAAACAAAATAATAAAAACAAGGATGATGAGATTAAAAACTATAAATATGAGAAACTAGAATATAAGCAACAGGAACTTAAAAGAAATGAAAAAAATCTAGAAAAGACAAAGAAAATACGCATTTTTATGATTTGTGTATTTTTTATACTTCTATGTATATGTGGTTATTATATTGAAAAATATGAAGTTTTAAAGCCTGTATGGAATCTTATTACAAATGCTATTTTCCTTTTCTTAAGTAATATAATAGGCAATAAAATATTCTTTACAAATAAAATAAAAGAATATCAAGATAATTTAGAACAACTGAAAGAAGAAATAAAAAATTTAAAAGAAGACACAAAGGAAACCAGCAATGACTAACTACCAAGAAAAAGATTTAGAAAGTTTTATAGAATCTTATCTATTAGAAAATAATGGTTATAAAAAGAGCAAATAAAACTTATAAAAAATGTTAAATCAAGTTGCATGTGGTAAAATTAGTCTAATAAAGAAAATTGATGATAGATAAGCGTTGAATAGGATATAGCATAATGAGTAGGGTCTTATATATTTTTGTAGATGAGTCTGGCGATATGGATTTCAGCCAAAAAGGCTCTAAACATTATATGTTTGGCTTTTTGGTTAAAAAGCGTCCTTTTAGGCTACATGAGACTATTGCGAATTATCGATATGATTTACTAGAGCGAAACCTAACATTACCAAAAAATGAAAAGAGATTAGATATTGAAAGATTTCATGCCTGTGAAGATAACAAGCATATTAAAAAACAGCTTTTTGAATTGATTTCAAGTTTTGAAAAAGAAGATATTAAGATTTACTCCTATATTTTAGAAAAGCCAAAAGTCTTTCCAGAAAAAACGCAAGATAGTGCTACATTTTATTCTGAAAATCTTAAATTTGCAATCACAAGACTTTTAGAAAAAATTAAAATCAAGCAGAATTTTATTATCATTACCGACAACCTTGCAGTAAAAAATAATAAAAATAAGCAAGTTGGTGCTATCAAAGGTGGGATTAAGCAGTATCTTAAAGCAAATAACATTAATGCAAAATATGATGTTTTTCATCATGCAAGTGCATCTAGTGTCAATTTGCAAATTATAGATTATATTAATTGGGCTATTTTTAGAAAATATGAAAAAGATGATGATAGCTTTTATCAACAAATATCAAAATACATTTTGGAAGAAGAAGTAATGACTAAAGATAGACAAAAGGAGTATTATTGATGACCTATGCTATCTATCCACTAAGGGAAGCCTTCCTTGAAGTCTTATTGATAGCTAGGAACTTTGCGTGATTGTAGCATATATAGATTATATTTTCAACAACAAGGAAACTAACAATGCCTAACTACCAAGAAAAAGATTTAGAAAACTTTATAGAATCTTATCTACTAGAAAATAATGGATATATAAAAAGAGTGAGCCAAAACTATGATAAAAATCTATGTCTTGATAAAGAATTGTTTATAAACTTTTTACAATCCACGCAAAGCAAAGAATTAGATGAGATTAAAAAGCGTTTAGGAAAGGATTATAAAGATGAGATTTTAAAGCACATTGCTTCTAAAATCACAAAACAAGGCATTGTTAAGTCTTTACAAAATGGCATAGAAATGTGCGGAATCAAGCTAAACCTAGCCTACAGAAAACCAAGCAACGCTCTAAATAGCAATAGTGTAGAAAATTACAATAGAAATACTCTTTCAATCATTCGCCAACTTTACTATAGTGAGGAAAATCAAAATTCTATTGATATGGTAATTTTTTTAAATGGTGTGCCACTTTTAAGCATAGAGCTTAAAAACCAACTAAGCGGACAAAATGTCTATAATGCAATAGAGCAATACAAAAAAGATAGAGATCCAAGAGAAAGATTTTTGCAAAATTGTGTTGTGCATTTTGCGCTAGATTGTGATTTGATTTTTATGACTACAAAACTGCAAAAAGAAAAAACAAGATTTTTTCCCTTTAATCGTGGGCTAAACAATGGTAGCGGGGAGATAGGGGTAAAAACTGGTGCAGGCAATCCACCAAGTGATGGTGTTAAAACTGCTTATCTTTGGGAAAGAATATTTAAAAAAGATGTCTTAATTACACTTATTTTTGATTTTGTAAAAATACTCAAAGACAAAGAGCAGGAAAAAATTATTTTTCCACGCTATCACCAATTTGATGTGGTGGAAAAGCTCTTAAATGATGCAAGGATTAATGGTGTGGGAAAATGCTATTTGATACAGCATAGTGCAGGAAGTGGTAAGAGTAATTCTATCTCATGGCTTGCGCACAATCTTGTAAGCTTGCATGATAGGGATTCAAAACCTATCTTTGATAGCATTATTGTTGTGACAGATAGAAAAGTATTGGATTCTCAGATTAGAGACAATGTTAAAAGTTTTGAGAATGTTAGCGGAGTGGTAGAAGCTATTACGCATGGAAGCCGACAGCTAAGAGAAGCCTTAGAAGAAGGTAAGAAGATTATTATCACAACCATTCAAAAGTTTCCCTATATTTTGGACGAGATTGCAACTCTAAAAGCAAAACATTTTGCAATTATTATTGATGAAGCGCATTCTAGCCAAAGTGGTATAAGCGCGCAAAAAATGGGAGAGGCTATTAGAGATAGAAGCAATGATGAAAATGAAAAAAATCCAGAAGATGAGATAACAGAGATTATAAAAAATAAAAAATTACAAAAGAATGCCTCTTATTTTGCCTTTACTGCTACACCTAAGCCAAAAACGCTAGAAATGTTTGGAATGCCTTGTGAGATTGATGGGGAAAAGAAATTTATTCCTTTTCATCTCTATTCTATGAAACAAGCGATAGAAGAGGGATTCATTCTTGATGTATTGAAAGGCTACACAACTTATAAGAGTTATTATAAGATTCTTTCTTCCATTGAAGATAATCCACTTTATGACAAAAAGAAAGCCAATAAAAAGCTAAAAGCCTATGTAGAAAACCATAGAGATTCTATTGATAAAAAAGTTGAAATAATGATTGAGTATTTTTTTGCCCATAGCTACAAAAAAATAGGGGCAAAGGCAAAGGCTATGGTAGTAACTAAGAGTAGAGAAAATGCACTTAATTATTATTTTTCTTTTAAACAATATTTAAAAAACCACTATCCGCAATTTAAGGCAATTGTTGCATTTTCAGGTGAGTTGAATATCAATAATGAAATTTATAGTGAAAGTGTTCTTAATGGATTTAGTGAGAATATGTTAAAAGATGAGTTTAAAAAAGATAAATATAAGTTTTTGATCGTAGCGGAGAAATATCAAACTGGATTTGATGAGCCATTATTGCATACGATGTATGTAGATAAGGCTCTAAGTGGTGTAAGTGCGGTGCAAACGCTATCACGATTAAATAGAGTGTGTGCAAATAAGGAGGATACTTGTGTGCTAGATTTTGTCAATACGCATGAAGAAATTGCACAATCTTTTAGCACATTTTATGAGCAAACTTATTTGGCTCAAGAGAGTAATATTGAAAGAATTTATGAGCTTAAAAGCAATCTTTTGGAATATGAAGTTTATACACAAGATGAAATTGACAAATTTGTAGAATCTATTCTAAGGCAAGAAAAAGAAAATATTATTCATAGTCAGCTTGATAGAATGGCAGATCGGTTTAATCAAAAAAGTGATGATAAAAAGATGGAGTTTTATAGTAAGACAAAAACTTATTTAAAAGATTATGCATTCTTGGCTCAAATTTTACCCTATGAAGATATTGAGCTGGAAAAACACTACATTTTGCTTAAAAAGCTTATAGCCAAAATAAATCCACCAAGATCAGAGGATTTGGCAAAGGGAATTTTGGATAATGTAAGTTTTGATAGTTATCGTGTGCAGCTTGTGAAAAGTGAAAATATAATTTTGGAAGGACAAGGAGAACTGCTGCCTTCAAATGCAGATGGTTCTAGCAAGATTCAAGAAGCAGAGTTGCAAGAACTCTCCAATATTATCAAAGAGTTTAATGAGAAATATGGAAATATAGAATGGGGAGAAAGTGATAAGATAGCAGAAACATTGCAGAATATTAAAGATGATATTGTAAAAGATAATGATTTTATCGATTATTCTAGGAATTCTGATAAGCAAAATTTAAAAATAGAATTTGAAAGATTATTGCAAGATAAGATGCAAGAAATTATAGATACAAACTTTTTACTTTATAAGCAATTTAGTGATGATGCTCGATTTAAACAAATGATTACACAAAAAATGTTTAACATTGTGCTAGATGAAATCAATTGTTTTTAAACAATAGTTAAGCGATTGTGATGTATATGTCAGCTGTATATTGCCACACTAAAAACAAGACAATAAAAATAAGATTAAAGCTCTTTTATTCTAACTTTGTATTGAATTTATGGTAAATGTTTCTTGTAAAAATGTTAAATTATTGAAATAACAACATGCTAAACATAACATCTGTCACACAATATGACTCTCTTTATATCCCATCCAAATACACATAGTGTATATTTGGGATTTGTTTGTGCGAGGGTTTAAAAATATTTTGTGTTATAAAACTTGCTGAATGATTGTTTCAATTTCTGCTTGACTGCTTGGCTCAACTAGACGCTCAGCAACTTCTTTGCCATTTTTATAGAAAATAAGTGTTGGGATTCGTCTAATTTGCAGTGAATCTTTTAATTGTTCTTCTGTATCAAAATTAACTTTAAAAAAATGAATTCTATCCTTATATTCTTTTTCTAACGCTGTCATGATTGGCTCAATCCGCCTACAATCTGGACACCAACTAGCTCCAACATTAACTATTACTATACCCTCACTTGTCATACTTGAAAAATTACTGTGATTTAGCTCTTGCATTCATCGCTCCTTAAACTATAAATTAAACATAAAACATATAGACTATATGATCACAGAATGATTACACAAAATGTGATAACATAGGCTATACGTCAAGATTATAACAAAATACTTTGAATTATTCTTTGTGCGAATAAAATATACACTATTAATTACATTTACAGACTAAGTTTGTGTAAAATTTTATTTCACATAAACTTATGTATGGAAATGTTTAAGATTTCTATAAACTCCAAAAATGCAAGGGATCATATGCAACAACAATTTAATGGCATTGAGATTCTCACTCAAATATGCGAAACAAAAAAAAGAAAAATGCAAGAAAAAGGTGTATCGCTAGGTTATGACTTACCCCATAACAGGACCTTACCACTTATCTCACCCACATTACTCAAAGATAAAACCACTCCATTTATCATTGCAGAAGTAAAGCGGAAAAGTCCAACAAAAGGACATATAAGCACAATTACAGAACCAACAAAACTTGCACAATTATATATAAAACAGGGTGCAAATGCGATCTCTGTGCTTTGCGAGGAAGATTACTTTCAAGGAAGCTTAAAAGATTTACATGCGATTAAAACCGCGTTTCCACATGCTTGTATCTTGCGTAAAGATTTTATTTTACATAAAGATGAAGCAAGAGTGAGTTATCTTTTTGGTGCTGATATGGTTTTACTCATTGTGGCACTTTTTGTTGATGATATGGAATCTTTTGATATTATATATAAGGAACTCTTAGCTTACAATCTCACACCGCTAATCGAAATTCACACACTTCATGAATGGAATCTTATCAAAAAACTAAATCTTCAGAGGGCTATTGTTGGCATTAATACGCGAAATCTTAAAACCTTTCAAATCAATAAAATGGAAGCCATGAAATTACGTGCCCACATACCAAAACATATCCCTGTTATTTTTGAATCTGGCATACAATCAGAATACGATAGCTTTATGGCTGGTAGTAGTGGCTTTCAAGGGATTTTATGTGGTAGCTTTTTGGTAGAACAATTAGATAAAGAATATGTATATCCAAAAACTAATAAACATCTAGATTCTAATAACTATACTACAGAATCCTCAACCCATCAAACTATGCTGAAAGATCAAGACTCTAGTAATGCAGTGATATCTCAAAATAATATCATACATGGGCTAAAAGAAGCTTTTAATATCGGCATGAATAAAACAATCATTGCCACATTACTACAAAGATTCTATGCAAAAAATAGCTC
Organism: Helicobacter trogontum; assembly: GCF_000765905.2. Taxonomy (GTDB): domain Bacteria; phylum Campylobacterota; class Campylobacteria; order Campylobacterales; family Helicobacteraceae; genus Helicobacter_A; species Helicobacter_A trogontum. Next base: position 6,285 of record NZ_JRPL02000006.1, on the reverse strand, counting down.
AACAAAAAAGCAAGGCTATAAACCACTTGTTAAAGTATGTGGTATCAATGATATAGCTTTCTTGCAAGAAAGTTTAAAATACGCAGACTTATTGGGCTTTATCCTAACATCAAGGAGTGTGCGTTACGTAGATATGACATTTTTACAAGAAGCACAAAAGATATATCATGCACACGCAGATTCTATGCCTTTGCGAGTTGGTGTAGTTACAAATGAGTGTATCGAGATTGGCATAAAATATTTAGAGCAAGGGCTTATTGACTGCTTACAATTTCATGATGTGCCTACATCATTTTGTATTGAAAGTGCTATTGCAAAAGATACACATTCATTTTATGGCCCATACCCTTTACATACGCTTTATGCTAAACTTAATACAAAATTTTTACCTTTTTATCCATCTGTCAATTATAAGGAATTACTACATGTAGAGCAAGGATTGCAAACACATTTTGCTCTATGGGATAGTAGTGCTGGTGGTGGATGCGATGTGGATATTGCTGCTATACAAGAGTTTATAACAAAACATAAAGTTTTACAGGGAAACTTATGGTTAGCAGGGGGAATATCCACAAAAAACTTGCAAAATATACTCACATTGCAACCCATGTTAATTGATATATGTTCTGGTTTTGAAAGTAGTCGTGGTAAAAAAAATATTTCTGCACTAAAAGAATTTTTTACTTTGCTAGATAATTTGTTTTAGATTTTATTAAATTACACTTTAAGTATCTATTGTGCATTTACGCACTTGTTGTTGAACAATAAAATAGCATGATGTTTTTTACAAGTGCGGCAAATGTATGACAAACATATCTTGATTTTTAACATTTTTTAGTGTAGAATACATACTCTTAAATTTTAGCCTTTGATGATTAATTGTTTTGGATTGGTCTTTATTGGAATGCAATTTGTGAATAAAAAGGAAAGCTATGGAACAAACACTATCTATTATCAAGCCAGATGCGGTGAAAAAGAACGTTATTGGTAAAATTATTACAAGATTTGAAGAAAATGGTTTGCGTATTGCAGCGGCAAAAAAGGTGCAATTAAGCGAGTGTGAAGCAAAAGAGTTCTATGCGGTTCATAAAGAACGCCCTTTCTATAAAGATCTTGTAGAGTTTATGATAAGTGGTCCCGTGGTTGTTATGGTATTAGAGGGGGATAATGCAGTTGCAAAGAACAGAGAGCTTATGGGTGCTACAAATCCAAAAGAGGCTGCACCTGGAACTATACGTGCTGACTTTGCAGATAGCATTGATGCAAACGCTGTACATGGGAGCGATTCTAAAGAAAATGCTGCTATTGAAATAGCCTTTTTCTTTGCAAAGAGCAAAATACTATAAGGTTTGTCCTAATATTACAATAGGTGGTTTTGTGCGAATTGAGTTTAGAAAAATCACAGAAAAGCCAAAGCAAATTCATTTAATATATGATAACAAGCAAAGTGAGATTATGCTTGAGAATGAATATATAGAATTGCAAGGTGAGATTATGCGACAAGATTCTAAACTTGTAATATTTCGCGGTAGTATTAAAGGTAATTTAGAGCTTATTTGCTCATTAAGTGGCAATGAATTTGATGCTAAAATTGATGAATCATTGGTTTTGTATTTCTCAGATGGGATCTGGGAATCACAAAGCCAATCAAAGGCTATTAATTCACTTGATGTAATTGAGTTTTTTGATGGTTTCATAGATTTTGATTTTGTTTTAACAAGCGAATTAGAATCTATACGACTAGATTATAATATTAAGGAGTAAGTCATGGCTGTTCCTAAGCGAAGAGTAAGTAAAACAAGAGCGGCAAAGAGAAGAACGCACTATAAAGTAAAGTTAGCAACACCAGTAAAAGATAAAGATGGTAGTTGGAAATTGCCGCATCATATCAATAAATTTACGCAGTCTTATAATTAACGCACTATGTTACAGATTGCATTAGATGCGATGGGTGCTGACAATGGTGTTGAGCCTGTTGTATGTGGCTTATTGCGAGCATTGCAAAATAAAAACTTCAAAGCATACTTAGTTGGGGATACTGCATTACTCAAGTCTTCCCTAGATTCTAAGAGACTTTCAAGTGACATATTGCAACGTATTGAGTTATTACATGCCGATGACTATGTGCGTATGGAAGAGAAAGCAAGCGATGCAAATAAACGCACAACCACTTCTATATACCACGCCATTGGACTTGTAAAAAGCGGTGATGCTAGTGCATGCGTTAGTGCGGGACATAGCGGTGCTACGATGAGTTTAGCAACGCTACAAATTGGAAGAATAAAAGGTGTATCTCGCCCTGCTATATGCACATGTATGCCAACAATAACCAATCGATGTAGCATCATACTTGATGCAGGTGCAAACACAGATTGCAAACCTGAATACTTGGTAGATTTTGCATTAATGGGGTTTCATTATGCAAAGCATGTTTTACACTATGAGTTACCTCGTGTTGGACTTTTATCAAATGGCGAAGAAGATTCTAAAGGCAATGATTTAACAAAGCAAACCTTTAAGCTATTGAGTGAATATGATTTTTTCAAAGGCAATGTCGAGGGATCTGATATATTTAATGGTTCTGTTGATGTTATCGTATGTGATGGCTTCATGGGGAATCTTGTATTGAAGGCAAGTGAGGGCGTTGCAAGCTCTATAAGCACGATATTGAAAGCTGAGATTAAAAAGTCTATTATAAGTTCCTTAGGCTATCTTCTTGCAAAAACAGCTTTCAAAGCATTGAAAAAAAAGGTTGATTACGCAGAGTATGGTGGTGCACCATTGCTTGGTATTAAGAAGCCTGTGATTATTAGTCATGGCAAGAGTAATGCTAGAGCTATGGAATGTGCAATTTATCAAGCTATTGAAGCATGTGATTCAAAAATATGTGATAAAATTACAGAAGCATTTCAATCAATTGCAACAATCAAGTGAATATAACATGAGAGCTATATGTAATGGCTGTTATGTTGTAGGCGTTTCAATATGTTTTAAGGAAAAGATATGTTCTATGCCTCTATAAAGTCTATTGCCTCTTATGTCCCAGACAATTGTATCCCAAATGATTTTTTTGCCCAATTTTTAGATACCAGTGATGAGTGGATTACACAACGGACTGGAATAAAAACACGCTATTTTGCAAACAAGGAACAAATGAGTAGCGATCTAGGCGTAGAGGCTGCTAAAACTGCTATTGCAAGAGCAAATCTTACTATAAAAGATATTGATTTAATTCTTTGCGCGACCATTAATCCCGACTTTTTTGCCATGCCTTCTACAGCCTGCATCATTGCGACAAAGCTTGGCATCGCTGATGTCCCTGCATTTGATATAACTGCAGCTTGCACAGGTTTTGTGTATGCTTTGTCTATTGCGAAAGGATACATTGAGAGCGGAATGTATAAAAATATCCTCGTGATAGGTGCAGAAAAGACAAGTGCTGTGCTTGATTTTACCGATAGAACAACTTGCGTTTTATTTGGTGATGGAGCTGGGGCTTGTATTGTTGGGAGAGGAGAGCAAGTAGGCATTAAAGATATTCATATTTCCTCTGATGGACAATTTTCACACCTGCTTTGCACTCCAAAAAAATTCAATAGTTTCACACAAAACGAAGCTCTAAGCATGTTTAATATAGATGATGGGAACAATACAAATCAAGTCCTAAAAATGAAAGGCAATGAAGTATTTAAAATCGCAGTAAGGACAATTGCAAAAGATGCTCAAGATATTTTAGCACACAATAATATGAGTGCACTAGATTTAGACTATTTTGTACCACATCAAGCAAATTTACGCATTATACAATCGGTTGCAAATACACTAAACCTACCTGAAGAGAAGATTATTCTCACGGTGCAAAAATATGGCAACACTTCGGCAGCAAGTATTCCTATGGCACTTGATGATGCCTACACAAGCGGGAAGTTTAAACATAGAGATTTATTATTGCTTGATGCATTTGGCTCCGGTTTCACATGGGGAAGCGCATTAATATATGCTGATTTTGCATAGATCTTTTAAAGATTTTTTTGGTAGAAATTTTTCATTATTATATCACTTTTACAATATTTTAAGATAAAAATTAGAAAACAATAGTATAATAGCGATTTTATATTTTTTAAAGGATAGCTATGCAAGTTATATTTAAGAACGGAGGCAAGCAATACAAGGCACAAGTAGGAGATATACTTTTACTTGATAAATTAAGCCTTGAGCCAAAGTCAAAGCTAGAAATCAGTGAAGTCCTTGCCATTGTCGAAGGAGAGGACTTAGTCGTAGGGAATCCATTTGTTGCAAATGCAAAGGTGGAGTTAGAGGTTATAAATGAAGGTAGAGGCAAAAAAGTTATTACCTTTAAGAAAAGAAGGCGTAAAGACAGCAAAACAAAGCGAGGCTTTAGAAGAGACTTTACACGCGTAAAAGTAATCAATATTAGTAAATAAGGATTGTTAAATGGCACACAAGAAAGGTCAAGGTAGTACGCAGAACAATAGAGATTCTGCAGGAAGAAGGTTAGGTGTTAAAAAGTTTGGTTCTCAATTTGTGAGAGCAGGAAACATCATAGTGCGACAAAGGGGCACAAAGGTGCATGCTGGTAGTAATGTCGGAATGGGTAAAGATCATACTCTTTATGCACTTATTGATGGCATTGTGAGTTTTCAACAAAAAGATAAATACAGAAAAAAGGTTTCTGTAATTCCATCTAATAGCTAATAGTGTAGCTAGATATTAATCTGTCGCAGTATTATTACAATACTGCCTTTCTGCTAAATCATTATCATCAGAATTACATTTCATAGAATTTTATTATCGTCTTTATGGTATTAACGTGTACTTTATAGACACATTTCGCTTTTTTATTATGATTAAAATTTATAGTAGCCGTATTCAAAAAATAAAATCTGTGTGATATTATAAATAGTAAATAGATCGTAAGAATATTGTGTATAAAAATGGCTCCGGATGCAGGATTCGAACCTGCGACCAAGTGGTTAACAGCCACCTACTCTACCGCTGAGCTAATCCGGAATAAAACGAATTGAAGACACAATTATATATAAAAAATCATTAATAGTCAAGACTTTATGGTAAAATTTTATAAATTCAGAATATATCATATCAGAGAATATAGTGAAAACCAATAAGAGATACGAACTAAAGCAGATTTTAGACACGCAATATGCTCTTTTTAATACACAAGCCAACCTGCATTCGCACCCAGATCCCCTGCAAATCGCTCATAAACATAGAGATTTTATGTATTTTGATGAGCTATGTTTGCTTTGTGCATTATATGCTTATGGTAACGCGCAAATGATTGTGAAAAACCTCTCTACTATGCCATTTTCTTACCTGATTGATATAGACTGCATAAAAGATATACCATTAGAATTATTTCCATATTACAGATTCCAAACGCGAGAGGATACCAAAAATTGCTTTCTTATTGTCGCTGATTTTATTAAAAAGGGTGGTATCAAATCAATATTTCTAGAATCTTATGTAAAAAATTTTGATATCCTATCTTCCATTCATCATATCGAAAGGTTGGCAAAAGATTACATGAAAGCATATGGGATTCAAGGGTATGGTCTACAATTTCTATTTGGCAACCCCTGCAACATGCAATCACCACGCAAACGCTACAATATGTTTCTGCGTTGGATGATACGTAAAGATAACCTTGATTTTGGGTTATGGAATGAGATTGATACATCACATTTGCTTTTGCCTCTTGATACTCATACTTTTAGAATCTCAAAACAACTTGGACTATGCAAGACTAAAACTTATAGTTTAAAGGCAGTGAAAGAAATCACCCATACGCTCAAGTCTTTTGATCCCAAAGATCCTATAAAATATGATTTCGCACTTTATCGTATAGGACAGCTAGGTTTAAATATTTTATAAGGATTACCAAGTAAGTTAAACTTCTAGCATGCTCAAGTCACGCAAATACTTATCTTGTAGGTTTCAGATTCCATAATTATTACATATATCTAAATCTTTAGCTAATCTTATCTTGCACCATTATATACAGCGACTACTCAAAGATCATATAAAATTATGTGTTATTGACGTGTAGAGTTTATATTTAAGCAAAAACATTTACAAATTTTTTAGCAATTTTATACAAAATGCACGTATAAGACTTTATAGACATAGATATGCTAGTTTTATATTTGTATAACCGCATTTAAAATCAAAGTCATTTTACATTTAAAATCAAAGTGTGCTTGAATCCTGCATTTTTTGACTTTGATTTTAAATGTAAATTTTGTC
>NZ_JRPL02000069.1 GCF_000765905.2 Helicobacter trogontum | reverse complement strand
TTCTATAGAGTTAGAATCTATCTCACCGATTAAGTGATAGATGGGTTTAAGAGTATCTAAGCCTAGATTACTATCTTTAGAATCTAATGTGCCAAAGAATAAAGGATTGGATTTTGTTTCTTTGGAGCCTTGTAAAAGAATAGAATCTAAAAAGATATAAAATTGATAATTTAGCAATGCTTGCTCTGCAAAGTCTTTATACTCTCGGTATTCTTTGCTATTTTGCATGATTTGATAGATTTGTGTGTAGATTGTATGGCAGTCAATATAATCTCCATTGTTGGCAAAAAGAAAAATACTTTTATGTTCTTGCTTGATAGAAAATGTAACTTGGCTTGACATTATTAATCCTTAGTGTATAGTTTCTTTTTCTTGAGTATCGTGTATCATATATTTAGTAAAGCTTGAGTAAGTATTACCACCAAAGTATAAGCCTTTTGCTATTTTGTATTTTCCATTAGTAAATTCTTTATGCCATTCTTGAGAGAGTAAATCCCCCCCCCCCAAACCTTTATATCCATGTATCTTATGTAGATTCTCCTCATTGATATAACACACTGCCTTATTATTCACTAGACTAAAAGGCTGGCAAGCAGCAAGACTTAGCTTTTCTTGTATACTTGACTTTGCATTTGCTTGACATTGATTTCTCATTGCGCGTAATAACTTATTATCAAGCATTTGTATAAAGTAATTGGATTCTATAAATTCCAATAAAGCTTCAATGATATGCTCTTTATCAATACTTGGAGTAAGATATGTGTTAGAATCTTCTTTAAGTGTTTCAAGCTTATAGGCTGTCTCATTGATTTGAGAGATTAAAATGGCTAAGAAATCTATATCATCATATTTTGGAGTTTTTTCATACCAAGCCTGTTCTTTTTTAAATCTCTCATATTTCTTTTGATTTTCTTTGTCAATCTCATGGACTAAGATATTCATAGCAATTCTTACATTATCCATAAAGACATTGAGTTCGTGGAGGTAATCTGCTAGGGTATTATGTGGTTGTGTAGGTGTATTGGTATTAGTATCTGTGGTGGAATCTGTATTGCTAGTATGTTTGGTATCTTTGTGAGATATTGTGGAATCTGTATGGGTGTTTTGTGTAGTGTTTGTAGTAGCACTATTTGCACTAGTCCTTTTAGCCTTTCTATGTGCTATGCTTCTTTGTATGGTTGTGTCATTGGATTCTAATTCTAAAAGGTAGGAGTAGAAGTAGAGGGTTCTTGCAGTGTATTTGAGATAATGAGAAGGTATCCCTGTAATCCCACCTATGTTAATAGCATAATAATAACCATCTATATCTGTCCATAAATGTTGAGTGGCATTGTTTGGATACCCAAGCACAGGAATAAAATCTTTAGCATCCTCTTTTGTCTCTATGTGGTATGTAGATTCAAAAGAGGCTAATGGTTTGCGTTCTTTGTAATTCTTATAGAGACGATGATAATAGGATAAAACAAAATGATGCCAATAATCCTCCTCTTGCTCCAATAGAACAACATAAGGTAACATAGCATTAAGTGGGTCAAAATAAACACCCAAATAAAAATTATCCCCTTTCTCTTTTTTTAAAGCATACGCCTTATCCCATAGTTGTGTTTCAAGCTCTCTTTCAAAATTGTGTGTGATAGAATTTTGTCTCTCATATTGCAAATATGTATCATAATCTTCATGAAGTGCTTGATTGAGCTTATAATTAATTGATTCATTACTCAATAAATCTTGTTTTGTGAAATAAATAATATAATGTGGTATAGGATTAATATTATAAGGAACTTGTAATGTTTTAGCACCAGGAGAATTAAAAGTATAAACTTCATTGATATTTGCTTCATTCTCAATCATCACATAGACTTAAAACAAGCATTTGCGTTAAGGCTCCATCTAGTGAATGTCCTGCTATATTTAAGCTTTTAGATTCTGTCATAGCAGGATATTTTGCTTTGCATTGATTATAGAATCTTAGCATATCGTTATATTGTCCTTGTGGAATGTATCCTAGAGTCATTCTTGCATCTGTTTTTAAATCCTTTGTATCACTTGGTTTTGTGCCACGAATGGCTAAGATATAATTGATATAGCCATATTCACTTGTATATTGTATTGCTTTAGATTCTGTATCCCTTCCTTCTATTTGTGCAAACAAACTACCATAACAAATTAGCATAATTAACACAAACCGCATATATTCTCCTTTATTTTCTATTAAATGACTAATGTGGGTCATCTT
>NZ_JRPL02000068.1 GCF_000765905.2 Helicobacter trogontum | reverse complement strand
ACAGCACAAGCAGTTACTAGAGTTTATTTCGCAAACAAGAAGCTATATCGAAACTAGCTTTAGTATCAATCCTTTAAAAGAATTTGGAACAAATTACGCAGAGTTTTACAAAGATGGCAAGAGAGCAATACAAAAGCTTTTAACTGAAGCTAAAGATTATGAGACTAGAAAAGAGGCAGGAAGATTAAGCAAAGAAGAGCTAGAGCAAGGGGTATACAAAGGACAAGTTGCAGGAGCATTCCATAAAGATAACTTAGGTGATATTGATCTTGTTTGGGGAGAAGTGCAAGGAAGCGGTAAAGATGCAACAGGTTTTGGACTTGCTAAGATACTAGAAAAACATATTGATGATTTTAAGGAGTTTGCAGGAGATACAAAAGAAGCTAAGCTAATTAATGGGATTAATGAGATTATAGAGAAAGGAAAAGTGGTTAAGGATAGCAATGGTAGAACAACGATTATTTATAATGATTATTTCAAAATAGGATTAAAGCAAAATTGGAAAGGTGAGACTACACCAAATAAGTGGATAATAACTGCGTATGAGGATACACAACAAAAAGAAAGAGACAAGATTATCCACTCTGACTCTTTTACAAAAGGCGAGACTCTGCCTTTAAACTCTAAAGAGGATTCTAGCATAAAAAATACAAATCCTATACAAAACACATCTACATTGCAAAATCCAAGCATTCCAACTCCAAAAGAATTACAAATACAAGTAGATAAGGCTATAGCAGAGATTGATAAGCTTATGGAATCTAATCGCCAAATTGTCGATAGACAATGGCTATATGAAGTGCATAAACCACAAGAAGTAGTGACAATACAAAAACATTACTTCAATCAAGAAATGCCACAAGAATATAAAGAGATTATTGCACCATTTCCTAAGCTTAGAGAGCAAGAAATAGCGGATAATTTAAAACAAAACACACAAGCACAGCTAAAACAAACCTATAAAGAACAATTTTTAGAGACTTTTAAGGATAAACCATTTGAAAAAACACGCACACAAGCAAGTAATTTACTTAAAACCTATTATAAGCATAATCCCAAAGGTTTGGGTGTAGAGATAAAAGATTGGAGTTTTGAGAGTGCAAATTTCAAAATGGCATTGGCAAAATTTCAAACCAAACTAAAAAAAGGTGATGAAGAAGTCTTTGAAACTCTATGGGAAGCAAAACTTGCAAAGAATATACAAGACAAAAAGCAAGAAATTGAAAATCTATTTAGTATCAATCCTATCAAAGAGTTTGGCACAAACTATGCAGAATTTTACAAAGATGGCAAAGGAGCAATACAAAAGCTTTTAATAGAATCTAACGATTATGAGACTAGAAAAGAAGCAGGAAGATTAAGCAAAGAAGAGCTAGAGCAAGGGGTATATAAAGGACAAGTTGCAGGAGCATTTTATAAAGATAACTTAGGGGATATTGATCTTGTTTGGGGTGAGGTAACAGACAAAGCAAACCATAAAGGCTATGGACTAGCACATATAATTGATAAACGCAAAGCGGAATTTATAGAAAAAGGTTTTTCAAACACAGAGGCAGAGCACAAAACATTAGAGTTAATTAAAAAAATACCAAGCGTTATAGATAATGGAGAAATAGTTGATTTAAAAAATGGAAAAATTAGAATTATTACAGAAGATTACACGATAGGAATGAAAAATGAATGGCATGACAACCCAACAAACCCATATATACTAACTACATTTGAGAATAATAAGAAAAGCGATAAGAATCTACACTCTACCGCTTTTACAAAAGGCGAGACTCTGCCTTTAAACTCTAAAGAGGATTATAACACAAAAGCGATAAATGAGAGTATAAAGCGTTATAAAGAGAAAATAAAAGCTTTAGATGATCCAAAATTACAAAAAGAAATGGCGGAAAAAAAGCAAAAAATTATAGATGAATTTAATGAGACACTACATAATGCTTCACCTATAGAAAGGCATGATAAATGGGGGACTAGTTTTAATATTTTATACATAAAGCCTGAAGGCAAGAAAAGATTCCAAAAACTTAAGTTTGATACTGAAGAAAGAATTCAAGAAGCAATACATCACTATGCTAATAATGAAAGATTAAAAAAAGAACACAATGTATTGCTCAATGTATACAACAAACTTAAAGAAGTAGATATTGAGAACCTACGAGAAAAACAAAGATTAGAAAAAATCCTAAAAACCTATGAAAATGATTTAAAAAATATAGGAGTTAGTGATTTACCTACCACAAAAGAAATAATAAAACAAGCCAAAGAGCAAGGCTTGTCACAAGTGCAAAGCAATACCAATGCACAGCAATTAACATTACACGACATACAAGAAAGATTAACTGCTAGAAAAA
>NZ_JRPL02000067.1 GCF_000765905.2 Helicobacter trogontum | reverse complement strand
ACCATCTCCAATGCTTTTTCTCTTGAAATTTTCTCTGAATAATTACCGCTAGAATCTGTATGTATCCAATTTATTGGGATATTTTCTTTTTGTGTTGCTGTTTTCCCATACCCACCTCTATTGTCCTTTGGGATACTTTGGATTACTAATGTTAAAATACTTGTTGATTTCATCTTCAGATATATCTGGAAAATATTTTGCAATTTTTCCTTTTTTATAAATCCAATATCCAAAATAAGATTCTATGTGTATTTTTGATTTGCAAATAGCAGGGTATCAAAAATATCAGAATCTTTAATGTAGATAAATTCAATATTGTTTGCTTCAACATAATTTGAAACGCTATATCTATCATGATTTATATCATCTGCCATTACATAGAAATCTTCTTCTCCCATTTCTTGTTTGAGTTTCTCAATCATCTTATCGCCTAAAGAAAATACTATAATGCAACGCTCACAATTTGCCCTAAAGCCCTTCGCTTGCACAAAACTACAAAGAGACAATGCAGAAACAAATAGAATTGTTATAAAATTATGCAAAATTCCTCCTTTAAAGTTGTGTAATTTTAATATGATAATATTGTCTTTTGGTTTCATTTGTAATTATGAACTTCTTTAATGCCTCAAATTTTTAGCTTTCTCTTTTGAAATCTTTTGGATTTTTAAGTCTCCACACAGAAATATCAATAGTATTAATTTTTGATACATCTTCTATGCAATGGTGAGAGACATTATATACACCTAGTGTTATAATCTTCTCATACATTGCTTGTATCACTTCTTATCTAGTTTTAGTTTTATGTAAATCTTCATAAACTTTTATCACTTTATCCCCTGCTGCTGCATAAAGCTTATATTGCTCCTGAATTCCTTCAGATACGCACCCTTTATACATTTCTTCTGCTTGTTCCATAGGTGTTCTTGTTGTGCTTGTAATAGTAACAATTGGATTATTGGAATTCTTAGCCATTTTTTTAATGATATTTAGTGAGTAGTTTGAAATTCTATACATTTTCACATCACCATTTTTTCCTACTACCTCAATATCACTCAAGTCCTCTTCCTTCTCATACCCCACCTCTAGCTTTACTCCATCCACATTATACACTTGTCGATGCTCCAGCATAAACTTGCTAACTCATAGAAACTATCGTTGAGTAAATGCTTATCATCAAAAAATGGTTAAAAACAAATTAAATATAATTTTCAGTTATGACCTCTATGCCATATTTTGTTTTTTTATAAGTTTTTTCATAAATACTTTCATCAACACTACATAATTGATATATTAATTTTATTTCATTTTCATTCATTTTTTCTATAGTCAAGCTACATTTTGAAAACTCATACTTTTTTTGCCCATTGAACAAATTAAGTTGCAGCATAGCTTGATAAGCTATAGATTTACCAAGAGAATATTTTTTATTTTCTTCTACTTCTCTTTTTATATCATAGTGCAATGCCTCTTTTATATTTTTTGCATTTTTTATAAGACATTTTTCTCTATTGCATTCATAGTCATCGTCACAAGTTGCGCTTTTACTGCATTCTATTTCTATGTTGTTTGCATATAATTGCATACAACAGCAAAATGCAATACCAATAATTAATGCCAATTTTTTCATTTATTACCTCCAAAAGTATTTTTATAACCCTCTTGTAGAATCTCTAAAGGGTCAGCTATATCATTTCTTCTTTGAAATGGCAACTTACTTGTATCTGTTAGTTTTCCAATGACATTAGTATCATTACCATTTGTAAAGTATTCAAAATGGAGCATCATTACTTGTTTATGAGGAACGATACTTGGGTGAATACCATTCTTCAACATCAAACCAGCATAACCAATCACTTGCCCTTGTTTCACCTTATCTCCTATATTAACCAAGATTCTACTACTATCTAGTTCTCCATATCTTACAATAAATTTGCCATATTTAGAAGTTTCATGCAGAATTGCAACTTGATTGGTGTCAAGATAAAACTTTCCTTCGTCTAAAACCTCTCCATCAGCAATTGCGACAATTTCTACATTAGATTTTGGGTTTTTAATATTTCTTTCAAAGAAATCTGTATATAAATCCCTTGCTGCATGTTTTCTTGCCCCGCCATTTCTATTTCGTCCATAAATAGTTTGGGTTGCATTTGTATCGGTTGGGTTTTTAATACTCCAATCATAAAGCAATCCTTTGTCATTCAATGGCTTTACTTTAAGCGGAAATATAATTTCATTGTTTCTTCCATACCCCACCTCTAGTTTTATTCTATTTGCAGCATATTTTCCTTGATATTCTAGCAATATATTTGCAAAATCACAGAATATATCATATATTAAAAGTTCTGTATTGATTATATTTTGTGTATTGTTGTTTGTAATAGTTCCTACTTTGTTGTTGTTTTCA
>NZ_JRPL02000066.1 GCF_000765905.2 Helicobacter trogontum | reverse complement strand
TATCGTCCCAAATTTCTCTTATTTGCTTGTTGTCTTTAGTCATAAATACTTTTTCATTTTCAGAGAATTGCTACTCATCGATTGATTTGTCCTATCCAATGCACAATATTGCCTTTATCATCTATCTCTACTTCTAAATCTTTGTATTTTTCGTAGAATCTAGGGGCTAAGACTTTTTCAAAGTATTCATCTCCTTTAGGGGTTCTTGCTACCCAAAATCTATAACTATCCCAATATTGTGGTGTATCCCAATTAGAATAAATATACTCATCATCACTCATATTGGGGTATTTTTCTCTCACTTCTGTTATATCCCTATAATACGCATCAGTATAAAAGAAATTATCCCTAAAGTGAATCCAAGCTTGGTATTTGTCTCTTTGCCTAGAAAGTAAATTTTCCTCTTTATCCTGCAAACCACATAAGCCAAAGTCTATATATCCACCCAAAAAGAGTTGTCCTACAATGTTAATGTATTCGCTGATATAAGTTGGGTTAGCAGAGTTATCTGCCATTACATTAGTGTTATCAAATAAAAATTCAAAAAACAAAGAATCTAGTTCTATACCATTACCAGAGTATCCTGTTGCTAAATCTAAAATACTCTCTTCAAAATACTCCAAAATATCTACTTTAGTCAGGTTTGGAATCTGTAAAAAAAGTTCAAACTCTAAATTATAGGGTGTTTTTTGATGATTTTTCATTAGCTTACAAATTTCGTCCGAAAGTTCCAAAAATAGATAACTTTGTGTATGTGTGAGTATTTTATATCTCATTTTTTGTCCTTTATGCTGTGGATTTTTATTTTACTATCTATTTCTATGGTGGAACCACCAGAATTAGATTTCTTCCTTAACTGAATTATCGTGCCATCACTAAGTCTTCGTCTTTTTATCATAGTTCCTCCTTTTCTATCAAGTTTTTCTTCTAATATCTCCGCTCCCTCTGTAATATCGTCCCAAATTTCTCTTATTTGCTTGTTGTCTTTAGTCATAAATGCTTTTTCATTTTTAGAGAATTACCACTCATCTATTTATCTGTCCTATCCAATGCACAATATTACCTTTATCATCTATTTCTACACTTAAATCTTTGTATTTTTTGTAGAATCTAGGGGTTAAGACTTTTTCAAAGTATTCATCTCCTTTAGGGGTTCTTGCTACCCAAATATTATATTGACTCCAATATTTTGGAGTATCCCAAGAGGTAGGGCTATACATTGTGCTATAACCACAAAGTATTTTCATTTTTTCTTTTTTATCATAATATCTCGGACAATCTTGCACACTATATTCTTTACCATTATAGATTAAAATATCCTCATCATCAAACTTTTGAAAAGCATATTTATAAAAATAATTATCCCTAAAATACTTCCAAGCTTCATATATATTTGCTTTATATTCTGACAAATAGACATCTTTGTATTCTTTTTCTTTAATTTCCTCCTCTGCCACAAAATCTACATATCCAGCAAGAAACAATTCCCCCAAAATACTGATATATTCACTCTCAAAGCTTGGGAGAGGTTCATTAAAACAAACTCCATTTTTACCATAACCTTCGCTATCCTTACTTAGTGGAAACCAAAGAATCTCATCACATTCTCTTAATCTATTTTCGGAGCATATCATATACATTAGCATATATTCCAATAGTTCTAAAATATCTGTCTTTTTTGCCTGTGGATAGAGTTTTAAAAAAGCATTAATTAAATCTTCCCAACCCTCCTCATAACTTACCTTAAATTCATAACTACCTTTCTCCATAAAAACCTGATAGCCCAAACCATAAATTAACTTTATTTCCATTTTAGTTCCTTGAAACTTAATAATGAATTTTCCAAATGGTTTTTTCTCCTTTTGAATTAAATTTAATATCTATGGTTTCATCACCGCTTTTGCCTTGTGAACCACTTTTGGATTTTTGTCTAAAATTAATCTCTATTTTATCTTTTAGTTGTGTCCTATCAATATGCTCTCCATATTTTTTATCGTTTCTAGGTTCTATTTTTTTTAGCATATTTTGTTAATCTTTTCCAAATTTGTTTTAAATGCTCAAAATCTCTAGCTTTCCACACTAATCTATAGCCTTGTTTTGGCAACTCCCTCACAATTCTCATTACATCTTTTTCATTTCTTGCGTATTCGGGTGCTTTGGGTGGATTTTTCTTGTATAGTCTTTTAGAACCTTTAGGTCTATTAAATCTTGGCATAAATCGTGGTAAGGCTACATTACTTATATCGGTTTTTACTTCATTGCCCATTAAAGCTTGATAGTAGGATATAGAATCGGACGCATCTGCTATACTATCACTAGGATAGCCCAAAAATTCTTCAACCTCTTGCCTTATCTCATCTTCTTTCTCAATTTCCCTTTCTATTTCCTCTACGCTTTTACCAAACTCTATCTCTATATACTTCCCACTATTATCCTCTGTTTCTATTCTAATAACATTAGGCGGGATGCTTTCCTCAAACTCTACATCAACCCATTGACTATTCATCTATTTATCTGTCCTATCCAACGCACAATATTACCTTTATCATCTATTTCTACTTCTAAATCTTTGTATTTTTCGTAGAATCTAGGGGATAGAAT
>NZ_JRPL02000065.1 GCF_000765905.2 Helicobacter trogontum | reverse complement strand
AATGTAATGCCCTCACTTGCGTTTGTAATAGCAATAACAGACTTCCTTTTTTTCTTATTATAAAGCACATTATTTTCATAGCCAAAATACTCGTGGTTTTTAGAAATATAAATGCGTTTTAGATTATATACTTCCAAAAACGCACCTGATCCAATCTCTTTTAAACTATCTGGCAAACTTATCTCTTCTAAAGATTCACAATTACGGAAAGCATGCTTTTCTATAACTTCCAATCCCTCATTAAAATGTAGTTTTTTAAGGCTGGAGCATTTGTCAAATGCGGTTCTTTCAATCGTTTTTAAGCTTGTTGGGAAGTTTATCTCTTCTAAGGATTTACATTTATAAAAGGCATTCTCTCCTATAATTTCTAATCCTTCATTAAAATGCAGTTTTTTAAGACTAGAGCATTCGCTAAATTTCTCGTATCCAATTCTCTTTATACACTCTGGAAAACTCATACTCTCTTGTATATTAGCAACAGCAATAACAGATTTGCTTTCCTTATCATAAAGCACATTATTTTCATAGCCAAAATATTTATGGTTTTTAGAAATATGAATGCGTTTTAGAGTATAGACTTTCAAAAACGCACTTGCCCACATCTCTTTTAAACTATCTGGCAAACTTATTTCTTCTAAAGATTCACACCCAAGAAAAGCCCGAGATCCTATGCTTTCTAAACCCTCATTCAAATTTAGCTTTTTAAGGCTAGAGCACTCACTAAATGCCAATTCTCCGATACTCTTTAAACTATTTGGGAAGCTCACCTCTTCTAGGGATTTACAACCCAAAAAGGCACAAGCTTTTATAACCTCCAATCCCTCATTCAATTTTAGTTTTTTAAGGCAGCAATCATAAAATGCATATTCTCCGATACTCTTTAAACTATTTGGCAAAATTATCTCTTCTAAGGATTCACACTTGCGGAAAGCATATTTTTCTATAACTTCTAATCCCTCATTTAGAATGACTTTGCGTATTTTTGTATTGTATTTAAATGTATCCTTTTCAATGACTTTAATATCCTTTGGGATCACTACCTCTTCTTTCGTATCAAGTCCTAGCGATTTTACTTTTTCTTCTGTTAGGTTCATGGTTTTCCTTTTTTTAAATTTTGCTTTTGCAAAGTTTTATTATTCTTGTATTTCTATATATTTTACACCTAGACTTTTAGCTAGTTTCTTTGCAAGAGAATCTTTTGTGCCATAAACAACTTGCAAAGAATTACAATTGGCAAAAATCCAAGAACTTATTTTTTTAATACTCTCTGGCAGATTAATTTGTTTAATACCAGATTCCTTAAAAGCTTGCCAACCAATTGTTGTAACGCTATTTGGGAGAGTAATTTCGCCTAATGATTTACAACCATAAAAAGCTTGCAAATCAATCTCTTTTAAATCATCATTAAGCTCTACAAAAGCTAAAGATTTTAGTTTATAAAATGCCTTGTTGGGTATTACTTCTGTGCCTTGTGGGATTTTTACTCTAAGATTTTCTAGTCCAAGTGATAAAAACTCTTTATCTGGCTGCAAAAGCTTTATAAAAGGGATATAAGAGTGCAAAGCAAAGACTTTATTAAAGCTTATATTTTTGTGCTTTTTAGTGAAATCTTGCAAACTTTCAAAAGTGCTTTCTTTATCTGCTACAAGCTTTACAAAGCTTTCAAATTGCTCTTTAAAGCGAGGATTTTTGATTTTTATTGTGGTTAGAATCTTTGTGTGTTTTTCTATTTTTAAAATACAAACGATTTTTTCCTGATTGCATTTTTTAGATTCTATAATAAATTCTACCCCATAATTTTTAGCAATCTCTTGTAAAATACCATCAAAGCTCACACTTATAATTTCAGCGACTTTTTCTTTTTTAGCCTTATTGAGTGCAAACTCCTTTTGGTGTGCACGTATAGATTCACGAAGCCTTTCTGCAAAGTATTGTTCCTCACTAATTTTGTAATTTTTATTTTCAAAAACCACTTTTGAAAGATTTGGATTTTTAAAAATATCTTCTGGGATTGCGGTGATATACTTTGGAAATGTAATGCCCTCACTTGCGTTTGTAATAGCAATAACAGACTTCCTTTTTTTCTTATTATAAAGCACATTATTTTCATAGCCAAAATACTCGTGGTTTTTAGAAATATAAATGCGTTTTAGATTATATACTTCCAAAAACGCACCTTCTCTAATCTCTTTTAAACTATCTGGCAAACTTATCTCTTCTAAAGATTGACACCCACTAAAAGCATAATTTTTTATAACTTCCAATCCCTCATTAAATTTTAAGCTTTTAATGCTAGAACAATCTTCAAATGCATATCTTTCAATTTCTTTTAAGCTTGTGGGAAAGATGATTTCTTCTAAGGTGGAAGAACCAGCAAGCTTGTGATGCCCAATTTTCTTTATACACTCTGGAAAACTAATACTCTCTTGTATATTAGCAACAGCAATAACAAATTTGCTTTTCTTTTCATAAAGCACATTATTTTCATAGCCAAAATATTCATGGTTTTTAGAAATATGAATGCGTTTTAGATTATATACTTCCAAAAACGCATCTTCTCTAATCTCTTTTAAACTATCTGGCAAACTTATCTCTTCTAAAGATTTACACTCAAGAAAAGCATAATTTTCTATAACTTCCAATCCCTCATTCAATTTTACACTTTTAAGGCTAGAGCAATCAGAAAACACCCAATGTTCGATAAACTTTAAACT
>NZ_JRPL02000064.1 GCF_000765905.2 Helicobacter trogontum | reverse complement strand
AATCTCTTTAGATTCTGTATTCTTTTGTTTTCTTTTTTCTCCAAATAAAGTAGCAGAGAATCCACTTTCAGTATTTGGTTGATGAATGAGTAAATCATAGCGAGAAAAGAATCTTTTTGCTTGATTGGGAGTCATGTCGCCATCGAGTTTGCCTACCTTTATTTCATCATCTGGTTTATGTGGATTTGATTTTACTGCAATGTATTTATTGTAAGTCATGTCGAGTATGTCAGTGGGGGTGATAGTGTCTTTTTGTCGCGTTTTGCTTTTTTTGTGAAACTTCTTTCCAACCAAATGAAAATATCCATAGGCGGCTTGAGCTAACTCAGCATTGTCTCGCAATTTACTAATAAGTATTTTATTTTGCATTCTTTATTCCTTTGGATTATATCGTATTTTAAGATCACTACACCTTAACTCTTCCTCGCTCCAATAAAACCCACTCCCTTCATTACCATCTAGAAAATAGCGTCTTGTATGCCAAGTGCCAAGCACAATAGCTGATGTAATATTATTTTTAGAAAAATTATTTTGATAACTATATAAGTTTAAATCAACATTATATCTTGATTTTTTAATTTGCCCTATATATACGCTATATTCTCTATAATTATGTAAATAAAAGTATGCTTGCTCACCCAATTTATAAACTCTCCCATTCAACTCCTCCCAATCTAGCGTATCTAAACTCAAATCAAAATACCCTAGAATCTTATTATACTTCTCTTCATTGTTTGGAAGTTCATTAAGCTTACACATTTTTTTAAATTGATGATAACTTGGTTGCAAGTTATATGGCACAAGCCACCCCCAACCACTAATACAACCATTAAACAACAAAGCAACACTAGATAATATTATAAAGTTTAGAAATTTTTTCATTATATAACTCCTTTAGATTCTGTATTCCTTTGTTTTCTTTTTTCTCCAAATAAAGTAGCAGAAAAGCCACTTTCAGTATTTGGGATATGATGAATGAGTAAATCATAGCGAGAAAAGAATCTTTTGGCTTGATTGGGAGTCATGTCGCCATCGAGTTTGCCTACTTTTATTTCATCATCTGGTTTATGTGGATTTGATTTTACTGCGATGTATTTCTTGTAAGTCATGTCTAAAATATCATGGAGGGTTATGGGTTTGTCGGCTTTATCATCGGGATATTGTTCATCATCTTTAAATTTCTTACCTACCAAATGAAAATAACCATAAGCTGCCATTGCTAATTCTGTATTATCTCTTAGTTTTTGTATTTGTTCTTTATTGCTCATTATTTGCTCCTTTTGGTGTCATATTGTCTGCATTTACATCAACACATGATAAGGTTCCCTCACGCCAACGAAACCCACTTCCTTCATTTCCTGCTGGAAAATAGCGTCTTGTATGCCAAGTGCCATCAATTGCCATTACATTAGTGTTGTGTCTAGTGATTGGGGATTGATTACTATAAAAGGCTGCTATTATTTCCAAGCGAAAATTTATTTCTTTCTCTCCTGATAAAGTTGCATATTCAAATACTCCTTTTTTATAATCCCCATTATCTTCTGAAATTTTCCAAGTTTTCTTATTCAACTCCTCCCAATCCAAACTCTCCAAACCTGTATCAAAATACTTTAGTATCTTATTATACTTCTCTTCAGTATTAGGTAATTCATTAAGCTTACACATATTTCTAAATTGCTAATAACTAGGCTCTAAATAAAATGAATATGGTGTGTAATAAAACATAATTAAACCTATACTTCCAAGAAAGACTAAAAATTTAGAAATTTTTTTCTTTGATTTAAAGAGTTTTCTGTATATAAGCCACCATATAAAATATGAAAGAGTAAAGACAATAAGGAGAAAACATATTATTACTAAAAGCATTGTAATTCCTTTAGGAGTTTGGATTCTGTATTCCTTTGTTTTCTTTTTTCTCCAAATAAAGTAGCAGAGAATCCACTTTCAGTATTTGGTTGATGAATGAGTAAATCATATCAAGAAAAGAATCTTTTTGCTTGATTGGGAGTCATGTCGCCTTTGAATAAGGAATTATATTCCATATTGAGAATGTCGGCGTAGGTAGCTTTGGCATTTTGTACTTTTTCATCGCTTTTCTTTAAATCATTTATTTTTGCATATAAAGTTTTAAACTTATCTTTATCCTTTTCATCAAAGCTATATTGCTTATCTATAAAGTCAAAATACCCATAAGCTGCCATAGCTAATTCTGCATTGTCTCTAAGCTTTTTCATCTGTTCTTTATTATTCATTTTATTTCCTTTTTAAAATAAGCACAATTTTCATAATTTTCACGCCATTCAAGCTCATAAGAAGCAACACTCTTTGTTGTAAGATACTTCCTTCTATTATGCCATTCTACATAGAAAAAAACTTTTTTTAATGGTAAAATTTCATTAGTAGTTTTATTTTTTTCTATGTCCAATCCTAGACTAAACGATAAACGCCCTTTGTCTCTATCTTCATTAAAACTATATAATTCTATATTTTCTTTTTTGATATATTGACTATTTGAAACATTGGCCATTCCTTTATTTCCCTGTAAAACTTCTTCAAAATTTGTGTTAAAATAAGCTAATAATTTATTATAGTATTCCTTGTCTATCTTACCACCATTAGCTTGATAAATCTCTGGGTCTAGCTTACACATTTTTTTAAATTGATGATAACTTGGTTGCAAGTTATATGGCACAAGCCACCCCCAACCACTAATACAACCATTAAACAACAAAGCAACA
>NZ_JRPL02000063.1 GCF_000765905.2 Helicobacter trogontum | reverse complement strand
CTCCCCCTAAAACACAACCCTTCCACCAACATTAAAACCTAAGCCAAAGTTTTTATCAAACACACTGCTTTGCACACTTAAGCTTCCATTTAAATACCATCTGCCAAAGCTATACTCCCCACCACCTGTAAGAAATACATATGATCGATAACCTTGAGCTTTATAACTCATATTAAAGTTATTTGTAGAATCACCTATAATAGTATTTACATAGCCAGTAGAATCTACATTATTTTGCAATATAACCACATCTTGCTTTAATTGTGCCACAACAAAAACATAACTTTGATTTGCAAAATATTTACGACCATCTACACCTATATTTACACTTAAAGATTGTCGTAGATTATCATTTGTATTCATGGCAAATATAGGTGTATTATTGCTTTGTCTTTTAAAATTACCTGAACCTAGAATATAATAAGATAATCCTGCAAAAGGTTTTACTATATAACCCTTTTTGATTAAGAAAGCATAGCCATAGGTTGTATTTAATTCTATATTAGAAAGCGTATAGCTATATGCGTCTCTAAAGAGATCAAGTAAATCCAAATTATTGATTTGAGAGTTTTGTCTCTCATGTGTGAAACTAAATGCAGTATTTAGTGTTGCATCTATTTCATGATTCTCAATAAAAGTTCTTGTATAAAGCCCAGCAAACATATTATTTGAATTATTTGAGGTAAAGCCATTATTGCTTCCATTAAAGATACCATAGCCATAACCCCCATAAGCACCAAATGCAGTTTGCAAACTATCTACAAAATAATCATATCCAGCATTAAAACCATAGAGTTGGGCTGTTCCTGTATTTGAGAAGTTAAGATTACCTAGCGTATTCACCCACGCATGATTTGGATACTCTTCTCTTTTATTAAACCTCATAATTAAATCTGCTAATGTATCAAACCATACCTCATTCACAGCAGAATCACTTGTAACATCACTCTGTATATTTGTTGCTCCATGAGCAACATCATTTAATGCCAAGCTCGCCATACTGCTATTATTGTATGCTGTATTTGCATTTACCACATTATTAACAGCTGCCATTCTAGAATCTAGACTTGCATAACGTATCTTTTCTGCTTCTTTTAATGCAGCTTCTAAATTCTTTTGATAGCTTTGCATAGCTATCCAGCTACTCGCATTACCATGCATACTTGCTACTCGCACTAAACGATTAAGTTTTGCACTTTCCATGGATAATGTTAAGGTATGCAGAGTTGATGCTTTATTTTCAAGGTTTGATACATGATTTAGTGCTGTATCTAATGTTCTACCTACTTCTAAGAAATATGCTAGATTCCTTGATGCAGCAAGTGTTTGATCTAGATTGATTAAAAACACAAGTGAAGATTTTTCATCATAAAAGAGTGTTTTTAAAATCTCATAACTATTTGCACTCTCGTTTTTGATTGCATTAATCCATGAGTTATTCCCACCTGCTTCCATATATAAAGCACAATCAAATGTGCTAGATCCTGCATGACATAAAGGATTCTCAGTATTCCCTTCTATAAAGTCATTGATATCTACTTTATTAATTGTAAAACCTATTGTTGTATCATTCACAATCTTTTCTATATCAATATATTTACCATCAATGCTACCACCCTTATATGTTAAAGCAAAACTATTTTTCATTTTTTCTTGTGCATAATCATAGCCTCTATCTGCCTCACTTGCATTGGGACCATCACCAAAACCACAATACCCATTCTCTTTGCAAGCTTCTTGCTTGTCTTGTCCGCTTGGCTTTTGTATGAGATTACCCTCATTATCATTAGAACCTATTTCATTCTCTATTAAATCACCATTAGAACCACTTTGAGCCTTATCCATATCCCACGGGTTTTTGTAACCATTGATTGTAAAATCTGTTTCTTGTTGTGTATTGCCATCACTTCCTGTTTGGCAATTTGCATTTTGGCATTTATCATTACCATCTTTATGTGTTGTGCTAATACTTGCACTCCCATTATTTTTACTAAAGGTTGTTGTATAATCACCATATGTGTAAGTATAATTTATAGAACCACCATTATTGACTGCAACTAGATTATATTGCTTACCATTATTGCTGCTATTACCCAGATTTGCCAATGTAGCAGCATCTGCTATATCTGCTTGAAAGGCTCCTGCTGTGCCAGGTGATATATCAAATGTTGTATTACCGCTTATAATCATACTGCCATTTTTTACTTCAGTGGTAGCATTACTTGGATCAGATTGGATTCTAAAAATAAGTCTTCCTTGATTGTTAAATGTCCCACTAACAGATATAGTTCCATTTGCACCTATATCTATTGCATTATAATTGTTAAGATTACCGCTAATAGATAGAGTTGGCTTATCACCACTTACAAATCCAGCATCTAGTAAAATCTTTCCATAATTATTCAATGCGCCTTGTGTAAGTGCTGTTTGCTCTATTAAGACATTACCACCATTTGTAGCGGTATTGCCAATTGCAATATTCCCATTACTTGCATCAATATTAGGCAGTATGAGATAGTGTTTACCATCACTTGTAGTTACATATGTACCACTTGCATTCTTATAATCTGTTACATTTGCATTGCTATTTTCTTGGGCTTTGTTAATGAGATCTGCTATCTCACTGCCACTCATATTTTTTAGCTCTTCAGAATCTACATTCACATTAAGATATTTACTAAAATCTTGATTTACTGCTTCATTGCCACTTAATTCAATATTCATAACACCACTATGCTTACTAGAATCTTTGATGTGTAGAAGCTCATTGACATTTAAAGCATTGGCAACTATTTTAGTGTTAGATGCGATTGCTGTTTGTCCTTTTT
>NZ_JRPL02000062.1 GCF_000765905.2 Helicobacter trogontum | reverse complement strand
TTAGAATCCATAAAACAAGATACTTCTTTACCTAAAGGAAGCTATTATCTCTATATCAAAGATATAGAAGAATCTCTAAAGATTAGAACAGATTACTTATACACAAGAGCAAGTAGATATAAAGCTCTTAGTGTCTATACCATAGATACACCGAGCAATCAATATAAAATCTCTTACTTTAACAATCCATTAGATAATATCCCTTATCCTAAAGGCACTACCTTTCTTACAGCTCCCAATACACCAATACCTACACATTATACAGATGAAAGAGTAAAGATATTTCTTAAAAGTAGTAATACTTATAAAAACTTCATAGTGAATCTAAAGCAAAAGATAGATAATCTCAAAACTCAGGGGTATGATACAGAAAGAATAAAACTAGAGGTGGGGTATGGGGAGGATTTACAAATAGCTTGGGGAGGGCACAAAAATGTATCAAAAGAATTTAAGGAAAAAGTAATAGCAATTTGCAAAAGATTAGAAATAAACCCTGATTATTTAATGTCTTGTATGGCTCTTGAGACTGTGAGAACCTTTTCGCCCAGTATAAAAAATCCACTTGCTACCGCCACAGGACTTATACAATTTTTGAAATCCACTGCGATAAGTTTAGGAACCACTATAGAGGAGTTGGCCAAGATGACTCAAGTCGAGCAGCTTGACTATGTTGAAAAATATTTTCGACCATATAAGGGAAAAATTCAAAATATTGAAGATATTTATATGGTAATTTTTTATCCTATGGCTGTTGGAAAACAGAATGATTATATTATTTCAACTAAAGGAAATAATGTATATAATAAAAATAAAGGCTTAGATGTCAATAAAGATGGTATCTTAACAAAGGGTGAAGCTGGTGCTGTCGCAAGACAATATCTCAAAGAGGGTTTAGAGAAGTACAAAGGATAGAAAATGAAAAAAATGGCTATTTATGGCATTATATTGTTAAATTTGCTTAATGCCGATGAAATTTCTGCAAGCATTCAAGAGGCTTCTCAAGAAGTTTTCTCCGCTTTTTCTGTCTCTACAAATGCCAAAAACAATCAATGCAGTATTACTATCAACGATAAAATAATTTATCAAAGAAAATGTGAGTATGAGTATGAACCAAGATTGATTTTTTATGCACCGCTTGGAAATTGGAATGAAGTTTGGGTATTTCAAGATATGCCTATGGGGAATGCCTGCGATGGCGGAAATCTAAGAATCTTTGAGCGAGAATCTGGAAGCAATACAATCCATTATCGTGGCGAGATTGATTTTTGTGGTGGTCCAAATCCTAATTTTACATTAAAAGGAGATGAGTTTATCATCACTAATGAATCTATGAATCAAGCATATTCTTTGCAACGAGGCGAATTAAAAAAACACAATAGCAGAGTGCAATAATGCTACAACGATATATAATGCTTTTAATGTGTACTTTCATGTATTTCTTGCAAGCAATGGATATAAACGAGCCTTTGGATATAAGTTTTAGGGACACAAACATTTATATTTTAGAGGTTACTTATCCTAAAAAATGTGAGATTGAAGATAAAACTTTCTTTGTTTTGAGTAAAGAAGTCATAGCTTCATATTTTCAAAATGCGGAATTATACGATAGTGAATCTCCTGTGGGAGTTAGGGATTATCCAAACTATCAATGTGAGATTACAGGAAAATTGTTAGTCAATAATGAGCATTATGATTTTAGACTTGATTATAATGGTGTTGGATATATACATAATAACGCAACCGCGAATATCACAATCTGTAATCGCAAAAATTGCTATCCTTGTGCTGTTGCAGATGTGTATTATGATGCCTTAGAGAGCGATGATACAAAATGGCTAGAAAATTATAGAGCAGAATATTGTGTAAAAAAGTGAGTGATGTAGTTATAATTTTGACTACAAAAGATTCTATTAAGCCCTAGTTTCTTTTAAGTAATAAAAAACATATTTTAAGGAAATGGCAATGAAAAATATTATTTTTGTGGCTTTGTTGAATCTTGGTGTGCTTGCTTATGGCGCAGAGTTTGGCTCTATCAAGGTTTTAGAAATACAAAAAGCAGAGTATCCCAAAGAATATATCCCATATAATGACTTACTGCCTTTTACGCAACAAGATGAAATACAATATTGTAATGCTGGTAAATGGCAATTAAGCAAGAAGCAAATTATAGAATTTTTTGCAAATGCCATAGAGCTTAAAAATGGGGAATATCCCTTTATACCATCGTATTGTGAGCTTCATTGTGTGATAAAGGGCAAAATCAAATTAGATTCTACAACATTTGATTTTACATTTAATCTTGGTGGATTTGTCGAACTCACTTCAGATAAAGAGGCACGATATTTTGGGTGCAGTGAAGGAAACTATGTTTTTGAAGGAGCTATTGGAGAGGGAGAAGCGATAAAAAAGCAAACCTCTGCTTGTAGTGCTTTTGAAAGTGGATTATATGATTGTGGGGCATTGTAGTTTATGAATGGTAAGCCTCTAAGTATTACTTCACAAAATAATACAGATAATCCAAATACAAAAGATACTCCATCACACAATCAAGCTAATCAAGATTCTATATCACAAAATCCAAATAAACAAATATCTACCTTAGAGAATCTAAACACTAAAGATTCTATATCACAAGCAAATCTGAATAATACACAATCTTATACTTTATCAATAACACAACATAATAGAGACTCACTTATACTAAATCTAGATAATACACAAGAATATTTTGATTATTCTAAACAAAGACAAAAAGACAAAGATAAAGGAGCAATACCAGAGGGGATATACTATATAGACATTACTCAAAATAATGATGATAAACAAAGTGGCATAAGAGAATACAATAATACTTGGTATTCTTTCTCAAGAAGCAAAGAGGGAGAGAAGCAATGGGGGAAGTATAATATCCCTATCTATACAGATAAAGACTGCACCAACACTACAGAATCTAGCACAAAAAGACAAGGTTTCTATATACATGGAGGAGAAAGCTATGGAGATAATGGAGGGATAGACTTAAGCAAAGAAGATACTAGATTTTTTAAAGTCTTAGAATCTTTAAAGCAAGAATATAAGGATATTTTAGAATATATAAAAGATGATAAAGGTAGAATTATTATAAAACTAGAGGTGGGGTATGGGGA
>NZ_JRPL02000061.1 GCF_000765905.2 Helicobacter trogontum | reverse complement strand
ACCATCTCCAATGCTTTTTCTCTTGAAATTTTCTCTGAATAATTACCGCTAGAATCTGTATGTATCCAATTTATTGGGATATTTTCTTTTTGTGTTGCTTGTTGGGCTTGTTGAGGAGTAATATTGTTGTATGCAACTTTGTGGCAATAATGCATCAAAACTGCTCTTTTGTATGGTCTACGTGTTGAGCTAATATAATATGTTATTTTTGCTTGAGGAGTTTCCTTTTTTGCTTCATCAATAGCCTTTAAAAAATCTTTAACATTTTCTTTAAAAGGAGAAGATAAGTCTTCTATAGAAGCCTTATCTTTATATTCCTTAATCCATTCTTTACCACTTAAACGAAGATTGTTTCTTTCATACCCCACCTCTAGCTTTATTCTATTTGCAGAATATTCTCCTTGGTATTCTAGCAATACATTTACAAAATCACAGAATATATCATCTATTAAAAGTTCTGTATTGATTATATTTTGTGTATTGTTGTTTGTAATAGTTCCTACTTTATTGTTGCTTTCATCATATATATCTAAATAATATATTTTTTGAGATAATGGGATAGGGGATATATTTTCTATGTGTATAAAATACTTTTTAGATTCAGCAAATTGCCTTGCTGGATTATTGAGACTTAAGGGATGAAGGGCAAAGATTTTATCCCCTTTCACTTCCCCCCACTCTAATATTTCTAATTCATTACCATTGAATCTAAGGGATAGGGGATATTGTATTGTTATGCAAAGAGAAGTTTTTGTGCTAGGGGCATTAAGATAGGCGTAGATATAGAGATATTTTGGTTTATCAATATCAAGCCATTCTTTTTGTATTCTAAAGTCAATGTTGTTCCCAGTATATTGTTCATTGCCATTGTGTTGTATGAAATGTTTATATTGTTTTTCATTAAGTTGTTTTTGTGTAGGTGCAGTTTTATTATCAGTAAGAATATATGCCCATTTGGTTTGTCCTATCTTATCTTGTGGTGGATTCTTTAAGTTGTATTGTGCTTCTAGTTTTACAATACTATTTACGAAATAATGCAAATATTTTTCTCTATAGCCTATAGCTTTTACACGAAGCTGTTGTGCTACCTCTTTTACTGCAATGGGTTGCTTTTTTGTATTAAGTCTTGCATCTGTAATAATATATTGCTTAGCTAGTTTTGCACTTTTATTGACTTGAAAGTGTGGATTGGAATGTATCATTTGCTCTTCTATAGTTTCTGTGTTTTTTATAGGATTTGTTGTTAGAATGATATGTGAGCTAAGACATCTCTTTGAGATTTCATCTTGTTCTGGTAAATCAAGCGTTATGCTAAATGTAGCACTATAATTATCATCAACTTTAACAGATACCCCTTTTCTATTCTCACAAGAATATAGATACAGCGT
Organism: Helicobacter trogontum; assembly: GCF_000765905.2. Lineage (GTDB taxonomy): Bacteria > Campylobacterota > Campylobacteria > Campylobacterales > Helicobacteraceae > Helicobacter_A > Helicobacter_A trogontum. The sequence goes on along the minus strand of NZ_JRPL02000061.1, from coordinate 1,822 downwards.
ATCGCCCTTATCTAAACCATATCTATCAAGATTTTGCACTATTACTTGAAAGTTACCCTCATTAGAGCAGCCTGTATTATGTGGTGTTACTCCTTCATCAAGAAATAAGGTAATACCACAATATCTCTGTTTGCAATCATTTCCTAGAATATAAGTATTGCTATCATTTACACTTTCTTTAGCAAAATTATGAATTTCTATATAATCATTAGGGTTTTCTTCTCTATTTATATAGACTTTGAGAATTGGTGAGATTTGAGATTCTTGTGTAGGATTTTTAGCGTTATCAAAGATATAGGTTTCATTAGAGCTTCCTTTGATTGTAAGAGTATTTGCATTAGAATCTAAAATCATTGATTGGTGTGAGCCCTGCAGTAATACTACATCTATATTACTTTCATTTTTCAATCTAGCATATAAAATTTCAGATTTTTGTGTATCAATTTTACTCATATCAAGCTTTACTCCCTCAAATACTACTATGCTTATAAATGTATTGTTTGGTTGCTTTATGGGATAAGTGTCAATATTTTGATGTGATTGTGTATTTGGTTTAAGGCAGATAATAAGCAGTGGAGTAAAATCCCTTGTATCATTTCTATTAGATAAAGCAACATTTAGATTCTCACAATCTTTAATTTCTTTAAGAACATAAATATTGTTTAATGTATATTCTGATACAGCACCTTTGGCAAATGTTTGGTTGATGTAGGTTAGGTAGGGGTGGAGAAAGTTATCTTTATTTGGAGTGATTCCTTGTATATTTCTAAACTTTTCAGGAAGATTGTTTGCTCTTGCATCAGCATTATAAAATTCTTGATAAGTTTGGTTTTGATTTTTTTTAGCATAAAGCAACTCATCTTCATATTTTATAATCCAATCTAAATATGTTTGATTGGAATATGTTGTTTTAAATTCAGTGACAAAATTTTTGTTGCAATCTTTCCTGTGAGTATATTTAAAATTCAATATTTTAAATATACCTATTGCCATTTTAAAAGCTCTGTTTTCTTTGTATTCAAATCCAAAAAATAAAGATTCCCAAAACCGTCTCTTAGCTATGCCAAATTTACTATTGCCATCTAAAAGAAAATTAACCCCATATCGTAAAGTAAAAAATGCTAAAAATCGATTATCTTTGTCTTTATTGCATATATCAAAGAAATATTTCCTAGGATTATTTCCGACATTAAAAGCATAAGATAAAATTCCTGCATATTCATTAGTTTCTTTATCCATTTTTAAAGTTTTATCATTGATCCTAGAAGTATAGTCAAATATAGAATCAGATGCTATTTTTTTGATTTTTATAGCCTGTTCTTTATTTAGTTTAAAACTACTTTGTCCGGTATATTTTTTTAATAAATCATTAAGCTGTGTGCGTATGGTGCTTATATTATCATTTGTTACAATTTGTTTTGTAATATTATAAAATTCATCAATCTTAGCTTTATTAGCTTTATTATCTAAAGCTTCTATATCTTCTTTAGTTTTTAAATCTTTTACACTCCCGAATAATCCCAATTCATTTAATGTAGCAATTATCCAACTCCTTTCTTGCAAATTAGCACCATAACCTATGGTTAAATATCCTTGCGAATCATTGTAAGGCAATGCACCAAAACCCTCAACAACTTTAAGAAATTTAAAGAGATCTTCTAAATACTCCGTATTTTTTGTTGTTTCAAACATCAATTATTTCCTTTTAATAAGTGCATTTTAACTCTCTTTTATTACCTTCTAAGAGATAAATGCGTGTTTCTGGATAAGTAGAATTCTCATCAAAATTAAATCTACCACTCCAAAGAGTAATATAATTTTT
>NZ_JRPL02000060.1 GCF_000765905.2 Helicobacter trogontum | reverse complement strand
TAGCTTTTCTAATGCATACACACAACGAGCTGGGTGATGAAAGTCATTGTTTTTGTCATTGATATAATATAAATAGCCTGGTGTTTTTGTGCCTAGCTCCTGGATTACATTAGACTTAATCCACCAATTATTTTCCAAATTAGAATCATCATCAGTATGTATATGAAAGGTCTTATTTTCTACTATACGCATTGCTTCTTTTCTTTGTGATTTTGATAGATTGATATAGGCTTGTTTTCTGTGTTGCTTGATATTTATTTCTGTTTGCTGTGCTTTAATGTGCAGACTTTGTAGCAAAGTAAATAAACCTCGCCATAATCTTTTGCTTCCTGGTGCTTGATAGGTATAAAGCCCTTTTATGATATGAGGATAGGTAAGCGCAAAAAGCTGTGCTAAATAGCCCCCTAGTGAATGCCCTACTACAACCAATGGCGTGTCTTTTGTGATGTAGCTATTTTGCTTTAGTCTAAAATAAAAATTTATCATAGAATCATATTGAAATTTTGGTAGCTTGCGGAATAAAAGGGAGCCATCTGCTGCTATGTCTTTATAATCTATCTCTTTAACAATTGGTAATTTTATTTTTTTACCAAAAACATTCACTTCTTTAGATGGCGCGTCAGTTCCTGCTAGTGCTAAAACATATTCCTTATTGTTTATATGTCTAAAGAGTGTAGCCCGAAAACCACCTCTAGATTCTCTATCTTTTTCATTGATATGATCAATCACTTCATAGTCTTTAGCAAAATTGAGGGCAAGACTTTCTCGCCCTATAAATCCACCCACAGGAATTTTATCGCCAATCTCATTTGTAGGGCGCAAAAGGGCTTCTTGCAATAATAATCTTTCTGTTTCTAAAAATTTTTTTTAATGTATCTTTAGGTATATCTGTGCTATATGTATTATAAAAATGCCTCCTAGCTTGCATAAAATCTTTAAGTTTTACATTTCCTGCAAAAGCCGCAATGGAATATTTATACACAAGCCTTATATGTGTTTCATACTGCAATAAGTTGCTTTGATTGCTAGAATCTATATAGTCTAGCATTATGGGAGTGTTTATGCTTTGGTTATTTTGTTTCATTTAATTCCTTTATTATTGACATTTCAAAACAATAATATAATGGATATTGTAGCACTTCAATAAATTCATTATAGCCGGGTTTTGCATTATATTCCACCTTTGCTGGATCTTTATTGCTTGAAATATACATACCCCTATCTGCATAGAGATTATAGGATATGCTTTTAAATGCTATTGCCTGTGTTTTTTTATTTCTTATGAGAAATTCCTTTTGTGTTATCAAAGATTCCTTATCTATCCTTTGCTCTATTGTTTCTCCATAGTAGTTTTCTAAAAGAAATAGTTCTTGTTCTAAATCTTTTAGCAATGTTTTTTTGTCCTTTTTTATAATCTCGCCATAATGATTTACTTTAGTAGCGACATATTCTTTCTTATTGTGTATAGTCTTTATCTCTTCTTTGATATTATGTATTGTTTTTTTATCTGCATTAATGATTTTTTTAAATATATTTGATTCTGTTCTATCTTTGCCAAAAATATAGTCTTTTCTAACTTTGAATCTTTGTTCTTCCTCTATGAGTGTTGCATAAATATTTGATAATCTTTTCCTATCCCTACCAAACATATAATCTTTTCTACCCATTTCTATATTACCATATAAGCGATACAAATAAGCAAAATTTTGATCACTATTAGGCTGAAGTCCTTCATCATAGAGAATCCCTACAAGCTCTCCTTTTTCTCTAGCTTCTTTACATACTCTGGCAAATTCTCTTGAATCTGGATATATTGTTTGTATGCCTACGCAACCTGGCAAAAAACACACCATAACTATAAACATAAAACTTGCAATAGCATATTTATACATAAGCCTTATATGTGCTTCATACTGCAACAATCCCTTTAGATTCTTAGAATCCATATAATCTAACATTATGGGAGTGTTGGTGTTGTGGTTATTTTGCTTCATTTGGTTCCTTGAGTATTGACATTTCAACACAATAATATATTGGCTCCTGTTCATATTTAATAGAAGAATCATAGCCAGGTTTTGGCTTATATTCTACCTTTGCTGGATCTTTACGGCTTGAAATGGACATTTCTCTATCTGCATAGAGATTATAGGATATACCTTTAAAGGCTATTGCCTTTGTTTTTTTATTTCTTATGAGAAATTCTTTTTTTGTTATTAATGATGTTTTATCTATCCTTTGCTCTATTGTTTCTCCATAGTAGTTTTCTAAAAGAAATAGTTCTTGTTCTAAATATCTTATTGATGATTCTCTATCTCTTTTCATAGGGTAACCATAGCTATCTGTTAAAGTAACTACATATTCTTTGTTACCTTTTAGTCCCCTTATATCTTTTTTTATTTTATTGATTCTCTCTTTATCTGCATAAGTGATTGTGTGAATAATATTTGATTCTGTTCTATCTTCGCCAAAAATATAGTCTTTTTTAATACTCTTTCTTGCTTGGTCCATGTAGGTGAGTGCCTTATAAATATTTGATAATCTTTCCCTATCTCTGCCAAGCATATAATCTTTCCTACCCATTTCTACATTACCATATAAGCGATACAAATAGTCAAAATTTTGCTCACTATTAGGTTGAAGTTTTTCATCATACAAAATCCCTGCAAACCCTTTTTCTCTTGCTTCATGACATATTCTTGCAAATTCCTTTGAATCTGGATAGATGAATTGCCTCATCTGACAACCTGTCAATAAACACACAATAAGCATAAACATAAGAGTTGCAATAGCATATCTACACATAAGCCTTATATGGGTTTCATATTGCAGTAAGCTATTTTGATTACTAGGATTTTTAGAATCTAGCATTATAGGAATGTTTGTATTTTGATTATTTTGTTTCATTTGGTTCCTTTTGCTGGTGTGGATACCTGCATATTTTACCATATTTTAATCTTGCATATTCTGTTTTGATTATCAAATCATACTTTTTCAATATCCTAGCAGTTGGAAGTATTATAGATATAGAAGTGCAAGGGGTAGGTAGCCTGATCCATTAGTATATCTCTTAAGTGGGATTTAGATATATTGCAAAGATAAAATTTAAAGACATAGAAGAGTTTGATATGTTGAGAATGATAGAGTTAATCACACAATTACAAGCAATAAGAATTTATACTAGAATCTTAGATAAAGAATCTTTTTTTAAAAAGCTAGAGACTGACAAAGAATGCAAGGTAGAGTATATTCACTCTGTCCTTAAATGTCAGCCATTTATCGTAGTAGATGAAAATAAGGAAGCATTGCTTCAAGCAGAAAATATGGAACGATTTTTTTATCGTTTAAACATCAGTCATAAGGAGTTATCATGAGCTTTAAATTCAAAAATATTGGATTTTGCTTTTTTATTTTCGGTCTTTTTC
>NZ_JRPL02000005.1 GCF_000765905.2 Helicobacter trogontum | reverse complement strand
AAACATATAAGAATTATTGAATAAATAAATTACAAGCTTTCTTTATGTAACACGCACCAAATTAAGCTATATTTGTAAGGTTGTTGGAGATGTGATGTAAAAAATATAGCCAACTTTTTACCACATTATCAATTTATTCCAACAGAACTATAAAATTTATACCCTCCAATAATGTGGTTATCTATTATAATTCAGATTTAAAACTCATCTATTTTAACAGAATTTGCTGCAATGTTTTTTATACTGCATTTTATTCTGAATTTAGGGTTATTTTGAAAGTGGGTGGTCATGGAGTTATCTATACTTTTATATTTTGCAAATCTTGGGGTATTTTGCGGTTGTATTGCCATGGGTATTTCATATATTCTTGCACAAACAATGCATGTTATGCAAGATAAACCTGATACCAATAAATTTAAATTTCATACAAAAACTACACCGCTTTGCGGTGGTATTAGTATCTTTATTGCCTATGTAGTGATTGTTTTGGGTGGGATTGAAATGCCTCGTATTTCTTATTCAAATTATATAATAAGTGTAAATGTTGGTGATTTTTATGAGTATGCTGGACTTCATTTTTATATTGCATGTTCGATTGTGCTTTGCAGCGGTATTATAAAAGATGTTTATGGTAAAACAACATTGTGGCTCATATTTTGTCTACAGATATGTGGTTTTTGTGTACTTCATTTACTTTTTTACATAATACATGCAAGTTATGGTTATAATCTCATCCTAATCATATTGCCTTGTTATATCATGCTTTTTTTAGCAACAAATGGCGTGAATACAATAGATGGTATCCATGGTAATGCGGCATTGTATAGTATGATAGTTTTACTTGCTCTATGTTATATTTCTTATCAAATACAAAGTAATTTTGTTGGTTTTGCTACAAGTATTTTGCTTGGGATTTTATTTGTTTTTTTGCTTTTTAATTATCCGTTTGGAAAAATGTTTTTGGGTGATAGCGGAGCATTTTTACTTGGATTTTGCATTGGAGCTTTATTGCTTTTATGCGTGCTGTATTATAGAATTAATGCATGGTATTGTATAGCACTATTGCTTTATCCCATATGTGCTATGTTTTCAAGCTTATTTGTACAGCTATATTGTATAAAAACATATAAGATAGTTATTACCATTAATGCATTGTGGCAACGACATGATTTGCATTTACATCATCTATTGCAAAAACTTGTTGGTAATACAGCAGCACTTCTTATTAATGCGTTTTTTGCATGTTTTGTTGCTTTTATAACCTATTACCACACAGATACCCTTATGATTTTATTTGCTAGTGCGTGTTTTTGTCTTTGCTATGTAGTCTGTTTTGTGATTTTTTGGAGAAAAAAGATTAATTTATACAATAGAACTTAATAATATTTAGTTTATTAGACTAAATATTATTTAATATAATACTATAAAATCTTGACTTATTAACCAAAAAATGAGTATGATTTTGTCACTTAAAATTTTTAAGTGCTAAATTACGAACTTTTTGTATAAGGAGAATAACAATGGCTTTTAAACCACTAGGAAAAAGAGTATTGGTTGAAAGAATTGAAGAAGAAAAAAAGACAAACTCTGGCATTATAATTCCCGATAATGCAACTGAAAAACCAAGCATTGGCGTTATCAAGGAAGTAAGCAAAGAAGTTGAAAAGGATGGTGAAGTCAAAAAAGGTGATAAGGTCTTATTCGGCAAATACAAAGGTAATGAAGTTAAAATTGATAATCAAGATTTTATAGTGTTAGAATCTGAAGATATTCTTGGTGTTTTAAACTAATAGAAATAAGGAGCAATTATGGCAAAAGATATTAAATTTAGTGATGAGGCAAGAAATAAAATCTATGAGGGTGTAAGTGCTTTAAGCAATGCAGTAAAAGTTACAATGGGTCCAAAAGGACGTAATGTGCTTATCCAAAAAAGCTATGGTGCACCTACGATTACAAAGGATGGCGTAAGTGTGGCAAAAGAAATCGAGCTTAAAGATACACTTGCAAATATGGGTGCACAACTCGTAAAAGAAGTAGCAAGTAAGACTGCTGATGCAGCAGGTGATGGTACAACTACTGCAACTGTATTGGCACATAGCATTTTTAAGGAAGGCTTGAGAAATATTACGGCTGGTGCAAACCCTATCGAAGTAAAAAGAGGTATGGATAAAGCTAGTGCATTAATCATTGAAGAACTTAAAAAGGGAAGTAAGAAAGTTGGAGGAAAGGCAGAGATTACACAAGTGGCGACGATTTCTGCAAACTCTGATGAAAACATAGGTAAGCTTATTGCTGATGCTATGGAAAAGGTCGGTAAAGATGGTGTTATCACTGTTGAAGAGGCAAAAGGTATTAATGATGAATTAAGCGTAGTTGAAGGTATGCAGTTTGATAGAGGGTATCTAAGCCCTTATTTTGTTACAAATGCAGACAAAATGAGTGCAGAGCTTGAAAATCCATATATCTTGATCACTGATAAGAAGATCACTTCCATGAAAGATATTTTGCCTATTTTAGAAGCTACAATGAAAAGTGGACGACCTCTATTAATCATTGCAGAAGATCTAGAGGGTGAAGCTCTAACTACACTTGTAGTAAATAAGCTTCGTGGTGTATTAAATGTAGCTGCCGTGAAAGCTCCTGGTTTTGGTGATAGAAGGAAAGAAATGCTAAGAGACATTGCTATCCTTACAGGTGGTGATGTAATTAGCGAAGAGGTAGGACTTGTGCTTGAAAGTATTGATATGAGTCACCTAGGACAAGCAGCAAGAATTGTACTTGATAAAGACAATACAACAATTGTTGATGGTAAAGGCGACAAAAAAGCGGTAGAAGAGAGAGTAGCACAAATCCGAACTCAAATCGAAACTACAACAAGCGACTATGATAAAGAAAAATTACAAGAGAGACTTGCAAAACTCTCTGGTGGTGTAGCGGTAATTAAAGTTGGTGCACCAAGTGAAGTAGAAATGAAAGAGAAAAAAGATCGTGTAGATGATGCACTATCTGCCACAAAAGCTGCTGTTGAAGAAGGTATTGTTATTGGTGGTGGTGCAGCCCTTATTCATGCAGCAAGCAAAGTAAGTGCAGAAGGTGCTTCATTGAAAGGTGATGAAAATATAGGATTTGATATTATTCATAGAGCAGTAAAAGCACCTTTAGCACAAATTGCAACAAATGCAGGTTATGATTCTGGCGTTGTTATTAATGAGGTAAGTAAAGCAAAAGATGGTAAAACAGGGTTTAACGCAAGTAACGGAGAGTATGTCGATATGTTTAAAGAAGGTATTATTGATCCACTTAAAGTTACTCGTGTAGCACTTCAAAATGCAGTTTCTATCTCTAGCTTACTTCTAACAACAGAAGCAGCTATTACTGATATTAAAGAAGATAAACCAGCTCCAGCTATGCCTGATATGGGCGGAATGGGTGGTATGGGCGGCATGATGTAATTTGCTCCATATTGTCTAAATACTCTTAGTTAGGGCTATAAGTAAGCAACCTATATAGCCCTCTAGGGGTGGCTTTCTACTTATATACTACTTACTGCAAATTCCATCTCACTATCCCTAGCATAATTTTTACTTTAATAACGATATATAAAATATGTAATGAGACCTTAGCCTCTATAATATAAGAGTTTAAGTACAAAATACGTATGGTTTATACAGAATTTATCTAAAAGTTTACTGCTGATGTAAGATTCTTGATTACCTACATCCTATTACTCATATTTACAAGTTTTTAGCCTACAAAGTATTTTAAGATTCTTTTGATGCTTTGGAAACACTGCTTGTGCTAGGATGTAAGTAATATCAACATCTAAAGCCCATCGCAAGTTGAATCTTTCAAATTTGGGTTAATATAATATATAGTGTAGCTAGATTAATGTCAATATAAAGCTATACATAAAATTTCTACACAATTTATATATAACACTTTCAATATTTTTTACATACTTAAAAATTTGCTATTTGGGTAGTTTTTGTTTGAAGGTTTTTAAGGGCAGATAGAAACTAGAATATTGTGTAAAATCTATTTTAAAAGCTTGTATATTGGAATAATCTTTTAATGTTTATCTTATGTAAAAATTTCTTAAACAACCTTTTTAGATATATATAAAGATTTGAAATAAGCATTTAAATATTTTTTATAATAAAATTTCTTACATATCATGTAAAACATACATTAAAGCTTCTTATAATGTTATCTCATAATTATATTAACTATCGAAGTTTAAATTTATATGTGATGTTTTTGCTTTATTTTTATCTATTTTTAATTGTTTTTAGCTATGTTTTTATTTACTTTACCATTGTAAATTTATGCTGTAAATTAAAAAGCTTAAAGTGTATTCATATATGTATAAGTGAATCTAGAAATACTCATGTAATCTTAAAATATAAGAGCATCATATTTTACATGCTATTCTTTTTTAAATGATTTATCATTGATACATATGTATAAAACCAAGTAAGCAAAGCATTAGCAATATCCACAATGCGACTTAAATAACGCTAGAGAGATAGCAAAGAGATATAACAATATTATTGAAAGTGTTGAATACAAGCAAAAGGGGTTAAATCTAAAGGAATATTTGCAACTCTTAGATGTTAGAGATAAAAACAAAAACAAGTATAAAAATAAATGTAAATATATTACATTGAACAATATGAAAACCTGCTTATCTAAGATTTTGATGATGAATGATTTGTATGTTATGTTGATATTATCGCAGATATAGATATAAGGTCTGTAATGAATGGTTAGCTAGTAAGAATGTAAGGGCGGTTAGTCCAAAGGTTATAAAACTTTTTTGCGTTGTATTTTAATGTGATTTTGCGATGAAGTAAAACAACATGCTTCTAACATCATTTTTAATGCAGTGTAGATTCTATACTCACAAATAAACATCAGATGTAGAAAGTGCTATGTTGCACCTTGAAGATTGTATGTGTAGATGTGTTAAAGACATTATTTGGGGTTGTGGTGGGAGAATTTGCTTTTATATTTTTTATAATCTTGCAAAAATACAGGCATAGCAATCAAAATACCAGAGACAATAATCAGCGCAATACCAGTAAGTGTCATCATGCTTGGCAGGGAATCTCCTAATATAATTCCAAAAAGGACACCCCATACAATACGCATGTAATCAATTGGCGATATGAGTCCTGCCGGGGCTAACATAAAAGCTCTTGTTAAAAACATTTGTCCTATTGTCCCAAGTATCCCTAAAATGAGAATGCCTAGCCATTCATACATATTTGGCATGACAAAACCAGATAAATAAGGTATATCAATAAACATAAAGATTCCACCAACCACAACCATAGTCATGGCAAATCCCATAATAATACTTGATTCAGAAAAATATTCTTTTAAATCTTTTAAACTCATATAAGCTAATGCCATCATGATTCCATTAATAACACCTGCGATAATGTTATCAATACCCAAACTCTCCGTACGTATATCACAAATGCAAATCACACCGATAAAGCCCAACATTGTCGCCAATATGATTGGCAATCGCACATGTTCTTTTGTAAAAAGAAGTGTGAATAAGACAATATAGATGGGCATTGTCTGTGCAAAAGCTGAAGCGGTGCCAAGAGAGATGGTGGCGATATTGTAAAACATGGCAAGCATAGCCAGTCCGCCCGTAAGAGAACGGGCGAGTAATCTAAAGTAGCCACCTTTTTTATGTGGTTTAGAATCTATTTTGTAAGGTGGGTAAAAGAACCACCAAATACCTATACATATAGCGGTAAAAACATGACGGAAAAATATAAGCTCCATGGGAGACAAGGAATCGAGGAGTTTGACACATGCATTCATTAAAGAAAAGGCAATTGAGGCAGCAAACATCATTAAAATGCCTCGCATAGTATTTTTATACATAATAATCCTTATTAAATGACATTTTAATTATATCAAACATAATCTAACTATGCTTAAAGTTAGGCTTTGCATTTTAAAATCCTATAAATTATTATAGAAATTACTATATGGTAATAGATAAACAATAAATATCAATTCTGCAAAATAAATAATGAAACTTGCATGTATTACACAAAGCTTGGTAAAATTATTCAAAAAATCAGATGTGATTCAAAAGAGCATATGTTGTTTTTATACATGGTTATAATGTATAAAGATTCTGATATTTGAGATTCAAAAAAGAACAAGAAGGGGTAGATATGAAGCTCATAGGTGCGAGTATAATGCTTCCTTGTCGTGAGATATGGGAAGTTGTAGAGCATGGTGGCATTATTATTGATTCTGGTGTTATTAAAGAGGTGGGTAACTTTGATGTTTTAATGCAAAAATACAATAATTGTGACTTTGTGTTTTATAAAAATCATGTTTTATTGCCCGCCTTTATCAACTCTCACATACATTTTGAGTTTAGTAAAAATGATACAAGTTTTTGCTATGGGGATTTTGATATATGGCTTGATAGTGTTATGGCAAACCGCGGTGAGGTATTAAAGCATAATACACAGGCAATTCAGCAAGCAATAAAGACACAAAAGCGTAGTGGGGTGGGTAGTGTTTGTGCTATTAGTAGTTATGATTTAGACTTAGAACTCTTGTTAGATTCTAAACTCAAAGTAATTTATTGTCATGAGGTGTTGGGAGCAATGGAAAGTGATTTTACACAACAAGCTCTTAATATATCAAATCGCCTTGAGAAGACATTAGCCTTAAAAAGCCCTACATTTACACCTGCATTGGCATTACATGCACCTTATTCTGTGAATCCAAAAATAGCACATTATGTTGTTGAGCTTGCCATGCGTTATAATCTCTTGCTTTCAACACATCTCTTAGAATCTAGGCAAGAATTAGAGTGGCTTAATGAAAGCAAAGGATATTTTAAGGAATTTTATGCGAAGAATTTTCAAGTAAAGGAAGCAAAAGCACATTTTAGTATAGATAGCTTCTTGGATTTATTGGGTGATGCAAAGACTCTTTTTGTCCATTGTCTCCATGCAGATTCTTCTCTTAAAGAGCGCTTATTGAAGCATGGACATATTGTCTCTTGTCCTCGTTCTAATCTTTTGCTGCAAGGTAAAATGGGATTAAACCATATTATTGCGACTGATGGTAAAAGCTCGAATGCTGATGTTGATATCTTAGAGGAGCTTCGATGTGCATTGTTTGCAACATTAAGTCAAGAAGAAGAAAATAATATAGAAGCTTTAAGTCAACAATTAATCTATGCAATTACGCGTAATAGTGCAAAGGCTTTAGGACTAAATAATGGTAGTCTTGAAGAAGATAAATGTGCTGATATTACACTCTTTAAACTACCATTCAATCGTTTGGACAACATTGCTCAAAGCTTTATCTTGCATGCACGACAGGCTACAAGATTGCTTGTAAATGGGAATGATATTTTATAATTTTTTGTGCCTACATTACTCTAATAAGCAAGCTTTGCTATTTTATATTGCTTACTGCATTCAACTATTTTTCCATGAAACCTTGCCATAATTTGCGCCAATGGCATATCACCATACAAATCATGTGCTTTGTAAAGATTTTGCGTTAAAAAATTCTGTATAGAATAATAATCATCAAAAAGTAAACCACAATGTCCAAGTAAGCGTTGGGTGTAGCTATCAACCACCATTTCCTCTCGTTTTAACGCATAGTTTAATATGCTTGATGCACTCTCAAGCCCAATACCTTTTTGAGACAAAAGCCATTCTTTTGTAACTTGTGTAGAAAAATTATGAAAGGTTTCAAAATCTTTTATAATTTTTTGTGCTAGTGTGATTAAACGTGTAGCCTTTTGCTGATAGAATCCAGAGATTCTAATAAGAGGCATAATATCTTGTGGTAAAAGTTGTGCGAGTAATTGCAATATAGAATCTTGATAATATGGTTGAGCAATCTGTGCTAGATGTGGATTTGGGTAGGTGCTATATAGCTGTAAGTCATCGTTTGGGTTTTTTGCAATATTATCATAGAAAAACATGTATAAATTGCTAAGGCTAGTAACCGCATATTCATACTTTGTGTTTTGCCCTAATATAGTAGCAAAACAAAGACTTAAATCAGCTTGCGCCTGTGTTGCTCCCTCTATCTCTATGCCATTTTCTACGCGTAGAGACAAAAAGTTAGGCCACCACCAACTTTGTCTATTTCCAACACAATAATGCCTACGTAAAATCACAAGCAAATCAAACCCATCATTAATCTCTGTATTCTGTAGAAAGTGTGGCAGCATGGCTTTCCTTATGATTCAGTGATATTTTTTTGTGATATTATACTCGCTTTTGGTTGATATAGTTTTGCTTTGTTTTTAAATAAATAATGCTCTTGTGGTGTTGGAATCTGTCTTATATTAAACCTTATCATCATTAAAATTATGAAGCTATATTAGTATTCATGCAAATGTAAATATAAGAGAACATATAATCCTAATAATTGGAGATTAAGAAAATGGGGGGAGGTATAACAAAGCTAGTAAAACAAAAGTTATTGAAGAAAAAGGGAATATTTTACTCTACTAATAGAAGTGAGAGTAAAAGAAACTAATAAACAGGCATAAATAATGTAGCTTCATACCTCTTCGACACAAGTGTTTTTAATATGGGGGAGCTTAGCTGTTTGTAAATATGTTAATACACTGCAAAATGTTTAAACTAGCTATGGATTTATTCTATGATAATACGCTATTGAGACATGATAATGGGTAGTTTTTGACAATAATTTGTAAAAAATATTTGCAATAGCAAATATTTTTTACACTATTTGATAACACATTTATTATAATACATCTGTGATTTTTATCATGTTAAAATCTTAGAACACAAAGGGCTATCTTTATGTATAAAATTGCGATACAAAGACCAGTTACAACCTTTATGTTTGCCATGGCTTTAATCCTATTTGGATTCTATGCACTAAATAATATGGCAAAGGCATTGTTTCCTGATGTAGATTTTCCAGTTGTTATTATAAAAACGACTTATAAGGGGGCTAGTGCAGATACAATTGAGACAAAAGTTACAGACAAAATAGAACAAGCGGTATTAGCTATAGATGGCTTGAAATTCGTTTCATCTGTATCTGCGAAGAATATTAGTTTAGTAACCGTTATGTTTGAGTTGGAAAAACCACTTGAAGTAGCAGTAAATGACGTGCGTGATAAAGTTAATGCGGTTGTGCTTGATTCAGAGATTGACAAACCAACTGTGCAAAAACTAGATACAGGTAGCACACCAATTATTTCACTCTTTTTATCGACAGAAAAAAGTGCACCTGAGCTTATGCAACATGCAAATAATGTAGTAGCCCCTATTTTACAACGTGTGGGTGGTGTGGGCAATGTGCAGCTTAGTGGTTACCGTGAAAGACAGATTAAGATCTTTCCGGATCCAACCCTAATGAATAAGTATGGAATCACTTTTACAGATTTGTCAGGCATAATAGGTCAAGAAAACAAAGAAATGGATGGTGGTAGGCTTGTATCTAGCACGAATGAATACTATATTATCACAGATTCCAATAGTATGAGTGTCGAAGAGGTGGGCGATATCACCATTAAAGATGGTTTGAAGCTTCGCGATGTAGCATTAGTTGAAGATGGACTCGCAGAAGAAAAGTCTTATGCAACCTATAAAGGCAAAAAAGGTGTGATTTTGGAAGTACAAAAAATCACAGGCGCAAATGAGATTCATATAGCAGATGGAGTAAAAGAAGCAATAGAGCAAATAAAGCTTGTAAGTCCAGGGTATAATATAGAAACATTTTGGGACACGACAGAATATATTCGTTCATCAATTAAGGATATTCAGTTTGACTTAGCATTAGGTGGGATACTTGCAGTCCTTATTGTGTTTATATTTTTACGTAATGCGACAATTACACTTGTATCTGCTATTTCATTGCCTGTATCGGTGTTAGGAACTTTCTTTTTTGTGCATGTTATGGGTTTTACTCTCAATATGCTTACGATGTTAGCCCTCACACTTGCAATTGGGATAATTATTGATGATGCGATTGTTGTGATTGAAAATATACATAAAAAACTAGAGCATGGTATGACAAAAAGACAGGCAGCCTATGAGGGTGTAAAAGAGATTGGCTTTGCTATTGTTGCAATTTCTGCGATGCTTTTATCAGTATTTATCCCAGTTGGGACGATGAGTGGCATTGCAGGGAAGTTTCTCTCAAGCTTTGGATTGACTGTTGCAGCTGCGGTTGCGATAAGCTATGTTGTCGTGATAACTGTTATCCCTATGTGTAGCTCCATTGTTGTAAAAGCAGAACAATCAAGATTCTATTATGCAACTCAACCTTTTTTTGAAAAGATTGATAAGCTTTATGCAAATACCCTAGCATTTCTTATGCGAAGTAAGAAGAATATGTTTCTTACCACACTTTGTGTGTTTGGAATATTTATTTTCTCACTTTATGTAGCAAGCACATTGGGCAATGAGTTTATGCTAAAAGAAGATAAAAGTGAGTTTCAAATCTCAATGAAAGCAAAGCCTGGAATCTCAATACATGACATGAAACGCAAAGCAGAGATTTTTACAAGCATTATAGAAAAAAACCCTTTTGTTAGATTCACCACACTTCAAGTTGGACCAGGTGATTTACAACAAGCATTCTTTGCACAAGTATATGTTGCCTTGCAACCACTCAAAGAGAGAAAAAAGCAAAAAGGCAATAATAGTCAAGATGAGATTCTAAAACAGATATTAGCAGAGTTGAATGCACATGAAGAGGCAAAGGGGCTTGATATTTATGGCTCTGAAGTGCCGCTTGTTGGCGGTGGGCAAGATAATACGCCAGTGCAAGTTGTAGTCTTTTCGCCAGTAGATTCTATTATGCAAAAGAGTGTAGAAAACCTCGAGAGATTTATTACTCAAACAGAAGCAAGTTTTCAAGGCAAAATCACAAATTATCATAAAAACACTTCAGATTCCATGCCAGCATATATACTGCGACCAATCAAGCAGAATTTAGCTCAATATGGTATAAGTGCAACCGATGTGGGACGAGCTTTATCGAGTGCTTTTTCAGGGGAATTACAGGTTGCCTATTATAAAGAAGCTGGAAAGGAATATTATATTACTTTGAGAGCCCCAGATTCTAAGCGTATTGATTCTAAAGATTTACAAAGAATTCAGGTAAGAACAAGTGATGGCAATCTGGTTTTCCTTGATGGTTTAGTAGAGATTGAGGATGGCTTTACTGCTACAACAATCAATCGTTATAATAGACAAAGGAGCGTAACTCTTGCGGTAGAACCTATAAAGAATAGTGGGCTTAGTGTTGGCGATATGACAAAGGCTATACAGGATAATGCAACAGAAGGAGCAAAATGGCTTGAAAGTGGGGCAGGGTATAGGTTTATGGGGCAAGCAGATAGTCAAGTAGAAAGCAATGCAGCATTTGGTACAGCAATTTTAATGGCTTTGGTACTTATTTATCTTATACTAGCAGCTCTTTATGAGAGTTTTATCCAACCATTAATCATTATGGTAACAATGCCGCTTAGCTTTAGTGGTGCATTTTTTGCAATCAAGATTACAGGTGGTGCGGATGCATCTTTAAGCATGTTTTCTATGATGGGGTTAATGTTGCTCATTGGTATGGTTGGAAAAAATGCAACCTTGCTTGTAGATGTAGCAAATGAGCAAAGGAAGCTAGGTAAAAGCATAACAGAGGCTATACAATTTGCTGGACATTTAAGACTTAGACCAATTCTTATGACAACTATTGCAATGGTGGCAGGTATGTTGCCACTCGCTCTTGCAGCAGGTGATGGTAGTGCTATGAAGGGTCCTATTGGTATCTCTATGATAGGCGGGCTTTTAGTGTCTATGTTTCTATCATTACTTGTTGTTCCAATATTTTATAGAATGATTGCTCCACTGGATGAGAAAATTCAGAGGTTTTACAAGCCAGATAATGATGACATCTTAGAGGATAAATAGTAGCAATATTGCATGTTGCTATGATGTAAGAGTTGTTTTATCGAATGGTTAGGGATATGATGTGATATAGCAGAATGATTGTTCATTCGTTTTATCACATTAAAAGATCTATGTATGGTGAATGATTGGTGTTATTGAGGAGGGGTGAGAATATTGCAATACTGCAAAAGATTTTGTGGTGTAATGCCTATTGATTTCATATAAAATGCAACAATCTATCCCCCCTCTACACTCGTGTTGTTGCAACTATCGTCATTATGATTTGTCACATTGAAATGAAAAGAAGTTGTTACATGAGATCTTACATCAACATGCTTAGAATCTAATGTATTTTTCACATGAAAATCTTTTAGTCTTTCTGCAATATAAATTCTAGCTTTTAGTTTATCGGCTAGGGCTGTATATATTGGATTTCTATCAAATAGGATTCTATGAATAATTTTCTCATTAAAGGTTTGAGGATTTCTAAAATTTGGTGTATAGCCAAAGATTTTCTTATGTCTATAGATAAAGTATTCCTCATCATTCATTTGTGCTTCCCTCTTTGCTTGATATTTTTATAGAGAGAAGTCTTTCTTATAAGGCTTTGTAATCTCATTTTCATATCATTTGCGTGGTGTGAATGTGGGGCATTATCGCATTTAAGTAAATAAGAAAATTAATGCTTACAAGTGATATTATAGAATAAATTTTTCTAATTTTATTCTTCATTTGCATTAGATAAAGCAAGGCTTTGTGCATGTGCGATCAGCGGATCTATCACTTTGTCTAAATCACCGCTCAACATAATCTCTTCAAGACTATAAAGTGTAAGATTTATACGATGATCACTCATGCGATTTTGCGGATAGTTATAAGTGCGTATTCTTTCGCTCCTATCACCGCTGCCCACTTGACTTTTTCTAGATTCCCTATTTTGTGCATTTTGCGCTTCAAGTTCAGCCTCATAAAGCCTTGCTTGTAAGATCTTTAATGCTTTATCTTTGTTTTTATGTTGTGATTTTTCATCTTGCATAGATACGCTAATGCCTGTTGGAATATGTGTGATACGCACTGCAGAATCGGTTGTATTAACACTTTGCCCACCATGTCCACCGCTACGAAAAACATCAATTTTCAAATCATTTGGATTAATATTGATTTCTAATGAATCTACTTCAGGCATAATTGCAACAGTTATTGCAGAAGTATGAATTCTGCCTTGAGATTCTGTCTTTGGGACTCGTTGGACTCTGTGTGTTCCACCTTCATACTTCAATCTCGAGTATGCACCATCACCTTTTACTAATGCGATGACTTCTTTATAGCCACCAACAGAGTTTTCACTACTGCTCATAATTTCTACTTTCCATTGTTTGGAATCTGCATAACGACAATACGCGCTAAATAAATCACCAACAAAAATGCCTGCCTCATCCCCACCTGTACCAGCTCTAATCTCAAGATAGATATTCTTTTTATCATTTGGATCTTTTGGGATTAATAAAATCTTAATTTCATCTTCAAGATTTTTTTGCACTATTTCAAGTTCTTTTAGTTCTTCTTTGGCAAGCTCACCTAATTCTTTATCCTCTAGTAATGCTTTATTGCTAATAATGTCCTCAAGAACTTTAAGATATTCTCTTGCCTTTTGGGCTATCTCATCACTTTCGCTTTTTTCTTTGCTTAATGCAGTAAGTTTTGCA
This sequence comes from Helicobacter trogontum, assembly GCF_000765905.2. Classification (GTDB taxonomy): domain Bacteria; phylum Campylobacterota; class Campylobacteria; order Campylobacterales; family Helicobacteraceae; genus Helicobacter_A; species Helicobacter_A trogontum. Next base: position 105,600 of record NZ_JRPL02000005.1, on the reverse strand, counting down.
ATGTCGTTTATGACTTCATCTGTGCTTAACATCGCTGCTAATGCGTCATTGCGTTCAATAATTGGCTTTAATCTATCAACTAACATTGGATGCCTTTACTTGTGAAAAATTTTGTTTTATAGAGATTATATTTTCTCTTAAAATCTAATTGATTACCATAATTTAGCGAAGCAAAGTATTTAGCCTAATTTCTAAAAGAATTTTTTGCTTAACGCTCATAATTAGGAATTCAAACCTGCCTTATTTTGATGCAGCACAACCAAGCATATTTTTGGAGGTTGGATTCTATATTATGCTTTGTAGACTTGTTGTGGCTTAAGTACCTTTTTGTCAAGATATATATGCGACTATAATAGCAAAAGAACACAACTAAAAAAGCCTCTGCATTATAGCAAATCTTTTTAAATGCGTTGGGCTCAGACTTTTAAGATATGGGTATTGTTATTATAAATGAGAGTCAACATAGGTATATAGACATATCATTAGAGTTTGGGTTCCTAATTTTTTAACAGAGAGACAAAACTACAAAAACCAAAACTTCTTATAATTTGTTTAGTTTATGATTTGACATAAATATATAAAATCATTTTTAGCCCACTTTGGTATTTGCCTTGTCTATTCAACTCTTTATTGCTAAATTCTTTGTTATTTATGCTGCCCATGTATACTTGAATGCATTTATGCTTGATAACATGAGAACTCTTTTTGCGGAGGGAGCATACTTAATAAGCAGGTAGAGCTCTTTGTGGATGGGGATAGGACACACCTAGCGTTCATACAAGAGACACCTACTATAAGGTATCTCAATACACTACCTTATTAATATGTTTATTTGTGCTGCACAATCACAAGCATTATAAAGCATATTTTCATAATATACTATGAAGAATTATTGCTCTAAAAAATATAACTATACCCTATGACAAGAGCAAAAGGAGAAGCTATAGAGCCCTTTTCGTTGTTAGCGTGATTTATCCAATTTGCATTTAAAAATGTATAACGATATCCTATGTCTATTCTATTGCTTGAATCAAAGATGATATTTAATCCTAAGGTAGCATAACTATAAAATCCACTTCTATCAAAGCTTTTTTGCGAATCTACAAACATATAGGATTGTAAATCATACCCAAAGCCAAGTCCTGCAAAGATTCCAAGGCTAAGCCCCAAATCATTATTATTAAAATAATCATATAGGAAGTCTAGCCCAAAACCAAAGCGATTTGTCCCTGCGTAATCTGTCCCTGCATTACCTGTAGCCAAGTCGCTTAAAAAGCGTGTGTAATTGCCAAATATACGCATACCTACCTTATCGTTGAAATAGACATTATAACCTAAATTTAATCCTAATGCTATATTCATCTGACTTGCATCATGATGGGTATGTAGGATATATGCATTCTCAAAGCCCAACATAAAGCCTGTTTTACTTTGTGCATTTATAGGTGACTTTTCTTTTGGAGGTTGCGGCGTGGTGCGTTTATAGACTTGGGCGTATCCACATAATGACAGAGAGAGTGCGAGTGCTATGTATGCCTTCATTCTTTTCCTTTTTTGCATTTTTACTATTTAAATCGGTATTTTGCAAGCTTTGTTGAGGACTTCCTTTTGAGATTGCTTTTTTAGTAGGTTGTATCATAATTTATTACCATGTGATATACTGTCGTATGCCAATAAAATTACATAAATCAGCTTGTGTGAAATATATCGAAAATATTCTCAAAAATAACCTCATATCTGATTGTATATATTAAGTTTTTTGTAAGGGATCACAAAGAATCTTAGAGCATACTTCAAGTTAAAACTTTGCAAACATCAAAGATCTGTTGTTACATAAGAGTTTTTATAACAATTATAGAAGTTATTTTTATGTTATAATATCTCTATAATTACACCATGTAGTAAAGGATATATAATGGGATTGCGAAGCCTTGTAAGAAAGACTTCTCTCTGTAAAAAAATATCAAGCAAAGAGGGAAGCAAAAATGAATGATGAGGAATATTTTATTTATAGACATAAGAAAATCTTTGGCTATACACCAAATTTTAGAAATCCTCAAACCTTTAATGAGAAAATTATTCATAGAATCCTATTTGATAGAAATCCAATATATACAGCCCTAGCCGATAAACTAAAAGCTAGAATCTATATTGCAGAAAAACTAAAAGATTTTCATGTGAAAAATACATTAGATTCTAAGCATGTTGATGTAAGAATATTGTCAGAAATTTTATCTTAACCTCCCATGATGTTTTTTTCTCTTGCTAACGTAATAATTGCATTTTAATTACAAAATCTGTACATTTAGAACCATCAGTAAGTTCTATCAAAGCAAAATTAGCCTTGCTTTCATATGTTTTGATTTGCTTAATATGTGAGAGCCTAGTAAAAAAATCTTGTGTTTGTTTAATGTATTTTTTTCTGACACATTCATATTTTTGTTTAAAAGATTCTGTGCTATAAAGCCTGAAAAAATATTCACTCAAACCATTAGAATTCCACAAATACCCATTTTTAAGCAACTTTGCAATTTTTTGTTTTGACATGATGGCGTACCCCGCTCTAATTCCTGCAATACCAAAGTCTTTTGACATACTTTTAATGAGTATAATGTTTGAAAATTGTTCAAAAAGCTTATTGTATGATATTGGTATATATTCCACATTTTCAAATGCAAAATGTATAAAACTCTCATCAATAATTATATTCTCAACCTCCTTGAGTTCACTTAGTATATAAAATAGACTGCTGTAATCTATGTAACCACCATTTGGATTATTTGGATTAATAATAACCACACTTTGAGGCTTTTCATTTTTAATAAACTTTACATACTCTTCTGCATCAAGCAGGTAATTATTTTCTTTTTTTAGTGCATGAAATACAACCTGCGTATCACTATTGGCAAATTCATAGTATGACGAAAAGGTTGGGATGTTAACCACAAGTTTTTTGTATACAAAATTATGCAACACGGCTTGAATAATTTCAATTGCCCCATTACCCACAAATATGTTCTCCTTTGATATATTGATGCCTTTGCTTATAACATCAGCAATAACACCATTTTGAGATGGATAGAATTCCATAACCTCTCTAATCTTTTTTGTTTGGATTAATTCAGATTCTACATGTTTCATAAAAAGTTCTGTAGCATATGGGTTTGATAAAAAGCAAGCGTCTATTCTGATATCAATCTCTGGAATCTTCTGTGCTATAGTAAAAATACTTGGGCTATGTGTGCCTGATGCTTTTTTAAGTTCCCATATTTTTGACGCAATGTCATGTTCTCTTTTGTCAAGGGTTATCATAGTTATGTCCTTTCCAGCACTATTTGTAAAAATTTGCGACTATGGCATAAATCTCTTCACTCAATTCTCCAAAGAGCGGAGAATTTGTGTTCTCTGGAATTTCAGCACTTGGCCACCCAGGATTAAATTCTATAAACAACGGATTGGAATTTATGTCTAGAGTAAAATCCCACCCAATAAGTCCAAAAAATGGCACACGTAGATGTAGCGCACATGCTGTGTCAACAATATCAGAAAAATGTGGTATCGTTTTGTTAAAGGGCATTTTAATATTTGGTAAAGCAGGTGCAAATTCCCCTTTACCTTTAATAACAAAGTTTCGCAACGTTCCATTCTCTGTGATGCCTATGCGATAATGTCCGCCATTTGAGGTAACACCTTCACCACCCACAAGCAAAGAGCAAGGCAAAACGTGTACCTTTCCTTTATACAAAAAAGTCATAATTCGAAAAGTATTTACAGAATTACAATTAAGATTTTCCAACCATGGGTGTTGGGCAATAAACTCCTGAATAATGAAATCGCCACTAAAGGAACTTAGAAGTTGCGATAACATTTGAACTTCCTCACTCGAATTAATAACCTTAACATCTTTGCCAGAGCCTGTGTCAAGCTCACGCGTGGGCTTAATAATAAGGCGTTCATGATTTTTGATAAGATTTACAATTTCTGAAATATTTGCGAGTTTATTGTGTACTAAGGTATTAGAGCTTGTAAATGTGCAATAATATATGCCATTGATACGGCGTGCCAAAGTTTTTGGCTGTTTGACTTGCGCAAAGAGTGCATCAAAAAGATTTTTGTCTGATAATGCTGGGGTGTAGGCACGAGGGTTGAAGTATGGCAAGATATGCTGGTAATAAAATGGGTTATCAAGATAACGCACATCAAGTGGACAATGTTTGTTGGTATTATAAATGGCGGTGTGCCAACCAAGTGTATGTTCTAGTCGACGATTAATCTTTACCCCCCCCCCTCTTTTCCATAAGTGGTTTGAGATATCTGCTCCAGTATGCTAATACCGCTTCTTTGTGATCTTGTGGTAGGGGTTTTAGATCTTTATGCACGGCTAGATAGTCATTAAGTTTCGCAGCAAAGTATTTTTCATTATCCATTGCTGACTTTTTCACTGCTCGATACTTTTTATAGAGACGAGTTTCTTTTATAAGATTTTTTAATCCCATTGTTATGTCCTTCATTGTGTGCGAATGCGCTAAGCATTATAGCACAAAATAATAACATAGTGGGATAAAGAGCCTGGTGCCATACTCTGATCTCTTGTGTCAAAGCAATGCCAAATTGCTTCTTTAATCGAATTCTAGGTTATTGATCGCTATATTTTGTGAAACCTTGATATACAAACATGTTAAAGAAATGATTTTAGACATCTGTATAACAAAACATCATTCTTGTAAGGTTTATGTCAAACTAAAAATATATCTTAAAATGAAGTTATTTGGTTATAATTTTTATACAATAATCCCTGATTGTTTATATCCAAATTTATGGAAAGCTATATATTGTGATATGCAGAATCTAGAGATAGACAAAGTAAGTATGCATGCAATATGAAGTCATCAAGGTTGAATATATGCAAATGGCAGTATTATAAAGAATAATAATGAAGCACGTACAACATACTCATCCTCTCCCAATCTCACCACATATACACGCACATCTAAGCAAGGGGAGAAATCTACTTGCTTTTTCTGGCGGTATAGATTCTAGCGCGCTTTTTTTTGTGTTAATGCAGCATGGGATAACTTTTGATATCGCGATTGTTGATTATTGTGTGCGTCCACAAAGTAAAGATGAAATATGTTATGCCAAAGAACTTGCAATGCAGTATAAAAAAGCATGCCACACACTTATTGCAGAGCCTATCACAAAAGACTTTGAATGTAATGCAAGAAAGATTCGTTATGAGTTCTTTCATCAACTCATCATTGCACATAATTATAAAAATCTTATCACAGCACATCATTTTGATGATAGACTTGAGTGGTTTCTTATGCAGCTTTCTTGTGGTGCTGGGTTAAATACATTGTTGGGTTTTAGCGACATAACACAACGTGTTATAGAACAAAGAGAGTATTATCTTGTACGTCCATTTATCACTTATACAAAACAAGAGATTCTAGATTATAATCATGCAAATAAGATTCAATACTTCATTGATATAAGCAATACTGATACGAGCTATAAACGTAATTTTTTTAGACAGCATATTGCGATGCCAATGAGCAAGCATTTTGCAAGTGGTATAAAAAAAAGCTTTGCATTTTTAGAAAAAGAGCAACTACGACTTTACCCAAATGTTGTTGTGTGCATGGATCATAATCTGTTTATATGTAAGACACATGGACATGAGATTCATACAATAGATATGCTTACAAAACGGCTTGGATATATTATGAGTAGTAAGCAAAAAGATGAATTGCAAGTTATATTAATAAAACAAGATTCCTGTGTTATGGGTGGTAAAATTGTGATTGCAAAAAATCAGTCTCTTGTATTTGTCGGATTGGATAGCCCATGGTTTTTGCAATGTTTTATACAGGCATATCTATATAATGTGCGAGATCATTATGTGCGTTTTCCTTGTGATATGAAAAGCTTATATTGCTTGGTAAAATATGATCATGAAAAACCCTTCATAAAGATTCCAAAGCAAGATAGAGAAAAATATAGAATCCAAAATATTCCACCAAGAATACGTCCATTGTTATATATAAATAGTTTGGATATTTGGTAATGTGGAGTATGATAGATTCTAGGAATCTTAAGTAGCTTGATTTTGTATTTGCATTTAGAAGGGCTTAAACAATTCATTGTTTATAAAACTTTATTGATACTAGGCTAAAATACGCTATTCTACACAATAATTAATTCATAAGGATGGACAATGACACAAAAATACGCACTTGTAAGTGTGAGCGATAAAACGGGGATTATTCCTTTTGTAAAGGGATTGATAGATCTAGATTACAAGATTCTAAGCACAGGTGGGACATTAAAGGTGCTACAAGAAAATGGTATTTCAGCTATTGAAGTCAGTAACTATACGCAAAGTGAAGAAATGTTTGATGGCAGGGTAAAAACATTGCATCCAAAGATTCATGGTGGAATCTTGCACAGGAGAGATAATAAAGAAGATAGTGTGGTTGCAGACAAATACGGAATCTTTAATATCTCTCTTGTATGTGTGAATCTTTACCCATTTAAAGCAACGATAGAAAGAACTGATTGTTTTGACACGATAATAGAAAATATAGATATTGGCGGTCCCAGCATGATAAGAGCTGCGGCTAAGAATTTTAATGATGTGGTTGTTGTCGTAGATTCCAAGGATTATGATAATGTTTTAGAGAATCTAAAAGGAAATAATACACTAGAGTTTCGCCGTAATTTAATGATAAAGGCTTTTAGTCATACTGCAGAATATGATTGCATGATAGCAAACTATATGAATAATCGTTTTAATAATGGATTTGGTGATTCTGTTTTTATTGCAGGTAAAAAGGTGATGGATACAAATTATGGTGAGAATCCGCACCAAAGAGGTAGTTTATATGAATATGGAGAGTTTTATTCAAAGTGCTTTAAAAGCTTAAAAGGTGTTGCAAGTTTTAATAACCTTACAGATATGAACGCTGCTATAAAAATTGCAAGTGCATTTGGAGATAAGGATTGTGTGTGCGTTGTGAAGCATGGGAATCCCTGTGGTTTTGCACTAAAAGAAAATCTTATAGAATCATATCGCCATGCCTTGCAATGTGATAGTGTAAGTGCGTATGGCGGTGTTGTAGCAATTAATGGAGTGCTAGATTTAGAACTTGCTAAAGAGATATTAAAAAGTTATATCGAGGTTGTTGTTGCAAGTTGTGTCACACAAGAAGCACTAGAATCTTTTAGCCATAAAAAGCGGATTAAGATCTTTACTTGTGTTAGCCATGCGGAAAACAAAGAGGCAAAAGCTAGACTTTATTTTCCAAGAGATATGTGGGATTTTAAGCATATTGAGGGGGGTTTTGTATATCAAAATAGTGATTTTATTACATCAGATGAAGTTAAAGATTCTAAATGTGTGAGTAAGACTAAAGCAACACATTCCCAAATGCTTGATTTAGAAATTGCCTATAAAATTGCAAGTTTTACTAAGTCAAATTGCGTAACCTATGTGAAAAATGGTAGCCTTGTAGCTATTGGTATGGGTATGACAAGTCGTGTGGATGCGAGTCATGCAGCCATTAAAAAAGCAAAGGAGATGGGGTTAGATTTACAGGGATGTGTGCTTGCAAGTGAGGCATTTTTTCCGTTCAAAGACAGCATAGAGCTTGCTGCAAGTGTTGGTGTGAGTGCGATTATAGAGCCTGGTGGAAGCATTAGGGATGATGAGGTTATACAAGAAGCAGATAAGCATAATATCGCACTCTATTTTTCAGGTAAAAGACATTTTTTACACTAAAATCATAAATGCTGCTAAGGATACTTAACTTTGAAATAGTGCGGATAGAGTTTTATTGATGAGCATCTAGTCTATCTTGATAGTTAAAGAATGCGAATAAATGAGGAAAATGATTTAACCTGCTTTTTATTTGGCGACATACATGCTTCATCATGTTTTTGCTATAGTGGTAAATATGCGTCCAATCACAAGCGTTTTTGCATGTGTATAAAGATTGGAGATTTTTATATAAGAATCTATTAAACAAGGGTGCAAAGAAAGAGGATTTAAATCACTTAGATGAAGCTAGGGATAGATTGACATGTTCTTGTAACTATGCAAAAGAATTTTTAAGAAGAGATAATATGTTATTTGAAGTGCATATTTTGGATAATATGGAATATAAATTATGATGAATATCAAAAGCTATGTAAAGAAGTAGCAAATGCAGCTATTACATAATTATGTATGTAAAAGTCTTGATGAGATTGCATTTATTTTTGCAAAGGTTTAAATTTTACTAATAGATTTATGTTGAAGTTACAAGGGGTTGCGTCGTTGTGAATGATTAAAAAGATTATGAAATCTTTAGAATATGCTGTATTAAATATTTTTATGTAGGTTTTTAATGACAATAAATACATATTTTAAGCAGTTTTAAGAAAGTATTTTTAAATCATAATAAATAATTATGCAGCAAACCTACCTAGCCTCAAGATGTTCTACTCTTGTTTTAGTATAAATAAAAGCGTTGTTATGTAACAATACAACAAACATTTAAATAGAATCTTGTTTCTCGTATTTTAGCTTTACACCCATTTCAAGAATTGAAAGTTTAAATCCAGCTATTGTAGCGTATGGATATCTAATGTGCTAGATAGATATACTGCTTAGACTTATTGTCATATAATGTAAAATAATTGCAAAAACTAAGCGAATTTTAGATAGAATAAAGCTTTATCTAGCCAAAATATGGAGTTTATGATATGCCAGATAATAGATACAATGATTACTTAGATTCTACTAATTTTGAAACATTGCACGAGGTTGAGGTGGCACAACCTAGATTACAAGAAATTATTCTTCTCAACGATGATTATACAAGTGTTGATTTTGTGATTACATTGCTTATGCGTGTGTTTAACAAAAGTATGCTTGATGCACAAACTATCACGCAGTTTGTGCATAATACGGGTGAGGGAAGTTGTGGTGTGTATCCTTATGATATTGCGGAATTAAAGTTTAGTATAGCGACGAATTTTATACGTGAGAGTGGTATGCCATTACGCCTTGTTTTACGTGATGTTGTATAAGGGTGTAGAGATGGGTGAGTTGAATTCAAATTTATCAAATATTTTTCAAAAGACTTTACATTTTGTAGAGAATATGCGTCATGATGTTTTAACTATTGAGCACGCTTTTTATGTTTTACTTGAAAATCCAGTGGGTAGAGAACTTGTTGAGGCAACTGGAGCAAATATAAAGATTTTATTGGATTCTCTTGGTAGTTATTTAGAAAAACATATACCAAAAGGACGTGCTTTAAAGGAATTAGAAGCTCCACATCAAACACCAGCATTTATGCGTGTATTTGATCATATGGTTTCACATGCAAAAAATGCACAAAAGGCAAGTGTTGGGGTTGGCGATTTTTTTGTAGCTCTTATGCAAGAAGAGGATTGTTATTGTGCAAGATTGCTACGTGCACAAGGTATTCGGATTGAAGATGTAATGCGTGTTGTTGTAGATTTTGATGAGCATACGCCTAAAGAGAAGACAAAAGATTCTCAAAGCCAACTTGAAAAATATGCGAAAAATCTTAATCAATTGGCTATTGATGGTAAGATCGATCCGCTTGTAGGTAGAGATTTAGAGATTAATCAGATTGCACAAGTGCTCTGTCGTCGCAAGAAAAATAACCCCATATTAATAGGTGAGGCTGGAGTTGGCAAAAGTGCTATTGTAGAAGGTTTAGCATTACGTATAGTAGAGGGTAAGGTGCCTGCAAAATTGCTTAGTAGCGTGATTTATGCTGTTGATGTAAGTTCTGTTGTTGCTGGGACAAAATATCGCGGTGAATTTGAAACGCGTATTAAAAAGATTTTAGCAGAAGTAGAAAAAGATAAAAATATTATTATTTTCTTTGATGAGATTCATATGATTGTTGGAGCAGGTCAGTCAAATAGTGGAGGTATGGATTTTTCAAACCTTTTAAAACCTATGCTTGCTAGTGGTAGATTGCGTTGTATTGGTGCGACTACAAATCATGATTATAAGAATTCATTTGATAAAGATAAAGCGTTGGCACGTCGTTTTACACAGATAAAAGTTGTAGAGCCAAGCGAAGAAGAGTGTTTATTAATTCTTCAAAAGATTGCACCACTCTATGAGAAGTTTCATAATGTAATTTATGAAGATGAGGCGATAAAGGCTTGTGTTAGCCTATCAAGCAAGTATATTACCGAGAGGCACTTGCCTGATAAGGCCATAGATCTTATGGATGAAGTGGGTGCAAAAGCACAATTAAATGAGTTTTTGTGTAACAATGAGAACAAACATGATACTCTAGAGATACCATTAAACACGAACACAAAGAAAACAAAAAAAGATTCTAAGTCACAGCATAAAGTTATTACTAAAGAGCATATTGAATTGCTGATGGCAACAATTACAAACATTCCAAAATCAACTATTAATGCTGATGAAAGCATGTTGTTAAAGAATCTAGAATCTCAACTTAAAAAACGCATTTTCTCGCAAGATAAAGCTATTGAAAAAATCGTAGAAAAAATAAAGATTAATAAGGCTGGTTTGGGCGAACTACATCGTCCTATCGCGAGTTTCTTATTTACTGGTCCATCTGGTGTTGGAAAGACGGAGTTGAGCAAGGAGCTTGCAAAAACACTTGGTATTAAGTTTGAACGAATTGACATGAGTGAGTATGCAGAATCTCATAGCATTAGTAAGCTTATTGGATCGCCTGCAGGATATGTGGGTTATGAAGAAGGTGGACTTTTAATTAATAAAATTCGCACAAACCCACATTGTGTGTTACTGCTTGATGAGATTGAAAAAGCACATAGTGATGTGTATAATATCTTGTTGCAAATTATGGATTCTGCAACATTAACAGACAATCAAAATAATAAGGCTGATTTTAAAAATGTAATTCTTATTATGACCAGCAATGCAGGGAGCAAAGAGGGAAATGCGGTAGGATTCCTTGATACGGGTGAACATAGGGCAAATATGGCTATTAAAGATACCTTTAGCCCAGAGTTTAGGAGTAGGCTTGATGCTATTATTCCATTTATGCCACTTGGCGTGAGTGAACTGCAAAAGATTGCACAAAAATATATTGCTGATCTTAATGCAACACTACAGGAAAAACACATTATATTAAAACTTAGCCCAAAAGCTGCACAATTTATAGCACAGCAATCTATTGATAAGACACTTGGAGCACGAGAGATTAAAAAGACTATTGATTCTGCTATTAAGTTGCCTTTAAGCAATGCTATGTTGTTTGGTGAGTTGCGTAAAGGTGGGATAGCACATATTAACGTGAAGAATAATGCCCTTGTGTTTGATATACAAAAACAAAAGCAAGAGATTATTTAGACAAAAGGTTTTATGTTAAGCCATTAATATGTTATGCTATGGATCAGACTTTCTAAACACTAGAAATATGATGATAACCTAGATCTAATTTAATGAGGAGTAATATGCAATCTACATTTATCACACTATTGTTGTGTTGCTTTATTGCCATGTCATGTTATGCCAAAGCCGCAACAACAAGCACAAAAGAAACCCGTCATGAAGCTATTTCTAACGCAAATCAAGATTCTAAAATGCACCCAAAATCACATGTAGATGAAGTAGAAAAAGGTAAGATAGATTCTAAGAGTGTTGTAGATACAAATGAAACAACAACACATAAGAATATAAAATCTGATAACAATATGCAGGAAAAAGAGATAGTTGCTAAAACAACTGCAATGCATACAGAATCTAAGACTATGAAAAAGTATTTGCCACAGACAAAAAGTGAATTAAAGGCTCTTGTGGATGATGAATCTATAAAACTAAGTGAAATTGACACAAGTGCTATTAACGATATGAGTGCCTTATTTAAAAACTCAATACGTAAAGATTTTAGCGGCATAGAATCTTGGAATGTAGAAAATGTGACAAACATGTATGCTATGTTTGATCGTGCAAAGTTTTTTAATCATGATATTTCTAGATGGAATGTTAAAAATGTGACAAACATGGATTTCATGTTTGCTGATGCTGCGCAGTTTAATAGAGATATTTCCAAATGGAATGTAAGTAATGTGGAAAGCATGAATAATATGTTTGCAAGGGCTAAGGCTTTTAATAAACCCTTAGAATCTTGGAATGTAGCCAATGTGCGTTACATGAATGCCATGTTTCTTGAAGCAGAAAGTTTCAATCAGAGTCTTAATAAATGGGATACTAGAAGTGTTGAAAGTATGCGTGAAATGTTTTATGGTGCAAAATCTTTTAATGGCGCATTAGATTCTTTGAATGTGGAAAATGTAATAAACATGAATGCTATGTTTGCTTTTGCGACTTCTTTTAATCAAAACATTCATACATGGAATGTCAGCAAAGTGAAATATATGGAGAATATGTTTGAGAATGCTATAAGTTTCAACCAACCTTTAGAATCTTGGAATGTATCTCGGGTAGAAAGTATGCTTGCTATGTTTAAGAATGCAAAGAATTTCAATCAACCCTTAGAATCTTGGAATGTATCAAAGGTGCGTGAAATGCGATCGATGTTTGAAGGAGCGTTAAGGTTTAATCAGCCTTTAAATAAGTGGAATGTAGGTCGTGTAACAAGCATGAGCTCTATGTTTAAAAATGCAAAGGCTTTTAATCAAGAAATTGATAAATGGAATCTTGCGGATGTGTGGAATACAAGTGAGATGTTTAGAAATGCAACTTCATTTAATCAGGCGTTGAGATTCTGGCGTACACATAATATAAGATATATGGATCGTATGTTTGAGGGTGCTATAAGTTTTAATCAGGATTTAGATTATTGGGAAGTAAATGCAAAAAGCAAGATGGATATGTTTAAAGATTCTGGTATGAGAAGGCTTCCTAGCTGGTATAAATGACGAATTATTATAAATCTATTCCTTATGTATATTGCAAATAAATATATCTTGACTAAAAATATTCATATAATCTATGAGATTTTATATGCTGTGTAAGATTGTTAAGCAGTTTGTGGATTGATTTTACACATTTAGAAGAGTAGATTGCATGAAGATACAAGGAATGTAATTAAGAGATAATTTGTATTTTTGTGCATAAGAGTATTTGGGTTTGCAGTATTTATATAATGCTATCAAAATAAACAACTAAGAATCTAAGGATAAGAGGTATGAGTGATTAGGGCTTGTCATGCACAATTTTGTGATATTGAAAGCTTAAATAAAGTATAGCAAAACCACACATCCGATTATTTGCCAAGATTGATCTTGGCTGCACGAATGGCTCTTATTGACTGCTCACTACATTTAAGATGTGATAAACTCGGTAATAGTATCAATTATAGTCTATAAAGCTATGATCTATTTGCCTCTTCTAGCATGTGCAACTCTTCATCTTCCTCTTGCATGGCTGCTACCATTTCTGCATAGAGCTTTAGGCTTTCGATTGCATCCTCTTCATCAATTTTGCCCATAATATAGCCAACATGCAATAAAACAAAATCACCAATAGCTACATTATCCTGCATGAGATCAAGGCTTGCTTCGCGTTGGACGCCAAGTGTATCAAGTGTTGCCATATTTGTTTCTTTATTTATACTTATGACCTTAGATGGGATTGCTAGACACATATTGTTATCCTTGATAGAATCTTTTAAGTCTGTAATGCTAACACAATAAGAATAATATTGCACTTAAGCTAAAATCAATATAAAAAACCTTGTGTTAAAATATTCTGTAATTATGTGTTAATAATATGAAAACTAAGAGGTATTGAATCACATAGAATCTAGATAATAACATGCTATATTTACACTAGCTTTTATTCAATGTTTAATAAACTCGTAATTATTCTATTATAAAACATTTTGGTTTTATAACCTCGCCCAAGATTCTATACTTATTCTTATTTTCTTGTAATATATAAAAATATCTTTTTTATAATACGTATTATTTTAAGCCATATTTGCAAGGTTTTTAGCCTATGATATGCTTTGGTTTTTTGATACCTCTTACAAACTATACACAATAGGGACATGTAAATCAATGAAGGATATTAAAGCATTATTTATAGTGTTTTTTAGAGGTTTTGATTACAAGAAGGTATGTCTTACTACAAAGTTTTGTTAAATTATCAAATTTTAGGTTATTGCTGTATGCGGAACTATATCTATGGATATTGTTTGCACTTAAGATATAGGTGAGATGAAAACCATGTAAAAATTATAACTTTGAGTCTAATATAATATAAGAAAAATCAAACACAGCTGGTTCAAAAGATTCTATGCTTAATTGCACCTTCATATTCTTTTTTTCAAATACAGATGGGTATCTGAAAGCAATAAGATAGCCGCTAGATAAATTGTTTTGTAGGGTTAGTAAGTCATCAAGCTCCCTAGCCTCTATAGGGCGTATCCATAAGGGCTTTCTGCCAAACATGCTAAGCTGCATAGAATCTGGCATTACTGTATATTCGTCATCATTAAATATTTCTAAAAAAAAATATTCTCTGCCATTATAGATACTACTATCAAGACTATTTAAGTGTGTTAATCTTGCAGCAATCTTTAACTTTTCATCTGCACCCGAGAGTAAAATCATGCGACTATTTTGTGCTAATAATTCAGGTGGTGTATCCAAAAATTCAGATTTTGAGAAATATGATGAACAACCAAGATAAAACACATAAAAAAATAATGGGACATAACCTAAAAACTTCTTAAAGAATAACTGCATACCTAGCTTTCATTAATAAAGATTTACTGCGTATTCTAGCAAATTTGTTATAATAGTCAGCTAATTTACATTTGAAGGTAAAACATGAGTATAAGGCATCTCATACAAACCACTGATTTACATGTAGAAGAAATTAAACATATATTTGCACGTACCGCAAATATGACTGATAATAAAGAGACATTAAAAAACAAACGCTTTATTACCATATTTTTTGAAAACTCCACTCGCACATTAAGTAGCTTTTCAATAGCCATTAAGAATCTTGGCGGAGAAGTTATAAGTCTTGATGTAGCAAAAAGCTCTACTGCTAAAGGTGAAAGCATGGCGGATACTGCTGCAACGCTTAATGCTATGCAGCCACATGGAATTATTGTGCGACATAAAAGTGCTGGAGCACCAAATTTCTTAGCACACTTTACTTCTTGTCCAATCATTAATGGGGGTGATGGTGCACATGCACATCCAACACAAGCTCTACTTGATCTTTATACAATGGCAAATCATTTTGGCAATAATGATTGTTTGCGTGGGTTATCTGTACTGGAAAATAAAAAAGTAGCAATTGTTGGGGATATTAAAAATTCAAGGGTTGCAAATAGCAACATTGAACTATTAACTCGTTTTGGTGTTAATGTTGTGCTTGTTGCACCGCCACATTTTCTTTACAAAACACGATTGCAAACTGCACATGATCTAAGAGAGGTGATTGATGAGGTTGATGTCATTATGGCTTTGCGAACACAAACAGAGCGGCATAATACACAAATTTATGGTAGCCTTAAAGATTATGCAAATAGATTTTGTGTTACTAAAGAATTAATAAAAGATCGTGATATTATTGTGTTGCATCCTGGACCCGTGCATCGTAATATTGATATTGATGATCATGTATTGGCAAGTCCATGTTGCAAAGTGCTTACACAAGTGCAAAATGGCGTTAAGATTCGCATGGCAGTTATGGAATTTTTATGTCATGATGGATAAGACTGCTTCAAATATATGTTATGACGCGTCATATTTTTATAATATAGTTTTTTTGTGTGTTATAATCCAGCTATTTTTATTAAAGGTTGTTTATGCGTTTTATTTTCTATCTTTTTATTTTATGTTTTAGTGCTGTGGTGTTTGCAAGTGATATTACTGGTGTGTATGCGGTAGCCTCAAAGGGTGATGAATCTTATGTTGAGATCTTTCAAAAAAATGGCAAGTTTTATGGTGTGGGGTTTGCAAATAAAAGTGGCAAAGATTCTGGTAATGATGTGAAAAATCCAGATCCAAGGCTGCGTGATAGAAAGGTTGGTGGAAGTGTATTTTTATGGAATCTTACACACAAAAAAGACAACAAATATCATGGTGGTAAGCTCTATAACTTTCAAAATGGTGATACCTATCATGTCAGTGCAGAATGGAATGATGGGGTGTTGAAATTGCGTGTGAGTAAAGACAAAAGAGGCACATTTGGTAAAACTCTATCGTGGCGAAAAATGAGTGATAAAGAGATTGCCCCTTATCAAGCAAAAAGACCAAAGATAGAAACCTTACAATTACCACAATGAGTAATATCAAATCACATGTATTTGCAAGTGTGCGTATCCTTGCTTGGTTTTTAAGGGTGAAGGGAGTTTAAGTTAGCTATCACTATTTTTCCATCTTAGCTATGAAATTTGGTAATCAAATATCTTGTTGTGTATTCTATTAAGATAGATAAGGATGAAAATGCAAACAGAAAATATACAGACAAATGGGGCTATGGCAGTGCAAGATGATGTGCGGTATGCCTTTGTGAAAACCTTTCAAAATCCAATCAAGCCAATAAGAATATCGGATGCAGACTTAACACAAGATGTGATGCAAAATACCATGAATTCTAACATACATCAAGGTTTAAATAATATGCAACAAGACACCAAGGAGACAACACATATAAAGCCTAGTACCATAGATAAAGTGCAAAAAGATGGGAAAATGGCACAAGTACCACAACTTTTTTCTAAAACACAAAAAATTCTGCAATATTTATCTAATTTAAGCGTTTTTGATAGTGAGAGTCTGCAAAAAGGAATGAAAATTGATTTATCTAGTAGCAATTCTAAATTTTTTGAGTTATACATTGGTGCAGAACTTCATCTAGCATGTGCTTACACTTATATTCTTGATGAACGAACATTTGCAAAAAAGGATTCGCCACATTTACATTTTATTCGGTGTGAAGCGATAAAAAAGACATCACAAGAATTAATAAGAGTGTGTGTGCCAACCAAGAATGCTTTTGATTACCGCGTTCGCTCTGGTGGTGTTGACACGCGACTTTTCTATGAGCATCCCCTACGTATTTGCCCTTTATGTATAGCAGAATTGTGTGAGATTTTGAGTGCGAAACATAAGCGTGCAATTCATGCAAATCAAATCAAAGAAGAGGAGATTCTTGGTTTGCTTTTTAAAAACAAATTGAAAAATCTTGTAGAATAAAAGGAAGATTATGGTTCCATCATTGATTATGCTGCATCTATATGATAAGATTCCAAACGAGAGTTTTACGCTTGTAAAAGACAAGCTAAGGAAATTGGATAAGGTTGGGCTTGCAAAAATTGTCATAGGTTTACCATTATTAAAGCTCCATAATGTTCAAATGGTGTTCTGGGTTGGGAGTGTTATACTTGGTATCTTTGGAGTCGGTCGTTTTATGATTGGCGATAGAGTTATTGGTGCACTAAAAGTTAGCCTTTTGCTCATATCATATGCATTATTGATGATTAGTGTAGTTTTTGTGCAGTTATCCGATTTAGCACTGATTTCTCTTATTTTTCTTGTTGCGGGTTATATTGGTTTAGTTGGTGTTGCAATATGGTGGGGTCTTGATATGTTTTTTATCTTGCCAAAGGCAAAGAGAGCAAATCTTAATAAAATATTACATTTATTTAACTCTTAGATTCTAAAATATAATTGAGTTTTATGTATAGTTTATATATAAAGAATCTAAAATCACAAGAGAGAGAATATGCAAAATAAAATTACACAAGGTAAGGTCATGCAAGAACGTCGAGAAGCGTTTTTACATGAAATAATAAATGAAGCATTAGGGAGTTTGGGCGATAGTATGCTAAATACACTAGAGGTTACAAGAGTGCAATGCTCAAGAGGCAAACATGATGCTAAGATATTTATAGAATCAAGCAATATAGATAAAGATATGCAAACAAAGATTCTACAAGCTTTCAAAAAAGCACGTCCAATCGTGCAAGAATATATTTTAAGCACAACTGCATGGCACAGTGCACCAAAGCTTACGTTGGTGTTTGATGATAGTTTACAAATCCAAAATAATCTTGATAAAATCTTTGCACAAATTCATAATCAATCAAATAAGGATAAGACATGATAACAAAAGATTTACATGATAAAATTGAAGCATTAATTACGCAAAAAGGCATAGAGCTTTATGATATCGAGCTGTTAAAAGAAAATGAAAATATGATTTTGCGTATTTCAATCTTTAAGAAAGATGGCGTTAGTCTGGATGATTGTGAAAATGTGAGTGCACTTATTGCCCCACTTTTAGATGTAGAGCTTACTAGTTTGGAGGCGTACCACCTAGAGGTAAGTTCGCCAGGTATTGAACGAAACTTGAAAAAACCAAAACATTTTTTATGCAGTATAGGACAGCAAGTCGCAGTTACCCTATCAGATAAAACAACTATAGTTGGTATCCTAGAATCTTATAATACAGAAGAGATAACAATCAAAGAGATTCTTAAACCGACAAAGAAAAAACAGCAGACTCCACAAGATACAAGAACGCATGTCATACGACTTGATGAATGTAAGAAAGTAAAGACGATTTTTGATTGGGAAAGCTATGCTTTAAAAGAATAGGCTGATTGTGCAGTTTTCTATCTCATATATCTCTCTTGTTTATTGTATTTTTTGGTAAAAAGTATGTATGTTTAGCTGCCTTCACTAGCTTATATGGTGTTAGTGCTGTTTATCATGGATAGATTTTCATGGATTTTGGTGTTTTTTGCCTTGCAAAGTCTAATAGAAATCTACAATCCAATGCGATTGATGAGCTTTAGGAGTGGTCATCCAGCAAAGGAGTTTTTAGGCAATTATGCACTGACTTTAAAATAGGTGATTAGAAAATGAATGCATAAGAAGATGAAATTCGATAATGCTATCTTATTTTTATACAACATATATTAAGGCATTCTTCTTGATTTACTTTGAATATTTAGGGCTTGATGTATAGATATATTGAATTTTCTTTGAGATTTTAAAAACTTATACACAAGCACTCTTAAGCTTACAATGTGTATTTCAATGCACTAAGCTTTAAATAATCTGTTTATCTTTTGTGTGCGAAGCTTCATTGCAATAGCTTTTTATACTATGTAATGATATATTACTAAAGATTATAAGAATTTATAATGGGTTATTGCTTGTGTGTGGTGATAGAAGTAGTTGCACTGCCTAGTTTTATGAGTGATAATTCATTATTTACAACACTTCGTAATAGTGACAATCCAATGACATTAAACCATGCAACCTCATAGGAAGTTAGTATATAATTTAAGGCTTTTTGATACACTTTTGTGTATTTTATCTTAAGGAGCGTTATATGGATTTTCTCACAAATTTAAGCGAGGGCTATCAATTTGGCATTCAGCTTTTGGTTGTGCTTATATGTTTGTTCTATGGTGCAAGAAAAGGTGGCATTGCGCTTGGGCTTTTAGGCGGCATTGGGATTTTAATGCTCGTCTTTTTCTTTCACATTAAACCTGGAAAGCCTGCCATCGATGTTATGCTTACGATTCTAGCAGTTGTGGTAGCAAGTGCGACACTTCAAGCAAGTGGTGGGCTAGATATTATGTTGCAAATTGCAGAAAAAATATTAAGACGCAATCCAAAACTTTTAACAATTTTTGCTCCATTTGTCACCTGCTTTCTTACCATTTTGTGTGGAACTGGACATGTAGTCTATACAATCATGCCAATTATTTATGATATTGCAATTAAAAATAATATTCGTCCTGAGCGTCCCATGGCAGCTGCGTCTGTTGCCTCACAAATGGGAATTATTGCCTCGCCTGTGTCTGTTGCGGTTGTAAGTCTTACCGCATTGCTCCTTAATGCTGATCATAAGCTTGCAGGATTTGATGGCTATATTAATTTACTTCAAATTACTATTCCTAGCACGCTCTTTGGTGTGTTGTGTATAGGTATATTTTCATGGTTTAGAGGCAAAGATTTAGATAAAGATGCTGAATTTCAAGCTAGAATCAACAATCCTGAAACTAAGAAATATGTCTATGGAGATAGCAAAACGCTATTAGATGTTAATTTGCCACAAAGTAGTTGGATTGCGATGTGGATCTTTTTGGGAGCGATTGTTTGTGTAGCTTTGTTTGGAATCTTTGATTCTTTGCGACCAAATTGGGGGCAAGTTATGAAAGATGGTGTAGCACAAGTGGATGAATTAGGAAATCCCAAAATGGATTCTCTTTCAATGGTGGCAGTAATTCAAATGTTTATGTTACTTGCTGGCTCACTTATTATTATTTTTACGAACACCGATGTAAAAAAAATTGGTAGCAATGAGATCTTTAAATCTGGTATGATTGCACTTGTAGCGGTGTTTGGAATCTCATGGATGGCAGATACAATGTTTGCTGTTCATACTCCAATGATGAAAGATGTGATGAGTGTATTGTAACAAGACATATCTGGGCTTATGCAATTATGCTGCTTTTAATTTCAAAATTTGTTAATTCTCAAGCAACAGCGATTACAGCATTTGTGCCTTTAGCATTAGATATTGGCGTTGAGCCAGGAGTTGTGGTAGCATTTGCGGCAGCGTGTTATGGCTATTATATTTTACCAACATATCCAAGCGATCTTGCGACAATTCAGTTTGATAGAAGCGGGACAACACGTATAGGAAAGTTTGTTATTAATCACAGCTTTATTTTGCCTGGATTAATCGGCGTGTCTAGTTCGTGTGTAGCGGGATATTTTTTAGTTCTAGCGGCTGGATACCTATAAGTTTAGCAGCTGACTAACAAACTATATGATGTGCAATTTCTTTAAACCCATTGTTTTTTGAGTTGCACACAATAATAATTGTCTCTTCTTTTACTGGTTTATGTTGTTTTTCAGAAAATTAATATTTCTACTTATTTCCATGGTGATCATATTAAGTATTAATAATAAATAAAAACACAAAGATTAAAAGTTTTTATGCATTAAGCCCCAGTATAATACATCTCAACATTTAAGCTCTAAGAGTTGATACAAACATGAAATGGCATAATTGTGTATTCCTTATCCAGAAATATTCAAAAGATTCTGCAAAGACAAAATTTAAAAACATACTTTTTATTTAATCATTTTTATGTATAACCTTTTTAAGCAATAATAACCTTTTAAGTACTTTCATAGGTTGGATTTTTGGTGGATGCAAGGGTTTTTAAGAAAGTAGTTATAATGAAATTTAGTATCCCTAGATTATGAAAACATTTTAGATAATTAACAAAAGAATTATACAATATGTAGATTATTAAACCTATAAAAAGGAAGATTATGAAAATCCCTCATTTTATCATGTTGAATCTGCTTGGCTTGAGCCTCACTTCTTATAGCTTGTTAGCACAAGATTCTAGCAAAGTGGTGCAGAAGTTCTTAAAGGAGAATACAAAGCAAGATTTTAAGGTTATATCTAATACACAAGAGCCATTAAAAGATGTTTCAATTATGGTCTTGGAATCTCCAAGCAAAGAGAGAGTAACGTTGCTTGTGAGTAAAGATGGCAGCTATATTATTCCTTTAACAGATGGTATTGCAATAAATAATGGTAATAGTGCTTTGCGTACTAGTATTGATGGGGTTAATAAATATAATAAAGATATGAAAGATTCTAATGTATTAACCTTATTTAAAAAACATTCAAATTCGGTGTTGAAGATAGAATCTTCAAAACCTTCAAAAGAGACAATATACATGGTTTTGGACACTACTTGTCCTTATTGTTTGCAAGAAGTCATGCATCTTGATGATTATCTGAAAGAAGCAAATCTTGAAGTGCTTATGGTGGGTATATTAGGACAGAAAGCACATAATAGAGCTGCTGGTTATTATCAAGAATTGCAAGGTGTAAAGAATAGAGATCAAAAGATTGCATTATTAAAAAAAGTATTTCGTGCTGAATATGCACCAAAAGTTGGTAATAATGATCTTGTGACACGTATTTCAGAAGATATGCTTGCATCAGGTGTGCAAGGTGTGCCCTACATTATAAGAAGAACAACAAAATAATAAGGCGAAGTTTTATTGAGAATCATTTGAGCGTTAGTGTGTGCTAGATTCTGTTTCTACGGAATTAAGGCGGTTTTTATGAAACATACTATACAATATAAATCATTGATTGGAGCCATTTAAACCTAAAAATAACAGGGGTGTGTGATGTTAGAAATTTTGATGATTGAAGACGATGTTGAACTAGCAGAAGTGTTAAGTGATTATTTGAAGCAACATGATATCCATGTGACAAACTATGATGAGCCATACACAGGCATGTCAGCACTTGCAACAAAACATTTTGATCTTTTATTACTTGATCTTACTTTACCAAATCTTGATGGATTGGAGGTATGTAAGAAGGTAGCAAAGCAAAAAAATATTCCTATAATTATCTCATCGGCACGTAGCGATGTGAACGATAAAGTAAAAGCACTTGATAGTGGTGCGGATGATTATATCCCAAAGCCTTATGATCCAAAAGAGCTTGTAGCTCGTATCCAATCTCTACTCCGCCGCTATTCGCAAAAAATGGCAGAAGAGAGGGTGGCAGATAAGTCAGTGATATTTTCTATCGACAAGGATACAAGAGAGGTGTTCTTTAAAGATAAAAAACTTGATTTAACTCGAGCAGAATATGAGATTCTAACTTTACTTATTAGCAAAAAGGGGCATGTCTTTAGTCGGGAGGCAATTGCTATTGAATCTGAATCTATTAATCCAGAAAGTTCGAATAAAAGTATTGATGTTATCATTGGTAGATTAAGATCAAAAATAGAGGAGAATCCTAAAAATCCGCAGTATATTATTTCTGTACGCGGGGTTGGTTATAAGTTAGAAGCGTAAAGTTTACTATGTATGATGCTTAACTGGGCTTGATGCTTTTTGTTTGTTATTAAGCATTGTTGTATGTGGATGATCTCATATTTTTTTATTAAGGTAAGCGTTAGAAATGGTTTTTGAGAGTACTGACTTAGTAGATAATAACTTTGAATAAAACTACATCTGATACCAATAGCTTAAGTATTGCAAGAAAAATCTTTCTATTTATGTTATTATATTTCTAATGGCTATATGTTGTAATCGCATGGAATCTTTTTTGCTTTTATGATTTTTAGACTTAATAATGATTTTGTCTATAAGGGATTTTGATGTTAAGATTTTTTATTTCAATTAGATTTGTTTTACTGCTTTTAGTTGCATTTGCATTGACGGCTTGCTCTCAGGGCAACTATAGAGCTGAGTATTACTCCACGGTGTTGCCAACCTATGATTTTGACACAAATGCACCGACTATTATCATATCAGATCCGTGGGATCTTTCATCAAAATATTACGCTGGACAAGCATTAATAGCTTTTAAGAAAAGAGGATTCAATAATATCTATATGCAAGGGCAAATTGATACCTCATATGCTAGAAATGTCATCTACATACGCGTTGCCAAAGAGCGTCTAGATCCATCAAGTAATTATCAATATACTTTTAATGCAACAGGGGTTTGCAATGTAATTAATGGTGTGCCCTCATGCAGTATTGATACAAAAAATGGAGAATCCACGCAAAAGCAGACAAGGCGTGTTGTGCGTGATGCCTATCGTGTAGCGTTTGATTGGTATGATGTATATAAAAAGACTAGAGTTTTATACGTGGCAGGAAATGCAGCAGTAGATAGCGGACAATATACAGATCTGCAAGTTTTTACAAATCTCATCAATGATACTGTGTCGCGAATGGAATTTCGGCGACCAGTGCAGTATATCTATAATGGCTCTTTAAACTCCAATCACTAAGCATGTTAATACCAAAGACACTTTCGCCAAAATGGGCTGATTTACTTAAAGATGAATTTAGTAAGCCCTACTTTTTAGAGATTATTAAACATTATAGACAAGCACTCCAAGCACATAAGAATGCGATTTTTCCACCAAATGAACTTATTTTTAATGCCTTTAATCTAACACCCCCAGAATCTGTTCGTATTGTAATTTTGGGGCAAGATCCCTATCATGGTAGTATTTTTACACAGGATAGGGAAATCCCACAAGCTATGGGATTAAGCTTTAGCGTTCCAAGGAATGTGCCAATACCTCCTAGTCTAAAAAATATTTACAAGGAAATTGAAAGTAGTTTAGGGATTTGTATGCCAAATCATGGAGATCTGACACAATGGGCAAGTAAGGGTGTGTTGCTGCTTAATGCAATACTTAGTGTGCAAAAAGGTATGGCAGGATCGCATAAACATTTTGGTTGGGAGATGTTTACAGATTCTGTTATTCATGCTCTTTCAACGCACTATGATGGTATCGTATTTATGTTGTGGGGAAATTTTGCTAAAAAGAAAATATCCTTGATTGATACAACAAAACATGCAGTTATTACAGCTCCACATCCTAGTCCACTTGCTAGGGGTTTTGTGGGTAGTGGAGTTTTTCTACAAGCCAATAAAGCATTGCAGGATATGGGCAAAAGTGCCATGGATTGGCGTATTGTTTAAACTTATAGAATGAAATTAGTATTTATAAGAGAAACAAATGAGTCATAAACGATCTCTTAATCATCAATATATAAAAGCTTGATCAATCTTGTATTAATTTGCATCAATTAGATTAAGTGTAGTATGTGCTCTAAAAGGCAGTTTGTATCACAATACTCATATATTTTTTTGCAGTATAACTATGCTTAATTCAAGAAGATCTTGTTGTTTTTTTGCCAGTTTATACCATATTGTGAAAGGTTAAGGCTTTTGCTCTTATTGCTTTGATTGCATTAATTGCAAACCATTACATAACCTCATTAATATCAATAAGCACAACAATAAAGACTATAGGCTTTAATATAATAAGCCTCTATTTTATGCATTAGTCAAACAACAACATCTAGGCTAAAGAATTAATACAAACATAAAACGATATAATAAGCGACTAAAAACATGTAAAAGATTTCACAAACATAAAATTTTTAGACATGCTTTGTTGAATAGCTTTGTGCATAGTCTTTAAAATATTAAAGAAGCCTTAATACTCTTTAGGACTTTAGATTGTAAATGTGGCTCAAACATGCGTACTATCTTAAATAAAGTTTGTTTCTGTATAGAACAAACAGGGTGGATAAATTTCACCATTATTAAAGTAAATCCACTTGACTTTTATTATGTATTGTGTTACAATAAGATTTCTCTAAATGTCAGGGTAGCTCAGCTGGTTTAGAGCGCTGGTCTCATAAGCCGGAGGTCGGGGGTTCAAGTCCCCCCCTTGACACCAATAATTTACGTATACTACTCCTCATTTTATAATTCTATAATATTGTATAATTTCAATTTGATTTCAATAGAAGCTTTTTGGTTTAGCCAAAGTGTGTTGATGACATTAATGCGTTTGCGACATTGATAACTAAGATAAATATGAATGTGAGAATACTTGTTTTTAAACTTATATACTAAAAGAATCTTTCTAGGAGCTATTAACAAGACAATATAATTTCTCAATATAGACAAAAGAGCAAAACAATAAAAAGTGTTGCCATGGTTAATATCCTAGAGATTATAAATTTAGAAATTATGAAAAATTATTTAAAATATTGAGGTTTTTTGTAAGTATTTAGTATTTTGGTTAGTAATAGAGTATTTATAAATAAAAATACATCACTTTCTAAAGATAAAAATAGATAAAACCAATACAAGATTCTATCTAGCAATAATTGTTTGTATATAGGAATAGGTAAAAGAGGATTTTTCCAAAAAGATAGTTGAAGGATTGTTGCATCTAGTATGATTAATAAAGAGTAGCTTTTGTTTGTTGCTTGTGTTTTTATAGATAGATTAAAGGTTTAGAAACCTAGAATACTTTATATTTCAGATACTTGTGTTTGCCAAAGTGTGTATATATGTAGATATGCATTTGATCTATATCTATTTGATTACAAGTTGAATCTTCTATCCTTTGTTGTATTGGCTTGTGTGTCAATCTGTTTGGTTATACAATCTAATTATGTGATAATACCAAGCAATATAATTCTTCTAAATTACATATTAATCTCTTTTGCTTATGTATGTTTCAATAGGCACTTGTATGTAATTTCTCAAGTGGAAGCAAAGTATGTATATAAGAGATAGACCTCTTTTGGATATGCGAGTAAATAGAGTAGGTTAAAATGTATGATGTTTTATATAAGGTAGAATCTTAATGAGATAAATAGAATTTTTATTTCTTGGGTATTTTGCAAAATGTGTAAGAGATTTGCATACAGGATTTATGTCACACAAATAAATATATTTGTGTGCATAATCTCATAATTTTATTAGATTACAACACACTGAAATAGCAAAACCTCTTCCTACATTTCAATTACAAAACTCTATATTTCTTAGATGCTTTTAAGTAATATTTCATGCACACTATCAACATAGCTTTTAGAATCTTTTAGGCTATGCCCTTCAAGTATTTTTGCACCATTAAAAAGAATGAGGCAATATTTATTACGTAGATCATTATCCATGTTGTTTATTTTTTGGATAAGCTCATGATTTATATTGAGTTCTACATTCTTTTTTGGTTCTGGCATTTCTTGCCCCATTTGCCGCATGATTTGTTCCATATAACTATTTTGCATACCTTCATCAGTGAGTGCTAAAGGTGAAGTAAGACTATCGCTAAGACTTACTTCATTTACGCCATCTAAGCCCTTGAAAGATTCTATAAGTGGTTTAAATGCTTTCTTTTGCTCCTCGCTAATTTCACTTTTGATACCCTCGCTTGCCTCTTTGCTGTTAATATCAAGTAGTTTTGTGCCATCAAACTCTCCGATTGTAGGAATAACAAAGCTATCTACCTCATCAGCAAACAAGAGCACATCATAGTCTTTAAATTTTTCAAGCACAGGATTATTTTTTAAGGTTTCCAAATCTTTGCCTATAGCATAGAATATACCTTTTTGTTCTGTACCCATTGATTCCTTATATGCTTTAAGGCTTATATTCTCACCTTTTTTCAATGAATATGCGCGCACAAGTTGTAATAATTTCTCTTTATTTTCATAATCACCATACAACCCTTCTTTTAGCACCTTGCCATATTTTGTGTAAAATTCTTTATATTTGGCTTCATCTTTTGCAACAGATTCTATCATGCTTAATACTTTTTTGACTGATGCACTCTTAATTTGTTCTAGAATCTTGTTTTCTTGCAATATTTCTCTGCTTACATTCAAAGGTAAATCATCGCTATCAATAATACCATGAATAAATCTCAAATATGAGGGCAATAGCTCTTTATCATCATCTGTTATAAATACGCGTTTTACATAGAGTTTAACATGTGATTTGTAATCCATCCTTTGCATATCAAATGGCGGTGTAGCTGGAATATAGAATAAGCTTTTATATTGCAACTTGCCTTCAGCATGAGTGTGGATATAGCTTATAGGCTTTTCCTTGTCATAAGCAAGTGTGCTAAAAAAGTCTTCATAGTCTTCTTTTTTTAACTCACTTTTTGACATAGTCCAAAGTGCTTTTGCTTTATTTACTTGCTCTTCTTTTTCTTCCTTGATAACTTCTTCTTTACCCTCTTCTTTTTTTTCTTCTGTGTATTGTAAAAATATAGGGAATTGAATATGATTTGAATATCTCTTAATCACATCCTCAATGCTCCATCGATTACAATATTCTTTTGCATCATCTTTAAGATATAGTGTGATTTCTGTACCATAGTCATCTTTGCTTGATTCTAGAATCTCATATTCGCCATCGCCATTGCTTATCCATGTATATGCTTTTGTGTCGAGTGCTTTTTTTGTATTAACAATCACTTTATCAGCCACCATAAAGCTTGAGTAGAAACCAACGCCAAATTGCCCAATGAGATTAGAATCTTTTTTCTTATCGCCACTTAGATTCTCTAAAAAGCTTTTTGTACCGCTTTTTGCGATTGTGCCAAGATGGTTATTTAAATCGGCTTCATTCATACCAATGCCATTGTCAGCAATTTTTAATATCTTTTTTTCACTATCAAAACTAATGGTAATTTTTGGTTGAAATGTGAGACTTTTGTATGCATCATCGCTTAGTGTAAGGTGGTTAAGCTTGTCGAGTGCATCGCTTGCATTTGAAATAAGTTCGCGTAAAAATATCTCCTTGTTGGAATAAAGAGAGTGTATCATTAAATCAAGCAATTGTTTGATTTCTGTTTGAAATGCTTGTTTTGCCATATTAAACTCCTAATTTCATATTAAAATATTTGAGTTAGCAATTATAACATAAGTTTGATAAATAAATATAACCTTTAGTTAATAGTATTAAGTTTAATTAGTATATTAATATAACATTTATTTAGCCAATATATATAATATTATGTATAATGTTGAATATCTTATATTGTTTTTATGGTAATTTAGTCTTCCTTGTATGTCTATGTTAAGCATGTAGTAGGCAAAAGAGGATTGTATTGTGCTGGTTTTATTATGATGTATTATGTGTGGTGTTGTAGCTAGAGTACACAAGAGACAAGATGGCATTTATAATAAGAAGAAAGAGCTAGACTTATTGTCTGACATATTATTGAAGATTATGTTTGCAGAGGGCTTAGCTTGTAAATGTATTGAAAGATTCTTTTAATATTTTTGAAATTATGCATAAAATCTATACGCAAAAAACTATTTCATAGGCATGTTTTAAAGGTTCTTTATCTTTTAGATAATTTTAATATGAAAATATTTAAGAACTTTTTACCATGTATTTTACATGAATATTCTAGTTATGTCGCACCTATTTCATCTTTGATGTATAAGCTTAAAGTGCTATTTTTGCTTCTTTTTACGCATAAACCATATGTATATAAAAGTGCATATGCACACAAAAATGAGTACTGCGATCACAATGAGACGCATTTTTGTTTTAATGTCTTGTTGTATAGAATCAAGCTCACCTCTACCAAATGTCTCTATAATTTCATTGATATCAATGCCACTAAAAGTATCACCAAGCCAAAATCCAAATCCAGTCAAAATGCTCACCCAAATACATGCTCCAATGAGTGTAAAAATACTAAAACGCCATAAATTCATCTTTGCAAGTCCAGCAGGCACAGAAATATACTGCCTCACAACAGGAATGAGGCGACCCACAAAGGTGCTAATTTCTCCATGCTTATCAAAAAATTTCTCTGTTGTCACAAGACTTTTTTCTTTCATAAAAAAATATTTACCATATTTTATAACAAAAATTCTACCGATTTTTATTGCTATGAAATAATTACACAATGCACCAGCAAGACTGCCAAAAGTCCCTGCAAGAATAGCCAATATAGGATTCATCTTGCCTTCCCATACCAAATATCCAGCAGGTATCATAACCACTTCGCTAGGCATAGGTAATATGCTTGATTCTATTGCCATAAAAATGAAAATACCAAGATAGCCAAAAGATTCTATAATATCAAGAATGAAGTGTATAATAGTATGTATCATTGTTATTCTTTGCTTATTAAACTAAAAATTGCATTATATATAAACATTTTGTATAATTGCAAATAGGCAATAACTCTTAATTGAAGGCAAGAATATGAATGAACTCTTTCAAGGTGCAATAAAATTTTATGAAGAAGATTATAATAATGAAAAAGCCTTTTTTAAAAGTTTGCAAGAAAATAAACCACACACCTTGTTTATTACTTGTGTAGATTCTAGAATTGATCCAAATAGACTCACACATTCAAAACCAGGTGAACTTTATGTGGTACGTAATATAGGTAATCTGATACCCCCATTTAAGGATGAAAATGATGAAATGATGGAAGGATATCTTGCTACTACGTCCTCTATTGAGTATTCTATTTGTAAGCTCAAGGTAAAAAACATCATTGTATGTGGACATAGTAATTGTGGAGCATGTGCAGCAGTGTATAATCATGATATGCTTAATGAGATGCCTTATGTAAAAAAATGGCTTGAACTCCTTAATCCAACGATTGCAAAAGTTGAGACTATGCAGCCAGAAAGCGAGCATAAACGCATTTGGCTTACAGAACTTCAAAATATCCAGCAACAACTCTATAATCTGTTGAGCTATCCATTTGTTGAAGAGCGTTTTAATCGAGGGGAGTTGCAAATTTATGGTTGGTATTACAATATTATGAATGGGCAGATTCTAAACTACAACCTCATTACACGCGAATTTAAACCCATTGTTAGAGATAATACGCACTGAAATGTGAGTTATAAAACCTTATTTGACATGTAGTAATTTAGTAAGAAGACTAAGAGCAAAATCTCATATACAATCATTTTAGCATTTTTAATAACTATATTTTTACTCATCTATTTACAACATGTTGTTAACATAAAACTCTGCAATCAACCCTCTATAAATAATAAGATACATCTAATATCTTGTTTTTTATACTGCGAAATATGAGCAACTCAAAATAAACTTAGCACATCTTTATTTATCAAAAATTAATTATAATTTTGCATTTATTATTAAAGAGATTCTATAAAACACGAGGAAAGATATGGTTACAACAAGATTTGCACCATCGCCAACAGGGCATTTACATATTGGCGGCTTACGCACCGCATTATACAGCTATTTGCACGCACGTGCCAAGGGTGGTAAGTTTTTGTTGCGTATAGAGGATACAGATATAGAGAGAAATAGTAAAGAAGCGCTTGATGGAATCCTAGAAGCATTTAAGTGGGTGGGGCTAGAATATGATAAGCCAATGCTTTTTCAAAGTCAGCGAACAGAGATTTACCAGCAATACGCACAAAAGCTCCTAGATTCTAAACACGCGTATTACTGCTATCTTACAAAAGAGGAACTTGCTGATATGCGATTACAAAATAAGGGATCAAATCATGCAAATTGTAGTCGTAAATACAGGGATTTCACTGGTGAGATTCCAAAAGACATAACTCCTTGCGTTCGCATTAAGGCACCGCTAGAGGGTGTTATTGATTTTGATGATGGTGTTAAAGGTAAGATTAGTTTTCAAGCTAGTGAGCTTGATGATTTTGTGATTTTACGAAGTGATGGGACACCAACATACAATTTTGTCGTTGCAATTGATGATGCGTTAAGTGGAATTACAGATATTATACGTGGCGATGATCACATTTCAAATACGCCAAAACAGCTACTTGTATATAAAGCATTAGGGTTTGATATACCAAGATTCTATCATATCCCAATGATTTGTAATGAGCAGGGTAAAAAACTAAGCAAAAGGGATGGTGCATTATCTGTGTTGGAATATAGAGACAATGGCGTTTTACCAGAGGCTTTACTTAACTTTTTATTCAAGCTTGGATATGGGCATGGTGATAAGGAAATATTCAGTTTGCAGGAGATGATTGAGTGCTTTGATCCACATAGAATCAATAGCAATCCTTCTGGATGTAATTTTTCGAAACTATATTGGTTAAACGCAGAATACATTAAGGCAATGGATAATGAGAGATTAATGCAAATACTTAATGTAGAGATTTTAGATTCTATGTCATGTGGGCAAAAAAATATACTCTTAGATGAGTTAAAAACGCGTGTAACTGAGCTTGTAAGCATGAGACATGCAATCAAACAGATTATCCATGCACCATTGCCTTATGAGGGTGAAGATATAGAAAAATCGCAACAAGCGTGTTACGACATCTCATTATACAGAAAGCTATTTGTAGAAGAAAATAAAGCAGTTTTAGAACAGGCTTTAAGTCAGTTTGTAGATAAGCTCAATAACATCACGCTAGATATAAACAATATAAAAGCCATTATACAAGAATATGCGAATACACTTACAATAAAGCCTAGTGTATTCATGCAGGCTTTGCGACTTGGGCTTTTAGGGCAAAAGGGTGGTATTGATCTAGGTGCATGTCTTTGTATCCTGGATAAAGATGAGAGTATCAAAAGGATACAAACCTTAATTGAGTTTGCCAAGAGAAATTAAATCATCTTTGTTGCAAGTTTGATATTTTATACTTTAGTGTAAGACATGTAGCTAAAAAAGCAATTAGCAGCGTTTTTGTCTAAGATAGCTATTGCATGTATAAAATTTTAATCCTAAAAGTAATCATCTGTATCATAGGTATCACTTTTTAGCCTACCTATATCCGTGTCATCATATTATTAAATGGGTTTATGTTATATTTGATAAGATATATTATTAATAAACATGAACTTAGAATCTATTATACAATTTACATAAAAAATATACAAAAAAATACTTGACTAATGGGTGAAAAAGAGAGGTAACATCTTGTATCAATGCCGACTCATTGTGTAGAACTTGAGAGAAAACTTTGGCTATCAGATGTATAGAAATTACAATCTTAAGGCATGATCAAGTAGGGGCTAATTTTTAATAGTTGAGGGTAGGGTGATTTTCAAATATGGCTTGTGTTGAATATATAAGTTCTAGGATTTATATTTGTTATAACATCAATACTTGCTATGGCATATTGAAGTTGTATAAAGTATTTTACATAGATAAAAATTCTTGTAAGTATTTGTGTTTGCAAATAGTAGTGGTTGCTATAAGATACAAATTGCACTTGTCATCTTTATTAAGACTTGTTCTGCAATTAGAAGTACTATGGCAAACCTTCTACTTATCTATTGTGGCTATTTGCTAGGATATCTCTTTCAGATAAAATTGGTTGTGTTGTAGGCCAGCTAATCCCTATTTTTTCATCATTCCATGCGTATGTAAATTGGTCTTGTGCGTCAAGATATTCTCCATCATAAGCAAGTTTATAGTAGTAGACTGCATTGTTTGAGCTTACATAATATGAATTTCCCATGTTTGGTGGTATTAAAATTATTTGTTGATTATTTTCGTTAATAATAAACTTTTCCCATTTGAGATAGGTGGGTGAATCTTTTCTGCAATCCACTACAACTTGATGCACCTCACCATACACACAGGTGACTAGTTTATATGTTTTTACATCCCCATGTATACCACGCAAGACATTATGACATGAGGTAATGATTTTATCATGTTTGAACTTTATATTATTTGGTATTAGTTTACCTATACAATCTTCTGTAAAAATCGTCCAAATCTCACCGCGTAAATCTCTAAATTTATTAGGAGTAATAATGTGTACACCTTGTAGTAGTTTGGATTCTGTAATATGAAATTCTATTGCCATTTCATGCACTCCTTGTAAAGCGAAGTGCTATATGGGAGGAGTATTCATTATCCGTGTAATTATTGACAGGATAAAGTTTGGTGCAGAAAACTAAAGTGTTCTTACCCCCCCCCCCATCTATTACTGTTTTTAATAAATGCAAGGAATCAGAAATATCTGTTTGATGATTTCCCACAAAAAATCCATGATTATGCAAATGTTTTGCATTCTTTAAAGAACCATGTATCTCATAATCAAAATAACGCAACACCTCGTTCTGTGTGAAATCACCTGCAACAATTGGTCTATATTCTATGTTATTTTTGTCCAATCGTTGAAGTATGTGTTCTCGTTTTATCAAAGAATTTGGACGAATGATGAAGGAAAAACCAAACCAAGAACTCAGTCCAATTTGCTTTTGAATAATAAAATCAGGGTGATTTTGGAAGTACCTACAAAAAATTTCTGCATTTTTTCTTCTATATTCTAAAAAAATAGGAAGCTTTCTTAGCTGCATAATGCCAATGGCTCCACTCATTTCAACGGGTCGTACATTATATCCAGGTAAAACAAAGCGAAATGACTCATGAAACCAACTATCACTTTTTGGTGCCACCAAGTTATCTTTTGGTAAATTTCTAGTCCATCCATGTGCCCTTAGACAAAGTAAAATGTGATACAACTCTTCGTTATCAGTAACCACAAAACCACCTTCCATAGTTGCTATGTGGTGTGAAAAAAATGTAGAAAATGTCCCCATGATACCAAATGTGCCAGTTTGCTTATTTTTATATTCTGCACCCATTGATTCACAATTATCTTCCAACAAGACGATATTTTTGTTACCTATGATTGCCTGTATCTTATCAAAGTCGTTTGGATTGCCCAGTAAGTTGACACACATAATCATTTTTGTAGAATCTGTGATAGCATCTTGTAGCGATTCTAAATCATAGTTTAGTGTTTCCAAATCAATATCTACAAATTTTAATTTTAGCCCATATTGATAAAGAGGATAATATGTTGTGCTCCACGACACAGCAGGAACAATAACTTCATCGCCTCTTTGCAATTTGTTGTGTTTTGTATAGAATAAGGCTGCAGTCGCTATTAAATTAGCTGTTGAACCTGAACTTGTCATTACGGCATACTTAGATCCTACAAATTTTGCGAAGTTTCTTTCACATTCAGCTACTTTTTCACCCATTGTAAACATATCATTGTCAATGACTTCCCTAATTGCCTGTAATTCTTGCTCATCCCAAGTGGATGACGCCAATGGATAACCTACCATACTCTTCCTTTCTTGCAATATAAAACTTTTAGCTATAAACCCTATTTATATAATCGTTATACATCATATTTAAGCCATCTTTTAATGTAATTTTATGCTGCCAACCTAATGCGTGTATTTTATTTAAATCTATGCTTTTTCGCAATGTTCCATCATTTTTTCCCGTGCTTTCGAATAAAACTTGCCCTTTATAATTAAGTATATCTTGCAACATTAATGCCAAATTTTTAATTGTAATTTCCTCTCCTGTGCCAATGTTAATATGAGAGTTTTTTATTTTTCCATTAATATTTTGTGCAATATCTGTAAAATTTTTATATTGCATTAAATAGATACTAGCATCAGCTAAATCATCGCAGTGCAAAAATTCTCTACTCGTGTTTCCTGTTCCCAGAAGCGTTACATGCCTATCATTGATGCCAAATTTAGAGAGATACGCCTTAGCTTCATTGATACTCTCTAGACTTAAATCCATCAATAATTCATCATATCTATTCTCGTAGAGTAGTTTTGCTAAAAATATTTTTCTAAAGATGGCTGCTTGAACATGAGAGGTTGCTAAGTCAAAATTATCATTTGAACCATATACGCTAACAGGCACAATAGGTATAAATTGTACGCCATATTGAATACTATAAAATTCACATAATTTAATACCGCTAATCTTTGCTATTGCGTAAGGTTCATTATTATATTGCAAATCACCTTGAAAAATATATTCTTCCTTTATAGGCTGGGGAGCAAATTCTGGATAAATACAGATACTACCAAGATACAACAGCTTTTGCACATTGTTTTTTGCAGCATAGTGAATTACATTGTTTTGCATAGTGAGATTTTCATACAAAAAGTTTGCCCTCTCATGTAATTGTGCTAACATGCCGCCAACTTTAGCAGCACAGAAAAACACGTATTCTGGTTTTTCCCGCTCAAAAAAATCACGAACCAAAGATTGATCTAGCAAGTCTAGTTCATCATGCGTTTTAGTAATGAGATTATTAAATCCCATATTTTGCAGTTTTTTAAGCACTGCTGAGCCTATAAGTCCAGTGTGTCCTGCTATATAAATTTTAGAATCTTGTTTCATTTTTATATTTCTCTCTTGTAATGTTTATGTTTATTATAGCACCCTGCAGTTTAGTTTAGTTCGCTCTTTATAAGGACTGAATCATAGCATATAAAAGCTATAAATACTATTAATCATAGATAAACATGCATTGCTGGGCTGCATTTGTGTTATATTTTAGTTGTATCATGATAGCTTGGCTATGTAAGATACGAGATAGTTGGGGTTTTATAGCGTATCTTTAACATTTTTTAGAGTTTGTTTTAAATTTTTATCAGTGTTACTATTATGTATTGGATAGTCTGTTATTATCAATAGTGGATTCATGGTTGTGCTTGTGCTGTATTGTTAAAGTTTGAACTTTAGAATATGACAACCCTATCTAGTCGTTACGATGTGCTTGGAGTATGTCAAATAAATTAATATTAATAATTAGTTGTGATTTTATATTATAAAAGAGACAATTTGTTATCTTTTTTGTGTATTATGTATCTTAGTTATTATTGCTATTTATTATAAGGTGTATGTGATGTCAAGACTTAAACTCGGGATTAATGCAAAGGTGTCAATTAGCACAGTTTTGATGGTGCTTGTAAGCTTTAGTGTTTTGGCATGGCTTGTATATTTTAACTCACAAAAAACTATTACTCATATTGAATATGAGACACAAAAAAGGCAAGTAGCACAGCTAGAAAACATCATTAATATTTATGTTGATGAGAAAAAGCGTCTTGTTAATAAACTTGCAAAAGAATCTCTTGTTGGTGGTTTAGATGAGACTCAAATGACACAAAATCTTCACCTTATTCAAGAATCAGGAGACTTTAATCTCGCTTATATTGGTTTAGAATCTAATGGCAGAATGCTACGTAGTAATGGTAAACACCAATATCCACAAGATGGCTATGACCCACGCTCAAGGAGTTGGTATCAAATCCCTAAAAAATCATTGAATGATGAAGTACTAAGTGTGCCTTGGATTCAAAATTCATATAAGATTCCTGTCATTGGTTTTGCTTCCCCACTTATTGAAAATGGACATTTAATTGGTGTGGCAGGTGCAGACATTTCACTTAAATCACTAAATGCTTATATCCACTCACAGGATAAAAATACAAGTCAACAAGAGATTGTTGTTGTCGATATAAATGGTAATTATGTGAGTCGTAATGACGAAAATAAGATTTTGCAAAGCGATGAGTTGTCAAGAGCCATAAAGAGTGACTTTAATACAGATTCGCCAACCTTTAAAATTGGAACTAATATTGCCACCTGTAAATTAGAATCGCAAACACAATGGCTACTTTGTTCGATTATCCCAGAATCTCGAATCGCCAATGCACTTAGCAAGAACAATAGACCAGTTTTTATTATGCTTGGTATTTTTGCACTTATTCTTATTGTTGTGCTTTATTTGATTTTAGCGTATTTGCTCAAGCCTATTGGACGCATTAAAGATAATTTATTAGAGTTTTTTGACTTCCTAAATCACAAGAAAAAAGTGTAAGTCTTCTTAAGCTTCGCAGCGGTGATGAATTTCAAGAAATGGCAGAAGCAATTAATGACAATATAAAGATAATTCAACAAAATATTGTAAGAGATGCAAAAAGTTTAGAGGAATTTTTCCAGGCTGCTGAGAATATTAAGCAGGGGCATTTACATTTGCAAATTCAAATAAATGCAAACGGTCCTCAACTCACACAGCTTGGTGTCTTATTTAATGAAATGCTTACTTCTCTTGATGAGCATGTTTCGCGTGTGCTTGTGATTTTGAGGCAATATACTGAAAACAACTTTCAAGAGCAAGAGTATCATATAACACAGGATTTACAGGGTGAACTTCAAGCAATGAATGAGGGGGTTGGGCATTTGGGAGAGGAGATACGCAAGATGCTTTTTACTAGTCTTGGTTTTGCAAAATCACTAAATCTAAAGGCAAAAGAGCTTGAAGATTCTGTAACGACAATGAGTCAAAGTTCTGAAGAGCAAAGCAAATCATTGGAAGAAACAGCAAATGCAGTAAGAGAGATTTCTCAATCTATGCAGAGTATTGATACGAAAGCTCAAGAAGTTGTGCAACAGGGTAGCGATATTAAAAAGATTCTGGGCTTTATTGCTGAAATTGCCGATCAAACAAATCTTTTAGCACTCAATGCAGCGATTGAGACAGCAAGGGCTGGAGAACATGGACGAGGTTTTGCAGTCGTAGCTGATGAGGTAAGGAATTTGGCTGAACGCACACAAAAAAATCTTGGTGAAATAGGAGAGAGTGTGAATTTACTTGTGCAAAGTATTAATGATATGGGCGAGTCTATTAAAGTGCAGATGGAGGGGATTGCACATATTAATGAAAGTATCATAAAACTAGAAGAGATAACACACCACAACACTCAAACCACATATAAAACACAAGAAATTAGCATAGGAGTTGAACAAATCGCGCAAGAAATTTTACAAGATGCAAATAGAAAGAAGTTTTAGGTAAATTTTCATGTTGGTTTTTTGAGTTTAGTGTGTAGTTTGTTGTTAGATTTAGCGTTTGGTGTGTTGAATGTTTTGCTCTGTTTGATTCTGTGCTTGTATGTATCGTTTGGAAGTTTTGTGCAATTTCTTTTATCATATTTTGCTTATACTCATGTAATTTTATTGCGATTTGGTGGAATTCTTAGGGGATTTGGTGAAGTTGCAAAAGTCTTTAGAGTATCATAAGATTTTATAAAAATCAACATTGTGCTCTGTTAGTTTGGGTTTAGTGATTTTATAACTTCTAGTTTCATATCTATAGGTATCTAAGCTTTATGTATCAGCTATGCTGTGTGCAATGAAATGACCTGTAATGGGAGGGCTAATATCTTTAAACATAGATTCTATGATCCTATACAATCTTGTTGCAAATTAATCTATGCTGCTGACTTGATATAATGATCCTTATGTTTTAGTGCTAAGATAAGGATCTTACATGCGATCTGGGAGCTATATGCCTCACATACAAGAAACATTATAAATTAAAATTTTTCCCACTCCGTATGATCCTTGCTTTTATCCATTATGGATATACCCATATTCTCCAAAATACTCCTAATAGAATCTGCTTTTGTGAAATCTTTTGCTTGCTTTGCTTCTAGTCTTTCTTTAATGAGGGCTTCAATCTTTAGTTTTTCCTCCTCATTTACACCAAGCTGAAAATATTCACTATAACTCAACACACCAAGTCCAAGCACAAAATCAATTAAAGCTAAATTAGCTTTTGCCTGTTCTTTGTATATTTTATCTTTTGGTTGATTATCAAGATGTTCGTTTGCTTCTTTTATGAATTCCTCAATTACGCTTAGAGCAAGTGAAATATTTAAATCATCATTAAGCGATTCCATAAACTTCCCACTGAAATCTTTTGCTGCTTGTTTTAAGAGATTGTGTCTATAAGTAGTGAGAAATTGATCCCATTCTTCTGCATTTATGAAATCTTTGTTGCATGTGGAATTACTAGTAAAAGAAGTGTTAAGCGGTAGGAGCTTTGGCAGAGACACTTTTGCATAATCAAGTCGTTTTTTAAGACGATATATCTTATCAAGCCTTTTTTTAGATTGCAATAAATCTTCTTCATTAAAATGCAGAGGACTTCTGTAGTGTGTGCCTATCAAATAATTACGTAAAATCTCACCATGATATACTTGTAGAGCATCTTTAATAAAAAAACTATTGCCTAAACTTTTACTCATTTTCTCGCCATTGATAGTCACAAAGCCATTATGCAGCCAATACTTTGCAAGTTCTTTATTATGAAGGCAACGAGTCTGTGAGGCTTCATTTTCATGATGAGGAAAAAATAAGTCTTGCCCACCAGCATGTATATCAATACAAAATTCTTTGTCTTTATATGCGAGTACAGAATCAATCATGGCAGAACATTCAATATGCCAACCTGGTCGCCCTTTACCTAATATGCTTTCATAACCTATGTCGTGTTGTCCTTTATATGCTTTCCATAATACAAAGTCCCTTTGATCCCTTTTGCCTTCTTCTGCTTCAACCCTGTGTATCGAATCTGTATCATCAAAATGTTTGCTTAATGTGCCATAATCCTTATCCTTACTCACCTCAAGGCAAATATCTCCATTTGGTAAGCGATATGCAATATCCTTTTGCATTAAAGATTCTATGAAGCTTGACATAGATTCTAAAAACTCTGTTGCACGAGGTTCAAAATGCGATCTTCTTACATTCAAAGATTCCATATCTTGCAAATATTTTTCTATATAATGTTTTGCTAATTCATTGAGTGGTGTTTGTGTTTGAAATGATTTATTGATAAGTTTGTCATCAATATCTGTAAAATTCTTTGCCACCACTACCTTATAGCCCTGTATTTCCAAGAATCTTGCGAGTAAATCAAAGCTAATTGCACTTCTAGCATGTCCCAAGTGTGCATCGTCATAAACGGTTGGACCACATATATACATACGTATTTCGTTTGTGTTAAGTGGGGTGAGTTCTAGCTTGTCTTTATGCCTTGAATCATAAACTTTCATTATCATCATCCTTTGTTAATATCTTTTCATTTTATTCGCATCATGCAATGTAAAAAAAGTGCTTGAAGACTTGCAATACAATAAAGGTTACTCCAAGCGCAATAAGCAGATAAAGAGTGTATTTTTTATG
The DNA here is from genome assembly GCF_000765905.2 of Helicobacter trogontum. Classification (GTDB taxonomy): domain Bacteria; phylum Campylobacterota; class Campylobacteria; order Campylobacterales; family Helicobacteraceae; genus Helicobacter_A; species Helicobacter_A trogontum. The sequence continues at coordinate 65,419 of NZ_JRPL02000005.1, read as the reverse complement.
CTGAATTATAACTAAAAAATTGTGAATCCCAAATGCTTTTATATTAAAAACCAAAAGTACAAGCCCCCCAATACTTCCAGCAAGTGCAACCAAAAAATAACGCAAATCCCAAAGTATGCCATCTGTGATATTTAAATAACGCATACTAAAAATAAAAATTGCAGAAAGCAGTGTGCCAACTGCAAGTGCAACAACAGAGTATTTTGCAGCCCTTGCTTGTTGCTTTTTAGCATAAAGCCAAAGAGAGAAGATACGTGTTAGGCCAAATGTTAAAAGTCCAGCCATATAGCCAATAAATGCCCATGCAACCTGTAAAGTGTCTTCGCGTGTGAAGTTTTTTCGCTCAAATAAAAGCCATACGATTTCATTGCTAAGCATGATGCCACCAAGCGTACAAACTGAAAGAGTAATAAGTAGAAACCAAAAAGCTGTTTTTAGATTCCATAAAGCCATTTTTTCATCTTTTCGTTCAATTGCCTTTGCGATGGTTGGGAATAAAGCACTTGAGATTGCGATAGCAAAGATTGCTAAAGGGAGTTGAAAGATTCTATTTGCAAAGTTTAATGTACTTACACCACCATCAGAATTTGGCAAAAGTGTAATTAAGCTTGAATCAATAATTGCAATAATTTGTGCAGTAGATGCTCCAAGCATAGCGGGAAAAAATGCCTTAAAAAATGCCTTGATATCAATAAGTAGGCGTAAAATATTATATTTTGCTTTTACAAAAAATGCTAAGGGATGTACAATATGATCATGTGTCGATGTGTTTGGATGAGGGTTTTTACTCTCATCGTTTATCATTTTAAAGCTTATACCCTTAGGACTTATAGTTATATGAGAATCTTTACACCATTTTTTTAATGCTAATATGCCAACGTATTGCAACCTCCATAATCCTGCTTTATAGAGCGGGTAAAAATGAACAACTATTTGACATATACCACCAATAAGCACTGCATAGCTTAACACATATACAGCTTGAAAAAGCTCCTTATCTGTTAATGTCGTTTGAAATTGATAGGGCAGCATCGCAACAATCATAGCAATATTTAAAAGTGCTGTATTATAGGCATTTACCCAGAAGATATTTTTATATTGCAACAGCGTGCTTAAGTAAGTCACAATAAAAATGAGTATGAGATACCAAAAATGGATACGTACAAGTGGCATGGCAAGTGCAATTCTATCTTCATCATAGCCCAAGGCTAGAACCTTTGTAATAAAAGGCGTAAACCACATGACAAGCATACTAAGTATCAAAATAAAAAAAATAAAAATCCAAAAAATACTCACACTAAATGCCCCTTTTTTCTTTGCACTAAGAAAAAATGGCAAAAAGCTTTGCACGAATGCTCCCTCGCTTACAACGCGACGAAACATGTTGGGAAACTTGAAAGCAATAAAGAAAATATCACTATAAATACTTGTTCCAAGAACTGCTGCTTGCATAGCATCACGCAAGAATCCAAAAATACGTGAACACAAGATTCCAGATGCATTTGTAAGAAAAAATCGTTTAAGCTTATTTGTTTTGGTATGATTTTTTTTAATATTTTGTTGTTTTTTATTGTTTTTCATTTTGGTATCTATATCTCGTGAATGTTTTTCTAACATTTTTATACTCTTTACAAAAATATAGTAGAATATATGATGTTTTTTGGGTTGATTATTGTAACAAACAAAATTTGATTTTAAGGTTAAAGCAATGACTTTTTTTGCGAAAAAGAAACTCAAGGGTGTGCGTGATTGGGTTAAGGAACTTACGCAATTTTGTGCTGATTCTGAATTGAGTTTTAATGATTGCAACTTTCACGTTGCACAAGTGCATACAATGCTAAAAAGAGATGATAAAGTATTAGCCCCAACTTTTTTTAAAGAATCTTATAATCAAACAAGTGATGAGATTTATCAGACATTTGATATTGAAATTACACCAAAAGAATATGATTTTTCAAAGTTAAATTTTACTTTTAGTTATCGCCATTTAGAAGCCATTTTGATTGTGAAAGAGGGTTTTTTTATTGACAATAGAGAGCAATATAAAGTTCAACTCATAGATCATATTGTCGCATTTCTTATACAAAAAGATATTATTATTACAAATATAGAACAAATCAAAATGCGTGTAGATAAGATTATAAATGAGAATTTTACACCGCCATGCACAATTATGGAAGAGCGAAGGTTTATTTTTTTGCGTTCGAAAGCTGATATAAAAAAGCAGGGCTTTACCAATCTTTTAGAAGAAAAGTGGTGTAGAGAAAATCATAGAAGTCCATTACCAAACGCACTTTATGGAGTTGTAGAGGGTGATCCTATCGGATTTTTTTTAAAAGATTCTATACCAACATCTGGTAGAAACTTGCAAGGTGAATTTATAGATATGAAGAACTTGCATTTAAATACGCCAAAGAGTGGAGATGGTAAGTCACATCAAGATTCTAAGGAATTTGAAAGTGGGACATTTCGCTACAAAGCTCCACCTGAAGCTGGTAGTGGCATTCGAAAAATAGAAGAAGGTCAAGTCGTCAAATATGAGGCAGATGGGCATGGTATTGTGGAATTTGCAGAATCTGGGTTGAGGTTAATTGACATAGGCACCTTTCAACAAATTGGACGCACAAATAGTATTTTAGGTGGTGTTGAAAAAATGGCAGAAGTGGATATTGATTGCCCAGATAAGACAAAGGATGCTGTCCAGAATGGTGCAATTATTGAAGCTGAAGTGGTAAATATTAAAGGTACTGTGGGCGAAAAAGTCGTAATCAAGGCAAAAAAGTTAACAATTAATGGACAGACACATCAAAGTGCGACATTATATGCAGATGAAGCGAGTATTAATATCCACAAAGGGGTATTATACGCAAAAGAGGCTGATATTGATAAATTAGAGGGTGGCAAGGTATATGGCGGGAGCATTAATGTGCTTGATGCACAAGGGGCAAAGGTCGTTGGCGATAGCATTGTGATTTCTAACTTGCATTCTAATACACACATTAGATTCTGTGAGAAACTTCATTTAAAGGCGATTAATGGCAATGAAAATCAAATAAGTTTTGATGTCTTTGCAAATTTTGATAATAGAGAAAAACTCTCAAGTGTTATCTATTTTGATACATTACTCAAGGACAATATTAATGCACGCGTGGCATTTTGCAGGGCATTAGCGGATAAAATGCAAAAATTAAAACCAATCATTGATAACTTAAGACCAGTTATTGACCGAAGTAAAAAAGAGGGCTTTGAGCTTGATTCAGAGACAAAAAAGACATTAGGATTTTATGTTCTTTTGTTACGCCAGATAAAAGAACAAAAAGATATGGCAACGCAGTTGCAGAAGCTACGCACAGAAAATATGCAAAAAGGAAAGGCTATAGAAAAAAAGCTAGGTATTGCAAAACTCACAACAGAATCAAGCTGGAAAGATAGCAATCAAATCATTCTGACACGTCATTTTCCGCCTGCAACAAATAAGATTTTTACCCAGGATTCTGATATGTTTGAGGTGTCGATTGATGATGATGGGCTAATGGAGAAGATAGAGCAATAAAGATATCTTGTTTTTTATTGTATATGGCGGGGTTATTCAATAGAAGGGGAGTTTTTTGTGATTTTTTAAATTCTCTCTTATAAGTGTTTTGGCGGTAGGGTAGGGTTGAATGAGCTTTAACTTAAGTAAGCATTGAGAGTCAGATGTATAACTTCATGATAATAAATCTTACCTTTCATTCAAGATTTATTACCCTTTTAACCTAATAGATATATTTATATAAGAGTTATTTACTTATAAATTCCTATTCTCCTGCTACCAAAATTTTATGATACCTTATTGCAAGTCTAGATAGGACTGATTGCATGAATATATCTACATGTTATATAAGGCTTTCTATAAGCTTAAATTAAAACGTATTGTATCCTCTAATACTTTTAAAATTGTATGAAGACGTTTTTATAGAGACATTGTTGTAAAAAGTTTTATCTTTAAACCAACCCTTCTTGGGTATTTTTATGTGGGGATTATATAAAAGTCTTTTACTAAAGGTGCTTATGATTGCTTCCATCTTGCTAAGCTTAAATACTGCATATGTGCCGTTTTTTGTTTGCTTTTATAAATGCTAAAGCTTTGTTCTTAAGGCAAAGCGTGATTGCAGTAGTGTGGTTTTGCTAAAGAATAAAACATTTTAAATGATTCTAAAAGCTATGAAGAGACTAAACTTACTCTGCAATCAAACATAAACTTTTATATAATGTGTAGAGAATGTCATGATTAAGGATACAGAGGTGAAAAACTCTGTAGAAGAAACATTGCAAGTAGTTTAAATAGAGGAAGCAAGATGTTAAACGACTTTATATAATCCATTATGCTGATGAAACATAACATATAAATGGATATGGATAGATTTGTGAGGCATACACAAGAAGTCTTTTTGTATAGATTAGAATCTTTACTTGCTTCCTTGCTGTTTATGTTTAGTGACAAACTACTCAATTTTAATGCAATGATTGCAATAAATATAGGATTCTGCATGTTATTTGTAGCGTTGCAAGTTGATTTATTAGCATTTGGGGAAGAATTAATAAATGAGCTACCTTGCTTGTAATAAAAAATAAAACACTTTATTTCAAAGTGAGCAGAAAAAAGCTTAAGATTTAAGGAATGAATTGGTGTGTCTATAATAAACAATACACAAGATAAAGAGATTAAAGTAAATAAATTCTAAGCTTTACAAGAGGACTATTAGACTGGAGAGCAAATATACACGCAAACTTGAGTTAAAAATAATAAGTTTATTTTAACTCAAGAAACACTATTGTTGCAACTACATCAATAGGCTCTCATATAAGCAGGTTATAATAATACTCTCGTGTAATCATTATCACTAAGCTTTGTTTCCAAATTTATCCTTGCTGCACAATATCTCATGAAACTATTTCAAGTTTGCATCTTTTAAATTATGTTTAATAAGAAGTTTATCATACTCCCCACTTTCCTTAAGCTCTTTTATAGCATTATCAATTTTAGCCAATAGTTCTGCGTGTTTACCCTTATCAAATGCGATAGATAATCCCTCGCTACCATCTTTCTCACGATAGAATCCTATAAGTTCTCCATACTCTCTAAGATAACCTTGTGCGGTTGCATAATCTGCTAATACCACATCAACTTTGCCAGATTTAAGGTTTAATATAGCACCTAAAATACTTTCACTCATGACCACATTAATCTTGTAATCATTCTTCATTTTCTGTGCAGCTTGCTCTTGCACTGTACCAAGGAATACCCCAACTCTTTTCCCTCTGATAGAATCTTTATCATTTATTTCATTATTATCTTTTCGTTTTATATATAAAGTTTCACCTTCATAATATGGGATACTAAAATCTACTTGTTTCATGCGTTCCTGTGTTGCACTCATGCTTGATATAATCATGTCAATTTTGCATGCCTTTAATGCGGGTATAAGACCATCAAAACTCATGTGATTTAAGGTATATGTAAAACCCACCTTTTTACTAATTGCATCAAGCAAGTCGATATCAAAGCCCACAATTTCTGCATCTTTTTTATATTCAAATGGCGGATATTCCGCATTTAAACCAACCCGTAACTCCTTATCATTCCCACCACATGTATTCTCTTTACTACAAGCAACAAAAAAGAATATAAAACCAACACATAATAACTGCAATATTTTCTTCATAAACAACCTTTCTAATGATTTAAAACCTTGTTAAGAAACTCTTTCAAGCGTTCATTTTTTGGTGTATTAAAAACCTTATCTGGAGTATCATCAACAATAATTTGTCCTTGCTCCATAAATAAGATTCTATTTGCAACATTTTTTGCAAAGCCCATTTCGTGTGTAACGACAACCATTGTCATACCATCTTTTGCAAGTTCTTGCATTAATGCTAACACCTCGCCAACCATTTCTGGATCAAGGGCTGAAGTTGGCTCATCAAATAAGATGACGTTAGGATTCATACATAAGCTTCGAGCAATGGCAATGCGTTGTTTTTGTCCACCTGAAAGCTTTGATGGTTTTATACTCTCTTTTTCTAAAAGTCCAACACGCTTTAATAAGCTTCTAGCCTTTTGCATTGCCTCATCTTTTGTCATAATTCCTGTTTGGATGGGTGCCAATATAAGATTTTCTATCACATTCTTGTTATGAAACAGATTAAAATGTTGAAAAACCATGCTAACCTTTTGACGCACCTTATTAATATCTGTTTTAGAATCCATAATATCTATGCCATCAACAATGATTTGTCCGCTTGTTGGAGTTTCAAGTAGATTAAGACAACGTAAAAAGGTGCTTTTCCCACCACCGCTAGGACCTATTATGGCTACCACTTCACCTTCTTTAATCTGCGTTGTAATTCCATGCAAGATTGTATTTTCACCATAACTTTTTACAAGATTATGTACTTTAATCATGTTTGTGTAACTCCCTCTCCAAAAGTTGCGTAAGCCATGAAAATATTTTCACACACATGTAGTAAAATACCCCTGCAAATATATATGGTGTTGGATTATATAAAACGGCTTGTAACGCTTTTGCTTGCATTGTCAAATCATTCACGCTGATTAGCCCAACAACAGAGGTTTCTTTAAAAACAACAATAAATTCATTTGCAAGACTAGGTAAGATATTTTTAATCGCTTGAGGCATAATTATATGACGCATTGTTGCAGAATGTGTTAGCCCCATAGCTCTACCAGCATCCATTTGTCCTTTATCCACACTTTGTATTCCAGCTCTCACTATTTCTGCTATATATGCTGATGAGTTTAAACCGATAGCAACAAGGGCAGCCAAAAAGTTATCATTTAGTGTTGCAAATACAATATATGCAAACACTAAAAGTTGAATAAGGAGAGGTGTGCCACGCAAAATATCGATATATTCATCAATAAGAAAGTTTAAAATGCGTATTTGCAGCATACGTAAAAACGCAAGTAAAACACCGACAATAATACTTATAAAAACTCCGCCAGTGGTAAGTATCAATGTGATTCCAATGCTTTTAAAGGTTGCATGTAAATCAGCACTACTTAAGCCATAAGGAAAAGTAAAATAGAAACCAAGTCCTACGATTAGACAAAAAACAAAAATGCGAAAGAAATTTTCCAAATAAAAACCTTATAGAATCTTTAGAAGACCGATATTATCTAAAAAATTGCATTTTTGGTAAATGCTTTTAGAGTTTTCTATCGCAAGAAAATACAAAACAAGCGTATAAAAATACCAAAGAATTATGAAAGTGAGAAAAGATTCACACAGAATGTGTGCAGATTTGCAAAGACATTTAAAAAGATTTTACACTGACATCTAAAAGTAGAATCTAGCATAATTCACAAAAAGACTTGTTAAAGCTCTACAAGTCTAGCTTATAAGAAAAGCCTTTTATGCTCTAAATTTCTAGTCTTTGTAATGAAATCTAAGCTTTTAAGCCAAAGATTCTAAAGAAAATAATAAGACATTTTAACTAGAGATTCTAAAAAGATTTCGCATATCTCTTTTTTAAATGAAGCCTTTAGGAGATATCAAAAAGAGGACACAAATTCTTAAACAGACCTGCAAAAATCTCACAAAGTATCTATACTAAAGTGTCTCAAAAAAGCTTTAAAACAAGTCTCAAATGGAATCTAAATGAAAATCAAAGGGATTGTAAAAGTAAAACACTTTTACATGCATCATTTTATAATGCTTTTCAATCTTTCTTCACATTTTTCAACAAAGATTATATTGCTTTTAATGAAAAGTGTAAGAATATTCCATAAAAATGTTACTTTTTTTCCAAAAATATTTAGAAAAATCGTTTTTTTTTTTTTGTTTTGAGTTGTGTTTATCTTTTGTTAAACTTCACTACTACCGAAAGGTAAATTTTTAATATAAAAGGATAAATAATGAGAAAAACCCTGAGCGTAATAGCTGCAAGCGTAGTATGTGCAATTGGATTTAGCAATACTGCTATGGCTGAAGAAAAAAGTGGTCTTTTTGTAGGTGTGCATGGAGGTGTTTCACTTTTTAGCATAAGTATGCAAGGAGCAAATGGTGATAGATTTCCTGATAGTGCTGTAAATGCAATATTTGGAGATACTATGGCTACCACATTTAATGTAGGTGCAAATGTAGGTTATCAACATTTTTTTATACCGCTTGTTGGTGTGAGAGGTTATTTGGGTTATGACTTTAATGGCAGTAGAAAAATATCTAATACATTTGCCAATGGCAATCTATCATTTCAAAACATTACATTGAATGTTGATGCGATGCTAAACTTCCTAAACCTTGATAGCTTTAGTCTTGGTGCGTATGTGGGCTTTGGACTTGGCTATGGTATCATGGGTGTAAGTGGGGATCAAGCCTTAGTTGATTTCTTTAATAATGGCTACAATTACAATGGCTTTAATATTCCTATTAATGTTGGTATTTCTGCGACTTTTGCAGAATCGCATAGGGTAGAAATCGGTGCAAAGATTCAGGCATTATCTGCTCAAGCTACTCCTAAAGGTATTTCAAGCAATGATAAAAGTGGAATCTTTCTTAATACACATGTAATTCATCTAGGATATTCGTATATATTCTAATACTATTTTACTTCTCTAAATCCACTGAAATATTTCAAATATTTTGCAATATTCTCTATTTGCTTATAAAGCAGCTAGAGAATAGACTCTACGTTCAAAAGCGGATATAAGATGACCTAGATTCTAGAACTTTGATTAAGATTCTATATGGATAATATTTTATAAGTATGGGTGTGTAAAATTGAGTGCCAATTTGCATAGCTATAAAGCTTTATGCTACAATAAATTTTTATTTGATTACTAAGGGGATTGTATGTCGATTTTTCGTGAATACGATATCAGAGGTATTTTTGAGGTTGATTTAACAAAAGAAGTGGTAACAAAAATTGGCTATTTACTAGGGGAAGAGATTAAGAAGTATGATAGCAAAGTTGCTATTGGGTATGATGCAAGAACACATAGTCCAACTTTATTTGAATGGCTTTGTTATGGATTGCAAGCAAATGGGTTGGAGGTTTTTAATCTTGGTATGATACCCACACCAGTTGCTTATTATTGCACTTTCAATACAGATATTAAAAGCTCGATTATGATTACAGGATCACACAATCCACCACAATATAATGGGTTTAAAATTACAATCAATAAAGCACCATTTTATGGTAAACAGATAGAAGAAATTGGTAAAAAAATGGAAAGCGCTATTGTGCCTCATGTTACACTAAAAGATTCAGTAAAGCTAAATGTGCTAGAATCCTACATAGATTACATGACAAAAGAATTTGCAACATTAAGGAATTTTAAAGAGAAAATAGTATTTGATTGCGGTAATGGTGTAGCAGGTATTGCCTTGGCAAAAATTATAGAAAATCTCGATTTACAAATCGTCCCTTTATTTTTTGAACCAGATGGCACTTTTCCAAATCACCACCCAGACCCAAGCGAAGAGCACAATTTAATTGATATACATGAAGCTCTAAAAACACATAATGCTCACATTGGTATTGCGTTTGATGGTGATGCAGATCGGGTAGCACTCATTTCACAGAATCACAACTTTAAGGGTGATGAGTTGGCTATCCTTTTTGCACGAGATATTGCAAAAACAATTGATAGTCCAACTATAATAGGTGAAGTCAAATGTTCGCAAGTTATGTATGATTATATTAATGCTATCGGAAAGAGCGTTATGTATAAGACAGGGCATAGCAATCTCAAAGTGAAACTAAAAGAGCTAAATGCACAGCTTGCATGTGAGATGAGTGGGCACATATTTTTTAATGATCGATATTTTGGTTATGATGATGCAATTTATGCTGCACTGCGGATTCTAGAGTTGATTTACAAAGAAAATCAAACTCATAAAAATTTACAAACGCCCATTGCGACACTAGAAGATACTATAAAATCTTTACCAAAACTCTATAGCACACAAGAAGAAAAAATACATACTGATGAAACACAAAAGTTCCATATTATTGCTAGATTACAAGATGATTTACAAAAGATTTTAAAGGAGCAAAAAGAAGGTAGGACAACAGATTTTCCAGAGATTATAGACATTATTAGTATTGATGGGGTGAGAGTGGTATTTAAAGATGGTTGGGGGCTTGTGCGTGCTAGCAATACAACACCAACACTTGTTACGCGTTTTGAAGCTTATACGAAAGAAAAGTTATCAGATTACAAACAAGTGCTTTTGCACTTAATTCAGCACTAAATAAGAAAAGGAGCATAAATGAAGCAGCCTTTAAACAAGGATTTAAACCCATCTGATGAGTGGGATACAGAAACTGCAATACAAACCAGCGAGAATATGGAATCTCATAATTGTCATGCTGAACAACACGGAGCATTTAATAAGTCAGATTCTATAAATTCTGCATCACAAGCTTCCATGCAACAAAGTAGTATGCAAACTCAAGATATAGAACAAGCCCTGCAACTATTAAGACAAAATATTGATTCTATTGATAAAGAAATAATTCAGCTTTTAGATAAACGACTTGATTTTGTACAGCAAATTGGGCATTTAAAAGTTAGAAATAATGCAAGTATTTATCGTCCTGATAGAGAGAGATTGATTATACAAAATCTTTTATCTGTTACAAAGGAAAAGGGATTAAAAAACCTAAATAAACCAATTATTGAAGCTATCTTTTATGAGATATTTGCTATTGCTAGAAATATTGAGACACCACAAAAAATTGCATTTTTAGGTCCAATTGGGAGTTATACGCATCAAGCAGCTGAAAATCGTTTTGGTCCATTAAGCTCATATCTGCCGCTTACAACCATTAGTGCGGTTTTTGAAGCACTGCAGAGAGGTAATGCAAAATATGGTGTAGTTCCACTTGAAAACAATACAAATGGTATGGTAGGTGAGACAATTGATAATTTAGCAAAGTATAATTTTAAGATCATTAATGAAAATATCTTGCCTATACATCATAGTTTTGCAACTAAAGAAAGACATCTTAATGATATAAAGAGAATCTATTCCAAAGATATTGCATTTGGGCAGTGCAGTAACTTCTTACGACATTATCAACTACAAGAGGTTGAATATGTCTCTGTGAGCTCTACTGCATTTGGAGCAAAACTTGCGAGTGATGAGAGTGGAAGTGCAGCAATTTGCTCTGAAATCGCTGCAAAGTTATATAATTTACCTATTATGTTTGCAAATATTGAGAATCATTGCACAAATCAAACACGATTTGTTATTATTAGTGATTTTACAAATGAAAAAGGGCAGAATGATAAGACTTCAATTTTTGTAAGCATGAAAGACTTTGGGAAGCCAGGGGCATTGTTTGCTCTTCTACAAGATTTTAAAGATGAATCAATTAATATTACAAAAATAGATTCTAGACCAATACAGAGTGAGGGTGCATTTCATTCTGGATTTTATATGGATTTTTATGGGCATAAGGATGATGAAGGGGTGAAGCGGATTTTTGAGAAGAGGGGTGATGAGATAAAATGGCTTGGTAGTTATCCTGCATTTACATAATATTCCATGTGTGATTGCATTTTAATAATCTTATGATTTAGCGTTGGAATCTCATGTTGCAATAAAGATGATACAGGTAAGATTCATATTATCCTTACAACCTCAAGAATGTTAGAATATAAAGATGTGACAGAAAAGCAATTGAAAAGAGAGGGAATAAAATATCATCATTATTTATGGTTTATATCATGCTAAAAGAATTGTTATTAATGATTATGCTAATTCTAATCCCTACAAAAGTTGCGATAGTATTAACTTGAAACGCGATAGTAATGAGCTTAAGGGTATGTTGCAACATATTTTTGGCGATATAGTGTAGTGTTGCATAAATTCATCCTTAAAAACGTGTGTTATCTTATCTTGTAAATATTAATGTTTTATTATCAAAATTTAAGTAATATTAGGAATATATCGTGATAAGAGGTTGTTAAATATGGATATAGGATTGGTTACAGATGAGATAAAAGCACATATAGATACTGCACAAAAAGCACTTGATTCTCTTGCACCTATTTTACTTGAAAGTGCAAAGGCTATTACAAAAGCGTTGCGGGATAATAAAAAGATTCTTATATGTGGTAATGGCGGAAGTGCTGCAGATAGCCAACATTTTGCCGCAGAACTTACAGGGCGATATAAACGTGAAAGAAAGGGATTGCGTGCAATTGCACTAAGTACTGATACATCTGCATTAACTGCGATTGGCAATGATTATGGTTATAATCACGTATTTAGTAGACAAGTCGAGGCATTAGCATTACCTGGTGATGTGGTGATTGGAATTTCAACGAGTGGTAATTCACAAAATACCATTAATGCACTCGAAACAGCGAATCAAATAGGCTGTATCACACTCTCACTAAGTGGTAGAGATGGCGGACTGATTAAGAATCTTTGCGATTATAGTATTATCGTGCCAAGCGACGATACACCTCGCATTCAAGAGATTCATATTTTGTGTATACATATTTTATGTGAACTTATTGAAAGATGCTTTGTGGAAGATAAAGCATAAGTACATTGAGTTATGGAGTTAGATTAGCTTAATTTGTGTGGATTTGGCAAGGATTAAAAAGTGATTAAGGAGCCTAGCCTTTTTATGGTTGCATGACTGGGACTTTTAAATATAGTTATTTTATGTTATTATACCTTAGATTCCGTGTTCGCCTCAGTTAAGCTTAGTTGGGGTCATACTCTTTTGGTTAAGATAAATATGAGTTTTTTAATGTGTTTTTTTTGTTATGGATTTATGCAATTTATAGGGATCTTGTGATTATGAGGTTGCGGTTGTGTATTGTATGATCATATTTATATAACACAAAATATAGATTTAGATAATAGCAACTATAGTTCGTAGGGTTAGGGAGTATCTAGGAATTTAGAATTATAAAAATAATGAAGATATTACATAGGGTGTTTTAATGTTTATAAAGATTCTACCATTTTTAAGTATTTTAGTATTTCGCTTTATTGGGCTTTTTATTGTATTGCCTGTTATTTCTCTGCTTATTGCTACGATGCCCCATGCTAATGTGTGGAGCGTTGGTCTAGCAATTGGTGCACCATATCTTTTGCAAATGATTTGTCAGCCATTTTTTGGCAGATGGAGTGATATGTATGGTCGCAAACCTGTTCTCATATTGGGGCTTGTTATATTTCTTATTGGTACAATTATTTGTATGTTTGAGAGCTCGATTTATTATCTTATATTTGGACGATGTGTGCAAGGTATGGGTGCGATTGGCGGGATACTTACGGCCTTAGTTGCAGATTCTGTAAAAGAAGAAAAACGCACAAGTGCTATGGCACTAATGGGTATTGGAATCTTTGTGAGTTTTGTTATTGCCATGATACTAGGTTCTATACTCGGTGCACATTATGGGCTTAATTCGTTATTTGGATTGAGTGCGGTAGTAACTATTATTTCACTTATTATCACCTTTATTTTTGTAAAACCAACACCAAAAATCACCTACGTATATCCAAGCCATGATGAAAATAAAGTTGCAGAATCTATGATTAAAAGAAGTATCTTTGCTGTGAATCTAAGTAACTTTATTGAGAAGTTGCTCATGGTTTTAACTTTTGCAATAGTTCCTATAGTTTTGAATGAGCACATAGATAAAACACATTTTTGGTATGCTTATCTCCCTGCTATGTTGGCTGGTATTATAGCACTTGGACCAACATCAGTAATTAGTGAAAAAAGAGGGAAATCAAAAGAAGTATTGCTTGTAAGTGTTGTGATCTTTTTTGTTGCATATTTTTGTATGGCATTATGGATTGATAATGTTGTGATTTTTGGTGTTGGGCTTGCATGCTTTTTTGCAGCATTTTCCATGCAAGAGGCATTGCTGCAGAGCATGATAAGTAAATATGCAAAAGCAAAAAATCGTGGTGGTGTTATTGGTGATTTTAGTGCGGCAGGTTTTGGTGGCAGCTTTGTTGGTGCGATCATAGGCGGCTTTTTTAGTCAATATGAAGCGATTATTGCATGGCATTGGGTGCTTTTTGGCTTACTTATGGGATGTATGATTTTGTGGGCTTTCATAGTAGTTGTTCTTGTGAAAAATCCCGAAACATATAAAACGCTTTATATTCCATTACAAACAATAGAGTTAAAAGATTTAGAAGCTCTTAATACGCTTGTGGGTATTAGGGAATGGTATGAAAACTTACAAGAAAATTTGCTTACTATTAAATATGATACAAAAATCTTAGAATCTAAGCAAATTTACACACTATTGCAATGTAAGGGGGTATGATGAAACATATTTTAGTCATAGTAGCTTTATTTTTCAGCACATTGTCATTTGGACAGAATGTGCAACAAGAAGCATGGCGTAATGCAAAGAGTATCGAAGCAGATTTTATGCAAGAAATTAAAGGTGAAAAGGGTGCTATACCTGTTGTGTATAAAGGTAAGCTTTATGTGGCAAATAATAAGGTGAAATGGCTTTATACATCTCCACTTGCAAAGGAGGTGTATTTAGAAAAAACACAAGCCTATATCTATGAGCCGCAACTACAACAGGTAACAATTGGGAGTCTTGAGGAAAGCGTAGATTTTATACAGATTTTAAAAAGAGTGCAAAAGATCGGAAAAGATAGTTATAAAACACAAGTTGGTGATATTACTTATTATGTTATTATCAAAGATTCAATGCCTTATGAGTTGAAATATACCGATAGTATTGATAATGTTATCACCATACGCTTTGAGAATGTTAAAATGAATACAGTGATTGATAATAGTGTCTTTATATTTCAACCACCAGATGATGTGGAATATATCGATGCGGGTTTGCAATGAGAGGGGTTAGTTTCAAACTTGGTGTAGTATAATGAGGGGATATGGATGCTATAAAGTTGTTATCTCATATATCAAAACTTACCAAGGAAAAGAAACTTATATGTAGTGCTATAATCATGTTGGAGTTTATGTGTAAGATTCTTAGAATGTAGTTTATAGTTGTATTGGTTGACATACATAGTTATTTGTTGTTAATATAACATTGATGTGAGAGTTCATTACTTCATATTAAAGGATTTATATGTTAAATAAAAAGATTCTAGTAACTGGTGGAGCTGGCTTCTTAGGTTCGCATTTGTGCGAGAGATTGTTAAATCGTGGTGATGAAGTGCTTTGTGTGGATAATCTCTTTACCGGTACAAAGCAGAATATTGCTCATCTTTTGCAAAATCCACGATTTGAGTTTATGCGGCATGATGTAACTTTTCCATTGTATGTAGAGGTTGATGAGATTTATAATCTTGCCTGTCCAGCAAGTCCAGTGCATTATCAGTTTGACCCTGTGCAGACAACTAAGACTTCTGTAGTGGGGGCAATTAATATGTTGGGACTTGCCAAGCGTGTAAAGGCCAAAATTTTGCAGGCTTCAACAAGCGAAATATATGGTGATCCTGAAATTCACCCGCAACCAGAATCTTACAAAGGCTCAGTTAATCCTATTGGTATACGGGCATGTTATGATGAAGGTAAACGCTGTGCGGAGACATTGTTTTTTGATTATCAAAGACAACACAACCTTAATATCAAAGTGATGAGAATCTTTAATACTTATGGACCCAGAATGCATCCTAACGATGGACGTGTCGTGAGTAATTTTATAATTCAAGCATTGCGTGGCGAAGATATTACTATTTATGGTGATGGTTCACAGACAAGAAGCTTCTGTTATGTTGATGATTTGATTGATGGAATGATTTTGCTTATGGATAGTAGGGATGGATTTTTTGGTCCTGTAAATATTGGTAATCCATGTGAGTTTAGTATGCTTGATCTTGCAAAAAATGTGTTAGATCTCACAAACTCTAAGTCAAAACTTGTATTTCTTCCACTTCCACAAGATGATCCAAAGCAACGCCAACCAGACATTGGTTTGGCTCAAAAGGAGTTAGGTTTTAACCCAAAGGTGCAGTTAAGAGAGGGTCTTGAGAAAACAATTAGATATTTTGAAACATTGCTTAGTGGTGTGAGAATGGCTTAGTGTTGCGATATAATTTGTTGATATATAATGTGCTCAAAGAGTATTAATAGGGGTTTTGCCATATAAAGACCATTAATATGTTTTTGCAACAGACAGAGTCGTATAGCATACTTTATGTATAATTTTGTCGTAATTAACAATGTGCTTTGTGTTATTGCTATAACAAATAGGCAATATCAATCGCTATTGATAATGTCTGAAATCAATGATTAATAACCCTCTATTGCAATATAGCATTCGCCATGTGGCTTAACAAACTTATCTTTGGCTAATTTATAATCTATTTTCTAAATATATTTTCATCTTAAAACGTTTTATACCCGTCATTATAACATGAATAATATCAAAGCCAAAGAGATTCTGTAGGTATGATATAAACTTTACTTATCCATGTTGTTTTAGTTTTGTTATCTTTTTATCCTCTATCTAAACTTCTCAGTCAATGACTAGAGTTTCTTATTGATTAGGTTTTGATACACCGAACTTTCAAATTGCAAAAAGCCACCATAAGAAGTTGGATCTAAAAATGGTAGAACTTCAGAAGCCCAAAAACCACCAATTGAATTTTTTCTGTCTATAAAATAAAATAGATTGGATATTCCAGCCCACATTAAAGTGTGAGCAGGACGACCTGTATTTGTCATTTCTTCATTGATCTGAAATGTATAGCCCCACGATTTTTCTGTAGCTGGATAGAATTCACCTTTATTTGTGAATAAAGGCATAGCATTATCCCAACCCTTGCATCTTAAGTTACCTATACCATTCATACACATAAAATCGATTGATTTTTCAGATAAAACCCGATCATTTTCGCCAACACCATCATTTAGAATCATTCTAATAAATTTCATATAATCAGACACCGTGCAATGCAGTCCATGTCCTCCCATATCAACAGGAGAAGGATTTGGTAGAACAATATCTTTTGCAGGTGATAATTTACCACTTTGATCTCTAACATGAATAACCGCTAATCTTTGTTTTAAATCTTTTGTCAAGTCAAAAACGCTCTCATTCATATTGCATGGTAGAAATATTTTTTCTTTTAATAAAGTGCTTAAACGCTTTGATGTGGCACTTTCTAGAACTCGACCCAACCAATCTATATTAATGCCATAGTTCCAAGATGTGCCTGGTTCAAACAATAATACGGTTTTAAAAGATTCTAAGGTGTTGCTTACTATTGAAGGAATAGAGTAGTATTGCCTATAGGCTAAATCCTCTTTATTAAAAAATTCATAACCAAAGCCAGCTGTATGTAGCACTAAATGTCTTAATGTTATATCATTTTTGGCTTTCCGTGTGATTGGTTTTGAATCTTTGTCAAATCCTTCTAAGACTTCTATATCAGAAATTTCTGGCAAATAATCTTTTGCTAGGTCATCTAGTTTAACAACATTTTCTTCAATCAATCTAAACAATAATGCACCAACTAAAGCTTTAGTAGTTGAAAACGCATTAAAAACGCTGTCTGTATGTATTTGTTGATTACTATCGACTGATAATTTACCTAGCGCACCTTCATAAATATTTGCTTTTTTATCTGTTAACATTGCAACAACACCAGCCACACCACCAGCTACATTAACCGCAGATTCTAAAGATTTATTTAAGTCATCATGTAATCTATCTCTAAATTTAGGCATTTTTTCTCCTATTTTGTTTTAATGTGCAAATTATAGAGTAAATTAATGTTTTAAAGTTAATGTTATTTACTAACATAATAAATTATAAAGATACGCAAATATTGATAAAAAGGTTAAAAATACTTCACTATATGAAGTTATACTATAATTTTTTTTCTAGAATATATTATTTCTAATATCATAATATGAATGTAGATATGCTGAGTATAAACCTACAAAATATAATTGTACATCATTTTTTTGGATTATCCATGTCTATATATTAATGATATTTTCAAATTTAAATTTATCAAAATTCCTACAAATACAACTATAGTATAATCTCTACTTCAATGATTGCTCCATGCCTTAACAAGATAATTGTATTTTTTTACTCTAGTTATAAAACAGATAAATAATAAAAGTATAATGTAGAATAGGATTGATTGTATTTTTAGAAACACCTTGAAACTAATTTTTCACAATTATGCTTAGAGAACTAGCTAGAAATTTAGATAAATTTTATCTTTTAACTATGAAGATTATATAGTGCAATATAAGCATTTGAGTAAAACCCGCCGTATTCCCATAACCTTATATCACTTTTCTTTTTTGTGTATAGATTTGTTATGCAAATTCATATAGTTTGCAAAGTAGCACTAAGATCTGTATGACAATGGAGGTAAAAATGCGATATTGTTTCTATTTGCTTGGTTTAAAATCTTTTACAAATAACCCTTTATTGTCATAACTAATTTCATATTTTTGCCCTGTTTGCATATCAATAAGATAACATTGATCAAGTGTTTCAGTTATTGCTCTTTGTGGTGGTACTTGCTTTAAATGTAGTAACACATCATCATAATCTCTACATAAATCTGGGAATCCAAATAACATTAATTTGTATTGAAACATCATATTTCCTTTGCTAATATATTTACTAACATGTTTGTTGCAACCTGCATTCTATCCAAAAATTATTTTTTGTTATAATAAGCTGTTTAAAAATTACAAAAAAGCGGTTTAAATATGTTTAAAAAAGTTGCATTTTTATTGATGCTATCGTGTATATATGTAATAAGTTTGTATGCTGCAAGACCATTTAACACAGATGATGCACGGGTGGTAGCAAAAGGACATTGTCAGGTGGAGACATGGGTTGAGATACATGCTAAGGGGGATAGCGAGTTGTGGAGTTTGCCAAGTTGTAATTTACTATGGAATACTGAAATTACACTTGGCGGTATGATAGGATTGCAGTCTAACTCTGTGCAATTTCAGCTAAAAAAACTATTTGTTGATGCTGATGAAAAAGATTGGGGCATTGGTATTGCAATTGGAAATATTCATAATTACCTCTTTGGGGCAGATAATGCAAATGAGGTGTATGCCTATATTCCCGCTACCTTTTTATTTTTAGATTCTAAAATTGCACTACATGTTAATGTAGGATATAATCTGCAAAGCTTTATGGATGGGATTTATACTCTTGGTATGGGCTTAGAGACAGAAATATTATCCCGCCTATATGCCATTGGTGAAGTGTATTATAGCCGTTTTGATCCAGTGATGTATCAAGTAGGATTACGTACATGGCTTGTTCAAGACATGTTGCAGCTTGATGCCACTTATGGAAATGCCTTTCAGGGTGGACTTGATTTTGTAAGCTTTGGCTTACGCATATTACCACCAAAACTTTTGTGATGTAGATTTTACATTTAGAGTATATATCTAAATCTTGTAATCACGTTATATATTATGTTATATAACAATGGAGAAGATTTAGAATCTAATAATTATTTTGATTATCTGACCCCATCTATACAGATAGAATGCAAAACATAAATTCCTACCATCACCCAAGATAATATTTTGCGAATGTGATGAAATCTAGATTCTATAATTTGCAAACAAACTGGGACATATTTTGCTAGATTATTTTTACATAGCAAAGATATGTGTGTAAAAAGTCTCTTGTATAAGGTGAGACTTATTGAATATAGAAGTGTATCTCATATTAATAAGACATGGCAGATAAGCTCCTTAAAGATTCTTAAAAAGATTCTAAAACTTGGAATCTAATTGGCTATGTCCTTGATTTATCAATTTATTGCAATATAAAAAAGGAGAGGAGGTAGAAGCATGTTTGTTGCATTAATTATAAAGATTTATTTGTATAGCAGGAGTTATTGAGTATAGCTTATCATTCTATAGAGCAATAAGAAAACAATAAATAGCTTATAAATTTATTACAAAAAATTAAGAGATGAGAATATAGCATTTATTGTTTACATATTTTATTGCTGCTATTTTATGTAAAATTTGCATAGGTGTTGGCACTAAATATAAAATTGTGCAAAATATCTTGACTTTATCGTAAAATTATCTTATAATGACTTCTTTATTTTGTGTCGGGGCGTAGCTCAGTCTGGTTAGAGTACTTGGTTTGGGACCAAGGGGTCGAAGGTTCGAATCCTTTCGCCCCGACCATTTTCACTTATGATTGTGTAGGTATACATGGTGGGTGTAGCTCAGTTGGTTAGAGCATCAGGTTGTGGCTCTGAGGGTCGTGGGTTCGAGCCCCATCATCCACCCCATGTTTTTTATCATCATAAAGCATAATATAAACAAAAATTTATGCGTCCATAGCTCAATTGGATAGAGCACCAGACTTCGGATCTGGGGGTTAGGGGTTCGACTCCCTTTGGGCGTACCACGCATGCGCTCATAGCTCAGCTGGATAGAGCAACGGCCTTCTAAGCCGTAGGTCAGAGGTTCGAATCCTCTTGGGCGTACCACTTCTTTAATAGAAATTCCTCCTATAATTAATAGTGCAATTTAACTCTAGAAGATAGAACTTATTGTGCGTTTAACATGTAATCATCGTAATAAATTATAAGAACTCCAATGACATTTATTGCAACTCCTAACAATCTTGACAAGAATTAAGATACAATGCGAAGTAATTTTTTAAATTAGAAAGGATACACATGGAACTTAAACTTGCCAAAGAGAGTCTCAAAGCCAATATCAAGGCAGATACAATCACGTTTGAAGACATGGCAAAGAAAGTAGAAGAGAATGGAAAAAAAGGTGTAGTTTTTTATCTTGATAGAGAAAATGCGGAAAAAGATTTGAAAAAACTTGAGAGTTTTTTTAAGGGGAAAAATCGTCATACGCTTATACGCGAATTGCGTTATAGCATGGATGCAAAGGATTATATCTATGAGGTCCATATTTTGTAGTATATAAATAGTAGATGATTTGCAATATTTATTACCATAGAACTGCAGTATTTATGATATAGCTTTAAAAAGGCATTCAGAAGCCCATAAAGGCGAAATGACCTGATACAAAGTTCAATTTCACAACTCTTTGATTGTATTGCATTTTAAGAATTTGTGGAGGGTGTATTTTGTTGATTGGTTAATATTTTTTGGTTAGAATGCTTGAAATTCTTTATTACAAGGAGAAATTATGGGAATTTATGATAGGAATTATACCCAAAATACACAAGAAGTCGATTATCAAGCTTCATATAGCGATACAGCTCTTGTGAATTTTGTAAAAACAACATACAAGTTTTTTGCCGGTAGTTTGCTTTTAGCAACGATAGGTGCATTAGTTGGCTTTTATGATCCTTTTTTTGTTGCACAGTATAGAATGCCGATCTTTATACTTGAAATTGCACTTATTTTTGCGTTGGGCTTTGTGCAAGATAAGCCTGGTGTTAATCTAGCTGTGTTTGCTGCATTTTCCTTTATTAGTGGTTTGGCTTTAGTGCCGCTTTTATCATTTGTAATGGCAAAAAATTCAGGAATAGTTGCTCAAGCACTTGCTATGACTACCATTATCTTTGGTATTATGAGTATTTTTGCTTTGAAGACTAAAAAAGATTTGGCAAATATGGGGACTGCATTATTTTGGTCAGTGCTTGTGATCTTTGTGTTTGGTCTTTTGAACTATATTTTTTTTAAAAGCCCAATGTTCCAGTTTGTAATTGCAAGTGCGGTGGTACTTATCTTTAGTTTATATATTGCTTATGATACGCAAAATATCGTAAGAGGTCGCTATGACAATCCTATTATGGCGGCTATTGCTCTTTACCTTGATGTGTTAAACATCTTTACAGCATTGCTGCAAATTCTAGGTTTATCTAGCAAAGATTAATTAGAGAATTTTAGAAAAATCTCGTGTTTGGGTGGGGTTACATATTGTATAGAGCAAATTGACAAGGTTTCTCTAGATTCTAGAGAACTATCTCTATACAAAGTAAGACTTAATTCAAAATGATCCTTCTTTTTCTTGGGCAATTATGCCCATCTACCTTATAATAACTATTTTATTTTTTATAAGAGCTTTCATGAATGCAAATAACACTCACACAATATTACGCATACTAGATGCAAATCTTAATAGACTACAAGAAGGTATTCGAGTAGTAGAAGATATATTCCGTTATATCTATGATAACAAAGAGATAACCTATATGTTAAAACAAATGCGACATAAAGCCATTTTGCACTATACAGATTTACTACTGCAAGCACGTGATGTTGGGCGTGATATTGCAAAAGAAAGTATTGATACAGAAGTTGAAAGATTGGATTTGGCGGCAATATTACACGCAAACTTTCATAGAATTTGTGAAAGTGCTAGGGTGCTTGAAGAATGCCTAAAGCTTGATGAATGTAAAAAATTTGGTAAGAGTCAAACCTTTAAGATATTGCGTTATGAGGCATACAATCTGCATGTTATTGCCACCAAAATACTAATAGATAGTACTCCTTAATATAATAACATAATAGATAAAAAGTGAAGTATATGTCAAATCAATCTTATGATACTATGTCGCACTCTGTTTTCTTTGACTGCAATTTATACTTTTATTATTTAGGCTATTTATCTATTTGAGGTGATTAGTTCTTTTGCTTGTATCTTGCAGAATAGTTCTATGTTTAAAATACATAATCAAGAATATTTGAGTGTTTAGTACTTAATTTTTCTAACTTCAATCCAATGCATAAAAAAGAATGATATAATACTCATTTATTAGTAGGCATATTTATATTGTATGAATATTTTTAAAATCTAAATTAAACTAGCCAATACAGAAAGGTATCTATGAATCACAAAAGTAATACACAAGACTCCATGATAAATCCTATACAAGAATTAGATATGCAAATACCACAAACATATCACGAAGTATTAATTGATGTAGAGTGTAAACAGCAATTTTTACAAGATATTATCATGCAAGGCATTGCTGATATTATTTTGGAGCATGGTGATGGAGTGGAATTTATAGACAATGTCGTAGTAACACAAGAATGCAATGAGTATAATGCTTAGTGTATGGAAAGCTTTGTGCAAAACAAGTTTCTTATTCTATTATTTTTTATATTTATCCAATGTATGCAAGCTGTCCCACTTTTGCCTTTTGTTCAGGCAAAGGCAGATATTAGTGAGGATAAAGTCGGTTGGGAGGTGGATCTCAATCGTATTGCCCTCAATTTTACGCAGAGTTCACTAACTAATCAAAGTCTTTACACAAGCTTTTCTGATAGCAATTTAAAAGGGAGCTCTCAACTTGGTTTGCAGTTCTTTTTTACTTTAAATGGTAATTTTTATGCACCAAGATTTGTAGTGTTTAATACTGCGTATGCAGAATATGGTTTTACGCAAATTACACAGACAGATCAAAGTGTTGTTATCAACAAAAGCCTTGATAAAATGTTATTTTCAACAGATTATACACAAAGGATGTGGGATTTTGACTGGGGTTTTGAAGTGTTTGAGATGGGTCCTTACATGCGGGTTTCTTACCAAACAGAGTTTAACCCAACGCCAAGCGTAGGGCGTAGGCATATCATAAACTACATGGTAGGAGCAAAGCTTTTTGATGGTAGATATGTTAAGAATCTTTATTTTGATTTCTTTGGCGAACATGATCTTAACCCTATGACAAGGCTTAATGGTACAGGTTTGGAGGTAGGTATATCACTTGAATATAGTTTAAATAAGTATGTCAAATGGACATATACAATGAACTATAAAAAATACATATTTAATGCAGAAGATTCTAAAATATCGCCTGATTATCAGCTCTTGCTTGAGACGCGTATTGATGCAAAGTTATTTAGAAGCTTAAGTGTTGCACCACTTTTGCGTTATTATATGCTTAAGGCAGATAATATAGAATTACCCGCATCAAACTTTATGGTTGGGGTATCACTAAATTTTGGAAAAGTATTGCTTCCACCACGGCAGGTATTAAAAGATTATGAATTTGTGTATTAAGTTTTTTGTGATATACAAGCGAGATACATCGCCCTATTGGCGATTTTATGCTTTAATTGTAACTTAATTATTTTATGAGGATTGGTTTCATGGATAATGTAGGGCTTGATAATAATGATGAGCTACTAACACTTTTAGAGCAATATAGTACACAAAAGAGATTCTATGGCAAGGCTTATCCTAAAATTCCATTTGTATTTTCACACAATGAAAGAGATTTTATTGTAGAAGAAGTCCCACTCTATCCTTTTAGTAATACAGGGGAACACAGAATCTTAAAGCTTAGAAAAAAGAATCTAGGCACATTGGAGTGCGTAAAGATGATCGCACAGGCTTTAAATATTAAAGAAAGAGATGTTGGCTATGCTGGATTGAAAGATAAAAATGCACTCACCTATCAATACATATCAATTCCAGATAAAGCATTTCTTATAAATGAAAATAATCTACATAAGATAGAGCAAATAAAAATCATAGAATCTTGCTTACATAATAATAAAATAAAAACAGGACATTTACAAGGTAATAAATTTTTTATCCGCTTAAAAAAGGTTACACCGCAAAATTTTGAACGAATTAAAGACGAGGCAAGTTTAGCAGAAAAACATGGCTTCCCTAATTTTTTTGGTTATCAGAGGTTTGGTAATTTTGGTGATAATTACATGCAAGCATTGCAGATTAAAAAACCACCAAACAAACAGAATTCCCTTCAACAGCTTCTTATTTCAAGTCTGCAAAGCGTATGTTTTAACTTGTGGCTTGAAGAGCGGTTAAAAATAAGCAATATTATGCAAAATTTTAGCCTTAAAGATTCTATGTATGCACTCTCACATATGTATAATATATCCATGAATAGAGAAGTTTTTGAGATTTTACATACACAAACATTACCATTGACGCCGCTCATAGGCGATGTGTGTATGCATTATCCACATGGAAAGTTTTTCTATTTTGGTGATAAAAAAGCAAATGATTCTCAAGATGTGGATCTTGCTAGACTCTTGCTAAGTGATACTGAGCGGCTAAAAAATGGAAGCATTGGTATTACAGGATTATTAAGTGGTATGAGTTGTAAAAAGGTGCTAGAATGTGGTAGAAAAGAAAAATTGCAAACTTTAGATTCTATGCAACCTAGCAAATCTAAGAATGATCAAAATAGGGTGAGATTGGCAAAACAAGATGCATTTATAATAGAGCAAAAATTTACCTATCCAATTATGGCAAATGGTACAAGACGATATGCTTGGGTGTATCCCACGGATTTAAATATTAAGTATAATGCAGAAAAAGCACAGGTTGAAATAGCTTTTACATTACCAAGCGGTGCGTATGCGACAAGTTTTTTATCATATATAAAAAATGGCGATGTGCGTGAATTCTAAAAAAGGGATTATATGGAATCTTTATATATTATCAATGCTTGTTACATCTGTATTATTATATGTTTACTCATTGTGCTTTTTTTATACCGAAAAAAAATAAGAGCTTTACGTATAAAAGAAGCATTGAATGAACAAGCTGCTTTGCTTACAAATAAACATTTTGAGGAAAAAATGCAAGATATGCAGCATACACTTATGCTAAATAAAAATGAATATCTTACACAATTAGAGCTTATTAAAAAAGAGTATGCACTAAATTTAGCAAATGCTTTGCAAGAGCAAGAAAAAACTCTACAGCTACAATACGCGCAAAAGCAAGAACTTATGCAAGAGATATTACAAACAAATCAAGAAAAACATTCTGCACTAATGACACAAAGATTTTATGAGATAAGTGAGCAACTTTTAGAAGAGAAAAATCGCCAATTTCAAGAAAAACAAACAGATAGTTTAAAGCCACTCTGTGATGAAATTATGAGATTCAAAACCGAGATAGCACAACACACAAAGGAGAATCACGAGCGAAACATCGCTTTGAACGCAGAAATTAAGCATCTAAGAGAAGCAAGTTTGCAAATCTCTGCAGATGCAAACAATCTTGCAAATGCAATGCGTGGGGATTCTAAGCTACAGGGACAATGGGGAGAGGTGATCTTAGAACGATTGCTTGAAACTAGTGGATTGCAAAAAGGTAGAGAATATTATACGCAAGTGCATGTGAAAAATGAGGCAAAAGAAATACTTCGACCAGATGTTGTGATACAGCTGCCTAATAATCGTTTTGTAGTTGTGGATTCTAAAGTGAGCTTAAAAGCATATGAGCAGTTTTTTAATGCAAAAGATTCAAAAGAAACATATCTACAAGCACATCTTGAGAGTGTTAAAAATCATATCAAAAGCTTATCGATTAAACAATATCAGCATTACATTGAAGGGGGGCAGCTTGATTTTGTCATTATGTTTATGCCGCTGGAGGGTGCATATAGTGCGGTCTTGCAGCATAATATGCAATTATTTTTAGATTCATACAACAAAGGGATTATTCTTGCTGCTCCGACAACTCTTATGGTAATTTTAAGACTTATTCATCATATTTGGAGCAATGAGGCAAAGGATAAAAACATCACAAAGATTCTACAGGAATGCGTAAAGCTTATTAAAAAATTTGATGGTTTTACAGAAAGTATGGAAAAAATAAATCGTGCTTTAGAAACTGCACAAAATGCATATGAAAAAGCAGAGATACAGGTAAAAGGACGCGGTTCTCTTGGTAGTTATATTAGAAATCTTGATACCTATATGTCTCAAATTACAATTGACACAAAATCACAAATGCACACAACCAATAATAAAGGATTAGAAGCAGAAAAAGATGATAATATGCTAAATATTTCACAGCATGAACAAATTGCATTATAGTTATTAACTTTTACCCTAATCATCATTTTCTTAATATAATCTATATACATTGACATGGGTGGGGGAGGGCGATAAGAGACTTGGTTTAACCCTCATCTCTTTCTTGCATAAGTTCTAAATTTATAGATAAAAATAAAATAAATTGCTATCATATATAATAACACGCAGAGAAAAGATAGCTTTGAGCTAGTTTTTATTTTTTCAAAGAAGATAAAAGCAGGGAAATTTTTTCATAAAATGTAGTTTAAAATTTGTTTGCTTATGCACCTAGACATTTTAGAGTCTAATCTTCAATAAGTTAGGATATAATAGTGTTGATAGGCTCAAGGATATTTATGCTTTTTGGTATTACAATATCAAGAAAATTTTGTAAAATATATTACACAAAGATTTAAACTTTCATCAATAAAAAAGGGAAATTATGCGTTTTTCAACATTTTTTGCACCAACACTTAAAGAAGCACCAAAAGATGCAGTATTAAAAAGTCACATATATTTACTTAGAGCTGGTTTCATTCATCAAATAGGGAGTGGTATTTACAATTTTTTGCCATTAGCACAAATTGTAATGGAAAAAATTAAAACTATAGTCAGACAAGAGATGAATCAAGCAGGTGCGAATGAAATTACTATGGGTTTTTTAACACCAACAAATCTTTGGGAGCAGAGTGGACGCTATGAAAAATATAGCGAATTAGCTCTTTTTACTGATAAAAAGGGGGCTAGCTTCGTGCTTGGTCCAACTCATGAAGAATGTGTAACAGAAATCGCAAAGACATATATTAAGAGCTACAAGCAGCTACCGCTTAATCTTTATCAAATCCATTTAAAGTTTAGAGATGAATTGCGTCCTAGATTTGGACTTTTGCGTGCAAGGGAATTTGTCATGAAGGATGCCTATAGCTTTCATGATTCTTTAGAATCTTTAAACAAAGAGTTTTTAAACATGCGTGATACGTATGTAAGGATTTTTGAACGTTTAGGGCTTGATTTCCGTATCGTTGAGGCGGATTCTGGTGCAATTGGTGGGAGTGGTAGCCGTGAATTTATGGTGCTTGCTGAATGTGGTGAAGATACAATTGTAACTTGTAGTCAATGTGATTATGCTTCAAATATTGAAGCTGCTGTACGTAAGCCAAAGGTGTGTGATGAGGTTGCCCCACAGGCTACAAGTAACTATCATAAATTTGAAACACCAAATGTAAAAACTATTGATGATTTAAGTGAATTTTTTAAAGTCAATCCATTTTATCTTATGAAAGCTGTTGTAAAAAAAGTAGTTTTTAAAGATAGTGTTGATATTGCTATATTTTTTATGCGTGGTAAAGATATGCTAGAGGATACAAAGGCGTTAAATGCACTTCAAGCAATTGATTCTGATGTGCTTGATATAATTGATGCAGATACTCCGTTTTTAGAATCCTATGGGCTACCACAAGGTTCTATCGGTCCTATACATTTACGTGCTTTGACGAATTCTCGTTTTATTGTTTTTGACAAAGAATTGGAGAATGGTGAAGATTTGATATGTGGTGCAAATGAGCATGGGTATCATTACGTTGGTGTGCAGTTGGAGGAATTTAATGATATATATTATCATGATTTAGTTGCTGTGCAAGAGGGTGATCTGTGTGCTAAATGTGGTGCAACTCTGCGTTATAGTAAGGGGATAGAAGTAGGACATATTTTTAAGTTAGAAGATAAGTATTCAAAACCTATGCAGGCTACATTTCTTGATTCTAATGGCTCTAGTAAGCCTTTTACCATGGGATGCTATGGACTTGGTGTAAGTAGACTTTTATCAGCCATTTTGGAGCAAAAAGCAGATGAAAAAGGTTGTGTATGGGGAGCTGTTGCACCTTTTAAACTTGACATTATTGTATCAAATGTAAAAAATGAAGATGAGATGACATTTGCTACTACGCTTTATAAGCAATTACAGGAGAGGGGCGTTGAGGTTATACTTGATGATAGAAACGAGAGATTTGGAAGTAAAATTGCTGATTTTGAGTTGATAGGTTTTGAGTATGCTTTGATTGTGGGTAAGAAACTTGCTGACAATAAATTAGAATTAGTGAAACGAGATGGACTCATAAAGACAGAACATGGGAGCACAGATATTTTAGAAACTCTGTTGGAAATCTTATAGCTATGCTTATAAGATGTAAAGAATTATGAGGCCAAATAACTTGGCAAGATAGTTTTGCATCATTGATATTAGGGAGTTAAACCTAATTATTTCAGTCTGTTTAATATTGTCTCTAATAGTAATAACTATATTTATGTAAAAACAAATACCTATCCAAATCTTCCTGAAATATAATCTTGTGTCTTTTTGTTCTTTGGTTTTGAAAATATTTTTTCAGTGTCATCAAATTCTATCACTTCACCAAGTAAAAAGAACGCGGTCTTATCAGCTATACGCATAGCTTGCTGCATATTATGTGTAACGATTATAATTGTATATTCTTTTTTGAGTTTATTGATGAGTTCTTCTATCTTTAATGTTGAGATGGGATCAAGTGCACTTGTA
This sequence comes from Helicobacter trogontum, assembly GCF_000765905.2. GTDB lineage: Bacteria > Campylobacterota > Campylobacteria > Campylobacterales > Helicobacteraceae > Helicobacter_A > Helicobacter_A trogontum. Next base: position 36,088 of record NZ_JRPL02000005.1, on the reverse strand, counting down.
GGTTCATCCATCAAGATTACTTCAGGATTTACCGCCAACGTTCTTGCAATACAAAGTCTTTGTTGCTGCCCACCACTAAGGCTTAGGGCAGATTGCTTTAACCTATCCTTAAGATCACCCCATAAACCAACATCCTTTAGGCATTCTTCTACAATAGAATCTAGCTGATCTTTATGTTTTATTCCATGTGTTTTTGGACCAAATACTATATTATCATAAATGCTCATGGGAAATGGATTTGGCTTTTGAAATACCATGCCCACTTTTTTACGCAATATATTTACATCATACTTCTTATAGATATTAACTTCATCTAATAAAATTTTGCCCTTAATTTTGCAACCTTCCACTAAATCATTCATGCGATTAAGGCTTTTAAGAAAGGTTGATTTACCACAACCACTAGGTCCAATAAAAGCGGTCACTTTACCTTTTAGAATCTGCATATTAATATCTTTTAATGCGTGAAAATCATTATAATACAAATTCATATCTTTAATATTAAAACATACTTTTTTATCCATTTTTATGCCTTTGTAAGAGTTTTTGCTATGTAATTTGATAAAAGATTGATCATCAATACAATCACAATGAGAATCATAGCCGTGCTATATGCTTCGTTAATATGATGACCTTCATTTGAGATTAAATACATGTGCATACTTAGTGTTCTGCCAGAATCAAATAATCCAGAAACTTGTGCAAATCCACCAAATGTATAGAGTAGTGCCGCACTTTCTCCAACAATCTTTCCAATGCTAAGGATAATACCTGCTAAGATTCCTGATGTAGCAGCAGGTAAAATAATAGAAAAAATTGTTCTAAGTTTGCCTGCCCCAAGAGCCAAGCTTGCTTCTCTATACATTAAGGGGACAGATCTTAACGCCTCTTGTGCACTACGCAAGATTACAGGTAAAATCATAATGGTAATAGTAAGACTACCTGCTAAAAAGCTAAACTTTAACTGAAAAAACACAACAAATGCAAGAAAGCCAAAAAGCCCATATACGATTGATGGAATACCAACAAGGGTTTCAGCTGCAGTTGTTATTATAACAATAAGTTTATTTTTGCTGCTACTGTATTCTGTGAGAAAAATTGCTCCAAAGATTCCAAGAGGCATAGCAATAGCAAGAGAAAAAAGTATCATATTGATAGTATTTATAATAGCTGGCATCATAGAGACATTTTCGCTATTGTATTCCCATTCAAAGAGGCTAGGTGTAAGATGAATCACACCTTTCATAAATATAAAACCAATTAAAATACAAAATATTGCAAGTGTGCTATATATTGAAAGCCTCATACACCAAAACAATAGACTAGAAAGTCCATCTTTTTTCATTCGTATCCTTTATAAAATCTAGAAATTTCATTTGAAAGTGTATGAAATGTATGTAAAATCGCAAATCTAAATTGTAAAATATTTGTAAATTATGTTACTGCTGTAGGCTGTTTGGTTTAGCAGGCATACTTTGATTGACTTGATTTGAAAATATGCGTTTTATTATACTTGACATCAGATTTTGTTTTTGTGAATATTTAGGTTATGAAAGAGCTAATTTTATGCAATCATATATAATTAGGCATAAAATGAACAGAAATAGCATATAATTTCGGTTTGTCTTTTATAGATTCTAGATTGTTTTTAGGAGTTATAATGCAATTACATAGGATTCTCATATGTTCTGCATTCTGTTTTTCAGCACTTTATGCAAGGCAAAATGAGATTACAATAATGGATCAAGAATATAAAGATACAGAACCTGTGATAAAGCAAGATAATGGTGTATTTTTACATGGTGGCTTAGAAATATTTAATAAAACTGCATTTAGCACGAAACAGGCTTTGCCAAATAATAGTTATGGCTATGCATTGGGACAATTAAGTGTAGGGTATAAATATAACGATTTTCAGATTATGGTAGGAGCGGTTGCTGCTGGACTGACATATGATTCTACAAAAGGTTTGGCATATAATTATGTAGGTGCATATCCTGGCTATCTTAATGATAGAGAGGCAAATGCTGATAATACTCGCAATATTTTTGTGCACAATGCTTATATATACTATCAAACAGATTCTATAAATGTGAAAGCAGGAAGATTTGAGCAAGAAGATGATGATTGGTTTGATAGTTATGCTGAGGGTATCAATGCAATATTTAGATTTGCAAATCATTTTCATGTTAAGATTTTTGGCTCGAGCACGGTTGCACTTGTAGGGAATGGTTGGCTTACAGATTTTAGTACTCTTTACTCTACCTATGGAATTGTTAATGCTGAAGTTGGCTATAATAATGAGTTCCTAGATACAAAAGCCTATGTGTATTATGGTGCAAAAGAATATGTTGCGCCTGGATTTAGTATTAGTGCAGAATTTGGCAATAAAGAGAGTATTAGTTATACCACAAAACTTAGTGCACTTTTCCCTATACATAGCCAAAGTATTATTGATTTGGATAATTATTTTTTCTCAAGTTTTAAAGATCCTACAGGTTTTACCTCAAGCATTTTGGTGCGACAGGATATTGATTTTTATGATACATACAAACTAGCACTTGGAATCTATAAAAATATTGGTAATGCGAATGCGCGCATGGGTATGTTTGGTAACCCTATTGGCATAGATATTTGGGATAATAGTGTGTATAGCACAGGTGCATCTCTTAATGCTTCCGTGGCACCTGATGCACTTAGTGTGCTGCTTTTTACTGAGGCTAGATATGAGAATCTGGCAAAATATGTTCAATCTTTATCATTTGGGCTTAATGGGCGTTATACAACTGCTCCTAGTGCAATAGAATATTCATTAAAGTTTATTGTTGATTGGCAGATTATAGATACTGTGAATTTGGGCTTGATTGCAAATTACTATACGCATGTTATGCAAAGTGATGCGTGGAATGAATCAGATATTGCGCTAACAGGTCGAAATATACTTGATCGAAGTTATCTTATGTCATCTATAACCTATGCGTTTTAGTTTTTTTACTCTTTTTCCAGATTTGATTATGCCTTATTTTGGGCAAAGTATCATGCGGCATGCTGTTTGTAATCAAAAGATTAAGGTAGAATGCATTAATATCCGTGATTTTGCGTTGGATAAACATAAAAAAGTTGACAATGCACTTATTGGCGGTGGAGCTGGCATGTTGCTTGATCCATTTGTTCTTGATTGTGCTCTACAGCAGGCTGAAAATTCACGTATTATATTTCTTAGTCCCTGCGGTGCAAAATTTGGTCATAAGGATTCTGTGCGTCTTAGTAAATATAGTCATATTAGCTTTGTTTGTGGACGATACGAAGGGTTTGATGAACGCATTATTGAGTTGTATGCTACAGAAATCTTTAGTATAGGTGATTTTATATTGAGTGGCGGAGAGTTAGCGGCATTGTGCATGGCAGATTCGATTGCTAGACATATACATGGTGTGCTTGGCAATGAGCTTTCTTTGCAAGGTGAAAGTTTTGAGTCTAACTTGCTTGAAGCACCAAATTTTACAAAATCAAAGCAGTTTGTTGAAAAAAATAAAAAAAATTTACCAACTTCTGCTTATTTAAATGGAAATCACGCTATAATAAGCGATTTAAAACTTACCATGTCTAAGATGAAAACGCAATATTTTAGACCGGATTTATTAATATCATAAGTGAGGAAGTCATGAAAAATCGATATATCGAGCAGTTTGAAAAAACACAACTTGAAAATAGATCTGCGCCGCAGTTCAAAGCGGGCGATACTTTGCGTGTTGGAATTAAGATAAAAGAGGGTGATAAAACAAGGGTGCAAAACTTTGAGGGTATATGTATAGCAATACGTGGTAATGGCGTTGATAGGACTTTTACTGTGCGTAAAATGGGTGCTAATAATATAGGTGTTGAAAAGATTTTTCCACTCTATAGCGATAGTTTAGAAAAAATAGAAGTGTTGCGTGTTGGGCGAGTTCGCCGTGCAAAGTTGTATTATTTGCGTAACAGACGAGGTAAGGCAGCAAGGATTAAGGAATTAAAGAAAAAGATTGGATAAGTCTTTAGTGCCTTACCTCTACATATCTAATGCTATTTGATATATAGAGGCGGCTACGATTTTGTAAGGCTTTAAAAAAGTCCTAGATAAAATCTCTTGGTAGATACGTTTTACTTGCTATAGCAATATTTATTCAAGGATTTGTTGTGATACTAAACTTCTGACATTTCAAGGTTTTGTTGTTGTATCTTGTGATTGTAATGACAATTCCTCATTTTTAGATCAAAGAATCAGATTCTACAATCTTATCAGTCCATGATATGAATCAAGAGCATATTGTTTTGTATATCTCATGTTATGGTGATAGTGTGAGGTAGCTTTTGCATAAATCCTAGCTATTGCGTAGTTTGGTTTATCATGAATATATTCTGCTAGATAAAGAAATAGGTCGTGGTTGTAACATAAGCATAAAAACAAAGTGTCAAAAACATCAAATGACATAATACTTAAATCTTTTACAGCTTTAATTTTCTTAAATAAAAATTGCTAAGCTATTGCGATCCCCCTACCTCTTAGCGTTATGCCTTATACTTATAAATAGCTTGATTCTGGGCTAAGTCAACTTGTCATACATTACTCATTAAATGATTTGATTGTCTACTGGGATATCAAGATTTTAAGCAAGATTCTATAATCAATATAGTATATTTACACCTAAGTGAAGTCAAAGTTTTTATCTATCTATTGCATTTTTTACATAAAGACGACCTATTTAATATGTGATAAGCAAACTTAAGATAATTAGGCAATATAAGAAGAAGATAATTCCTATCATTAAAGCAAAGTATGTTAAAATTAGTCACATTAGAGAAAGCAAATAATATATAATTAAAAGGTTAGATATGGAATCTTGTGATTTTAAGGCAATTTTTATGCAGACTTTACGTGATGAAGGGAATGCTCTTCTAGCGTATGATGGAGACTTGAGTGATTTAGATTCTATTATAAGACATATCTTAAGCATGAAAGGCAAACTCGTGCTTATAGGTGTAGGCAAAAGTGGGCTAATTGCACAAAAGATTTCAGCGACACTCTCAAGCACAGGCACTCCGAGTATTTTTTTGCATCCTACAGAGGCTATGCATGGTGATTTAGGTGTATTGCAAAAAGATGATTGTGTATTGGCAATTAGCTATAGTGGTGAGAGTGAAGAAATTGTGGCAATCCTGCCTCATATTAGACGCATGGGATTGCCTATCATAACTATGTCAAAGTCAAAAAAATCGCGTATGTCCATGCTTGGTGATTATTTTTTACCAATAATGATAGAAAGAGAAGCATGTCCCATACAAACTGCCCCTACGACTTCAACCACACTTACACTTGCTTTAGGCGATTCTCTTGCAATATGTCTTATGAGGGCTAGGGATTTTAGTAAAAATGACTTTGCAAACTTCCATCCAGGTGGAAGCTTAGGGCGTATGCTCTTTATCAAAGTGAGCGATATTATGCAAACACGAGAACTCCCTTTGCTTGATGTTGTAATGAGTCTACGTGATGCAATTAGCGTTATGACAAATGGACGTTTGGGAAATGCGTTTTTTGTTGATTCAGATCATAAATTACTCGGCGTGTTAAGTGATGGTGATTTAAGAAGGGCTATGTTTGATAAAGATTTTAGTTTGCAATCCATCGCGTTTTCGTATGCTACAAAAAATCCAAAGGTACTTTATGGTAGTGATATGCTTGCCTTTGATGCACTAAAAATTATTGAGGATTCTAAAATCCAAATATTACCTATTTTGACAAAAGATGGAGTGTTGGAGGGTGTCATTCATATGCATGATTTAATCCAAGCAGGCTTTTGTAGGTGATATGTGTTTAGCGTTGAATTAAAGAATGAATAAAAGTTGTTAATTTGATATATACCACCTACTTATTTAAGCAAGTCTTTAAGTAAGCCCTATCTAGAAATTGTGCATAAAACATATTATGTTGTGTATTTAAATGTTTGAATTTTAAATTAAATATTGCACAATTCTACTCTTTGCTATTTATAAGGAAGAATGTATGTAATTTATTATAACTCCCCTAACACTTGGAAGCATTTAGAATTCAGATTGAATTATGAGAATTACATCACTTATATCCAAATTTTGTGATACTAAGGAATTTTTAAAAGTGTGTTTTTAAGATTTTTGCTCTATAAAAGAGTAAATATATCTCATTGTAAATATCTGTTGTATGAAATTTCTTATGCTATACGCAATCGATGTAAGATTGTATTTGGCTTTAACTTGATGCCTTATTTTTGTATTGCCTTTAATGCTTGAAATTCAATTTATAACAAAGATCATATATGAAGGCACACCAACTAATTTCTTCTTGTATGCGGATGGATAAATTAACAACGTATTAAAATTATTCCTTAAGTTGTTGCTCTATCTCTGTTTGTATTTCATCTTTCCGCGTTTGCTCGATATTGTTAGATGATGACAAAATTTCATCTTGCTTTTTCTCTGGGTTTACAAACTTCAGGATAATAATAGCAACACCATATAACACGACCATGGGCAATGCAAGTAGTAATTGCGAGATAACATCTGGCGGCGTTACAATAGCAGCAACAACAAATATGGCTACAACAGCATAGCGAAATGATCGTTTTAGTGTATTATCTGTGATAAGTCCTATTTTACCCAAGAAAAAAGCCATAACAGGCAATTCAAATACAAAGCCAAATGCAAGCATAATACGAATGAAAAATGATAAATATTCATCACTTGCTATATTTGCTTCAACCACCTCATTTCCAAACGCAAGGACATAACGAATAATAAGCGGAAATACAATTTCATAGCAAAAAAACAATCCTAAGGCAAACATAAAGCTGCCAAAGAATACAAATGGTAAAATAAGCTTTTTTTCATGTTTATATAAACCTGGTGCAACAAAAAGCCACAACTGCCAAAATACAATTGGTACAGAAATTACAAAGGCTGCAAAAAAGCTGACTTTAATTGCCACAAAAAGATATTCTGCTGGAGCAACTTGTATAAGCTTTCCTTTGATACCACTAGCAAACGCATTTGAAATTGGCGTTTGCACCCATGTAAAAATCTCTTCATGAAATGAAAAACATGCCACGAAGCAAATCACAATGCTCAAGAGAGAAAGCATGAGTCGCTTTCGCAAGTCCTGTAAATGTGGTCTTAACTCTTCAAACATATATATACCCCAATTATTTTATACTCGTTGCGATATTATAACCAGTGAAATTGATTTTTGACATACACAACTTATTCCTTATATTAAGAGTATAAAGTTGTGCTGCACAGCATCTTGTGTCACAAAATATTGTGTGAGGATAAGATTGTGTTAATACATGATTAGACATGCTTTGCCTTATTTGAGGTTTCTATTTCATTGGTATTTTGTAAAACACCAGGAGTCTCATGTGTGTTATGTATAGATTCTGCATTACTAGTTGGTGTCAAATCATCACTGTGATGATAGTTTTTAGATTCTGTTTCTGTATTGTTTGTTTGCGTGTCAAGTTGAATTGGTTTTGGATTATAGTCTTTAAATAAATGCTGTATGTCATTCATATCTTTTTGTATTTCATTTACAAGGTCTGCATCCTTAATTTCCTTGCTAATATCGACACTATGTTCTAGCTTCTCTTTGTAGGCTTGCGCTTCTTTTTTAATCTCAGCTAGATTAACTTCTCTATCAATCGTGTCTTTTGCATCTTGCATCGTCTTTTTTACAACACGCACAAACCGTGCCATTTCAATAAGTGCATTTGGTAGTTTATCAGGTCCTAGCACAATGATAGCAACCACTACTATAAGAATAATTTCACCAATTCCAAATCCTAACAAGAATACCCCTTTACACGCTATGCTATCGTTGCATGTCTTCTAATACGCCTTGCACTTCGTGGACTGAGGTCTTTGTTGTTGCAAAGAATACTTCAACACGATTGTTTGCACGACGATTTACTTCACTTGTGTTTGGGACGATAGGATTATACTGCCCATAGGAAGTAAAGGAAAGCCTAGCAGGATCAACTCCTCTGCCCATTAGATACTCCATAACGTTTGATGCTCTAGCAGCTGCAAGCTCATAATTATTACGGTAACCTGTTGGACTTGAGTTGTCCGTATAGCCCCTGATATTTACCATAACTTCTGGTGGCATTTTTGCAATTGCTGTTGCAAGTAAATCAAGCTCTATTTTTCTATCTTGATTCACAAGGTCTGCTGTACCCGGTTCAAATAAAATATCTGATGGAAGTCTAAGAGTTGTTCCTTGTTCAATTTGTTCTAATAAACCACCATCTTGTATAAGATTTGATAGTTGTGTAATGGTTACAACCGTCGTTGGTGAATTAAGATTTGTAGAAGTATTTTTTAACGTATCTTTTGTTTCCTGCCTAACTGTCCCAGGATCTGGTGGAATAATCATTACAGGCATGGTGCGTTCTGGCATAGGTGTTGCATCAAAAATGGTAATAAAAGCTTCTGTAACAGCTTTCACTCTTGAGGTGTTTGCTGCTGAAATTGCATAAAGTGCAATAAAAAGTGCAAGTAGGAGCGAAAGGAAGTCTGCGTATGGAACCGCCCACTTCTCTCCAGCTGGACATTCTTCACATTTACATTTTTTTGCCATTTTCTATTCCTTAATCTATCTTAACTGCATGAAGCAATACATTATCATAGCTACATGCAACCACAGGATTGGATATGTAGCCACACAGATTCCATATACTCCAATCAAATCTATTTACTATCACATTGTTGCTTATACTATTCAAATTGTGATATTTTTGGTTCACCTGGTGGGATAAATCCTAGAAGTTTTGCTTCAAGATTTCTTGGGTTATCTCCATTTGCAATACCCACAACTGCTTCTAATATCATCACTTTTTCAATGATAATATCATGTGATTTTGCTTTCATCTTTTGACCACATGGACCAAAAATCGCGTATGCACCCATAATCCCTGTAACTGTCGCTGTAAAAGCACCACCAATACCAGCTGCCATAGCCGCTGGGTTATCAAGTAAGGTAAGTGCAAGGATTAGACCACACACCGCACCAACAAGCCCCATCGTAGGACATGTTTCACCAAATTGAATCCAATAATGTGCCGCACTATGATAATAGTGTTCTAATTGCTCAATCTGAATCTCCATGTCTTCACGCACATCTTTTGCTTCCCGTCCATCAATAATCATTGACATCGCTTCGCGTGTGAAGTCATCTTCCAGTTGTGACACTCTTGATTCAAGTGTTAAAAGTCCGTTTTTACGTGCTTCTGAACTAAACTCTACCATTTGCCTAATAGTATTATTCATATTTACTTTTGGATTCACAAAAACAATCTTTAGTTCCTTAAAGGCTGCTTTTACCGCATGTGCATGTGTGGCTGTCATCGCACACATTGCCGCGGTCGGAATCACGATGATAACGGAGCTTAAATGCACTAAATGCACTGGATTTCCACCCTCGAGTATATCTCCAACAGAAAGGCTTGTGATTGCCAATATAATACCTAAAATACTTGTTAAATCCATACCTATCCTCTCTTAATAGTTAGATGTAAACTAAGCAAACTGTATGCCAGCTTTGCAGTTTTATTTAATACCTTATTTTGTCTCGTTTTACTCATGGTACGCTTTTAACTCCTTAATTCCATTTTCTTTGGAGCATACACGACAATCAGGGTTTTTATGAATTGCTACTTTTCTAAAATTCATGGTCTTAATATCCATTGTTAGCAGTGTGTTAGTGAGTAGCTCACCAAGGTTTAGTATATATTTGATTGCTTCACTTGCTTGTATGCAACCTATGATACCAGGAACAACACCAAAAAGCCCTGCCCGAAATATTGCATTAAGTTCTTTTGCAGGTGGTTCATCAAATGCACATGCAAAACATGCACTTTCATGTGGTAAAATTGTCATAGTTTGTCCACGATATTTTAAAACACCTGCATGACTAAATGGCTTATTGAGTAACACACAAGCATCATTGATAAGAAATTTACCTGCAAAATTATCAGTAGCATCAATAATAAAGTCGTAATTTTGCATAATTGGCAAAGCATTATTTGTTGTGAGTTTTTCAAAATAAGTATCAATTCTTACATTTGGATTCAAATTCTTCATTTTTACTTGTGCTGATGAAATTTTAGCTTTGCCTATATCTGAAGTTGCATGTATAATCTGTCTTTGCAAATTACTCACTTCAACAATATCATAGTCTAATATTCCTATGCGACCAATGCCAGCAGCTGCTAAATATAAACACACAGGTGAGCCTAATCCCCCAGCACCAATCACTAGGACTTTTGCATTATCAAGCTTCTTTTGTCCCTCTTCCCCAACATCTTCAAGCATTAAATGCCTTAGATACCGCTCTTTTAATACTTCTTCTTGTTCCATCTTATACCTACCAAATTATTATTATGCGATATGCTTTATCCATATGGGTATATTATATGATTCTGCAAATATTGAAGTATCTTCGCCATGCCCTGGATGGATAGGTAAGTCTTCTTTGATTTGCAAAAACCGCTCCAAAGATTCTTTCATATCGTTACTATTTGAATATGGAAAGTCATATCGTCCGATACTTCTTTGAAAAACAAAATCACCGCTAAAAATATGTCCACACACCTCTATGATGCTGCAACCAGGCGTATGACCAGGAAAATGCCAATATTTCACATCAACACCATTTATATTGAGACATACAACATTTTTATTGTTATCCACATATGTATCTGCTTTACATGGTGTTAGTCCTAAATTAAAGCAATCTGACTCCAGCATGAAAGAATCCTGAACAGGACAATATACTTTTGCTTGTGTCTTCTCTTGCAGCTTAGAAGTATCCCAAATATGATCAAAGTGTCCATGTGTAATAAGGATTGCTTGCAAGTTTGTAGTATTTCTTAAAACCCAATCTGTCGCACCATAACCTGGATCTACTACGAACTCAAAACCATTGAATTGCAATATATAAGCATTTGTTTGATATTCTCCAAACGCACATTTGTGAATCTTCATAACCATAACCTTCTGAAAAATGCACCCAAGATTCTATATACACATAGTCTGTATAATTATTTTACTAAAACCTCAAATATTCTAGCATAAACTTCTTTAACTCTCAATAAAAAACTTCATAAGTAAAATATTACTGCATTTTTTTACGTTTATTGGCAAGTTTTGCAAGGTAAGTACAGGCATCAGCATTTTGCAGATAACATGCTTTCGTATAGTATTGCATAGCCTTTGCTATATCCTCGTTTATATCTTGTGTGACACCGCGTTCATAGATTATTCCAAGGTTGAGACATGCAGCAGGATAACTGCCTTCGCATGCTTGATTAAAATACTGAATTGCTTGTGCATAATCACTTGTTGTTTTTGCGTAATTGTAGCGTAATACACCAAGATTAAAACATGCTACATTATCACCCATATTACAGCTCCTACCATAGTAGTTTTGTGCCTGCATGAGGTTTGCACTCTGTTTGTCTTTATCTTCTAAATTCCCACTATATATGACGCCTAGATTTTGACATGCTTCTTTATTTCCAGCTTGACATGATTTTACATAAAGCTCTATTGCTCTATTATGTTCCCTTTTTGCGTTTTCTTCATCTCTTTTTTCTTTGTCTTTTTGTGCCTTTGTGGTATGCTCATAGAACGCAAGATTATTGCATGCATCATAGTTGCCGCCATTGCATGCTTTTGTGTAAAATGCCATCATCGCATTGTAATATTCTGCTTTTTTCCTCTTTTGATCTGATTGAAAAAATTTCCTATTGGAATCTAGATTATCAAGTAACTTACCCTGCACAATCCCAGCAGACAAACATGCAATATAATTATTTTGTTCGCAAAGTCTTGCAAATGTGGATAAAGCAGCCTCTAAATCACCTCTTTTATAGAGATTATATGCATAATCATAGTCAACTTGTGCATTATATTGATCATTGTAATATGAACTTTGTCCATGATAGTTTGATTTATAGTGAGAATCTCCTTGTCCCCAGTAGCTTTTTGCATACATAACCCCAAAGAGCGATAATATAGCAATGATAAACACTATAAAGGACTTTTTCATCATATTTACTCCCAAATAATTGATTTTTGCATGAAATTATATTAGTATTTCATGATTTTAGAGAAAAACTTTACAATAGTATCGAGGAAACTTTGAAAAATTTTATTATTTTTGTCTTAATTGGATTTTTTTTATCCGCTTGTTCTCCATACGATACACAAATTAAGAGAGAATACGATACACAACATTACACGCAAACCTATAAAACTTTACAAAAAGCCACGAAGAATAAGTCCAATGATTGGCTTTTGTGGAAAATGCAATCTGGTTTTCTTACGTTCTCATATTTTGGTGCACATTTTAGTATTGATGATTTAGAGCAGGCAGAAGTGCAGTTTAAGATTTATGAAGAAAAAGGTTTGCTATCTAGTGTGGGTGAAAACGTGGGTGCAACTTTGAGTAATGATATGGCAATGCCCTATCATGGTATGATTTTTGAAGGAGCATTATTAAACTTTTATAAAGCCCTTGCATTCTCTAGTTTAGGGGATAATGTGCAAGCAAGGATTGAGTTTAACCGAGCAAATGATAGGCAGAGAAGAGCAAAGGAATATTATAGCAAAGAGATAAAAAAGGCACATGATGAGACAATAAAAGAAGCAAATGAGGAAGCAAAAAGCACGTTTTATGAAACAAACACAAAAGATTCTGAATTGAATAATATTTTGAATACAAAATATACAAATTTGGGGCAGTTCGCAGTATATAAAGATATGATAAACCCACTTATACCTTATGTTTCTGGTTTGTATTTTATGATTGAAAAAGATTTTACTAAATCTATTGATTTATTAAAGGAATCCTATGGTATTAGCAAAGCCCAGCTTGTAGCAAGAGATATGCAACTCCTAGAATCTCGTAAAGGTAAAGTAGAATATCCTAAATTTACTTGGGTTATCATTGAAGATGGGAGTTTGGCACGAAAAAAAGAATTAACAATCTCACAACCACTTGTAACTGGTAATGGTATAAATGCGATAAATTTAGCCTTACCAGACTTTGTCAATGGAAAACCTACATATAGTGCCTACAAAATAAATGCCACAGATGCAGATTTGATAAGTAATGTTAGTAATCTTTTTGCGAGTGAATTTGAAAAACAACTTCCATCAATAATTACTCGTGCCATAGTTGGAGCATTGGTGAAGTTTGGTATTACATCAGCACTTAGTGCGGCTGGTAACGAATATGGTGCGATTATTGGACTTGCAAGTGCCCTAGCTTTTCGTGCTACCACTGCTGCTGACTTACGTTCAAGTATTGTTTTATCAGATAGTGTATGGATAGCTAGAATCCCCAATACAGAATCTAGCATAAAGGTTTATGGTAATAACGATATGCTGTTGGAGATTCCAATAACTAAAGAATGCAATGCTAGGGTAGCTAGAATAGCAAGTAAAGATCAGTTGGATACACTCATTAAAGCAAAGCCTAAAGATGTCTCTGCTAGAATCAAATTTTTCAAACGATATTATGAAAATGGCAATGAAGATAGATTGTGCGTCCTAACGGATAATATTATGTATTTGCGTGTGCATCGCGGCACAGTAGCTCATACTGTTATTAAAGGAGATTAAATGTATAAATGGACGAAAGCTGTAGTGATAGGCATTACAGCTATTGGCATAATTGGTTGTGGCGGTAAGGTAAGCTATGTTGATACACAAGATTCGGCAGAATATACGAGTGTAGGTATAGATTATCATGATATTGAGGCGGCAGTGCATAAAAGTGTGCAAAGTCTTTTGAATAGCGAATATGTGTTAGGTCTAGAAAACAAACAAGTGCTTGCTATCTCTGATGTAATTAATGATACTATGCAACAAGTTGATGTGCGAGAGCTAACAGGCAAAGTAGCAAGAGCTATGCGTAAGAGTGGAAAATTTCAACTTACAAATGCGATCAGTGGTAGTGGTGGCACAACTGACAATATGATTTATAATACGAGAAATTTAAGAGAGAATGATGAATTTAATCAATATACAACAACAGAAAAAGGCACACTGATTGCTCCAAACCTTTCTCTGTCAGGTGTTATTGTACAAAGAAATACGAGAGTAGGTAAAAAACAAAGAGTAGATTATTCATTTACCTTAACGCTTACAAATATAAAAACGGGTATGGTAGAGTGGGATGAAAATACACATATTATAAAAGTAGCCCCAAATAGTAAAGTATCGTGGTAGATTCTCAAATCATATCGTGTAATTTTTTATATGCTTTGAGTGAAATTTTATTAAAGATACTCAAAGCAAAATTTCTTCAGAAAGTAACTTGCAGTTAGATTCTATACAAATACAAATAAAACCTTTGCAAAATATCTCTAGATAATTTTTAAATTGTAAAACTTTTTATGTAAAAAAAGTTGATTATATAGAAGTTTATTAAAGAAAGCGAAAGAAGCAGTTTTTCAAGAAAAAGGTGTCAAAAAGATAATATAAGATTGGAAACTTACCATAAAATCAACATAATATAAAATATATTGCTAATTGTTTGCCTTATAAGGTAATACTTAACTGGCGTTTGCGATTATTTTTTAGTTATAAAGGAATACCGATGAGATTGACCCCCAGAGAGTTAGATAAAATGATGCTGCATTATGCTGGCACATTAGCGAAGAGTCGTAAGGAAAAAGGCATAAAGTTAAATTATGTAGAATCTGTTGCCTATATTTCCATGGAGATTATGGAATATGCACGAGAAGGTAAAAAAAGCGTCGCTGAACTGATGCAGTTAGGTCGAACACTTTTAAAAGCAGATGATGTAATGGAAGGTGTGGCAAGTATGATTCATGATGTGCAAATTGAGGCGAGTTTTCCTGATGGCACCAAGCTTGTTACAATCCACAATCCTATTGAAGATGATGGCAAACTTAATCCGGGTGAGTTTATCTTAAGAAATGAAGAAATTGTGCTGAACGCCAATAAAGATTCCATAAGTATTAAAGTCACAAATAAAGGTGATAGACCTATACAAGTAGGCTCACATTTCCACTTTTTTGAAACAAATAAACTTTTGGTTTTCGATAGAGAAAAGGCTTATGGCAAAAGGCTTGATATTGCATCTGGTACATCTGTAAGATTTGAGCCAGGAGAAACTAAAAGCGTAAATCTTGTTAGCTTTGGTGGTAATCAAAGATTGCATGGTTTTAATGATTTAGTTGATGGGCAAATAAGCGAGGCAAATAAAGAGCAGGCTTTGAAAAATGCAAAAAGTAGAGGTTTTATAAACTAGGTTTAGAGTTAGAGAAAGGAAAGACATGATAAAAATAAAAAGACAAGAATACGTTTCTATGTATGGACCAACAACTGGTGATAAAATAAGATTAGGTGATACAGAACTTTTTGCAGAGATTGAAAAAGATTATGCGGTATATGGAGAAGAGATTAAGTTTGGGGGCGGAAAAACAATAAGAGATGGTATGGCACAATCTGTAAGCGATAGTGAGAATGAATTAGATACTGTAATTACAAATGCAGTCATTATTGATTACACTGGAATCTATAAAGCAGACATTGGTATAAAAAATGGAAAAATTGCAGGTATCGGAAAAGCTGGAAATAAAGATACACAAGATGGCGTGTGTGATAAGCTTATTGTTGGTGCAAATACAGAAGCCATCGCTGGTGAGGGATTGATAGTTACTGCAGGTGGTATTGATACACATATACATTTTATCTCACCCACGCAGGTTCCAACTGCATTATACAGCGGTATTACAACGATGATTGGTGGTGGGACTGGTCCTGCCGCTGGTACAAGTGCTACAACTTGTACACCAGGTAGTTGGCATATACGCGAAATGATTAGAGCAACACAACAATATGCTATGAACTTTGGCTTTTTTGGCAAGGGTAATAGCTCAAATGAGAAGGCATTGAGTGAACAAGTAGAAGCTGGAGCGTTGGGATTAAAAATCCATGAAGATTGGGGTTCGACACCTGCAGCAATTAATCATGCATTAAAGATTGCAGATAGATACGATGTTCAAGTTGCTATCCATACTGATACGCTCAATGAGGCTGGTTGTATGGAAGATACGCTAGAAGCTATTAATGGACGCACAATCCATACATTCCATACAGAAGGCGCAGGCGGTGGACATGCTCCCGACATTATTAAAGCGGCAGGAGAGTTAAATGTATTACCTGCTTCAACAAATCCTACAATACCCTTTACAAAGAATACAGCTGATGAACATTTAGATATGCTTATGGTATGTCATCATTTAGACAAAAATATTAAAGAGGATGTAGCATTTGCAGATTCTAGAATCCGACCTGAAACGATCGCAGCAGAAGATACTCTCCATGATATGGGAATCTTTTCTATCACGAGCTCTGATTCACAAGCTATGGGTCGAGTTGGCGAAGTGATTATGAGGACTTGGCAAACTGCGGATAAATGTAAACGAGAATTTGGTGCATTAAAGGAAGAAGAAGGCAAAAATGATAATTTTAGAATCAAACGTTACATCGCAAAATATACAATAAATCCTGCTATAGCACACGGCATTGCAGATTATGTTGGTTCTGTTGAAACAGATAAAATTGCGGATTTGGTGCTTTGGAAGCCTAGTATGTTTGGAGTGAAGCCCGAAATGATTATTAAAAATGGTATGATTGTTGCGGCAAAAATGGGTGATAGTAACGCATCAATCCCAACTCCACAACCTGTGGTTTATACAGATATGTTTGGTAGTATTGGCAGTGCAAAATATGATTGTGGCTTTACATTTGTGTCAAAGGTTGCTTTTGATTCTAATATCAAAGAAAAATATGGTATAGAGAGAAATGTTTTGCCAGTCAAAAATTGTAGAAATATCACAAAAAGAGATATGAAACATAATGATGTTGTAGAAAAAATAGAAGTAGATTCTGAAACCTATGAAGTCAGAGTGAGAGGAGAAAAAATCACTTCAAAACCAATTGATAAAGTGTCCTTAGGACAACTTTACACTCTTTTTTAACAAGGAGCGATAATGTTGGGGCTTATACTACTTTATGTAGCCATTGTGCTTATCAGTAATGGGATATGTCGTATCAGCAATATCGATGGAAAAACGACTGCGGTGATGAATATCTTTGTAGGTTTATTATCTGTTGTTGTAAATCTTATAGCCATTGTACATGGTGATTTCAATAATGATAAAAGCGATTTTTATGCTGCGGCTACAGGTTTATTGTTTGGCTTTACTTATTTATTCGTTGCTTGCAACAATCTCTTTAATCTTGATGTAAGAGCTTTTGGTTGGTATAGCCTCTTTGTTGCGATAAACTCTATTCCAGCTGCATATTTGAGTTATCAAGATGATACTCTTCATATTTTATTTGCAGTAATATGGCTTGCATGGGGATTTTTGTGGCTTACAGGTTTTATTGAGTGTGTTATGAAAATTGAGCTAAAATTTACACCTTATCTTGCTATTTTTGAAGGTATTTTTACAGCATGGATACCTGCTTGGTTATTATTGACGGGTATTTGGAGTCTGTAAATGCTTGTTACACAAATATTGGGGAATCTTAAGGATATGGCACATGCTGATATCTTGGTGGATTTCATCTTTATTGAGTGGTTTGATACAAGAAAAAGAATAGCACGTTATACTTCAGCACAGGGGAAAGAAATTGCATTGCGATTTGAAAAACCTCTAATGATTGGGTTAAATCATGGTGATATTGTGTTTAGGGATAAAGAACATGTCATTGCAGTTTCCATTGTGCCAACACAGATTCTAAGTATTTATGTAAAAACAGAGCTTGACATTGCAAGACTTTGCTATGAGATTGGCAACTATCATTTGCCCTTATTTCTTGGAGAGAGTGCGTTTCACTTTCGCACACCCTATGAAAAACCCTTGCAAAGATTGCTTGATAAATATGGTATTTTTTATAGAGAAGAGAAAGCAGTGCTCAACTCTAAAGATAGGTTGCAAGCAAGTCTTATGGCGGTTGAGCCAAAGTTACAGCTTGGAACAGATTTTAAAGTAATAATAAATGGTAAATGAGATATGCACTGCTATAGAACTTTTGAATATATATTAGCAATCAAGCAAAGGATTATAAAACATGAATTTCTTGCTTTTACAAATTAATGATTCAGCATTTCCTATTGGCAGCTATACGCAGTCTTTTGGACTAGAAACTTATGTGCAGAAAGGTTTAATCACAAATAAAGATGAGGCTTATAATTATCTGCAATCTCTACTTTATACACAAATGCTTTATGCGGATTTACTTATGATAAAGCTTGTTTATGAAGCAGAAACTCTAGAATCTATTTTATATTTGGAATCTTTGATGAATGCTTCAACTCCAGCGAAGGAAACAAGACTAGGTATGCAAAAAATTGGCTCCATTTTTATTAAAACTTTAGAGTCTATGAAGCTAGATTTGCCTTTGTTATTTAAGGAATATATAAGAGTGTGTAAATATCCTACACATCCTAGTGCTTATGCGGTTTTTTGTAAAACAATGGGTATTGATTTTAAGGAATCTTTGCAACACTATATATATGCACAAATCTCAAATACTCTTACAAATTGTGTGAAGCTTATCCCACTTTCCCAATATGATGGACAAGCTATACTTGCAAAATTACATACAGACTTTATGTCTATATATGAAAAGATTCAAACATTAGATGAAGATGATTTTTGTAATGCAGTTATACATAATGATATGCAAGGTATGCTGCATGAGACACTACATTCAAGACTCTATATGTCTTAATTTTTATAAAAAGGATAAATTATGGTAAAGATTGGAATCTGTGGTCCAGTGGGTAGCGGTAAGACTGCTCTCATTGAGAGTTTGACAAGACTTATGAGTGATGATTATTCAGTTGCTGTTATAACAAATGATATTTACACAAAAGAAGATGCAAATTTTATGTGCAAGAATTCTGTCTTACCAGAAGATAGGATTATAGGTGTAGAGACAGGTGGTTGTCCGCATACTGCTATACGAGAAGATGCCTCTATGAATCTTTGTGCAGTAGAGGAAATGTCGGCTAGATTTAGTGAATTAGAAATTCTCTTTATTGAAAGTGGTGGAGATAATCTCTCTGCAACTTTTAGCCCAGAGTTGGCAGATTTCACGATTTTTGTCATCGATGTTTCAGGTGGTGATAAAATTCCAAGAAAAGGTGGTCCAGGGATTACACGTTCAGATCTACTTATTATCAATAAGATTGATTTGGCAGAACATGTTGGGGCAAGTCTTGAGGTGATGGATAGAGATTCTAAAAAAATGCGTGGAGATAAACCCTTTATATTCACAAATATTAAAAATAAGGTTGGACTGCAAGAAGTAGTCGCTTGGATTAAAAAGTATGCACTTTTAGAGGATTTAGCGTGAGTAGTTACGCACAAGAGAGTAATCTCTACTGCCGTACAAAAAAAGGCGTGAATGGAAAAACAATTATAGAATCTATGTTTTTTACCCCACCTTTGAAGCTTATAGCTCCACTGTATGAAAATGATATGGCAAATATTATGCTTCTCAATGTATCAGCAGGGCTTATGGCAGGGGATAAACAAACAATAGTATTTGATATACAAGAGTATAGTAAGTTAAAAATCACTTCACAAAGCTATGAAAAAATCCATAATACACAAAATGACTACGCTATGCGTAACACAGCATTAAATATTGCTGATAATGCATTTCTTATATATACGCCATTGCCCTGTATTCCTTTTGCTAACTCAAGCTTTAAGAATACAACCACAATACATCTGCAAGAAAACTCTACACTTTATTATGGTGAGATTTTTTGTGCAGGACGCATAGCTCGAGATGAAATCTTTTTATTTAAGCATTTTCACCAAAAGCTCTTTATCTACAAAAACAATATACTATTATTTTATGATAATATGAATCTAAAGCCAGACAACATGTATCTTACAAATATCTGTATGTTTCATAATTTTACACACTACTTGCATTTTTTGATTTATGATAAAAGTGCAGATGTAGAAAAGTTGCAAAGTGTCATAGAAGATTCTAAGATATATGCAGCCCTAAGTGTGCATGGTGATATTATTATTATAAAGGCTCTTGCAAACGAGAGTGAAGATTTATTGGATCTGCAAATTAAGCTTTGCGGATAATTTAATGTATAATAAATGAGATTATAATTTGAATTAATTCTGCCTTCTTTGTAACTCCTTCTAGTCTGATTGACTAGGTTTAATATGATGAGAATATCATCATTAGTATTTGTGAAGCATGTATGTAAGGTTTTAGGTATAACTTGTCATAAGGCTTAAATCTTAAATAATCTTTCATGTGTGATGTAGAACATGTGTGTATGTTTTTAGAAGAACATAAAACTTTAATTAAATCTAGCCTCCTAGAATACAAATATCCACTAATTCCCATGGAAACTTTACTAATTTTCCTTATTTTACATTTCACATTCATAAAATCACGTAAATAAAAATAAAAATTGTAGAATATCGCTAGAATATTTGGATAGAAGATTCTAATTTAAAGAGAGGTTTTGTGATGAGTGCAAATACATACTATTCACCAACGCAATATCATGATTCTATTGTTACACATTTAAGCGATTCTCAATTACGTACAAATTTAAAATCATCTATGGATGCTTTAAAAGCAAACAGACAAAAATTGATTGCTAACCGTTATTATGACTGGGAAGGCTTACGTGAACTTGGTAGGCAAATTAAACAACGTGCATTAAGTAATTTACCAGAGCTTTTAGAAAGGTTTGAATCTAATGCAACAAAGCAGGGCATAAAAGTGCATTGGGCAAAAGATTCTAAAGAAGCAAACGAAATTATCTACAATCTTGCCAAAGAAAAAAATGTAGATACTATCCTCAAGGGTAAGTCTATGGCAAGCGAAGAAATCCATCTAAATGCTTTCTTAAAGAAAAAGGGTGTAAAAGCAGTAGAAACTGATTTAGGTGAACTCATTATTCAACTTATAGATGAAACTCCGGTGCATATTGTGGTTCCAGCTATTCATAAAAATCGCAATCAAATTGGGAAAATTTTTGAAGAAAACCTTAAGGTGAAATTTACAAATGTTCCAGAAGAGTTGAATGGTATTGCAAGAGTGCATTTACGCAATCAATTTCAAAGTTTTAAAATGGGTTTAACAGGTGTTAATTTTGCCATTGCAAATGAAGGGGCTATTTGGCTACTTGAGAATGAAGGTAATGGACGCATGAGTTCTAGTGCATGTGATATTCATGTGGCAATTTGTGGTATTGAAAAACTTGTTGAAAGTTTCGAAGATGCATGTGTGTTGGATACCTTGCTTGTACCATCGGCTACAGGTGCACCCATTACTTGTTATAATAATATTATCTCAAGTCCAAGAAAAGAGAAAGAGCTTGATGGACCAAAGGAAGTGCATATTATTATGCTTGATAACAATCGATCAAAAATGCTTGCTGAGCCGCATTTCCATAAAGCCTTGAGTTGTATTCGCTGTGGTACATGTCTTAATCATTGCCCAGTGTATGACAAAATTGGAGGGCACTCCTATCTTGTAACATATCCTGGACCAATTGGTGAAGTTATTTCACCACAAATTTTTGGGTTAAATAACTGCGGATATATGACAAATTTATGTAGTTTGTGTGGGCGATGTAGTGAAAAGTGTCCAGTTAAAATCCCATTAGCTGAGCTTATACGTGATTTGCGTAGTGAAAAAGTGGGGCAGGGACGCATGAAGATAGCAGGCTATCATGAGACGCATAGAGATCCCAAAGAACAAAAGATGATGCATCAGTTTAGCAAGGCAGCAACAAGTGGCTTTAAGTGGCGTATGGCGTTTAAAATGATGCATATTTTTTCACCATTGTTGCATTATGTCGCACAATCTCCATTCGCGCAAAAAGGTATGCTTGGTAAATGGTTGCAAAATCACGAAATGCCAACATTAAATGGAAATCTCCATGCAAAGATAAAGAAAATGAAAGGGGTAATCTATGAGTAGAGACAGCATTTTACAAGCAGTGCGTGAAGCAAGTCGCACAAATCCTATACAATCAGTTCAACCCGCATATTTTGATACAATGATATATGATAGAGAGGATTTGCTTTCTGTTTATACGCAGTATCAAAAAGCAAATATGGCACATCTTATAACAACAACAAAGGATTCTCTATCGCATAGCATAAATGAGATTATTAGGAAATGCGATATTAAAGAGCTGCTTTGTGCAAAAAATATTGTGAATATGCAAGACTTCTCTGTAGAATCTTTGCAAACGCAAACAATGCTCTATGACACAAGCGTAGATTCTATACGTGATAAGCTTTTTAGTATTGAAGCAAGTATCTTGCATGCTCAAGTCGGCGTTGCAAATCTTGGTATAGTTGGACTTGGGACGAGTGAGTGTAATCCTCGATTAGCTTCACTTGTTGTTAAAACTTGTATCATCTTACTACATAAAGATTCTATTGTGCCAAATCTCTTTGCTGCATTTAAGATACTAAGAACTAGTGGACAAGATTCCAATTTGCCAACAAATATTGTATTTTTAGCAGGACCTAGCAGGACGGCTGATATTGAGTTGCAGACTGTGTTTGGTGTGCATGGACCACAGAATGTATATGTTGTGCTATATGAGTGAAATAATTTAAAGTTATTTTGTATAAAAAGGAGGGGTAGTATTAAGTCATCTCATGTAAAGATTTTTGTGTTTAGAATCTTTTTTATCCTTGTTGTCTTCAAACTATTTATGTCGAATATTTTGTAATGCATTCTTTGTTATGTGTTGCATTATTATGGTTAATTTTTGCGTTATATATGAAAATTAATAAAAAAGTTCTCAAATACAAAGCAACCAAGTGGTTTGATATAAACATAAAAGCTTTGGTGCAATAGTAAATATCTGGCTATAAGCACTTCTTTTATGTATTTTGTGATTTTAGTATGTTGGAGATTAAGTATTAGCTGTATTAACAAAAGTAAACAATTTTTTTGTTAAAATAACAATAATTACAATATATGTAAATTTTAGTATTTTACTAGATATAAATTATGTAACTTTATATATTTAAAGATACATATATAATAATTTATAAAAAGGATTGTTATGAACAGCACTCTTGATACAACACTAATACATGGAGGGGCAACCACAGACCCACGTACTGGTGCGGTAAATACGCCTATTTTTCAAACTTCTACCTACGCACAAGACGAGCTAGGCAAACATAGAGGTTATGAATACTCTCGCACCAAGAACCCTACAAGAGATGGGATAGAAAGCCTCATTGCTGAATGTGAGGGAGGAAAGTTTGGCTTTGCTTTTGCATCAGGCATGGCGGCTCTTGGTACGATTTTAAGCCTCTTTAAAAGTGGAGATTCTATCATTATCTCACAAAATGTCTATGGTGGAACTTTTAGAATCTTAGATAAAGTTTTTAAGAATTTTAACATCGGCTATAAAATTGTAGACACAAGAGATTTAGATGTGCTTAACTCTGCGATTACACCTGAAATCAAAGCAGTATTGATAGAAAGTCCAGCAAATCCGCTTTTAAGTGTTACACCCTTGGCAAAGGTTGCAGATCTCTGTAAGAAAAAAGGTATATTAAGCATTGTAGATAATACTTTCATGACACCCTATTTACAACAACCCTTAAAGCTTGGCATTGATATTGTAGTGCATTCTGCAACAAAGTATCTTGGTGGACATAGCGATCTTGTTGCTGGGCTTGTAGTGGTAAATGATGAGAGCTTAGCCGAACGTATAGGATTTTTGCAAAATAGCATTGGCGGCGTGTTGGCACCTTTTGATAGCTTTTTGCTTATTCGCGGTATGAAAACTTTGGGCTTAAGGATGCAAAGGCATTGTGAAAATGCATTGTTTCTAGCAGAAGCTCTAAGTGAGCATAAGGCGGTAGAGAAGGTATATTATCCAGGACTGGCAAGTGATAGCGAATATGAGATTCAAAAAGCTCAAGCAAGAGGTGGTGGGGGTATGCTTAGCTTTACTTTAAAGCCAAATTATGATTATAGAATCTTTTTTAAATCTACACGTATTATTGTTTTAGCGGAAAGTCTTGGGGGAGTAGAGAGTTTGCTTTGCCATCCTGCGAGTATGACACATGCTTCCATTCCAAAAGATTTACGTGAGCAAATGGGGATTAGTGAGAATCTTATACGTTTATCTGTTGGTATTGAGTATGCTAAAGATTTGCTTGATGATTTAAATCAAGCAATAGATAATTCAAAACAAAGTTAGAGCAATGCGTTTCCATTCTAGTCTCGAACTCATTGGCAACACTCCACTTGTGGAATTATCTCGCATAAAGATTCCAAACAACAATCGCATTTTTGCTAAATTAGAATCATACAATCCTGCAGGGGGCGTAAAAGATAGGGTGGCATTACACATTTTACAGGGAGCAAAAGAGGCAGGAAAACTCCACAAGGATTCTGTAGTGATAGAGGCGACTGCAGGTAATACTGGGCTAGGGATTGCTTTTGTATGTCTGCATTTCAATCTTAAGGCAATTTTAGTTGTGCCTGATAAGTTTTCTATTGAAAAGCAGATTTTAATGCGGGCTTTAGGGGCTGAAGTTATTAATACGCCAAAAGAGTTAGGTATACAAGGGGCAATTGATAAGGCAAAGGAATTGCTAGATTCTACCCCACACTCTTTTAGCTTACATCAGTTTGAGAATCCACTTAACCCACAAGCACATTACTTGACTACTGCAAAAGAAATTTATGCAGAAATGCAGGGAGTAAGAAGCTTAGATATGGGTTCTAATGTGTGGAATAATACAGATTCTTGCCAAATAAAATTGCAATCATTAAGTGAGAATTCATATGGGGATAACTATACAAAGGAATTGCAGCCTTTAAGTCAGTCTAAAAACACATTGGATAAACATGATGCAGTTAATAACGCAGAATCTTATGGTATTAATTATGCAGAGAACATGCAACAACACAAGGTAAAGCCTATATTAGATTATTTTGTGTGTGGTGCTGGAAGTGGTGGTAGCTTTAGCGGTGTTGCACAATACCTCAAAGAGCAAGATTCTAGGATAAAGAGTGTATTGTGCGATCCCATTGGCTCTGTGATTGGTGGAGGCAAAGAAGGGTGTGCTAATATTGAGGGTATTGGAAATAATTTTATTCCAAAAACTATGGATACTCGCTTTATAGATATGGTGCAGAAGATTAGCGATGAAGAGGCATATGATGGGCTTAGAATCTTGGCAAAAGAGGAAGGGTTACTTGTGGGAATCTCATCGGGTGCGTGTTTACAAGCATGCTTAAAACTTGCTGAAACAATAGAAGATAAACTAATCGTAACACTTTTTGCTGATGATTTGAGTAGGTATTTCAGTAAAAATCTTATTTAAAGTATATGATTCTATGATTACAAACAACAATGAAAGATAACTATAACTTATTTCTATCTATTTTTATTGATAGAAATGATGTGGTTGCATTCTAAGATAGTGAAATTTAGTGATATTTAGCTCATTTTGGATCTAAAACTCAAAACTTTTATTGTTAAATTCTATGTATTCAGCAAAATAACAATGTTTAAATAAATTAAATAATTTAAAATTATCAAGCACCAAATAACTATACTATTTGATTATAATACAATTATAAGGTATTCACATCAAGGAGCGATCGTGAAGATATTTGCAAAAAATCAAGATGCACAACACGCTGTGTCATATTATAATCAAAATGTATTTTATGATAGAGTAAAATATCTTTTTTATAATGCTTTAGACAAAATAGAATCTAAAATATATGCAAAACAACTCATTCTTATATTTAGCATATTTTTTCTCCTAGTGTTGCAAGTGCCTGTACTTGCCGCTACACAGCCTGGTAGCATTTCATCTTTACAGACAGAAAATACAAAAGGTAATCTTGAAGATCGTCTTATGGAATGCTTTAATCAAACTAAGTTAGTTGTTGGCAAAAATATTGAAGGGAGCAAGGTAACACAAAAAGGCTTGGAATCTAGCAAAAAGTGTTTTGAGCTTACCTTACAACAATCGTTTAATCCGATAGCAACACTTATGCTTGAGGATAGGGCAACACACTATGAAAGACTTTGTAAAAAAGCTCCGAGCAAGACTGCAAATAAGTTTTATGATGAATGTAGGTCTCAAGCATACGATAAATTTGATTTTGGCTCACTTAGTCTTCGATATGAAAAGGCACAAAAGAATTTTTACAATAATTGCAAAAATATAGCTTCTTGCAATGCATGCTTAGAAGAGCAAAAGGCGTCATTGCTGGGTATTGTTAACAATATTCGTGGTCTCAACGAGACTGCAAGGAAAAGAGATTTTAATGCTTGTCGAAGGGAAGCTTTAAAAAATGACAAAGAAGTAAAACGCATTATACAAGAAAAGGAACAGATAGAGCGACAAAGACAAAGAGAGCTTGAGCGATGTGATAAACTCTATCCAAAAGTAGCTCAATATAGAGAATGCACAAAAGATAATGCGAACAACTTTGCATATCGTATTGATCTAGCGCAAATCCCAAATGATAGGAAAAAGTGGCTGCCCACACATTACGGTTTTACACGCATAAAGCATAGTTTAGTAAGTAGCGAAGATAAAGATTGTTCTAGAGAGTTTTGTCAATATAGCAATGTTTTTGTACGTTTGTGGGTGTTTGATGGGAGTGAAAATATGCAAAAAGCCTTAATTGGCGTTTGCACAGAAGTAGGATGTGATGATAATATGCTTAAAGCCCTCATTGCTAATCAAGCAAGTTTGAAATATGAGGAAGTTACACACAGACATGTTACATCATTGTTTGCATTACAGCCCAATGTCACAAGTTCATATACCGCTTTTACAAACACAAAACAATCTCAAAAATTAAGTCTTGCGGATAGTTTTGAGGCACATTTGACGGAAGATGCTAGCGGTCATCATTATGAGAGCAGTGCAAGCTTACGATTAAAAGGATTTTTTATAGATAATAAGATATATATTATAGGGTTAGAGTTTGTTCGTAGTTCTAGTGTACCATATAGATAAGATTAGAA
Source organism: Helicobacter trogontum (assembly GCF_000765905.2). Lineage (GTDB taxonomy): Bacteria > Campylobacterota > Campylobacteria > Campylobacterales > Helicobacteraceae > Helicobacter_A > Helicobacter_A trogontum. Next base: position 8,940 of record NZ_JRPL02000005.1, on the reverse strand, counting down.
ATCTCAAATCTTTTAGTTTTCATTAGTTATAAATTTTATATTGATGAGAAAATACATAAAAGGAGAGTAGGAGTTTATGTGTATTTTTACAAAATTATTATTTAATGTAGCTAGTGCAACAAGAGCGGTAGTAAGAATTAAGATTTCATTATTTCTCATATTGATGATAGTTGCAAATGTTACTTTTGCTGACAATGAAAGTTTACAAAAGTTTTTTGAGGATTTTAATGCAAGTAAAGACAAACAAGAATATGTTAAAACACAATGTGATGAGCAAATCTTGAAGACAAAGGCTAGTCTCAAGAATGTAACTCTACAGGAGCGAACTTATCGAATAAAAGTGGCACAGATTGAATGTGAATATCAATCATTAAGCGGTGTGTTCAGCTCAACGCAAGGTATTCTAGCTGCACTACATTATGCTTACAATGAATATGATAAACTCTTAAATAAATATTATAAACTTTATCAGACTGAAATAAAAAAACAGAAGAATAAGGATTTGCGAGAAGAGTTGTTATCTCCAGGGTTAAACATAAATGAGAAAGTAGATATACTACTTGATGAACAAAAAGCATGGCTTAAGCTTCGCGATAGCTATGAAGCATATATAATAGCACAGCATGCACATGTTTATGATATAAATGGTGGTGGAACAATCTATAAGATTGATGCAAGCCTTGCACGTTTAGCATTTTTGAAAAAACGCGTGGATGAACTTTTTTATCGTTATCTTATGATAACAAGAGATAATGGCATCGAGTTTCATGATATGTTTTATTGCGATTGTGGTAACAATGGGGATTAAGTATGAGAATCTGCATAATAAAATCATTGTCACATATTATCTGTTAAATGTACCTCCCCCTAGACATATCTGATATAGAATGTGTCTATAGGAAGTAGAATCTAGAATATAATATTACTCAAATCTACTAAGTTGTAGCTCAAATATACAATAATAATTTTTTATTTAATCAACCACCACTCATAAATTGTAAAAGCTCTAATCTATCATGTTCTCTAAGATAAACTTGTGTCCATGTATCTTTTTTAACTACATTTGCATTTAAAGATACTGCAACAATTTTATCCTCGACTTCAAGTTGTTCTAAAAGCTGTGTTATTGTGGTATTATCTGCGATAGTTTGATGTTCGCCATTAATATAAATTTGCATAATACTCTCCTAAGCAAAAAAGATAAAACGCTTAATTGTATCATATTTCTGTAAAGCATTATGATGCTTTGTATTTAATGTAAATTACGTTTTAATATTGATGAAAGCTAGAGGACATTTTATTGACATTAATAAATGATTGGAAAATTATCATGTATTTTTTTGTGCTATTATTTTATGGAATTTAACATAAAAGTTGAAAAGCGAAGAAATGACAATTATTAATGATTTTACAATTAAAAAAGATGCCTTTTTTGTCGCAGATTCACATTTCAAAGAAAATGATGAGAAGCTTTTAGAATATTTTGATAACTTTCCATCTGGACGACAAATTATTCTGATGGGTGATATATTCCATTTTCTTATTGGCAGTATACATACAAGCTACATCATAAATGAAGCACTTATAAGAAAGCTTGCAGGATTAACTCGCAGTAATGAAATTATAATACTAGAGGGGAACCATGATTTTGGATTAGATTCCATTATGTGGGAAAAATATTCTGATTATAATACTAAGAATCTAAAAATTTACACCTATTGTATGCAGCCAATTATAATAAGAGATGATAGTGATAATATATGCATATTATCGCATGGTGATTTGTGGATTAATAAAAATTATGATTCTTATCGCAAGTTTATTACCAAACCCTATATCTTATCTGCTTTTTGGCTACTTGATAAACTAAGTTATGGTATAATTTACAGAGCACTTGCAACTCGTATAAATCAAAAATTGATTGCAGAGTTTTCATTTTTTCGCACCGATTTTCTACATTTTATGTCTGAGAGGATTGCAAAATATAAGTCTCATGTTATTCAAAAGTTAATCGATAATGGGTTTGCCACAGATAATACAAAATTTTGTATTATAGAAGGACATTATCATTTGGGTAAGCATGTAAAAAAGGAAAATATTTTTTATAACGCTTTGCAATCGTGTTATTTTCACAAAGATTATCTTAGTTTTAAAAAAGGTGACTTATTCATAGAGGTGACATATGGAACAAAAAAGAGTATATCAAACAAAAATATCCTCCAATGAAATAGAATTGGTAGATTTCAGAATCAATGAACAAGCTAATGGTGAAATATATGAGGGCATATATGGTATAAATGTTGCAAAAGTGCAAGAAATTATACAAATGCCAGAAACCTTTGAATTACCAGCTAGTCCTGATTATATTATTGGTGTATTTGATTTACGAGGTATTGTTATGCCTCTTGTGGATTTAGCGGCATGGCTTAATATTAAGGAAAGAGAAGCGGATCTACCTTTGCACAAAAAACGAGTGATTATTACTGAATTCAACAACCTAAAAATAGGTTTTTTAGTGCATGAGGCAAAGTTGATTAGACGCATTTGTTGGGATGATGTGCAAGCAGCACAATTTAGCTCAAATAGCCACAATTTAGAGCGTGGTAAAATTACAGGTACAACACGTATAGAAGGTGGTAAGACTTTATTGATACTTGATTTAGAGGGCATTGTTGATGACTTAGATTTTTATACTAATAAGCAGGATAAAAAAGAGTTGCAAGAAGTAGCTAAGAAGTTTAATGGACATGTGTTGATTGTAGATGATAGCACTATTGCTCGTTCTTTACTGAAGAAGAATTTGAAAAAGATGGGCTTTACTGTAATTGAAGCACACGATGGAGAGATGGCGTTGCAAACACTCAATGATTTGTATACACAGAAAAATGGCGATCTAGCTTCATTTATACGCTTTATTATATCTGATATTGAAATGCCTAAGATGGATGGTTTTCATTTTGCAGAAATTATCAAAAGTGATGAAAGATTCCAATCTATACCTTTTATATTTAACTCTTCGATTTGCGACAAATTTAGTGAGCAAAAAGGGAGGGATATTGGTGCAGATGCGTATTTAGTGAAATTTGATGCACAGAGGTTTTATGATGAAATTATAAAAGTTTTGGAATAAATCAAAAATGTTTTTTTTTATGTTATAATTGATGGTTACGGAAGACGCGTGAATAATACAGGATATAATTTATAATTATTTAGAGGTGCTAAATGAATGATGATATGCAAGAGATAATGGAGGATTTTCTGATTGAAGCCTTTGAGATGGTTGAGCAACTTGACCAAGACTTGGTTGAATTAGAAAATAATCCAGAAGATTTAGATTTATTAAATAGAATTTTTAGAGTAGCACATACCATAAAAGGTTCAAGTTCATTCTTAAATTTTGATGTTTTAACACATTTAACACATAATATGGAAGACGTGCTTAATAAAGCCCGTAGAGGGGAACTTAAAATCACGCCTGATGTAATGGATGTTATCCTAGAATCAATTGATTTAATGAAAGCACTCTTAAGCGTTATTCGTGACAATGGAACAGATGCAGATAGTGGTATTGATGTAAGTGATTGCGTAAAGCGTTTACAAGCTATCTCAAAGGGTGGAGTAGTCGATGAAGTGGTTGCTGCAGAATCTCCAGCAACAAGTGCTGCACCTACACAAGAAACACAGCAGTCTGATATAGAGGCTGCTCCTGCAAAAGATACAGAATCTGTATCAGCAGATTCTGAAGAAGAACCTGACTATGCCAACATGTCGCCAGAAGAAGTTGAAGCAGAGATAGCAAGGTTACTTGCAAAACGACAAGAAGAAGATAAAAAAAGAAGACAGGAGAAAAAACAGGAAGAAGCGCAAGCTGCAGGGCAAAAAGCAGCACCTGTTGCAGCTCCTCAAGCTCCTAAAGCAGCACCCAAATCAGATGCAGGTGGGCAAAAAGCACCTTCTGTGGCAGTAGAACCGACCGTACGTGTAGATGTAAAAAGACTCGATCATCTTATGAATCTCATCGGTGAATTAGTGTTGGGCAAAAATAGATTGATTAGAATCTATGGCGATGTTGAAGAGAGATATGATGGTGAAAAGTTCCTTGAAGAGCTCAATCAGGTTGTAAGCTCGATTAGCACAGTAACGACGGATTTACAGCTTGCTGTTATGAAAACAAGAATGCTTCCTGTTGGCAAAGTATTCAGTAAGTTTCCAAGAATGGTGCGAGACTTAAGTAGAGAGCTTGGTAAGAATATCGATTTAATTATTAGTGGTGAAGAGACTGAACTTGATAAATCAATCGTAGAAGAGATTGGGGATCCACTTATTCACATCATCAGAAATTCGTGTGACCATGGTATTGAAGTACCAGATGTGAGAAAAGCAAATGGTAAAAGTGAGGTTGGTAAGGTTGAGCTTAAAGCCTACAATGAAGGAAATCATATCGTTATCGAAATTAAGGATGATGGTAAAGGGCTTGATGCTGAAATGTTGAAAAAGAAAGCAATTGAAAAAGGTCTCATAAATGAGCGAGATGCTGAAAACATGAGTGAAAAAGAGGCATTTGGCATTATTTTTAGACCTGGCTTTTCGACCGCATCAAATATTACAAATGTAAGTGGGCGTGGCGTTGGTATGGATGTTGTAAAAACCAATGTTGAAAAGCTTAATGGTATTATAGAGATAGATTCTGAAGTGGGTGTGGGTACTACACAAAAATTAAAGATACCATTAACATTGGCCATTATGCAGGCTCTACTTGTTGGAGTGCAAGAGGAGTATTATGCCATACCGCTTAGTTCAGTACTTGAGACTGTGCGTGTATCTCAAGAAGAGATTTATACGGTTGATGGAAAGAGTGTGCTAAGGCTTCGGGATGAGGTATTAAGTCTTGTGCGTTTAGCAGATATTTTTAAAGTAGATTCTGTTTTAGAAAGTCTCAATGAAGTTTATGTTGTTATTATTGGTTTGGCTGAGCAAAAAATTGGTGTGATTGTGGATTATCTCATTGGGCAAGAAGAAGTTGTTATTAAGAGTTTGGGATATTATCTCAAAGGCACAGAAGGAGTTGCTGGTGCAACTGTCAGGGGAGATGGCAAGATTACTTTGATTGCTGATGTTGCGGCAATGATGGACATGGCAAAAGATGTTAAGGTGAGTGTGAATAATCTTATTTCACAAAGCACTGCTGCAAGAGCCAAAAACTCACCAAGCGATTATATTGTATTAGCAATAGATGATAGCACGACAGATAGAGCAATCATGAAAAAGTGTCTAAAGCCACTCGGAGTTACAGTGCTTGAGGCAAGTAATGGTCTTGAAGGGCTTGAGATTGTAAAGAGTGGTGATCACGATCTTGACGCTGTACTTGTTGATATTGAAATGCCTAGAATGGATGGCTATGCTTTTGCGAGTGAAGTGAGAAAGTATAATCGTTTTAAAAACTTACCGCTTATTGCAGTAACAAGTCGAACAAGCAAGACAGACAGAATGCGTGGTGTGGAGTCTGGCATGACAGAATATATTACAAAACCATATACACCTGAGTATTTATTGAATGTTGTAAAACGAAATATTAACCTGCATGTAGATGGAGAATAGATGATGGATAACAAAGCACTAAAAGAAGTATTTACAAAGCAACAAAAGCAAAATATGGGAGAAGAGTTGCGTAGTGATTCTGAACATGTTGTGCAACTCATTGGTTTTGTAGTGGGTACTGAAGAATTTGCGGTTCCCATTCTAAATGTTAAAGAAATCATAAAACCCATCGATTTTACTAGAGTGCCTGGCACACCTAACTATGTAATGGGTGTATTTAACTTGCGTGGAAATGTATATCCACTTATCAATCTTAGGATGAAATTTGGTATTCCACCAACAAAGCAAGATAAGGATACACGCTACTTAGTTGTAAATCATAATGATGAGATTGCAGGTTTTGTTATTGATAAATTGACAGAAGCAATACGAATTGATGAAAGTCAGATTGATCCTATACCTGATACCTTCAATGAACAGGAAAATTTATTATATGGTATTGCCAAGCAGGGTGATAGACTTACCACGATATTGCGTGTCGACAATCTTTTGAAAAGGAATTTTTAAGTTTTAAGTATATTTTTGTTGCTTGGAGAAGAAGTGTTATAAGGTTTTCTATTTTATTTTTTGTGTAAAATAAGGTAGAACGTAAAGGTTTTATATGCGAATTGACGCAATGATGGTTTTATGGTTGTGTCTATTGGGGTGTTAGCTCAGTTGGGAGAGCGCAACGCTGGCAGCGTTGAGGTCAGGGGTTCGAACCCCCTACACTCCACCAAAAAAGAATAGATATTTATGAAAATATATCCATATAATCCAGCTTTTATTTTATTAAATTATAAAAACAATATATCTTTTGGTGTGCCCGATGTAACAATAAAAGACATATTAAAACATTGACTATAGAATCTTTATGTATTGTTTTTTGCTATTGTATTATTTGGTAATAACTAGAAGAAGTGGTCTTTAAATATCAAATTTATCTATACAATGTAATGGCAAAATGGGTAGGATAATATACGTAATAGTTAAGCTTAAATAATTGATACAAATATAAAATAACATAGTGTATAGTTTTGTATAAAATCAAAGTGGGGGATATTGCTAGAAAGTATCGTGTGTGTGGGAGTTTGATAAAGATTTTTAGAAATCAAAGTGGGTGGAAAAATTTAGACAAATTCTAAAGAATCCTATACATTGTCTAAAAAATCCTATACATTCCTATACAAAATACTATACAGATGTATAAATAACTAGCTTAAAGCTCGTAAAATAGGCATTTAAACACTTATTTCAAAGGTATTTAAATTTAAAGCTTTCTTAATTCTCTCTATCATTATAGCACAATATACAAAAAACTGTCTCAAAAATATTAAATTTTTTTTATACTAATAGAAGTAATTACTTTAGCCATGATTTTTATATTTTCCTCGCCTCCTATCTCAATAGGAAGGTAGTCTCTATTATCACTCAAAAGGCGTATTTTAGGGTATTTATGTATGCGTTTTACAAAAATCTCATTATTGTATTCAACGACATAAATAGAACCCTCTTTTATATTTTGTTCCTCTTGGATAAGCAAATAATCGCCATCTTGTATTGTAGGCTGCATACTATCACCGCTACATTGTAGTATGCTTAGTCCTTTTAAACTCATAACGCCACAAACTTCGAGCAGAAAGGGCTTTGATAGTGGTATATGTGCTACTTCTGTTTCAAAATTCACTACTCCAAAACCTGCTGAAGCTGTGCTGTCTTTAAAAAATGGGACTGCTATCATATCAGCAGACATTGGCAAATTGCTTATAGACATATTGAGGGACACATTTTCTGATTGAGGGACACTATTGAGGGACAATTTGTTTTGAGTGGGAAACATTGACGAATCACTAACTGACAAGTTACTGACACGACTTACTGACGACTTACTGACATTTTGGTTTTGACTTACTGACATTTTATTTTCAAGTAAATCATTGATTGATGTATTTAGAAAAATAGCAATTGATTTTAAATCATTATTTTTTATGGTTTTTGTTTCTCCACGCTCTATTCTGCCTATTTTTTTTACATCAACTCCCAAAAAATCTGCCAATTCCTGTTGTGTTTTTCCTGCATTGTTCCTTAAACTTGCAATTTTTTTACCAATTTCAACCATTTATGTCCTTTTTACTTGACAAAATACCAAAAATGTCCTATAATATCATTAATTAATGTATTTTAGCTTAAAAACATTAATCGGTTGGGTGGGTAGGAAGAATATCACTTTTAAAGGCTTTATGATGAAAATCAGGAAGTTTAAAAAAGTGGTTGTAAAACTTAAGTTTTGGAGGCTGAAAATAACCCTTAAAATAGGTTAAACACAGCTTCTAAACTTAAAAAATAACCGCTTTCCCCTTAGCTTTAGCTTTGGGGTTAAGTGGATTATAGCATAAATTTCATAGAAAGGTGCAAAAATGGATAAAAAGGATAATATTGCCACGCAAATGGCAAAAAGAGGCATGAGAATACGGGCATGGGCTTTGTCTAAAGGCTTAAATAAGCAAGATATTGAACTTTTAAACTCCCTTTCATGTGCCAGGATTAAGGGTAAAAGAGGTAGAGCAAAAGAATTGCGTGATATGCTTGAGATTGAAGGGTTTTATATCCCTAAAAAGAGCGCGTGATAGAAAGGAGAAAATATGAAAAAGCAACAAGGAAAAATAAAATATGCTTATAGTATGTGGTCAAAACCTAAATCAGATAAAGTAATGAGGCAAAAGCAAGAGCAAACAATGTTATTTAATGTTAGTATCTCTGGAGACAATAACCATGTAGTGCTTTTATGCGATCAAAAAATGGATACTAAACATACTAGGATATGTGGTAAATGTGAGTATAGTGAGCGTGTGCAAAGAGGCAATCAGTGTTTTTACTATTGCAACAGGCACTTCAGTAGAAGAACACATAATGGTAAGCTTAAAGTTAAGGCAAGAAGACAAGCATGCTTTGCTTATAAAGAGGAAAAATAATGGGACAATGGATAAGTAGTAAAGAGTTTTTAGTGTTAAAAAATTTTACCTTACAAAAGGACAAAAATGTCCTTTATCAAAAGGTGAAACGAGCCAATGATAAACAAAAAATGTTTATCACACTGAATAAGCAATATTTCACCTTCACCTACACCAATGGCATTGGTCGTGGTGGCAAAGTCCTTCAAATATGGAGTGAGCCTTTTAAGAGTGAAGCAGAAGCAGAGGCATTTCTGCATAATTATAGGGTGGATATGCTAGAAAAGATGGCAAAACACACATTTGGTGTGAGTAATGAGATTACCACGAATGCTACGCATACTTTGCATGCACTCAATGACATGAGTAGTGGTGCAGTGGTGAGTGGTGGCGTAAATGACACTTTGGCGTG
>NZ_JRPL02000059.1 GCF_000765905.2 Helicobacter trogontum | reverse complement strand
TAAAGTAAGCATTTGAGCTAGAGCACTACCTAGTGAATGTCCTACTATATTTAAGCTTTTAGATTCTATGATAGCAGGATATTTTGCTTTGCATTGATTATAGAATCTTAGCATATCCTCGTAATAAGCTCGTGGCACTTGCTCTTTTATCAATAAATTCAAAGCATCTGCTTTTACATAATCTCTATTATCATAACTACCTCGTATAGCAAGGGTGTATTGCTTGGATTCTCTATTTTGGAATAAACAAGCGTGGAAACCCTGTTTTTGTTTGTTATGTTTATAGTCAAATTTTGGATAGTAATCTAGTAAATCATACTTTTCAAAAAAGCGTTGTGCTTGTGTGGGAGTCATATCACCTTTAAGTGTGCCTACTTTTATCCCTTCTCTATTTGGAAATATTAAGTCTGCCACATAAACATCACAATATGAAATATTCATAATATCCGCTATATCCTTAATATAGTGTGCCTGTTTATTATCGTCTAAAAGATACATATGGTAAAAAGGTTCTGTAAAAAAATCATAATATCCATAAGCACTCCAAGCAAGTTCGGCATTATCCCTAAGCTTTTTAATTAATTCTTTATTCTTATTCTCCATGTTATCCCTCCATTTATTTATAAGTACCATTTAGCATTGCCAATCTATCTTAACCAAGCCCAATCATATTTGTCTATAAAATACATATAAGCAGATAGGATTAACAATATTATACTTACTAGCTTCCATATCGTAAAGTTTTTTACCGTATCTACAATAAAGAAAAGTAAGGAATAAGGAAACAAAGGAATTGCTAAAAGTGTTATAAAATATCTTGCAGATGGGGATATATATAAATCTCTATCTGAAAATACCCAGTCCCATTCCTCTATAAAATACATATAAGCAGATAGGATTAGCAATATTATACTTATTAGCTTCCATATCGTAAAGCTTTTTACCGTATCTACAATAAAGAAAAATAAGGAATAAGGGAACAAAGGAATTGCTAAAAGTGTTATAAAAAATTTAGTAGATTTTTGGAAATCTCCTATCAATCCATAAAATCCAATGGCAAATAATAGGCTTAATAGTATATAGATAATCAGCAATATTTTAAATTCTTTCATTTTATAATCCCTTTAGATTCTGTGTTCATAAAAATTAAGTATATTTATTATAGTGGGCTCGTGGCACTTGCTCTTTTATCAATAAATTCCAAGCATCTGCTTCTACATAATCTCTATTATCATAATTACCTTGTATAGCTAAAGTATATTCTTTGGAATCTCTTTCTACATAAAAGGAATATTTCCTATACATTGATTATAAAACAAAAGCATATCAAGATGTTGTTTTTTAGGGAGATTTCTTAATGTGAGACTTGTATCAGCTCCTATATCACCCATATTAAGTGGCTCTGTACCACGAATAGCTAAGATATAATTGATATAGCCATATTCACTTGTATAGCTAATCTCTTTAGATTCTGTATTCTTTTGTTTTCTTTTTTCTCCAAATAAAGTAGCAGAGAATCCACTTTCAGTATTTGGTTGATGAATGAGTAAATCATAGCGAGAAAAGAATCTTTTTGCTTGATTGGGGGATATATCGCCACTAAATAAAGGGCTATATTCTATGTTGAGAATGTCAGCGTAGGTGGGTCTAATAGATTCTAATTCAACTTCTGTTGCTTTAGGATTATTATATTGTTTTGCAAATTGTTCCAATCTCTCCCTATCTTTATTCCACCAACCTTTAGGTTTATAATCTTTATCTGCCAAATGAAAGTACCAATAACTAGCCCAAGCTAGCTCTGCATAGTCTCGTAATTTCTGTATTTGTTCTTTATTGCTCATTGTTAATCCTTAATAGATGTGCAACTTCCATAAGCTGTTTTAAATACAAGCTCGTAAGAAGCTATGCTTTTTGTTGTGAGATATTTTCTTTTAGTGTCCCACCTTGCAAAAAAATATGGGCTAATCCTAACAATATTTTGTTTCGTCTTATCTAAATATACAAAAAAACCTGAATCAAATTCTATTCTGTTGTGTATTTTGGTTTCTCCTAACATATATTTTTTTGATATTCATCGCTCGTTTACATTGGTTTCATTGTTTCAAACATAGTATTCCAATCTAAATCATAATATGATAAGATTTTATTATATTTCTCTTCATTGTCTGGTAATTCATTAAGCTTACACATTGCTCCAAATTCGTGATAACTTGGTTGTAGGCTATAAGGCACAAACCACCCCCAACCAAATGTCATATTCCATAGAATCATCAAAGAAAATACAATAAGACTTAATATTTTTTAGAATCTTTTTAAGCCTATTCATTTATACACTTTCTTTAGACTCTATATTCTCATACACATACTCTAAAAAAGCATAACTTGCATTAGCACAATTAGCCATATCTTTGAATCTACTTATTAATTCTTTATTTTTACCCATTTTTCATCCTTGAAAATAAATTTATTAGCACTCGAACCATTATCAAAGTAATCCGTTGTTTCCCAATAAAATCCTCTCCCCTCATCACCTTGCAACCATAAGCCGTAATATTGAAAATAAAATCCTTTCATGTATGAAATTATATGTCTTTTGTTTTGAGAGTCTATAAAATAATATTCGAGATAATCACTTGTTCGTATTCTAGTATTAATTTGCCTAGCTTGCGTAGAAGCTTTTTGTGTGTCAATCTTGAGCTCATAACCATTAGATAATAAAGGGGTAAAAGTTGCAAATATATACAAACCTCTATTTTTTTCGTAATTTTTCAGCTTCTTGATATAGTGTTTCATCATAGATATATATTCCACTCTCTTCGTAAAATAATTTTTTGTATTCATAATACTGCGGATCAAAGTATTTAAATAAACACCCACTAACTAAAAAAACATTATTGCTAAGATTCCAAAGATTACATATACCATTCTCACATTATTTCCTTTTTAGACTCTGTCCCACGAAAGGCAATGATATAATCTTTATTATGCATGTCATAAAAGATTGTAGATGAATAACCACTTAGAGTATTTGGGATATGATGGACTAATTCATAACGATTTACAAAGTTTTTGGTGCGTTGGGAGATTCTAGCTTGAAGTGATATATCGTTGATAGATTTTATTTGTTTATTTTCATCATTTATCATTTCTTTGCAAAGTCGTGCTTCTATGGCTCGAGCGTAGGTGGTGTTTTCTCCTTGTTTTTTGGTGTTTATTGCTTTACCTTGTTTGTCCATTATATCTATATCTTTTTTAATTTTATCGCCTAAGCTGATATTATCAGCTAACCAAGCTTTATTTGGATTTGCAGAATCTATACTTTCATACACATAATGTAACATAGCATATGAAGCATCAGCTATATCCGCATAATCTCTAAATCTCTTTATCATTTCTTTATTTGTCAGCACGCCATTCTCCTTTAACCCATTTTCCTTCAATAAAGCTACCATTTTCTTTATTATAATAAAAAATATTGTCCTTCAAGACGA
>NZ_JRPL02000058.1 GCF_000765905.2 Helicobacter trogontum | reverse complement strand
TAACGGCTCTTTATTAGAATCTAAAAGTATATAATCCTCACAGAAAAAGAGGGCTTTAAGGAGGTGTAAGGGAGAATTTGGTGTGAGAGATTCTATATCCTCTTGTGGTATGCGTTGGAGGTAGGAGGCTTTGATGTTTCCAATTTTATATCCATTATCTAGTGCAATAGGTGTATATGCCATATAGTCTTTATAAAGAGATTCTAATTCTCTATAAAGCAAAGTATCAAAGCAATGCGATATATCAGAATCTGATATGACAATATTATGTGTAGAAACATCACTTGCTAGAGAGCTAAAGCCTTGTGATAGAGCATTAACCCTTTCTTGTGTATAGGTATTATACGCATAAGTAGGGGTGCTATGACTATATGCGTTATGTTTATAGTGAGAATCTTTAAAGACAGCATACGCATACACAAAAGATATATCATCACTTGTATTGTATCCGAAGGGACTAAAGGGAGCTAATGGGTTTGGAGTCCACTGCATTATTTGATGGACAACAGGCTCAATAAATGTGCGTATGAGGAAGTTGTGGATAGTTTCTTGGATTGGGGTAAGGATATGGGTGTCGAGGAAAGTGAGGCATTTGAGAGAAAATTCTTCTACCACTTTTTCTGTTATGTCCCCCACAAAAAACGATACTGCAATGAGTTCTGGTTGCATAGTTTCCACACCTGAAACTACAATAAATGTTGTTGCTACCCCACCAGCTACATCTGCAGTAAATCTCGCTATCGCATTTTTTAGCTTCCCCGTTTCTTTATAAACAGCATAGGCGTCTAATGTATAAATATATGGATTTATTCTCTTTGAAAATTTCTTACCCAACTTTTTTATTTTCGAATATTCTGGCAACATTTCAAATGCTACATCCCCAATACCTTTAATATTTTTTACATAATTTGCAAGTTCCTGTTCGAAAGTCGCCATTATTTATCCTTCTTAAAGCATCGGTTTGCTTGGGTGATACTTAAAATCTTTTCTAATTCCACTTTTAAAACACTAAGCAATGGTTTAGAATCTTTATATTCTTGTATTTCTTTATGATTGATAAGTGAGCCAATAATTCCTGCAATATTTACTTCGGGAAAAGCGTTGTTTTCATCAACAAATATCTCATCATATATTCTACAAATATCTTGTGGATAATCTTTTATGGTTTTAAAAAAGTCTTGCGTGAGTTTTAGCCAATATTTTGTGCTACATAATATGCTTTGTTTTTTAGATTCCATATCGTGCTTTGCACCTAGAATAATACAAGAGTGTATAATAGAATTTGGATAGACAAAGGAGCTAGATTTTGGATAAATAAGTAATATTTGCTCCATTGTTTGATTTTGTATAGAATTTAAGATTTTTGCTATTTGCTCTTTGGTTGGAGTGTTAAGGCTTTTTGTATAAGCATTGAGATACACAAAGTCATATATCCAATAAATCGGGTCTGCAAATTCTTTGGGGGTGCTTTTAGCTCCCCATTTGTATTCTTGGTAGGGATTGAATCCTTCTTTGGCTAAGAGTAAATTGCAAAATAGAATCAATATTAAGTAGATTTTTGGATTAAACATTATTTTTCACTTCCTCAATGGCTTCTTGTTGATAGTAATCTTTTAACACAACACTGCCGTGTTGCCAATCTCGCAACCCAGAGATTCTCCCCAAAAAATCCCCGAAATTATAGGCAGTAGTAAAAAAAGAAGCAAGTCCTTCGCCAAAATCACTTAAATGGTCTGTAAAATCTTTATTGTTGTCCATATTTGCTCCTTATATTAATGTAGCCCCAAGAATCCAGCAATAAAAGCTATCAGCACAGCGGATAATAGCAAAAGACATAGCCAATACACGAGTGATTTTTTACACTTCTCTTTAGGTGTTTGCGTTATGCCCAATGGGATTAAACAGGCTATTATGCAATTTATAAAACTTAACAATAAAAAAGATAATACCAAAGATAGAATAAGAGAAATATTTTTATTGACACTAATGTCTAGCGTATGAATACAGACATTTATACATATTCCAAGAATAAGCCAAAGTATAATACCTAGTCCTAGATTCACATAAAAGGAAGCAAAAGCTTGAATAGTTTTGCTTACCTGATAGTATGTGCCACAATGACTACAATGCAGAGTTTCGCCTATTTTTAGTGTGTAAATATTCCAAATACTCTGTAATTTATTAATGTTATTCCCACATACTTCGCATTTTTTATACAAAAACATTTTAAAATCTCCTAACTCTCTAATCCGAATATATTGTAACATATATTACTCTTTAGTTTTACTACTCCATTATGAGGACATTTTATTTCATCATCTTCTAGTATTGGGTGAAGGAGTGCAGTGCTTTAGAGAATCTATAGAGTTAGAATCTCTTTGTGTCTGCTCTCTTTGTATTTGTTCTCTCTCTAGTATTTCTTTAGATTCTTTGGAGTTACATTCTAACTTGATGTTAAGGCTAGAATCTAGGAGGGAGTAGTTTAAGAGTGTTAGGGTATTGCTACCTAGAAATACTTGGAGGGTGCTTAGGGAATTGTTAGAAGCTCTATTATTGCTTGTAGATTCTATAGAGTTAGAATCTATCTCACCGATTAAGTGATAGATGGGTTTAAGAGTATCTAAGCCTAGATTGCTATCTTTAGAATCTAATGTGCCAAAGAAGCATTCATAACCTAAACTCTTAGATTCATTACCACCTGTGAGGAGGGTAGATTCTAAAAAAATCGAGATATTGTAATTTTGTAAATCCTGTTTGTTCTGGTTGGTAAGATTATTTATATCTTGTAATAAATCCTTGCAATCAAACGCATCCCCATTATAAGTAAAAATATAGATTACATCTTTTTCTTTATCAAAAAATATTTTGCATTCTAAAGAACTATAGAGACTTTTGGTGGTCTTGTAAGGATTCTTTGGTGTGATAACCAAAGGACTTGATGAAAAAAGTAGCTCTCTGCTCAATGCGATATAGGCTTTTTGATATTCATTCATTATTGTAGATTCCTTAGGCAGTTTTATAAGATTGCAAAATTTGCGAGACTAGATTATTAAAGGTTTTATAGTAAAAGATTTCTGCTCTATTGCTTTCATTAAGTATTTCTTTGTTGTTTTCATCAACTACCATAAAGGGCTGACATTTTAGCACACTTCGTAATTCTGCTACACTGCATTGCTTGTTTTCTAATTCATCAAAGAATTTTTTATCTAGAATTTTTATATAAATTTTTGCTTCTTGTAGTTGCGTGATTAAATCTATCATCCTATATATGTTAAATTCCTCTATATCCTTGCTATCTTTAAACCTTGCTATATAACTCACTTCATTTAAAAGATATACAAGAGAAAATATCTTTTCTGGCGGATTTGATGTATTTTTATCGTTCTTTTTTTGCTCTTTGTATTTGTTTTTAACTTCTGTATAGTTTTGTATAAAATCAAAGTGGGGGATATTGCTAGAAAGTATCGTGTGTGTGGGAGTTTGATAAAGATTTTTAGAAATCAAAGTGGGTGGAAA